>NZ_CP119421.1:4864601-5487627 GCF_030506305.1 Porifericola rhodea | reverse complement strand
AGTTTAAAAAATATTGTTGTAATAGAACTAACTAAGAGAAAGGCCAATAGGTTAGTTAGGACTTAGAAAGAAATAGCTTCGCGTTAAAATAAAAAAGCGACCCTCATAAGAGTCGCTTCTAAAAAGTAATATTTTCTCTTTAATAATTGAGCTTTTCCAGACGCATATCCAGCTTTTTGTCTTTAGCATAATACTCTGAAACCAGTACGTATCCATGCTTGGCCTTAACCACACTTATGCGGTCAGATTCTGTATTCAGCTTAAGCTTGTCTACATAATATTCATTATTAGTGTTGGAAATGGCTCCGAAGGTAAATCCATTTTTCTCTCCTTTTCTTTTTTCATAATTGAGGTATCCGCTCGTCAAAGTTTTGTGATCTTTACTCATTTGAGAGAAGATATAGTCAAAACCACCAATAGACTTAACATAATGGCCTAAGAGGATAGTATTAACCATTCCATAACCGGGAGGTAGGGTAACCGAACGGCTGTCTTTCTCAAAAAACTTTACATTTTTTAGCGTAAAATCTGGTTCAAACTCAAAGAATACCATATCACCTACAACAATTTTAGCTACAGAGGCACCTCCCCCCAAAGCGGCTACCGCAATACCTACTCCATCGGCAGCTTTTCTGTACTGCTCTGCAATGGCGTAGATGCTCCCATCTGCGTTTTTTCTAATTGAGTGGAAGTATAAGTAGCCCATGTCATCTATTTTTCCTTTATGGTTTATCGGTAAAAATTTAGATACGTCCTGTGTCCATGAAATATACCTTTCAGAGGTAAAATTACCCTCATGATCCATAGATAAGGTAAACATCCCGAGGCTATTAGATTTAAACATTTTATCGTCCAGATCGTGATATTCGCCAAATAGTACAGTGCCTTTACTATCTTCGTCGTAGTAAGAGTTTAATACTTTAAGAGAATATTTATTGCCCTCCAGCTTTTTCTCAAATAGTTTTTTGCCGCTGCTAAGTTCCAGTCCCATAATGTAAGGAGTAGCATCTTTACTAAAGATTGATGACTTCTTTAAAACCATGCTGATGAGCATTTCTGGAGTTATAGTTGCCATAGATGCCCCCTCAATTTCTTTAGAGTCTGAAGGTGAACGGAACGTCCAGGCTTTATGACCTTCTTCAGGGAAAAACTCAATCGCGTAGCCAATCTTACGCTGATCGGCAGTGCTGTAGTTTACAAATCCCATATTAGGGATAGCATGTAATTGATTGGGTATTCCGGTATTATTTACCACCCCCTGATAGTAATTGGACACATCATACTTAGATTCTACTTCCTGACTGGTTTTGCTGATCAGTTTGCCTTTGGTATCATACTGGTGAAAAATTACAGTTTTATCTTTAACATGATAAAGCTTCATCATGATACTTTTACCATTGAAAGTACCTTCCAGAAGAGAAAGATATTTAGAACCGGTTATTTTTTGTGTTCCTACTTCATTCAGGTTCTGATCCAGTATTCGGAGTTGGTAAGCAACCGTCTTCCGGTCAATGTTATCAGTTTTGTAAAACATGTAATAGCCCCTGACCTCTTCGTTCTCTACGATAGGTCCCATGTTTTTTAAGTTAACCGTTAAAAGGTCATCAAATGCTTTGCTTTGTCCGCAAACGAGCGTGTTTACAGCAAAAAGCAGATAAATGCATAGGCATTTAGTCAAAGTATTCGCTTTCATTGGAAATAAAGGGTTAGTTAATTCTGGTTTATTTGTTTGAGGTATTTCCCGTTAGGAAATTGTTTTTTATACAAATCTTTTAAAGAAGTGTTTGAGGGTTCTATTCCAGCTATTCTGCTACAAAGAATGTAGCTGTATAAAAACTCTTCATCGTAATGGTGCAGCCTGCTCTGGTTCTCAGCATAATGAAATGCGACCCTTGCTATTTCTGAGAGTCTGAGATTGGCGACGAAATTCAAAAGTTGGTTATAGCCATCAGTGAAGTAGGGTGAAGGCATATCTACAAATTCATTGAAAGTGTGATTTTTTTGAGCCTGATAAATCTGATAAAGACTTTTGTTAACTACCGTATGCAGATAGCTCTGCTCAGGAGTTGATTGTAGCATCGCCAGGGCCAGGTACAGGCTTCTGCTGTACCTTTGTAGCTGATACTCACTTTCTATAAGTTCGTTTTGGCATATGGCTTTCAGCTTATTGAATTGAGAGCTGTCTGCTATATAATGCTTTCTGGAAATGGATGAGAGTGAGCGTATTTCTTCTTTGACCCAATTGATTCTTCTTGTGCAGTCAGGGTGAGTTTTCAAAGAATCTGCCTCAAACTCATTGATTTGGTTAAAGCCAAAACTGAGGTTTTGCTCATCCATTAGCCACTCTTCTTTAAAAGGATAGGCCTCAGCATGAAAGGTGCTTTTAAGGTCAGGAACGGCCAAATTTGTATGCCGATCAATAGTATCTAATAAGGCTAGTGTAGAAATACTGTGAGAAGGCGAATAGCGGCTTTTTTGTAAAAAATGCAATGCCAGAGAGTCAGCACTTTTTTCGTGCTGTCGGCTATGCCTGCCTTGCTGATAAGCCAGGTTTTTTAGTACCGCCATAGCTTCTGCCTTCTGATTATACTTTTGCTTAGAGGCTTTCTTAAGTCTTTTGCGTGTATAATTGCTGTTGTAAGCTTCTATATGACGAGCAATAGCCTTATTCACATGATTGAGGTAGTGGTGAGCCAGCTCATGACTTAAAACGAAAGCCACTTGACCTTCATTTTGCAGTTTATGAATAAGCCCCAGATTAAGAACTATAGTGCCTTCGCCCAGGCAACTTGCGTTAGGTTGTGGGTACCTGCTGATAAGAAGACGGGGGGAAGGCTGATTCAGCTCTGGATTTGAGGCTAGCAAATGCTGAAAAATCTCCTGAAAGTAGGGGTTTAATCTTTCGTCAGATACAAAGTGACGCGCATTTATCTTAGCATGCAAGTCGTAATAACGCTGCTTATATACTTCCGCAAACTGATTCTCTAAAGGCCCGGAGAGCTTAGCAATATCATATTGTAAACGCTTTTCAGTTTCTTCTAAAAGTAAGTGATTGTACAGGCTATCGGACTTTAGAGGCTGGTAGCTTTGTTGGGCCTGCATATTCGTCTGGCATATCAATACACATACAAATAAGAGGGAGAGCCGTAGAATAGCCTTCATAGACAAAAATGAACTGTAAAAGACAATATTTTAATAGAAAAATTATATGGGTGCAAGCTAGTACTTAATTATATAGCTCAGGATTAAGGTATTAGTATTAACTTACTTGAGTGTATTTTTTATATTTATTGTGAATAACACTTAAATGTATGTTTGGGAAGCGGGTGAAATTCTACGTGAGAAGTGAATGAGAGGTGCTTACTTAACTTATATGAATACCTAAAGACGGAGAATTAGCTTGGTATGCGTAAGGACATACAAATAATTGTTTTGTGTCGTTTAATAACTTACCTGCGTCAAGCAAAATTTCTACAAATAACATATGGCAGTAGCGCGTATGTATACCGAGCTTTAGCGGCTATAAGAAGCAGTCGCCTGAGTATAACAAACTGAACCTAATTGTATAAAGTATTCGCTCATTGAGCAGAAGGTGATAATTGAGGTAAATTATATTTATAAAAAACAAATTTGTCACCCCTGTAGGGTCTTGCTTTTCATCCTTAGTGTTCGCTATTTTTAAAATTTAAGAATTACCATTAAAGCACCTTTATGAAAATACTAGCTATCGGCCGTAATTATGCTGAACACATCAAAGAATTGAACAATGAGAGCTCTGGAGAGCCCGTTGTTTTTATGAAACCAGACACAGCATTACTAAAAAATAATGATCCGTTTTACTATCCTGAGTTTTCGCAGGACATACATTTTGAGGTAGAAATCCTACTAAAAATTTCAAAAGAGGGTAAGTACATACAAGAGAAGTTTGCTCACAAATATTACGAAGAAATAGGAATAGGTATTGACTTTACGGCTCGGGATTTGCAACAAAAGGCAAAAGAAAAAGGCTTGCCCTGGCTTTTAGCTAAGGGGTTCAATGGCTCTGCGCCCATTTCTGAGTTTGTATCTAAAGATCAGTTTGATATGGAAAATCTGAACTTTAGCCTCAAGCTGGATGGAGAACGCAGGCAGGAAGGGAATACCAGTATGATGCTGTTTAAGTTTGATTATCTGGTTAGCTACCTTTCCCGCTATTTTACCCTAAAAAAAGGTGATATAATTTTTACTGGTACTCCCAAAGGAGTAGGGCCTATCCAAAAAGGCAACGTCTTAACGGCATATATAGAAGATCAAAAACTGTTGGAGTGTGAAATTAAATAAACTGACATTACTGCTAGCTTTACTGTTAACATCAACTGTATTCGTTTCTACCACACTGGAAGATGACTATTATGTTTTTCCGATTAACCCGGGTAAGCGTAATTACCTTTCTGGTAATTTTTGTGAGTTACGCAGCTCACATATGCATGCCGGGCTGGACATTAAAGTAGGTGGGGTAGTTGGAGCGCCGGTACATGCCGCTGCAGAAGGATATGTGAGCCGCATTAAAATCTCCTGGGGAGGCTATGGTAATGCCCTTTACTTACAGCACCCCAATGGTACCACTACAGTATATGCGCACTTAGATCAGTTTAATGATAAAATTGCTGAGTACGTACGAGAAGCCCAGTACCAGCAAAAAACTTTTGACATTGAGCTTTTTCCCGACAAAGAAGACCTTCAGGTAAAGCGTGGAGAAATAATCGGAAAAGCCGGTAATTCAGGTTCCTCCGGTGGACCTCATCTCCACTTTGAAATAAGGGGTGCTAATCAGGTTCCTATGGATCCGCTACAATTTAATTTTTCAGAAATTGTAGATAATTTGGCTCCTTATGTGCGTAAAGTTGCTTTAGTAACTTTAGATAAAGACGCTAGAATTAACGGGCAGTTTGGGCGCTTTGAGTTTCCTGTTCGTAGCAATGGCAACCAGTACGAGGTAAGCGAAAACATTCGGGTGCATGGTAAGGTAGGTATAGAGTTAGCCGCATACGATAGGGCTGATGGTGTCAGAAATATTTATGGCGTTACTTCTACCGAAATGTCTTTTGACGGAGAGCCTTATTTTAGCTACCTCACAGATAAACTTGCCTTTGGTTATGCTAAAAATATTCATGTGTTTACCAATTATGAAGAGCGCTATCGCCAGGATAGAACCTTTTACAAACTTTATGTAGATGATGGTAACACTCTGCCCCTTTATAAATCACTAAAGAACAAGGGTAAGCTGAATATTCAGGATAATGAGCAGCACAGGGTAGATGTAAAACTGATTGACCACTATGGAAACAGCAGTAGCTTAAGGTTATCTTTGAAAGGCAGTGCTCCCCAGCCCGAAGCAAACTTTAAGGTGCGATATTTTAGCAAGCCTTACAATCAGCAGAACTATCATGTAAGAGGGAACACATTGCAGCTGTTTGCACCTGCCGACAAAGATCCTGAAGGAGTGTATGAGCGTAAGCTGGCCAAGTTCTTTGCAAACCGCATGGGTTATGAAGAAGCTCCGGCCTATGTTGTTAATGATATGGCTATTTACCTTTGGGATCTTCGCCGAGGTATGCCCGACTCTGTTGACCTTTGCGGGAGCACACAGAAATTTCCGCTTAAAATGAAGGTGCCGGCATACAATGCTTTCAGCTTTTATCAGCCAGAAATGGATATATACTTTTCTAAATCCACACTTTTTGATACGCTCTATCTTACGACGGACTATCAGGTAGATGCAGATAGAGAGATATTTACAATACACGAAGATCATACTCCCCTGAAAAGCAGTATAAAGGTGAAACTGAAACCAAAAATGTTGCCTCCGGGGCCCAAAAAGAAAACCAGTGTATACCGACTGACCACTTCCGGCGATCTTAGTTACGAAGGTGGGGAGTGGAGTGGAAACACAATCTCTTTTAGTACACGTTCCTTTGGCGACTATGTGCTGGCCGCAGATACGCTCTCGCCGGTAGTTACTCCGATTAATGTGAACAATAGGCAGCTCAAATTTAAAATAGAAGACCAGATGTCTGGTATTAAAAACTATCAGATGTACGTGAATGGTAAATGGGTGCTTATGCGCTACGATTATAAATGGGACGTAATATGGACAGAGTCTGATGATGATAGGGCAGAACTCAGCGGAGAGTATAAACTATTGGTAGAAGATAATGCCGGTAACGAAAAAGTCTTTGAGGGAAAAATATAGCGGCAGGCTAATGCTTATTTAAGTATGAAGTATGAAGTATAAACCACATAAAGATGTAATTGCCGTGATTGTTTTCGTCATCGTTTTTAGCATTCTTTGGCTTTTCTTTCGCTGATGGTTAATAATGTATGTTCTTTCTACTATCTAAAATAGTCTACTATTTACTTATGCCGGTCACATTAATTGTGCTGGCATTTTTGTTAAGCTGGGTTCTTAAAAAATATCGCAAGCTATTCTGGTACCTGGGTATGTTTATGCTTTTGCTGTTTACTAATCTGTTTATCAGCAATGCTATAATGCAGTGGTGGGAGGTAGATCCTACACCCATTGAGAGCTTACCAAAATATAAAGTTGGGATTGTCTTGGGAGGAATTACCAGCGACAAAGAACCCCGAGATCGGGTGCACATGACTGGCGAAGCCGATCGCTTACTACATGCGCTACAGCTTTATCGCGAAGGTAAAGTTGACAAAATATTATTAAGCGGTGGCTCAGGCAAATTGCTGGTAGATAGTGTATCTGAGGCTGAACTTCTCAAAAAAGTGCTTGAACTGAGTAAAGTACCTAAGCGCGATATTCTGATAGAAAACCGTTCTAGGAATACCAGAGAGAACGCACTGTTTAGCGCTGAAATTCTGAACGAAAAATACCCGAACGAGACTTATCTGTTGATTACTTCAGCTACGCATATTAGAAGAGCCGAAGCCTGCTTTAGAAATGTAGGCTTGGATGTAGATACCTTTGGCGTAGGATTTAGGTCAGAAGAAACCAAATTTACCCCTGATGTGCTCATTATTCCTAGCTCCGCTGCTATTGGCCAGTGGGAAGTGCTAATTAAAGAAATGGTGGGCATTCTGGCCTATTCTATTGCCGGATACATATGAAGTCAGCACACTGGTGACTTTCTGTTGATTCTACCGTGAAGGCTTGGGAATGCTAGGGGAAAATGATAAATTCTTTTTTTTACGCATTAATCCTCATTTTTTATGATCAAGACGCTAGATCTAAACTTTTTAGGTATTGAGCGTGCTATTGCCGCCTTTATCGTAGACACTTCCGAAGGTCCTATACTCATAGAGAGTGGTCCTTATTCTACTTTTCCTGTGTTGGTAGAGCAAATTAAATCGTCTGGCTACCAGCCCGCTGATATCAGACATGTTTTTCTTACCCATATTCATTTTGATCATGCTGGCGCTGCCTGGGCTTTGGCCAGGGAAGGAGCTCAGGTATATGTCCACCCTTTCGGAGCCCGACATTTAGCTCACCCGGAGAAGCTTGTTAATTCTGCCCGACGTATTTACAAAGAAGATATGGACCGGCTCTGGGGCGATATGCAACCCATTCCGGAGGGTAGGCTGAGGTCCGTTGAGCACCAAGAGGTGATAAAGGTGGGCGATACCGAAGTGAAGGCCTGGCACACCCCCGGGCATGCGGTACATCATATAACCTGGCAGATTGGAGATCAGCTTTTTACCGGTGATGTAGCAGGAGTGCGTGTGCATCCTGAGGATCAGGTAGTGGAGCCTCCCTGTCCGCCACCAGATATCAATGTGGAAGATTGGCTGGACTCTATCAAAACCATTCGTGCGCTTAAACCCAAAGCGATGTATCTTACCCATTTTGGTAAAACGGAAGATATAGACTGGCATCTACAGGAACTAGAAAGAAGGCTTATGGAATGGAGCAACTGGATTAAAGAAAAAATGGAGGAAGGCAAAGAAGCAGAAGAGACTGTGCCTGAATTTAAAGCTTTTGTCGCTAAACAGCTACGAGATATGGGTATCAGCGAAACGGCCATCAAGCAGTATGAAGCTGCTAACCCCTCTTACATGAGTGTGTCGGGCTTAATGCGCTACTGGAAGAAAAAACAGGAAAGAGAGCAGTCCTAATAGCTGCTCTCATTTAGTTTGGTTTTGCCCCTGTATGTCCAGTAAATCAGAGATGTATAGGCAAATACAAAAGGAAAGCCCCATATAGCTACAAAAAACATAGTTCTAAGTGTGTATTCAGTAGAAGCTCCATTGTAGATATTTAAGTTAAAGTCTGGTGATAAGCTGGAGATCATCATGTTTGGAAAAATGCCTAGTGCAAACAGACCTATAATAGCACCGATGGTGCAGGCCGAGGAGATGAAAGTTTGCATAGGTTTGTCCTTTGCCAGTGTTCTGGGGATGTTGGCAATAGACAATAGGTTAAGCACCACAATCAACCAGGCAAGTATTGAAATAATAGTCTGGTTTTTCTCTACCAAAGCATGGTAAGCGCCAGGTAACTCTACCATACCAAACGAGAAGTTGGCTACCATCTCCGGCCTCAGGTAAAGCGTAGCCCCGGTAGTAATCAAAAACATAATCACGAAGATAAAATAGGTCCGTTTAATCCAGCCTTGTACCTGTTTTTGTAGCTCACCTTCTGTTTTAAGGTTTAGGTAAATAGCACCATGCATGGCAAACATAGAGAGGTTAAAAAAGCCTGTAAGAATGGTATAAGGAGTAATGAGGTCAAAGAAAGTTCCCTGATAAACCTTATCGGGACCAATAGAAAAACCAATGATTACATTTCCAATTGCTATCCCGAATAGTATAGCGGCTAACATAGACCCTATGCTGAAACTTCTATCCCAGGTATTGCGCCAAAGCCTGCTGGGCTCTTTACTTCTAAATTCTATAGAAACAGCTCTGAAGATGAGAGCAATCAGCAAAAGCATAAAAGGCAGGTAAAAGCCCGAAAAAGCGGTGGCATATACTTCGGGAAAGGCTGCGAAGAGTGCTCCGCCCGCAGTAATCAGCCATACTTCGTTACCATCCCAAACCGGACCAATGGAATTGAGCATAATACGACGGTCATGATCTCCTTTGCTAAACAGGTGCAGTATGCCTACTCCCAAATCAAAACCATCTAGTATGGCGTAACCTACCAGTAAAAGTCCAATGATGATGTACCAGATTACATTAAAGTCCATAGGGTGTAGTGCTTTTATTTAATAAATTTTTCCAAAGGATCCATGCGCTCTGCCCGATGCTGATAAGTTTCAGCACCATGTTCGTAATCTTCGGGGCCATGTTTAATTTCCCTGTCCAGCACATAGAGCCAGACAAAAAAGAGCAGGGTATATACTATAAAAAACAGGGTGAGGGAAATGAGCACTTCAGGAGCGGTTACTGACTTGGATAAGCCGTCGGAGGTACGGAGGAGATCCTGAACGAGCCAGGGTTGGCGGCCTCGCTCCGCGGATACCCAACCTGCCTGATTGGCTACTACCGGTAGAATAACCATAGGGATGAAAAGCTTCATGAGCCATCTGGTCTCAAATAGCTTTTTCCTGTATAGTAAGAACAGGCTCACCAGACTTAAAGCTATAAAAAGCATGCCCAGAGCCACCATTAAATGGTAAGTCTGGAAAACCTGTGCTACCGGAGGCCAGTCTTCTTCCGGAAACTGATCCAGTCCTATTACTTCAGCTTCAAAATCGTTGTATAGCAAAAAGCTAAGTAAGCCCGGCACTTCAATTCCATATGTTTTTCGTTCGTCGGGGTCTGTCCAGCCCACAATAGAGAGGGGGGCACTCTTTTGGGTTTTGTACAGCCCCTCAAAAGCAGCCAGCTTTGCGGGCTGGTATTCTCCTACCACCTGAGCGTGATAGTGACCAATGGCGGGTTGTATGAGGGCAGAAACAGCTGCTACTATTAACGCCAGCGTGAAAGAACGGTAAGCAAATTCCAGATTTTTCTTTTTAATGATAAAATAGGCGGCCACGCTCATGATCAGAAAAGCGCCCTGTATCCATGAGCCTACAATTACGTGAAAGAAGCGTACCATAGAAGAGGGGTTAAATACCACACCCCAAAAGTCGGTGATTACCGCACGGGTATAGCCATCAGCGGTGACTGCCAATTCGTAGGCTACCGGAGTTTGCTGCCAGGAGTTGGCCACTACAATCCAAAAGGCCGACATCATAGAGCCTAGCGCTACCATACAGGTAGCAAAAAGATGAACGCCGGGCTTTACTCTGTCCCAGCCAAAAAGCAGAATTGCCAGAAATCCTGACTCAAGAAAAAAAGCGAAGATGCCTTCTGCTGCCAGCGGCGATCCAAATATATCGCCTACAAAACGAGAGTAGGTAGCCCAGTTGGTACCAAACTCAAACTCCATTACTATACCAGTGGCTACCCCTACAGAGAAATTGGCAGCAAAAATCTTGATCCAGAATCGTGTGATAGATTCGTAAATCTTTTGTCGGGTAAAGAAGTAGAGAGACTCATAGATCACCAGCAGTAGTCCCATACCTATGCTAAAGGGCGGAAAAATGTAATGGAACATAATAGTGAAGGCAAACTGCAATCGCGATAAAAACTCAATGTCCAGATCCATGCTTAGCTTTTTTGTGACGTGTGTAAATGAGTATAGCCCCCAGGCTGAAACTCAGGCCGCAGATAACTTTGATAATTTTGGAAAATGCGAAACCCAGAATTTCGTCAGGGAATAGGGGTAGGGCAGTCATGAAGCGATAAAAAATCATGATAACGAAGACCAGGATAAACACTTGTTGTAAAGGAGAGTATTGTTTCAAGTGCTTCATAAAAGCTGCTCGTTAGAGGGGTGAAGCTACTGCGCAAAAGCGGAATAACAAAAACTCTTGGTAGAATTCTGTGAGCATTTGTAGTTTGCGTTTTTGCCATCTAAAACATTGCCTTTATGCAAATCTTACTTTTATCTGATACTCACAGTTATCTTGATGATGCCATACTCTCTTACTGTAAAGAGGCGGATGAAATCTGGCATGCTGGAGATATTGGCAGTTTTACGGTAGTACAGGAGTTAGAGCGCCTTAAACCACTTCGGGCGGTGTATGGCAATATTGATGGAGAAGATGTTAGACGTGCTTTTCCAGAAGACTTATGGTTTGAGGTAGAGGGGGTATTGGTCTGGATGACGCATATCGGGGGCTACCCTCCTCGCTACAATCAGAGAGTACGGAAAATACTAGAGCAAAAGCAAGCTGATATATTCATCTGTGGGCACTCGCATATTTTAAAGGTAGTAAAAGATGATAAGAGGGAAGAAATGCTTTGTCTGAACCCTGGCGCAGCAGGCAAACAGGGCTTTCACAAGGTGAGGACTATGCTACGCTTTCAGTTAGCAAACAAGAAAATAAGCAATATGGAAGTAATAGAGATGAAGCGCTAAAAAAAAGACACTCTGAAAAGAGTGTCTCAATGCTTGACAAAGGTATAAAAGTACCTTTTTCTATATGTTTAGCTTGAGTGTAGCTAATTATTATTTGCTTCCTTTTTTCTCAAACTCAGCTTTGATTGCTTCCACATCAATATTCTTGATAGGAGGCTGCTTAGTAAGCTGCTTGATGGTATCTTGTCTCTTCTTAGCTACCGCTTTATTTCTTAATCCTTTTCTTTTAAGTCTAGTAACACTCATGGCTTATATCTTAAAGTTTCTGGTTTCAATTCCGAAATTGAGGTGCGAATTTAGTAATTATTGATTACTAATAAAAGGATTTGGTTAGTCTTGCAGAGAAATAGTTTTTGCATCCAGGCTATATCCGGCAAAAATACCATATCCTCCTTCAATATTATTGTATACTGGTGCCGGTTCAGAGAAGGGATTCCCCTCTGTATCGTATTGTAAATCTATGGAGCGAAGATACTGGTACTGGCTTTTATTTAAAGAACGAAGCTGCAAGAGGTACTCATTTTCCTGCTCTTTATTAGAGTAATAAACAGAGCCATAGCTTTCTTCAAAATGAATAGTATAGGTTTTTCCGTTAAATATTTCGTCAGAAAACAGCAGTGAAGAACCTACATATCCAGAATCTTCAAAAAAATCATTCTCACTGACTACCGGGTCGTCGCTAGTGATGTACACTGGTATTGCATAGTCTACCGTATCATAGCCCTGATAGTTGCCCTCCTCGTCATACATTTCTACCACTTCCTGATAATAATGATACAGAACGATTTCGTAAAAGTTTTCTTCTTCGGGTGGATCACTTATACCGAGCCAGATATCATCCAGACTTACATACCGTTTAGTAACCAGGGAGTCGTTGTAGTCATAATAACTATCTTCGTAAACCGTAGTATCGTATTTGAGAGTATGAATAGGAACCACTACAGGAATGGTAGTGCTACTTTCTACAGAATTAAAATCAGGGTGAGAAGCTTTAAGCGTATAGGTGTTGCCAGCTTTAGGCTTGTAGTCAGTAGTGTATACACCACTAAGTGTGCTGGTACGGTTTGCTTCCAGCCTTGCTATCACCTGCCCGTCTTCTTCCAGCATAATTTCTGCTCCATCTACAGCTTCCAGCTGGCTATTACTAAGCACATACTTGCTACGAGATAAAAATACTTCTATATAAGCATCTTCATTAATAATCGAATTAAGTACCAGACGAGATGGCTCTTGAGGAACATCTATAGTCACGACAGACTCACATGCCATCAGCAGCATAATGAGTAGTAAATATATTTGGCACTTCTTATTCATACTTTAAAATTTAAAGCGATAACTAAATGATGGAATAATTGGGAACAGGCTAACCTGCCTAAACTCACCATACTGAGAATCGTAGTCCACATTAGCCAGATAGATGTAAAAAGGATTTTTTCTGCTATAGGCATTGTAAACACCAAAAACCCATGATCTTTCTCCCCAGCGGGTCTCTTTCTTGAAAGTAATGCTGGCATCCAGTCGGTGATAAGCCCTCATTCTATAACTGTTGCGTTCTCCATAATGGTTAATAGTTTGGTAGGGAGGGCTATCTAAATAACTGTCTCTGCTATATCCCAAGTATTTGGCATTGGGTAAAGTAATGGCATTGCCACTACCATATACCCAGGTGAATGATAAGTCTATATTCTCTTTCCAGTTGTATACTACCGCCAGGCTCAGGTCATGTCGGCGGTCGTATTTATAAGGGAAGCGCTTACCAAAGTTGAGTTCATCAAACTGGCGGTCGGTCCAGGAGAGGGTATAGCCTAACCACCCGGTAGTTCTGCCTTCTTTTTTCTGTAGTAGAACCTCCGCTCCATAGCTACGGCCATCACCTACAGCTACTTTAGTTTGCCAGTCTTTATTCACTTCAATAAAGCTAGCACCCTCACGGTATTCAATCAGGTTGTACATATTTTTGTAATATCCTTCCAGGCTCAGTTCATAACCGCCACTAAGATTTCGGGCTACGCCTAAGGCAAATTGCTGGGCACGTTGAGGACGCACATTTTCGGTAGCAGGCACCCATAAGTCTGTAGGTAAGCCAATCCCTGAATTGGTAAGTAGGTGAATAAACTGTGCCATGCGTACGTAAGAAGCTTTCACAGATGTTTGCTCATCAATGAGATATCGGGCTGCGAGGCGTGGCTGTAATGAGCTATAAAATTCATCACCTACCTTAAATCCAGAGAGGTGCAAACCCAGGTTAAATTTCAGACGGGTGCCAAGCTCTACATCATCTTCTATATAGGCTGCCAACTCCACCGCCTTGGTAGTTTGTGAGCCAATGAGGGTATCTATTTCATCTTCCTGATAGCTATCCTCAAATTTTAGATTCAGGGCACCGGGCCTGAAATGGTGGCGTATGGCATTGGCACCAAAGCGAACGTAATGCTGAGGGGAAGGAATGTAGTCAAAATCTATTTTAGCAGCATAATCTTCTATACCTGAAAGGTAGCGCGCCAGCCCCTGATCTACTAACTTGCCGGGCTGGTCGTTTTGTAGATATTCGTAACGGTACTCATCAGAAATATCAAAGCGGTAACGGCTATAAGTGAGTGTAGTATTGCTAAATAGCTTTGGCGTAAAGCTGTGGTTCCAGCGTAGGGCAGAGGTAATATTACCCCAGCGTAGGCCTGCCTCATTCTCGTCGGTTAGGGTTACTCCCTGTTGCTCATCTTCATATTTGTAGCGACCATAAAAGCGGTCATCACCAAGGTAGGCGCTCAGGAAAAGGCGATCTCGGTCAGAGAAGCGATGGTTTAGCTTCGCATTTACATCGTAAAAATAATAGCCTACCACCTCGTCACCATCAGTTTGTGCTTTAATTAGAGGCCTGGCCAGGAGGTCTATATACGTGCGCCTTCCAGAAATAATAAAGGATGTCTTATCAGTTTTGATGGGGCCTTCCAAAGTGAGTTTAGAGGCTACAATTCCGATAGAGCCTTCTCCATGAAACTCCTTCATATTTCCTTCTTTCATAGAAATATCTATAACCGAAGATAAGCGTCCACCATAGCGGGCAGGGAAGCCTCCTTTGATCAGCTGCACATTATTGATAGCATCGGCATTGAATACCGAAAAGAAGCCAAAAAGATGAGAAGCATTGTAGACAGGTACCCCATCCAGCAATATCAGGTTCTGGTCGGGACCACCACCTCGTACATAAATACCGCTGGTGCCTTCGTTGCCAGACTGTACACCGGGCAAAAGCTGTAGTGTCTTAAGTACATCAACTTCACCCAGCAGGGCGGGCAAACCTTTGATCTGTGCTATAGGTACAGAAATAGCACTCATTTGAGTGCTTTCCTGTATTTTCTCGCTAAGCGGCGCTGTTACTACTATCTCATCCAACAGGCTACTCTCACGGAGTTCTATATTAATTATTGTATCTTGCGTAAGCTTTAGCTCAAGCGCCTCAGACTGGTAGCCCACAAATGAGTATACCAAAGTGATAGAGTCAGCAGGCAGTGTAATACTATAAAAACCATAAGTGTTGCTGCTGGTACCTGCCAGACTTTTGGCATCTAGTACGTTGGCACCAATCAGGCTCTCGCCACTCTGGGCATCACGGATGTAGCCACTAAGTGTATATTTTTGAGAAAAAGTTAGCTGAGCTATGCAAACAAATGACACTAACAGGAGTAGTTTTTTCATAAATAGGAGGGGCAAAATAGGCTGTTAACTAGTAATGCTTGTTGTCAGGACACTAAAATTATCTACCTGGTTGTAATGCTAATCATTTTTGCATCAAATTTGAAGCCTTCCAAAAGTCTAATATTAGAAATAACGCTACAGGCTTTTCGTTGGGGAGGTGTAGCATCATGAAAATATAATATCAGGACAGACAGAATTAGTTTTTTATCATATTTGTGTGCAATATTTGCATTTAATTACTACTTGTTTTTGTTCTCTGAACAAATCTACAGAGTAAAATATTCTAAGGGTATGGATAGACATTTTTTAATAGTTTTTATACTACTTGTTTTTTCTTTTGCTAACCTGCAGGCGCAGGAAGAAGGAGAAATTTCTATAGAGTTTCCGGAGGGGCAGAAGTGGAATGAGATAGACGAAGGAGAGACTTTAGAATTTAAGCTAAGTGCCAGCGGTGGGCTTAGCGGAAATTATCGCTTCTCTGCTACCAGCGAAACCTCGCTCAACTTTCAGCTAAACGAGGATGGCTTTTTCCGCTGGAAACCAGAGTATGATCTGGTTACGCCCAGCCAACGCAAAAAAACATTTCCTGTGCTTTTTGAAGTAACCAATGAAGGAGGGCAGGTAACTACTCGGCAGGTAGAGTTTGTAGTAAAAAACCAGGCTCGTTTACCCTCTTTTTTCAATATTAAACCATTTTATATCACCTCTACCCAGCAAAATACCTATAAGCTTACCGTCAAAGAAGGTGAATTTGACTTCAGCATAGTTTCTGGTACTAAGCCTGAGGGTATGACTCTTAGTAAAGAGGGCGTGTTTAGTTGGAAGCCTAGTGCGGAGCAATTGGAATCTCTACAGAAGAACCCAATTACGGTAGAGTTTATGGCCGAAGATAAAGTCTATGGCGATAAGATTCCGGGGGAGCTGGAGGTGGCAGCGGACCTTAAGCCGGAAAAGCCAGTAGCCAAAGCGCCAGATCTTAAATTACTACTACCCAATAAAAGGGGCTGGAATGTGGTAAGCGAAGGTAATACGCTAACCTTTCAGTTAAGTGCCAGCGGAGGCAAAGACAAACAGTACACCTTTAATATGATCCAGGGTGCTCAGCAAGACATGGGCATTATCTTTGATGAGCAGGGCAATTTCTACTGGACTCCTTCTTATGATCTGGTAGACCGCCTGGAAGAAACCCAGACAGTACAGGTGATTTTTGAAGTAAATAACTCTTCGGGGCAAAGTGATCGTCAGCAGGTAGACCTTGTCGTTTACCATACTAACCGTCCGCCTGAAATTTCTGATCTCAAGACTTTTTATGTGCAGTACAATGTGCAGAATGTATACCAGCTCAATACAGGAAACGCCATTTCAGACCCGGATAATGACCCTCTTGTCTTTAAGCCTATTCTCGCTCAAATGCCTCAGGGTATGTCACTTTCCGGACAGGGAGAGCTTAGCTGGAAGCCCTCTTACGGGCAGTACACCCGTCTGCAAAAAGAGCCTATTCAGCTGGAGTTTATAGTGGAAGACCAACCTTATAAAGCTCAGAAAAAAGGAAAAGTAAAGATTGCGGTTACCCAGCAGGATCATCCGCCGGCTATTTCTATGGTGCCCAATCAGGATGAATTTAGCATTCGTGAAGATGAAGCGCTAAACCTTAAATTTTACCTCTCTGACCCCAATGGGGACCAGGATATTATGAGCTTTGATTTTGTGGCTGAAACTAATCGCATACCGCGCAGCTCCATGATCAAAAATGATATGACCCAGTGGGAGTTTATCTGGAGTCCGGGATATGACTTCTTTTTAGAACCTGGAATGAAAGATACGTATGAGATCACTTTCTTTGTGGTAGACCGTACTAACCAGCGCGCGCAGAGAACAGTAAGAGTAACGGTAGAAGATGCCGAGAACCTGGAAGAAAAAGACAGGCTGCTGTATAATCAATACCGCACTGGCTTGATACGAATATGGAACCTGATGGAGCAGCTGAAAGACAAACAGAAAGAGCTACAAAAGGAGTACAAGAAGGCGAAAAAGACCAAAAAGCATCGTGCTGTAACTACTGCATCTTTGGGAGCCATTACCGGTCTTTCACCTGTAGTACTGAGCGACAATCAGGATACCCAGAAATATGTGAGTGGGGTAGGAGGAACTACATCTATGACCATAGGTAGTCTGGAGGCCAGCAATGTGATTGGTAAAGACCCCAGCAGCGTGTTTGAGAAGTTAAGTTATATTACCCAGAAGCTGAACGATTTGGAAACTCAGGGTAACGTATTTGCCGGAAAGTACGCTCTCTCCAACAGTCGTAGAAGTGGTGGATTTAACGAAGACTTGAAGAAGCTTATCGTACTGATAAGTCTGAAAGACGTAACCACCCTGGAGCTGGATGCTACCTGGGAAAACCCTAAAAAACCAACTGACAAAAATATTCAGGATACTTTTAAAGACTTTAATCCTGATCCGGAGAAATCATCAATAATTAATGAGTAAGCAAAAGCCTAGCATTCCTAAAGGAACCCGAGATTTTGGACCGGCCGAGATGGCCAAGCGTAATTATATTCTTAATCATATACGAGAAGTATATCGCCGATATGGTTATCAGCAGCTGGAAACCCCCAGCATGGAAAACCTGTCTGTACTGACTGGTAAATATGGAGACGAGGGGGATCAGTTGCTTTTTAAAATCCTTAATTCTGGAGATTTTTTGTCCAAAACACGTACTACCGACTATGATAAGGGGGCAGCGAACCTTTTGCCCAAAATTGCTGAAAAAGGGCTTCGTTATGACCTTACGGTGCCTTTTGCCCGCTATGTGGTTATGAACCAGAACGAAATCACCTTTCCTTTCCGCCGCTTCCAGATACAGCCGGTTTGGCGTGCAGACCGTCCACAAAAAGGTAGGTATCGTGAGTTTTACCAATGCGATGCAGATGTAGTGGGTACAGACTCCTTAACCTGCGAAGCAGAAATAGTACTGATGATAGAAGAGGTTTTTCAGGCTTTGGGAGTAGTAGATATCAGCATCAAAATTAACAACAGAAAAATTCTTAGCGGACTGGTAGAAACGGTAGGTGCTGAAGGTAAAGAGAGTGATTTGCTGGTAGCTATTGATAAGCTGGATAAAATAGGTCAGGAGAAGGTATTGGCAGAGCTTGAAGAAAGAGGTTTTAGTAAAGAGGCGATAGAAAGTCTGCTACCTGTTTTTACCTTATCGGGTAGCAATCGGGAGAAGCTTCAAACAGTAAAAAATCTTCTGTCTCAGTCAGAAGAAGGACTACAGGGAGTAGCAGAAATTGAAGAAGTGATACAAAGAGTACAATTGATGGGCTCAGAAGCGGCTACTCTGGACTTTGACATCACCCTTGCCCGAGGCCTTTCGTATTACACCGGGGCTATTTTTGAAGTAAAAGCTAACAATGCTGTTATCAGTAGCAGCATCAGTGGAGGAGGACGTTACGATAATCTGACGGGTGTATTTGGTATGCCTGGTATGTCGGGAGTAGGCATCTCCTTTGGGGTAGATCGTATCTATGATGTTATGGAAGGGCTGGACCTTTTTCCGAAAGAAAATCTGGCGGCTACTCAGGTGCTATTTATTGCTTTTGATGATGAAACAGAAAAGCATGCACTTTCCCTATTAAGTCAGGTACGCTCAGCTGGTATCAGTGCAGAAATTTATCCAGATCGGGTTAAGCTGAAAAAACAGTTCGCTTATGCTGATAAAAAGGGAATACCCTATACAATTGTAATTGGCTCCGATGAGGTGCAAAAACAAGCTTATGGCCTCAAAAATTTGAAGACTGGGGAGCAGGAAGAACTTGATATAACACAAATTATTGAGCGCCTGAAGCAATGAAATTGAGACTTTAGCGTTGTATGACACAAAACGAAGCCAACTAACACTGCATTGCGTATTTGTAAATTACTATGTGCTTTCCTGCTCTTTTGCAGTTTTCTACCCGAAGCATTTGGGCAGGTCAGTAGTCCTAAAAATCGCTTTGAAGTAGATGTAATTAAAGGCTGTGCGCCCCTTACCATTACTGCTACCAATACTTTTGTGGCTTCACCCATGCCTCCCATTGCCTGGAATTTTGACTGGAACGGAGATCAGGGGTCAGTAGAAGTTGACCCTGATGCCTCTCCCCAGACAGCGGAATACACATATACTGAGCCAGGCAGTTACCTCGTATTGCAAGTATTAGGTAACCAACAGGATGTAATTGATACGCTTCGTGTAGAAGTGATGGAGCCACTAGAACCTCGTTTTAATGTATATAACTGCATTAACAACAGTGTGTATATAGATTTTAGCGAAGAGTTTTACTACGAGCAGCTCTATATTGAATTTGGCGATGGCAATACACAATCAGTAAGTACCAGCCAGGGCTTTTTAACTTATCAGTACGCCAGCGCAGGGGCTTACACTATTAGTGCAGAAGGTAGGTTTACAAATGCTGCCTTTAACTGCGCTCAATCCGATACTACCATCACTACTATTCTGGATCTGGATATTGCTAATATTTCTCAGGTTGAAGTAGTGGGCGAGCAGGAAATACAATTAGCCTATAATCTGGCAAACCCCAATGTCGCTTATCGGTTAGAAGTGGACGAGAACGGTAGAGGAACTTACGATCTGGATGCAGTAGAGCTTGACAACAGCAGCAGTACTTATAACTGGACGAATGCTAATATCAGTACCTCAGAAAATTACTACTGCTTTAGGATAGTTGCCGTTAACCGTTGTGATGAATCTTTTAACCAAGAGTCCAATGTGGTTTGCAGCATTGGCCTGGAAGTTACCCCTGCACATCTTCAGAATGAGCTGAACTGGTACAGTTCAGGCTATTCTACCTACCGCTTACTAAAAGACAATTCCCTGCTTAGCGAACAAAGTAGTACTAACTATACTGATACAGAGGTAAACTGTCAGCAAAGTTATAGCTATCAGGTATCAGCCGAAAGCAATGGTGCTATTAGCCTTTCTAACCAACTTCAGGTTGCTGCCATCTCAACTGAAGTACCTGAAGGGCCTGCCGGGCTTAGCATCAGTCTTCAATCTACCAGTGCATCTCTAAACTGGGTTGCCGTAGCGGAGGCTGAGCAGTACTATATCTACCGCTCAGTAGATGATGAAGAGGCAGTCCTGTATGATTCAGTCAGTACACTAAACTACACCGATCCACGAGAACTGGCGGTAGAAACAACCTATTGCTATCAGTTAAGCTACCGAGACCTGTGTGGCGTTGAATCAGAGCTTAGCGAGGAGGCTTGCGTGCTGATACCTCGGCAGGCTCGCGTTTTTTTTCCTAATGCTTTTAGCCCAAATGGAGATGGCCTTAACGATGAGTTTGTCTACAAAGCAGATCTTTTAGAATCGGTGCGGTTTCAGGTGTTTAACCGCTGGGGAGAGTTGATTTTTTCTACACAAACTGTCGGCAAAGGTTGGGATGGAACTTACCAGAATGCTGATGCCCCTCAGGGTACTTACCTTTTTGTGCTGGAAGTAGTAGACCAGTTAGGCAATTCATTTAGCAAGTCAGGCAAATTTACCCTAATCAGTGGGCGCCCCTAAAAACAAGCAGGCGTAGTATTACGTTGAATTGTTCTATATTTATGCCAATAATCATTCACCTTTAAATGACAGTACTATGTTTGATATGAATAAAATGATGGAGAAGGTAAAAGAGGTGCAGGAGAAAATGAAAGAAGCTCAAGACAAGCTGGAAGATATTACTGCCTCAGCCGAAGCCGGTGCGGGTATGGTAAAAGCTACCGTCAATGGCAAAAAACAGGTAATTGACATTGAAATAGATAGTGATATCATAAAACCTGAAGACAAAGAAATTATTCAGGACTTGGTAGTAGCTGCTGTAAACAAAGCGCTAACCGAGGTAGATGCTAAAGCTAAAGAAGAAATGAAAAAATCTACCGAAGGTTTTATGCCTAATATTCCTGGCTTTGACTTTGGAAATATGGCCTAATGGAACAGGCAGCAGTTATTATTTTAAATTACAACGGCCTACACTTTCTGCAACAGTTTATGCCCTCGGTTCAAAAATACAGCCGCGGGCATCGTATTATTGTAGCCGACAACGGATCTACAGATAGCTCCCTAGATTTTTTGAGAGCCCAGTATCCCGAAGTAGAGATCATGGCTTTTGAGCAGAACTATGGCTTTGCTAAAGGGTACGATGAAGCTCTCAAACGAATAGACAATAAGTATAGCATACTACTTAACTCTGATGTAGAGGTAACCGAGAACTGGATTGACCCAATAATTGAGTTCATGGAAACCGACGAACAGATTGCCGCTTGTCAACCAAAAATCAGGGCTTTCCATAATAAAGATACCTTTGAGCACGCCGGTGCTGCTGGCGGTTTTATAGATAGTATTGCCTACCCATTCTGTCGGGGAAGAATTCTGGATAAGCTGGAAAAAGACAAAGGTCAGTATGATGATATCAGGCAGGTGTTTTGGGCAAGCGGTGCCTGCTTTTTTGCTCGTACAGCTATCTACAATCAACTAGGCGGCTTTGATGCTATTTTTCACGCGCATATGGAGGAGATAGATCTATGCTGGCGAATAAATGCTTCCGGCTATAAGGTCTTTTTTCATCCGGGAAGTACAGTTTATCATGTAGGAGGAGGCACCATGCCGGTAACTAATCCTAAAAAAACCTATCTAAACTTTAGAAACAGCACGGGAATGCTCTACAAAAACGCTCCGGCTTCCAGTCTGTGGACTAAAGTACTTTCCAAACTGCTAATTGATACTGTGGCAGCACTTAGCTTTTTGTTAAATGGCAAATACAAAGATGCAAAAGCGGTAATGCTGGGTAATCTGCATTTTCTTACTAACTTGCGCCGCTGGCAGCAGAGAAGAAATATAGTTCGTCAATGGCGAACGGAGCATAAGCTTGGTACGATTTTTTCGGGTTTAATAGTGTCTGAGCGTTACTTAAAAGGAAACAAACGCTTTAGTCAGCTTAAGTTTTAACTTCGGATTTGATTATACTGCTTTCTAAGATGTCTTCTGAGGTTCATGATAAAGGCAAGACCTAAATAGACAAATAGGGGAGAACCAAAGGTGAGAAACGATGCATAGATAAAAAACAAGCGAATACTTGAGGTAGAAATATGTAAAATTTCACCTAAACGGGTGCAAACACCAAAAGCTTGTTCTTCAAAGAAATATTGTAACTTTCTCATATTCGTGCATTGGAAATAAAACAAAAATGATATCCCTTTGTTCAACTCTTATCAAAAATAACTATTTTTTCGCCAAAATTGTAATATTGGTAATAACCTAATAATTTCGCATCACCAACTAACCAAACTTTTAAATTATGAATCAAGTGAAAAATTTACTGTTTACTTTTATACTTCTTGGCTTGGTCGCTTTTTCGGGGTGTAATTCCCTTAAAAAGATGGTTAAGATGGCTGAAGATCAGGAATTAACTGTAGAGCCCTCTCCTTTAGAAGTACACGGTGATCAGGTTGCTTTCGATATGTCAGCTACTCTTCCAGTGAAGATGCTGAAAAAAGAGAAAGTATATACACTGAACACTTTCTATAAGTATGGCGACGACAGCGTGGAAGTAGGAAGCGTTGAATTTCGTGCCGAAGACTTCCCTAATGGTGCTGAACAACAGCCAAAAAAATCTGAGTCATTCACTTTTGACTACGATGGTGAGTCAATGGATGATGGTTACCTTTTTGTGCAAGGTGTAGCTTCTGACCCTAATTCTGGTAAGACTGCCGAAACTCCTATGATGCAGGTAGCAGAAGGACTTATCACTACTTCACAGTTAGTGCAGGTGCCTTCTGGTGTTGACGGAGTTCTTTATGCAGATCATGGATACAACACTGGTGAAGAGTTGGAGCCTACTTACGTTAACTTCTACTTCGCTCAGGGTAGCTCTTACTTAAGACCTTCTGAGGTACGTAGTGATCGCGGTGAGAGATTCAGAAACTTCATTGCTGAGAAAAACGTAACCCGTTCAGTAACTATTACTGGTACTCACTCTCCTGAAGGATCTGAAAGAGTGAACGAAAACCTTTCTCAAGATCGTGCTTCTCGTATAGAAGAGTACTACAAAACTCAAATGGATCGTTACGACTACTCTGACGCTGCTGATGAAATTAACTTTATCCTTAAGCCTGTAGTAGAAGACTGGAGTGGCTTAAGAGAAGCTCTTCAGGAATACGATGGTATCTCTCAGTCTGAAAAGCAGGAGTACTACAACATCATTGATGGATCTGGATCTTTTGAAGAGAAAGAAGACGAAATGCATAAACTTTCTACTTACAACAAAGTATTTAGAGAAGTTTATCCTGACTTAAGAGCTGCTAAAACTGAAGTACTTACTGTTAAAGAAAAGAAAACTGAGTCTCAAATCTCTGTGCTATCTAAGCAGGTTTCTGAAGGTTCTGTAAAGTCTGATACTCTTTCTGAGCAGGAACTACTTTACGGAGCAACTTTAACTCCTTCTCTTGATGAGAAAGCTGCGATCTACGAAAAAGCTATTGAACTACATAATAGCTGGGTTGCTCATAACAACTTAGGTGCTGTTTATTTACAGCAGGCTATGGAAGCTAGCAGCTCTCAAATGGAAGACTACTTAGGTCAGGCTCAAACTCAGCTTGAAACTGCTGCTCGTATGAACGACAACGCTGAGGCTCACGCTAACCTTGCAATTATTTACGCTCTTCAGGGTAACAAAGAGAAAGCAAGAGACGAAGCTTCTAAAGCAAGCAGCATGCAGGCAAGCACTCAAGGTGGTTCTGCTGCTATTAACGGTGTAAAAGGTGCTGTAGAAATAATGCTTGCTGAGTACGATCAGGCAGTTTCTACACTATCTAACGCTTCTGAAACCGCAGTTAACCTATTTAACCTAGGTCTTGCTCAGGTTCTTGCTGGTAACTACGAAAACGCGATCACAAGCTTCGAAGAAGCTCTTAATATGGATAGTGAACTTGGTGTAGCTAGCTACGGTATCGCCGTTGCTAATGCCAGACTACAGAATGAAAGCGCAATATACGAAGCATTAGGTAATGCTGCTAGCGCTGATTCTGAGCTTCGCGAAAGAGCTGTATCAGATCTTGAATTTAGTAATTACAGCGAGTCTGCTCAGTTTAAAGAAGCACTTCAATAATTCAGGTTTAAGATTTGGTGATGGTTTTATAAAGCCTTCCTGCCTAAGGAAGGCTTTTTTCTTATTAATGCGTTCAGCAAGCCGTTCTTATTTTGTTAATTAGTGCTTGTTGTACTAATTTAGGCCCTTCATACAACTTAGGATAAAGCATGAGAGAAATACAATTCAGAGAGGCCGTACAAGAGGCCATGTCAGAAGAAATGCGCAGGGATAAAAATGTATTCCTGATGGGTGAAGAAGTGGCAGAATACAACGGAGCATACAAAGCCAGCCAGGGAATGCTGGATGAGTTTGGTCCCGATCGTGTCATAGATACCCCTATTGCAGAGCTAGGTTTTACCGGTATTGGTATCGGAGCTGCAATGAATGGACTTAGACCTATCATTGAATTTATGACCTTCAACTTCTCTTTGGTAGCTATTGACCAGATCATCAATGGCGCAGCCAAAATGATGTCTATGTCTGGAGGCCAGCTACCAGTGCCTATCGTATTTCGCGGACCGACTGGAAACGCAGGTCAGCTAAGCTCTCAGCACTCTCAAAACTTTGATAACTGGTACGCAAATACTCCCGGCCTAAAGGTAGTAGTGCCTAGTACCCCTAAGCAGGCTAAAGGTCTCCTAAAAGCTTCTGTTCGTGACAATGACCCTGTCATATTTATGGAATCAGAGCTAATGTACGGAGATAAAGGCGACGTTCCTGAAGATAATGAGTTTCTATTACCCATTGGAGAAGCAGAAGTCACTCGTGAAGGTTCTGATGTTACTATCGTCTCTTTTGGCAAGATGATGAAAGTTGCGCTTGAGGCAGCTGATGAACTAGCTAAAGATAACGTATCTGCAGAGGTTATAGATCTTAGAACTATTCGTCCTATAGACTACCAAACAGTAGTAGACTCTGTAAAGAAAACTAACAGACTGGTAATTGTGGAAGAGGCTTGGCCTTTAGGTGCTATTTCTTCAGAAATTACTTACCATATCCAGCGTCACGCTTTTGATTATCTGGATGCCCCGATAAGAAGAATCAACAATTGGGATGTACCACTTCCATACGCACCTACCCTAATAGAGCAAATTCTTCCTAATGCCAAGAAAACCATTCAGGCTTGTAAAGATGTGATGTATATCTAAGAGAACATAAAAAAAGAGCAGCGAAAGCTGCTCTTTTGCTTTTATAAGTAGTATGATTTTATGCGAAAGGATTGATATTGGCCAATCCCTTTTTGTTGCCCATCTTGTTCATTTTCTTCATCATCTTTCTCATCTCCTCAAACTGTTTAAGTAAGTTGTTTACCTCCTGTACAGAAGTGCCGCTTCCTGTAGCAATTCTTTTTTTCCTGCTGCCATTAATCAGGTTAGGAGTTCCTCGTTCTTCAGGAGTCATAGAGCGAATGATAGCTTCTATAGGCTTAAAAGAGTTGTCGTCAATATCAATATTCTTTAAAGCTTTGTTCATGCCAGGGAGCAGCCCTAAAAGGTCTTTAATGTTACCCATTTTTTTGATCTGCTGTAGCTGAGAAAGAAAGTCATCAAAATCAAACTGATTTTTTCTAATCTTTTTGTTTAGCCTCTCTGCTTCTTCTTCATCAAATGCCTGTTGAGCCTTTTCTACCAGCGTAGTAACATCACCCATATCCAAGATACGGCGTGCCATACGATCTGGGTAGAAAATGTCAATAGCATCCATTTTCTCACCATTACTAACAAATTTGATAGGCTTTTCAACTACCTTTTTAATAGAAAGTGCTGCTCCACCACGAGTATCACCATCTAATTTAGTTAAAACGACACCATCAAAGTTTATTCGCTCATCAAATGCTCTTGCTGTATTCACAGCATCCTGCCCTGTCATAGAGTCTACAACGAAAAGTGTTTCGGCAGGATTTAATGATTCTTTAAGCGCGGATATTTCGTCCATCATGGCCTCATCTATGGCCAGACGACCCGCAGTATCCACTATTACTACTTTTTTATTGTTCTGCTTGGCATAGGCTAAGGCTTGCTGAGCTATTTCCAAGGGATTTTTATTTTCCTTATCAGCATAGACATCAACACCTATTTGTTCTCCCAATACTTTGAGCTGGTCAATTGCAGCCGGGCGATAAACATCACAGGCTGTCAGGAGTACTTCACGGTTCTGTTTCTTAAGGTAGCTGGCTAACTTTCCGGAAAATGTGGTTTTACCTGAACCCTGCAAACCAGAAATCAGGATTATAGCTGGATCTCCCTTAGTGTTGATACTGCTCTGCGTACCTCCCATAAGCTCGGTAAGCTCCTCTTCAACAATTTTGGTCAGGAGCTGGCCTGGAGAAACAGAAATAAGCACTTTACGACCAAGCGCCTTCTCTTTTATAGAGTCTGTTACTTCTTTGGCAACTTTGAAGTTAACATCCGCATCTATCAGAGCGCGGCGAATTTCTTTTACAGTAGTCGCAACGTTTACTTCGGTAATGCTTCCTTGTCCTTTCAGGGTTTTAAACGCCCTGTCTAATCTCGTACTTAAACTATCAAACATAAGTGTCCTCTTTTAATAATTGTGTGTCTGAGAGCAAGAGATAAACACACATAGCCTTATCTGGCGATTAAATCAGTAGTTTATGGATAAAAGTAATATAAAATGTGTATGCATCCTATTACTAAACTCTAGTCACAGTTCAACGTTCAAAGTTCGTGAAAAAATAGCCTTTATAAAAGTTGGTATAGTCATCTCTTTGCAAATTTGCAGCATTTTATCATAGAGGGGGATAATCTCTGCTGAGATATGCTGAATAATATTATTGTTCCAACTGACCTATTATCATTCCTACGTAAGAAACCTAAGTATTTATGTATTCACCTCTTCAACAAAAAGGCGTTCTTTTGTCTTTATCAGTATTTGCTTAGTGTAAAATACGCTATAAGATATAAGTATTGTAAAGAGAGGGGTGAGGAGAAAGATAGCACACCTGTCATTCTTCGTATAAAGAGCAATTCATTACTCACTACATCTATAGAATAGTTATATAAATAATTGCATTTATATAAATTATGCTATATTTATAATTGAAATAGTTATATACTTAATAAATATCATTCAATGAGTATCCTAGAACTTCTGACAGGCAAAAAGAAAAAGAGAGCCAAAGCCCACCTTAGCAATCTCCTTGCAGTAGCGGCTTCTGATGGTTCTTTTGATGGGCTGGAAGTAGATTATCTGCTTTCTATGGCTCAGCGTTATAACATTACAGAAGAAGAAGTAAAAAATATTAAGGATAACCCTGAAGCTTTTCAGTACGATCCTCCTACCAATGATCGTGAGCGCTTTGATCACCTTCATCATTTAGTTTGTATGATGCTGATAGATGGGGAGGTACACGATAGAGAAATAGAAATCTGTAAGCGATTTGCAACTACTCTAGGACTAAAGCAGGAGTTTGTAGATGATTTTATACAGGTAATTCAGGACGATCCCCAAAGAGAGACTCCGACTGAAGTTGTAATTGGTAAACTTTTAAAATTAGCTCAGGAAAGAGAAATGATATAAGCACGATTAGTGCTTAAATAATAAAACTCTTAAACAAAGTACGGTTGTTTCGCTTTTGAATAGCGGAAATAGCCGTATTTTTTTTTATATATTTGCTACAGTGCAAAAGCTAAAAGATAACCACATTAATTCTACAGATAATTTGACGTTTAAAGATTTCAACTTTCAAGAACAACTTCAGGAAGGTATAAGCGCGATGGGATTTGAGCAACCTACTCCGGTTCAGGAACAAGCCATACCCTCCATACTAGAAGGCAAAGATGTAATAGCATGCGCACAGACCGGAACGGGAAAAACTGCTGCTTATCTACTTCCAACCCTCAATGATTTAGTAAAAAACAGGAACGAAAATATCAGTACGCTGATTATTGTGCCTACTCGTGAGCTTGCCGTTCAGATAGACCAGCAGCTGGAAGGTTTTTCGTACTTCACTTCTATTAGTTCAATTACTATTTATGGAGGGAGTGATGGAGCAACTTTTGATCGTCAGAAGTCTGCACTCAAAAAAGGTACAAATATTATTGTCGCGACTCCCGGCAAACTTATGTCTCATCTTAATCTGGGCTATGTTAATCTGGATAACCTGCGTCATTTCATATTGGATGAGGCTGATCGTATGCTGGATATGGGCTTCTTTGACGATATTATGAGAATAAGCAGCTATCTGCCAAAGAAAAAACAGACCCTGCTATTTTCTGCTACTATGCCTCCTAAAATCAGGCAATTGGCTAAAAATATTCAGGAAGAACCTCTGGAGATAAATATTGCAGTTTCCAAAACAGCTAAAGGGATATTGCAGGCTGCCTTCGTCTTGTTTGACGATCAGAAATTACCTTTGCTTGAGCACTTACTAAAAGCTAAAAAAGTAGGCTCTCTTATTGTGTTTTGTGCACGCAAAGTTACGGTAAAAGAGATTAGCAAAGCGCTGGATAAGCTGGATTATGATATTGCCGCTATCCACTCTGACCTTGACCAGAGCGAGCGGGAAGACATTATGAGACGTTTTAGAAATAAGCAGTTACAAGTGCTGGTAGCTACTGATATACTCTCTCGTGGTATAGATGTAGACGGTATAGAATTGGTAATTAACTACGATGTTCCTAATGATGCGGAAGATTATGTGCACCGGGTAGGTAGAACCGCTCGTGCAGATAAAAAAGGAGCTGCATTCACTTTTATTGGACCAAAAGAACAACGTTCTTTCGGACAAATAGAGACTCTCATTGGTGAAGAAATCACTAAAGCTAAGCTGCCTGAACATATGGGGGAAACGCCAACTTACAATCCAAATAATGGAAGAAATGGCAAAAGCCGTAACAAAGGACGGAATGGCAGAAAAGGCAGAAGAAAAAGTTGAGAGAACTATGCTTCTCTCAACTCTGTGATGATTTTGGTCGGAGAGTTTAGTGTCTTATGTACCGGACATTTATTCGCTATTTCCAGTAGTCTTTCTTTTTGTTTTTGATCCAAATCTCCCTCAATTTCAATGATCCTTTCTATGTGATCAATCTTTTTTGCGTCCTCCTCACACTCTTTACAATCCTCTGCATGAATTTTTTCGTGCTTTAAATGAACCCTAACTTCTTGTAGAGGCCATTTTTTATGGTCCGCATACATCCTTAATGTCATACCAGTACAGGCTCCCAGGCTAGCGGCTAATAGTTCGTAAGGGGAGGGGCCAAGGTCAGTTCCTCCTGCATCCTGAGGTTCATCTGCGATTAAAGAGTGCTGCTCGGTCATAATTTCAGTAGTAAAACTATCTTTAGTGCGAGTTACCAGATGTTTGTCAGTTTTGAGAGGCGTAACGTCCTGAGTTTTAATGTAACGACTTACCCAAGAGGCTATTATATTTCCTACATACATAGAATCTTCCTTATTGCTAAGTAAGTGATCCGCCTGGTCTAGTGAAACAAATGACTTGGGGTGAAAAGCCTGTTTATAAATATCCGCTGCATTATCAATGGATACTACATTATCAATTGGGGAGTGTAGTATCAGAAGTGGTCTTTTAATTTCTTCAATTCTATGATGTTTGTGTACCTGCTCCAGGTCATCCAAAAATTGCTTTTTGATCATAAATGATCTTCCTCCGATATTTACTTCAGCTTTCCCTTCTTTTTCAATCTCATCAATATCAGTGGTTAGTAAGTGTGTTACATGCTGGGGCTCTGCCGGAGAGCCAATGGTAACGACTGCTTCTGCGGATTTAATATTTAGGCTGGCAACCAATACTGCAGTTCCTCCTAAAGAGTGACCTATCAACAGCTTGGGTGCTTCGTACTCTTTCGTCAGATAGTCTGCGGCGGCTTCCAGGTCGCTTACATTAGAGGTAAAGTTGGTATCTGCAAAGTCACCCTCACTTTCTCCTAAACCAGCAAAATCAAACCTGAGTACAGCATATCCGACCTGGGTAAGTGCTCTGCTTATGTTAGCAATTGCTGTAAGGTTTTTACTACATGTAAAACAATGAGCAAAGATGGCATAAGCTTTAGGGGTATTATTCGCAGGTTTTTCCAGTCGTGCTGCCAACTGCAGGCCTTCTTTATTTTTGAATTGAACTTTCAATGCTGTCATAGGTATAGTTTTACGAAAAGATAAGGACAATAAGCAGAGTAAAAAAGTCTGATAAAAGACAATAATATGTGCATTATGAGTTATCTGAGTGATTTAATGCAGATAAAAATTTTCATTCATCAGAATCTCTTAAAAATAAAATCTCAAAAAAGTCTACCAAAAGAGAAATAATATCCATTATTTTGTGTAACTATATCAACATTTAATTGTGATATTACGTAGTAATTACGTATATTAAAAGAGGCTTCTTACCGCATATAGATGTCACTATCAACTTTAATTACATGCATCTGGTTTGCTTTTTTTCTGGTCATTGCACTATTGGTAGTTTATGACAGAATAAAAGTTGCAAAGACAAATAGGTTGCTGAAGCAAAAAAAAGCTGAGCTAAACTCCAGAATCCCTCACACTCCAGCTTAAACAAATCCTCAATATTTCCTGACCCGGGTATTTTACCTTGGTAGCCTGCCCACGTTTAATATCTTAAGTATAAAAACTACAGTAAGGGCATAAAAAAACCGCTTATACAATTTGTATAAGCGGTTCATAAGTAGCGAAGACGGGAGTCGAACCCGTGACCTCAGGGTTATGAATCCTGCGCTCTAACCATCTGAGCTACCTCGCCATTTTTTATCATCTGTAGCACCTCTTGTGCGAAATGAGTTGCAAAATTACGAACTTACTTTTTAAGAACAAGTTTCTGGCGAATAAAAATTTTTTTAGGCCATAATTTTTGGTTGTCGGTCTAATAAAATAATCCTACATTGCAGAAAGGCGGTTTACACAAGGTAAGCCAAAACCATACGCTATATGGAAGATAAGCAATATACGGCTGAGTTTGAATTTAAAGCATCACAAAAAATGCTTTACCCCTACCTTAACACACCCGGTGGCTTAGCCCAATGGTTTGCTGATGATGTAATAGTAAACGACGATAAAGTGCTTGTCTTCTTTTGGGATGAAGAACAGCATAAAGCTCGAATTGCCAGCCAAAGACAAAATAAGTACATTAAGTTTGAGTTTCTGGAGGATGGAATAGAAACAAATGGTGAGCCACCCCTAGAACTACCGCCTTACATAGAAATTGATCTTGATACTAATGAACTTACCGGTACTGTCTTCATGAGAATTACCGATACTGCCACTTCTGAAGATAGCGATGAGTTGCATGAAATCTGGCAACACCTGACCGATAGCCTTAAAGAAATTGTAGGCGGCTAGTCTTTATAAGAACAAATCTTCAATCTTTTTTTGCCAAATCTTCTAATAAATGAATATTTGCAGTCCTTATTGCGTTAGGGATTAGAATGAAAAAGCTTGATAAATTTATCATATCGTCTTTTGTAGGGCCATTTCTGCTTACTTTTGTAGTGGTGGTGTTTATACTGCTTACGCAGTACATGCTCAAGTACTTTGACGATTTTGTAGGAAAAGACCTGGGTATGGATGTGTTTGCTGAGCTTATCATGTACTTCAGCATTAACATGACACCGGTAGCATTGCCTCTGGCGGTCTTACTATCTTCCCTGATGACCTTTGGTAATTTAGGAGAGCATTTTGAGCTTACTGCCATAAAAGGTGCTGGTATCTCTCTTACCCGTACGGTAAAGCCTCTTTTCTTTTTTGTTCTCTTTATTTCTTTTCTAGCCTTTTTATCTAACAATTATGTAGTGCCTAAAGCTAACCTGAAAGCATATAGCCTACTTTATGATATTAAGCAGAAAAAACCAGCGCTGGATATACGTGAGGGCGTTTTTTACGGAGGGATACCGCAGTATGAAATTAAAGTAAATAAGAAGTACCCTGATGGGGAAACTCTGAAGGAGATAATTATCTATGATCATCGTAATGGCCTGGGCAACAAAAATGTGATCATTGCGGATTCGGGTAAGATGTATACGGTAGATAATGACCGCTTTCTTAAACTGGAACTGTTCAATGGTAACCGCTACTCTGAGGAAAACATGCCGGGCACACGTGGCAATGCACGGGGCGATACTCGCTTTACCCGTAATAGTTTTGATGAAACTACTATGGTGTTTAGTCTGGCCTCTTTTGACCTCCAAAGAACTAAAGAAGAGTACTTTGCCCAACACCGTCGGATGAAGACCATGAACGAATTGGAAGAAGCTATAGACTCTCTTAACAATGAAAAGCTAGCTATAGAATACCAGGCCTTTACCAGTTCTCCGTCTTTTTACAGCTACCATCTTCGCTACGATACCCTCATGCCCCAAGAAATAGAGCGTAAAGCTTTTGAGATTGCTCTTAGCGATACCAGCTTAACCATCTATGATACCGATACTATAACTGATGATAGTTTAAGAATGACAATTGAACGTCAGCAGAGTGAAAACTCATCAGTTACAGCTTCTGCCCGTAGCAGGTTGGTGTCTCAGGTAAAGCAGCAGCAAAGGCAGAAGAGAATGCGCAGCTCTCAGAACAGCAAAGAAAAATATATACCCGCAGAGGTTGACTCTAGTCTGATTCAGAAGGTGGATACTTCTTTTTCTGAGACTGAGTACAGTTCCGTAGTCGCTAAAGCGTTAAACCAGAGCAAAACCATTAATAATACATTACAGATTAATGCTTCTAAAATTCAAAAACTTCAGCGGGATATAAACAAAGACCTGTACGAAAGCAGAAAGAAGATCGCTCAGGCAATTTCCTGTATTATTATGTTTCTGATTGGAGCACCTTTAGGGGCTATTATTAAAAGGGGAGGCTTAGGGTTTCCTGTCCTTATTTCTATCTGTTTTTTTATCGCTTTTTATGTCCTGACAGAAATGAGTAGAAAATGGGCGGATGACCTTTTGATGGATGCTGAGATTGCTGTATGGTTCCCTAATATGGTATTGTTGCCTTTTGGTATACTGTTTATGCTACAGGCACGCTTAGATACCAGAATACTGGAACCTGATTTTTATAAGATATGGCTGGATAAGTTGGGGAACAGGTTGCGTCTGTTAAAAAGGAAATTCGCGGTTTGAGCTTTAAAAGACGTTTTTAAGTAATTTTGCTCGCCATGAACTTATACGATGAAAAGAGAGTTTGTGGGTAAGAAAAAAAATTCCATTAAATTACAGGCTATTTTGAAAAAATCCATTATAGTCTCTACCTTTGTGCAAATTTTGAATAACTATACTCTATTATAAACATGTATTTAACCAACGAGAAAAAGCAAGAGATATTTGAAAAGCATGGTATTGCTAAGTCTAAGACTGATACCGGCTCTGCTGAGTCTCAGATAGCTCTTTTTACTCACAGAATCAATCACTTAACGGAGCACCTCAAAACAAACAAGAAAGACCACTCTTCTCGTCTAGGCTTGTTAAAGTTAGTAGGTAAGAGAAGAAGATTATTAGAATATCTTCAGAACAATGACATTGAGCGCTACAGAGCAACTTTAGCGGACTTGAACTTAAGAAAATAACACCATGGGGAATCCACGTAGATTCCCCTTCTGCATTCCAATTCGTTCCCTTTTTTCTTATCTTATGTGGATTAGAGTACTGTTTGACCAATCAGTCTCAACTATTTCACCCGACAATAGTTATCATCTTCACTAGATGGAATTACTTTTAGAAATATTAGATCTTAGATATGCATCCTAACGCAATTACGAAAGAAGTTACACTCGCTGACGGCAAGGTTATTACAATAGAAACCGGCAAGTTAGCAAGACAGGCAGATGGTGCCGTAGTAGTTCGCATGGGCGATACCATGCTGCTTGCTACCGTCGTAGCTAACAAAGAAGCTCGTGAAGGAGTAGATTTTCTTCCTTTGTCTGTTGATTATCAGGAAAAATTTGCCGCCGCGGGTAGAATTCCCGGCGGATTTGTAAAGCGCGAAGGTAGACTTTCAGAGCACGAAATTCTGGTAAGCCGCCTTGTAGACAGAGCTTTACGTCCTATTTTTCCTAGTGACTTCCATGCTGAGGTGCAGGTAAACATTAGCCTTATCTCTGCTGATAAAAAAGTAATGCCTGATGCGCTTGCCGCCTTCGCTGCTTCTGCGGCTATTGCGGTATCCGACATACCTTTTGCTGAACCCATTTCTGAAGTAAGGGTAATCCAGCATAAAGGAGCATATATTGTAAACCCTGAGGTTGATCAAATAGCTGAAGCTGAGCTAGACCTAATTGTGGCCGGTTCTAGCAAGAATATCATCATGGTAGAGGGAGAAATGGATGAAGTGAGTGAGAAGGAAATGCTTGAGGCGATCAAAGTAGCTCATGAAGCTATCAAAATTCAATGTCAGGCTCAGCAGGAGCTTTCCGACCAACTGAACCCTAACAAGCGTGTGTATGAGCACGAGGTTCATGATGAAGAGCTGAAAAAAGAAATCTTTGATAAATATTACGAGCAATTCTACAGTGTATATGCAGAAGGAATAGCTAGCAAAGAAGAGCGTAGAGAGAAGTTCAACGCCATTAAAGAAAGCTACACTGAAAGCCTTCCTGAGGAACACGAAATTAATCTGGATCTGGTAAGCCGATATTTCGGAGAAGTTCAGAAAAAAGCAGCGCGTAATCTGGTGCTTGACGAAAAGAAAAGACTGGATGGACGCCAGTTAGATGAAGTTCGGCCTATCTCATCAGAAGTGGGTTATTTGCCTACAGCACATGGCTCTGCCATCTTCACCAGAGGTGAAACTCAGTCGCTAACTACAGTTACGCTGGGTACTAAACTGGATGAACAGATGATAGATGGAGCTATGATCACCGGAAGCAGTAAATTTATCCTTCACTACAACTTCCCTGCTTTCTCTACCGGAGAGGTAAGACCAAACCGTGGACCAGGTCGCCGTGAAATCGGCCATGGTAACCTTGCTTTCAGAGCTCTTAAGAAAGTTTTACCTAAAGATGAGGATAATCCTTACACCATACGAGTTGTATCAGATATTCTAGAATCTAATGGTTCTTCTTCTATGGCAACTGTATGTGCAGGTTCTCTTGCGCTGATGGATGCTGGTATTCCTGTTTCTGCCTCAGTTTCTGGTATTGCCATGGGACTTATCACAGACCCTGAGTCAGGTAAATATGCGGTTCTTTCTGATATTTTAGGGGATGAAGACCACCTGGGAGATATGGACTTTAAAGTAGCGGGTACTTCTAAAGGAATTACTGCCTGCCAGATGGATATCAAAATTGATGGTTTGTCTTTTGAAGTGCTGGAAGAGGCCTTAGAGCAAGCTAACCGTGGGCGTATGCATATTCTGGAAGAAATGAACAAAACCATTTCTCAACCTAACGAAAATCTTAAAGCAAACGCTCCTCGCTCAGTATCTATCAAAATTGAGCGTGATATGATTGGGGCTCTTATCGGTCCTGGTGGAAAAGTAGTACAGGAGATTCAGAAAGAAACTAACACTACTATTGTTATAGAAGAAATAGATGATAAAGGACATGTTAATATCTTTGCTTCTGACGAAGAAGATATGAATAGAGCCTTATCACGAGTGAAAGCGATTGTAGCAGTACCTACTGTAGGTGAGATTTACGAAGGTACGGTTAAATCTATCATGCCTTTTGGTGCTTTTGTGGAGTTTATGCCAGGAAAAGACGGCTTGCTGCATATCTCTGAAATAAAATGGGAACGTCTGGAGAATATGGATGGAGTAATGGAAGTAGGAGAGCAGGTAAGAGTTAAGTTAGTAGACGTAGATAAGAAAACAGGAAAGTATCGTTTATCAAGAAAGGTACTTCTTCCCAAACCAGAGAAAAAGTAATAGCATAGATTTTGTACAAAATCAAATGTTTCCGGGATTTAGCATATTAGTTTGATATCCTACGTCCTTAAAGGAACTAACGAATCATCTATGCTTGTTGCATGCATGTACATCACAAAATCAATCAAATCTTAAGTGAATGAGACAACTAAAGATTAGTAAACAGATTACTAATAGGGAAAGTCAGTCGCTGGACAAATACCTGCAGGAGATAGGAAAAGTGGATCTGCTGACTCCCGATGAGGAAGTAGATCTGGCTAAAAGAATAAGATCAGGAGATCAGCTGGCGCTGGAGAAGCTGACTAAGGCAAACCTTAGATTCGTAGTGTCAGTTGCCAAACAATATCAAAATCAAGGGTTGACCTTAGGCGACCTTATCAATGAGGGTAATCTGGGCCTAATCAAAGCAGCACAAAGATTTGATGAAACTCGTGGGTTTAAATTTATCTCCTATGCGGTATGGTGGATACGACAGTCTATCCTACAGGCACTGGCAGAGCAGTCAAGAATAGTGAGACTACCACTAAACCGAGTGGGCTCTCTTAATAAAATATCAAAAACGTTTTCTGAACTGGAGCAGAAGTATGAGCGTGAGCCTTCTCCTGATGAACTGGCCGACGTACTGGAGGTAACTACCAATGAGGTAGTAGATACCATGAAAATTTCAGGACGTCACGTATCAATGGATGCTCCTTTTGTGCAGGGAGAAGAAAACAGCCTGCTAGATGTACTGGAAAACGATACTGAAGATACGCCTGACTCTTCTTTGATGAATGACTCTCTAAGAAGAGAAGTTCAGCGAGCACTATCAACCCTAACCCAACGCGAGGCTGACGTAATTACACTTTATTTTGGCCTTAATGGTGAGCATGCCATGACATTGGAAGAAATCGGTGAAAGATTTAACCTAACTCGTGAACGTGTGAGACAAATTAAAGAAAAAGCGATTCGTCGTTTACGTCATACTTCCCGTAGTAAAGCACTAAAGCCTTATCTTGGCTAAAAAGATATCATTTGATTGATAAAAAAAGGTCTCTACACAGAGGCCTTTTCTGTTTTAAAGGAAAGCGATAACTTTGTTTATAGGCAATCGTATTTATAAACAAATATCAATATTTTCATATATTCAAATTAACGACAAATGACTAAAGAAAAAGTCAATGTATTAATATTAGGGTCAGGCCCTGCCGGATATACAGCAGCTATTTACGCTTCAAGAGCTAATCTAAATCCCGTGTTGTATCATGGTAATCAGCCTGGAGGTCAGTTGACCATTACCACCGATGTAGAAAACTATCCTGGCTACCCTGAAGGTATTATGGGCCCCCAGATGATGTTGGATTTTGAGCAGCAGGCTAAGAGGTTTGGTACTGACATACGTAATGGATTGGCTACTTCTGTAGACTTTTCATCATATCCTCATAAAGTAATAATTGACGAACAACACGAAGTTGAAGCAAACGCAGTGATTATCGCTACCGGGGCTTCTGCTAAGTGGTTAGGTTTAGAGTCTGAAGAAAAACTAAACGGTAAGGGAGTGTCTGCCTGTGCGGTATGTGATGGATTCTTCTTCCGTGGCCAGGAGGTTGCTGTAGTTGGAGGAGGAGATACGGCAGCAGAAGAAGCCAGCTATCTGTCTAAACTTTGTAAAAAAGTATACCTATTAGTTCGTAGAGACGAAATGCGTGCTTCTGCTATTATGCAAAAAAGAGTAGAAAGTGCTGACAATATAGAAATTCTTTGGAATACAGAAACTGAAGAGATTCTCGGAAAAGAGGAAGTAGAAGGTATGCGCGTGGTAAATAACCAGACTGGTGAGAAGAAAGACATAGCTATACAGGGCTTCTTCGTAGCCATTGGGCATCAGCCTAACACGGCGATTTTTAAAGACTATATAGACATGGAAGATAGTGGCTATATAAAGACTATTCCGGGTACCTCTCGTACTAACGTAGAAGGTGTATTTGCTTCTGGCGATGCCCAGGACCATGTGTACCGTCAGGCTATTACCGCAGCAGGTACCGGCTGTATGGCAGCACTGGATGCTGAACGCTTTCTGGCAGCTAAAGAACTGGGAGTAGTTGAGGGTATCCCTACTATTTCAATGAAGGAGTAACATTAAGTAACTGATGTAACGTAAAAAAAGGGCTTTTTATAAGCCCTTTTTATTTTTCCATGAGATAATGTTTTATTCCGCATTCGGTAAACTCATCGCCTATGGTCTCAAAACCAAATTTTTTATAAAACGGAATTGCGATCGTTTGCGCGTGCATGTATTTTTTTTGTTCACTAACGTTAGGATCTTCCTCAATATCAGCCAGTAACACACGCAAAATCTCCTGGCCTACACCTGAATTACGATAGTTTTTTAGTACAGCAAATCTTTCCAGCTTAATACCTTTCTCGGTTTGCCTCCAGCGTGCCGTACCACAGGCTACTCCATCTACAGTTGCTAAAAAATGAGTGGAGGTTTCTTCAAATTCGTCATACTCATCTTCAGGAGCTACTTCCTGCTCTTTCACAAAAACTTCTTCCCTTATTTTAAATATTTGTTCCAGTTCTGTCTGGTTTGCTACTTTTCTGACTTCTATCAATTGTTTCTTGTAGTTTATGTAAAAATCTATTTACTGATATCATTTTCAGCACGATCGTATGCTTCAATAATATCTTTGACCAGCTTATGCCTCACTACATCTTCGCCACTAAGCTCTACAAAGCCTATACCTTTCACGTCTTTGAGCACGTTTAGGGTTTCAATCAAGCCAGATTTATGATTTTTTGGTAAATCTATCTGTGAACGGTCACCCGTAACTATTACTTTAGAATTAGGACCCATACGAGTAAGAAACATCTTAATCTGCATAGGGGTAGTATTCTGCGCCTCATCCAGTAAGATAAAAGCATTCTGCAGGGTACGACCTCTCATATAAGCCAGAGGAGCTATTTCAATAACCTTGTTTTCCTCATAAAATTTTAGTTTTTCGCTGGGTACCATGTCAAAAAGTGCATCGTAGATAGGGCGGAGGTAAGGGTCAATCTTTTCTTTTAAATCACCAGGCAAAAAACCAAGATTTTCTCCAGCCTCTACTGCCGGTCTGGTGATAATAATTTTCTTGACACGCTTATTTTTTAATGCTTTAACAGCCAGCGCTACTGAGATATAGGTTTTTCCGGTACCAGCGGGTCCTATAGCAAATACCAGGTCATTTTGAGCGGCAGCTTCAACCAAAGATCTCTGGTTAGTCGTTTTAGGTTTAATGACTGCTCCCCGAGTACCGTACAATAAAATCTCATCATCACCAGCGATAAAGTCAGGCTTGTTTTCGCTATTGATTAAGGTTTGTACATTATCTTCTGTCAGTTTTCCGTATTTATGGTAATGTGCAAGGAGAGAATTCAGTATGTCATTAATTTTGATAATTTCGGGCGTACTGCCCTGTATGCGTATTTCATTCCCCCGCGAAACAATTTTGCTTTCAGGAAAAGCATTGGAAACCTGTTTGATGTTTTTATTTTCTACTCCTAAAAAGTCCAGGAGCGATATGTTTTCCAGTGTAATTATCTTTTCTACCAAATGCTCTAAAGTCTAGTTGAATAATTTATCTAACTAACGATTAATGTCTTGAATAATGTTTACTTTTGCTATTTAAAATTAGAGAAATTTTTAGATCGTTTCCATGCCGCTGATCACATTTACGTCAGATTTTGGTCTGACCGATTATTACATTGCTGCGGTCAAGGCTAAACTATATGCAGATAATCCTTCTCTAAATATTATTGATATTAGCCATCAGATTGACAGCTTTAGTATTGCACATGCTTCATTTGTTTTACGTTCGGTATATAAAGATTTTCCTCAAGATACTGTACACTTAATTGCTGTAGGAGCCTCCTCTTATGCTGAAGAGTACATTGCTGTGCGAATGGATAACCACTATTTTGTAAGTGCAGATAATGGAATTATCAGTTTGTTAAGTGAGCAGGAACCACAGCAGATTGTAAGTTTACCTTCTGCGCATACCTCAACTTTTGCCGCCAAAGATGCCCTGGCTCCGGCAGCGGCAGCCCTGGCATCAGGTAAAAATATGGAGGAGATAGGAGAGGTAGTGCATCAGATGAACCGAAAAATCCCTCGCCAGCTTAAGGCTAACAAAAAAGGTATTTCAGGAAATGTTGTTCATGTAGATCACTACGGAAACCTGATAACCAACATTGACCGCTATACCTTTGATGTACTCAGCAAAGATGTAGAATATGAAATTGTGTTTGGCAGGGAGCATTTTTTTAAAGTCAACAAAGCTTATTATGATGTAGACTACGGTGAGTGTGCACTTTTCTTTAATCATCTGGGGCTGTTGGAAATTAGCATTAACCACGGGAGTGCATCGGACCTCCTCGGTATGAGCTACGATAGCCCGGTACAGATTCATTTTAAGCGTGACTGATAAAAAAATCAGCCAAAGCTTTGTAATTTAAATAGAGCTCCATAGTTTTGCAGACCCTTACGCCTAGGTGGCGGAATTGGTAGACGCGTTGGTCTCAAACACCAATGAGGTAACACTCGTGCCGGTTCGACTCCGGCCCTAGGTACAAGAAGCCTGTAAGTTTAACTTGCAGGCTTTTTTCTTTTCTCTACAGTATATATCCTTCTCAAATGCTGCATTTTTCAGGTTTACTATAGAAAGTTTACTTAGAGTAGACGCAGTTCTCCACACAAATTTTTTACAATACTTACTGCATATAGTGAAATTTCTAAACAAATAGAGGGTAAATCATTTTATGTGATAGTAAGTATTTAATTAGAAATTTTTTAACAATATGGAAACTATATATTCTAGCACAGTAACTTCTAAAGGTGGCCTGTACGGACATGTAAGCTCAGAAAATAATGCTCTTGATGCCGATGTGTATATGCCTACTGGCACTAATTCTGAGAAACAGAAAGGTACTACCCCTGAGCAACTTTTTGCGGCTAGCTATGCTGCATGCCTGGAAGGTACGCTATACCACATAGCTAAAGTACATAATGTGGAACTGAAAGATACCCAGGTAACAGCTGAGGTTAAGGCTGTACAGGTAGAAAAAGGTGACTTACGTTTTGCACTTGACCTGAGTGTTAGTATTCCTGATGTGGATCAGGATAAAGCGCAGAACATACTAGACAATGCGTACAAAAATTGCCCTCTTACCAAGGCGACTAAAGATAATATGGAGGTAAATGTAAGTCTGGTGTAAAACCTGAATTATAGATGATAGGAGAGCCTACTAAGTAAAATTGCAGGCTTTTCTTATTCCATATCAGATAATAATACCTCCCAAACCCATTCCCTCTCTTTACCAAACTGTTTGGGTTTTTTCTTTACCAGTATCTCAATATTCCTTCTTTCAGGAGTACTTTGAGTTGGTAAAACCTGATCAAAGCTAAGCGTACCCTGGTAGTCTTGCGTTTCGCTGGCATAGAGCCTTTGATAAAACTGTATGTTTCTGACTTCAAAATTATATTCATGACCATCCTCAGAGGCAATGGCTTCCAATAAGGTTTTAATGTTCATTTGTTTACCTTTGGTGTAGATAGACACCTCATCGTGGGCAAACAAAGCAAGGGCCTGCTGCATAATTTTTTGACGGAATACAGTATCTAATTCCTGTTTACTCAGTAGCTGTAGGTAGGCAGAAAAATCTTCCAACTTTTGTATAGCTCGCTTTTCAAAGGCAGCAATTTCTTCTGAAGATAACTGAGATGCACTAAACTGGGTGGCAAGCTCCTGGCTTATCTGAACTTCAGCCGCCGCACTGGCTAGCTCATCCTGTACCTGCTCACGGTGTGTGGTGGCACAGCTCGCCAGTACAAGCAGTAGCATTAATAATAAATGTCTGATTATCGTCTCCTGGCTATTCATCTTCGTTTACTTTGCTTTGTCTAAATCTTAGCTCCCGAATTTTGTCACCGCTATAGAGCATATCCAGAATTTCTATGTTCTTCAGGCTACGTATAGGTGTGGTTAATTTGTCTATAAATTCCTGTTTGTTGTAAAGCTCCATACCTATGTGCCCCTGTTCGTACATTTGGTAGATACGTGCTTCATCCAGTATCATACTGTCTAATTGTAGCCTTCTTTGCTCCCAATCTGTTACTTTAGATTTTGAGAACACATGTATCATCCACGCATAATCGTTGGTTTTAAGAATAACTTTCTCAGTAGTCATTCCTCTGTCCATTAAGCGTACAATAGTGTCTGTTTGGTAATAAGGGCCTTTAACGACTAGTCGTAATTCGTCTTCATAAGTGCTCAGTTGTACACAGCCTTCCTGATCGGGATCTAAATAGTAGGGTGACTGTTGGTTTTGCAGTACGGTAATGTTAAGTCCACCATTGATAGGCTGCTGACTGTAGGCATTCACAAAGCAAAACTGATACAAATAGGGCTGAGAGTTTTGATAGTAAAACATGGCAAGTAGTACCAGGCAAAGAGGTACACCTACCCAAAACACATAGGCTTTTTTTAAAAGAAGACTCCTATGTTCAGAGCTTTCTATCTTATGCTCAGCCTTAAAAACTTCCCAGTTTTCGGCACCTACGTATTGGCTAAGCAGGTTAAGCATATCAATTCTAGGCAGGCGCAACTGCTCTGTTTTGAAGTGGTTATAAAACCATTTTTCACTTACTCTTCCATTTGCCCGCCTCATAAGATCTTCCTGAAAATATTGTATTTCCTTGCCTTTCCAGTCTCTTACATCATTGGCAAGTGCTGGGTAGGTCTCACGCAGCTGGCAAACAACCTGCTGCTTAAGTAAATGGAAATATGTCTTTTCTGTTTCTGCCATCAGCTCTTCTTAAGATAGTCAGAAATCTACAAACTGGCTTTGTAAAAGCTCTGCATCCTTTGTAAAACAATTTACAATGGCTTTTCCTGCTATATTTTTTCTCTCACTAATGCAATACTTTATGTTGATGCTGCACCTAAAACTAAAAACGATGGATACGATCAAATCAAAATCGCTAAAAGTGATCAAGCAATTTTTGCTGTGGATGTGTGGAAGTGCCGTCACCTTTATTCTCTTACTACTGCTAATGATGAGCTGTATTCGTTGATTCTTTACCCTCAGGTAAACTAATTCTGCTATCTACTAATCCTCAACACAATGAAAAACTTTGCGTGTCTACTGCTCATATCTCTTAATAGTATTCTTTGCAATGCCCAATCCGCATATCAATGGCCTGAGGATACGATGAAAGCAAAAACAGAATGGGTATTACTCAAAGATGCAATGCAGCAAAGCAGGTATCTGGATGCTAAAGCTTCATTAGAATGGCTTATTAAAGAAGCACCTGACTTACATCTATCACTTTATGTGTATGGAGAGAAGCTTTATAAAACACTCATCAAAGAGCAGAAGGAGACACAAGAACATCAGCAAGCATTGCTTAAGCTTTACGAAAAGCGGCTAAGCTATTTTAAAGACAGCGCGAATGTGTTGAACCGTAAGCTTTTAGCATCCTATCAATTTTACAAAAGCGATGCTGACAGTTTAACGAATATGTATCTGGAGTTTAAAGACTATTTTCAAAAATACCCCGGACAAATGTTGGGTGCTAATATTATAGCATATATGGATATTCTGAGACTAACAGAAAAGTCTGGCGCTGATATTTCTGATGATGAAGTATTTCAAACCTACGATCAATTGAGTCTTGCATTGCAACGTATAAAAGAATCCGATGATCAGAAAACTAAAAAACAAGCCCTACTAGACAAGCTGCTAACTTCCAGTGTTCAGCTGAGTTGTGAAATTATTGATAGCAAATTTGGGCAGCCTTTTCTAGCTCAATACGCAGATGATTTAGATAGAGCTAAGAAGATAATTGCTCTGGGGCTAGCATATAGCTGTAAAGATTCTGATGCATTTTTAGCTGCCGCTCAATTATGGCAAGCACACAAACCTGGCTATACCATGGCTAAAATGATAGCTTCCATGCTAGATCAGCGAGATGAACAGAACGAAGCAGAAAGCTATTATCAGCAGGCCATAGAATTAAGTGACGATGCCTTAACGAAGGCACAGGCTCATTTGGCATTAGCTATTCATTTTCAGAGAAGGCTGCGATACAGTAAGGCTAGAGAGGAGGCGCTTAAAGCTACAAAACTAAATCCTCTGCTGAAAGATGCTTATAAGCTTATTGGAGATTTATACCTGTCTAGCTTTGAAAGCTGTAAAAAAGGTAAGATGGTAAGCAATGACAGAGCCATATTTGTTGCGGCCTGGCATATGTATCGCAAAGCAGGAAGAAAAGACCTAATGGAAGTTGCCCAACAGCAATTTCCTACAGTTGAGCAATTATTTCAGGATAATTATCAGGAGGGGCAACTGATAAAAATAGGATGCTGGATTAATGAAGAAGTAAAATTAATGAGCAATACAAATCTACCATAGCCAACATCCTTTATCATCTCATTACAAATACTTTAGACCGCCGATACTGCAAAATTTTTTAATTAAGCCGTTTATAAAGCTTTAGAAGCTTCTGTACATCAAACTTAAGTGTGCAGGTAATTGTACTCTTGATTGCCTATCAGAGCTTTCCTATTTTTAGGCGATGAAATTGCTACACACCGCCGACTGGCACCTGGGAAAAAGGCTGGGCGACTATCAACGTCTGGAAGAGCAGAAAGCCGTTTTAGAAGAAATTTGTGAAATTGCAGAGCAGGAAGATGTGGATGCCGTACTCATCGCCGGAGATTTATTTGATACGTTTAATCCCGGTACTGAGGCGGTAGAACTTTTTTACCATACTGTCCATCGCCTTGCGGCAGATGGCAAAAGAGCAGTAGTGGCTATAGCTGGCAATCATGACTCACCGGATAGGGTAGAGGCACCGGATCCTCTGGCAAGAGAGCTTGGTATCATCTTTCATGGTAAGCCAGATACCATCGTTCGTCCATTTGAAACCCGCAAGGGACTGAAGCTGCTCCGTGCCGATAAGGGTTTTGTAGAGTTGCAACTCCCAAATTGCCAGGCGCCATTGCGGCTGCTGCTTACGCCATATGCCAATGAAGTCATTCTCCGTCACTTTTTAGGAACAGAAGACAAGGAGGAAGCCTTGCGCAAGCTCTTACAGGAAAGGTGGCAGATGCTGGCAGATCAGTATTGCGACAGTCAGGGGGTAAATCTTCTCATGGCTCACCTCTACTTCAGGCAAAGAGAAGGTACTCCACCCGAAGAGCCAGATGATGAAAAGCCTATCCTTCATATGGGTGGGGCTCAGGCCATATTTACCGAAGATATACCCAAACAAATACAATATGTAGCGCTGGGTCATTTACATCGCTATCAAAATCTGGAGGGAGCCGACTGCCCTGTAGTTTATAGCAGTAGTCCCCTGGGGTATAGCTTTAGCGAAGCTCATCAGCAAAAATATGTTGTAATTGTTGAGGCAGAAGCTGGCCAACCGGTAGATATGCAGAAACTTCCGCTACAGTCTGGGCGAAAATTATTGCGCAAAACTTTTAATGCTAAAGATGAGGCAGTAAGCTGGCTACTGGAGAACCCCAATACATATGTGGAGCTTACCTATAAAAGTGATACCTATATAGAAAGTGATATCAAGCGGGCATTGTATGATGCTCATGATGGTATAGTAAGTATCATTCCTGAACTTAAACTGGCACAACTGGAAGAGACCAAATCCACCAAAGTTAATTTACAACAGGACATCCGACTGCTCTTTAAAGATTATTTTGAGCACCGCAAAGGCCAGGCTCCCTCTGATGAGTTAATGGACTTGCTAAACGAAATTCTGGATGTGGACGAAGACGATGACTAAATTATGATTCCTGTAAAACTTACCCTCAGAGGCTTATACTCCTACCGCGAGTCTCAAACTATAGATTTTGAAACATTAACGGCCTCTCAGCTATTTGGTATTTTTGGGGCTGTGGGAGGAGGAAAATCTTCCATACTGGAAGCCATTATGTTTGTGCTTTTTGATCGTAGTGATCGCCTCAATCAAAAAGACAATCGCTATTATAATATGCTCAACTTACAAAGTAATGAGATGGAAATTGACTTCATCTTTCGGGCAGAAACCAATAGCGAATCTACCTATAGATTTTATTTTAGAGCGGGACGAAACCGTAACAACTATGAACAGGTAGTATTACGAGACCGTAATTACTACAAAGGTAATAGTGGAGAGTGGCAGCCTATAGCTGTTAAAGATGCCTCTGAATTATTAGGCATGAATTACGACAACTTCATGCAGACGGTTATTATTCCTCAGGGCAAATTCAGAGAGTTTGTGGACCAGGGAGCTACCCAACGGACGCAGATGCTTAAAGAGTTGTTCAATCTCAATCAGTATGAGTTGGGCGGAAAGGTAAAGGTACTGTCCCAGAAAAATAAAACTGACCTTACCGAAGTACAGGCGCGCCTTTCTGAAATTGGTGGTATAAGCCAGGAAGAGATAGAAAATGAGAAAGAAAAGGTAGCACAGCTAGAGAAGGGTAGGGGAGAAAAACAGAGCAAGGCAGATGCCCTGGAAAAAGATTGTCAGGCGCAGGAAGCTCTGTGCAAGCTGTTTGAAAGTATAGTTGCTACTGAAAAAGAGCAACAGACCCTTGAAGCACAGCAGAAGCAGATAGAACAAAGAGAGAAACAGCTGAATGATTATAATCGGGCTTATACTTACTTTAAAGAAAGACTTCAACGAAAGGTAGATATAGGTCATGAAATCAGTAGTTTAACTCAAAAACGTAAAGTATTACTTGAAGAGATTGAGCAACAGAAGCAGCAACTCCTGTCTGCCAAAGAAGAATTACAAAAAAGACAGCAGGATTACGAGCAAAGAGAAACAGATATCCTCAAATGTCAGGATCTGGAGTATGTAATTAAGATCAGAGAGTACCAGCTTGAGCAGGAGAAGAACCAGCATACCCTAAAGGCGAGCCAACAAAAAGTAGAGCAGTTAACACGAACGCTGGAAGAAAGCAAAAAGCTGCTCAGTGAAGAGGAAGAGAGCTTGGCTGAGTTCGACAAAAAGCTACGCTTCCGCGCTACCCTCAACGATATTCATCACTGGCATGTACAGCATAAAAGATGGCAGCAGGAACACACATCCTGCGAAGATCAGCAGAAGCAGTACCTCTCACATATAGAAAAGCTGAGCACTCAGCAGAAGCAACGCCTTTCTGATTTTGAATGGCTAAAAGAGACTACAGATCTGGAAGTGGTTAAAACAAAAATACGTAGTCGCATTCAGGAAATACGAAGCAGGCAACAGCAGGAACAAACCATATTGCAAAATTTGCAGGTAAAAGAAAAGTTATCTGCCTACGCGAATAATCTAGAGGAAGGCAAAGCCTGTCCGCTTTGCGGCTCTGAGCATCACCCACAGATTGTACACACTACTTCGGTGCATCAGGAACTGGAGCAGCAGCAATCACTCATGCAAAAGCTTCAGGAAGAAGAAAACCAAATACGACAGTTGGCAGATGAAGTAGCAACAATGGATAGCGATATGCGTACGACTCAGGCGCTGTTAGAAAAAACTAAATCTGAACTGGAAAAAGTTAAGCAAAATATAAAAGCGCATCACCAGCAATTTGCGTGGGAAGATTTTGCCTCCTACAATGACGCGCAGATCCGCGGCTTTATCTCTAAGCTGGATAAATTAGGAAAAAAGGCCGAAGTCCTTAGAAAAGTTGTCCAGGACAAAAAGAAAAATATACCTCTACAGGAGCAAAGTCTTAAAGTTGCGCAGGAAGTATTACAACAACAGCAGCAAAACGAGCATGCTCTGCAAACCAGTATTAACAATTTGCTTGGTCTACTCAAAGTCTATGAATATGAAGGTTGGAAAAATCATGCGCTTTCTGAGTTGAAAGAGAGTCTTCACCGGGGGAAACGCAAGGTAGAAGAAGCGGACGAGCAGTATAAAAAAGCCACGAAGCATTATAATGAGTGTGAGAAAAATCTGCATGGCAGCCAAAGCAGAGAAGAAACTGAGAAAGAACGTTTAGAACAGGAAAAGCAAAAGTTGGCAAAAGTAGAAGAAGAACTGGAAGCTCTATGCCATCAAAAAAACTTTGAAAGTCTGGAAGAGGTGCGGAATTTACTTTCGCTAAAGCTGAATGTAGAAGAAGAACAGAAGGCAATACAGCAATATCACACTCAAATAAACAGCATTAAAGACCAACTTAGCAAACTTAAACGAGAAGCAGAAGGAAAACACTATGATAAACAAAAGCATGAAGCTATCTTGCGGGAATGGCAGCAGCAGAAGGCTGAACTGCAGAAATGTCAGGAGAGGATTGCAGTAGCTCGTGAGCAGCTTAAGCAAATGGAGGAGCGCCTGCAAAATAGCAGGCAACTACAGGAAAAGCTGGAAAAACTGAGGGTAAGAGAAGATAATCTTAAAGAACTGGCCAGTCTATTTAAAGGTAGTGGCTTTGTCAGGTACGTTTCTTCTGTTTATCTGGACAATCTTTGTCGTACGGCCAATGAGCGTTTTATGAAACTGACCCGAAACAGCCTGAGCCTGGAGCTAAATGCAGAGGGTGAGTTTATAGTCAGAGATTTTCTGAATAACGGAAAAACTCGCCTGCTTAAGACTCTCTCTGGAGGACAAACTTTTCAGGCAGCATTATGTCTGGCTTTGGCACTGGCAGAAAATGTAAAAACGCTCAACCAGGCCGAACAGAGCTTCTTCTTTCTGGACGAAGGCTTTGGTTCTCTGGATAAAGAGTCTCTTCGCCTGGTATTTGACACCCTGAAGTCGCTGCGTAAGGAGCAGAGAATTGTAGGTATTATATCTCACGTGGAAGAGCTGCAGCAGGAAATAGACGTCTATCTTAAAGTACAGAATGATAAAGAGCGTGGTAGCCTGATCAGCTGTAGCTGGAAGTCATAAAGCTCCTTTTTCCGTTGTTCTGACCTTTTTTAAGAAAGTCGGTATTCGTCTTAGTTATTGAGCATCATGATTAATTCATATAATTTGTAAAACAACTACCCGTATATGCAGGAATTAAACGATTTCTTAAGCGTTATTGATGGACTAATTGGCGGTAGCCAGTGGTTCGTATTTGTACTATTAGGAACAGGTCTTTTCTTTACACTTTACCTTAAATTTCCTCAAATCCGCTACTTTCGCCATGCTTTTCGTTCGGTTAGAGGTAAGTACGATCGTGAGGGAGACGAAGGCGATACTTCACATTTTCAGGCACTAACTACTGCACTCTCGGGTACGGTGGGTACTGGTAATATTGCCGGAGTGGCCTACGCTGTCCATTTAGGAGGTCCTCCTGCTATCTTCTGGATGATCGTTACAGCATTTCTAGGTATGACAACCAAGTTCGTAGAAGTTACCCTCTCGCATAAGTATCGTGAGAAAGACGATGAAGGTAAAATAGCTGGTGGACCCATGTATTACATGAAAAACAAGCTGAACTACCGCTGGCTGGCTGCCATATTTGCATTAGCTACCATTCTTTCCTCATTTGGTACTGGCAATATGCCACAGATCAACAGCATCTCTACCTCTATGTATGCGACTTTTGGTATCAACCAGATGCTTACCGGAGGGGTATTGGCGCTAATCCTTGGTTTTGTCATTATCGGAGGGATCACCCGAATTGCTAAAGTAACGGAACGATTGGTTCCTCTTATGGCCGCAGTCTATATTATTGGAGCACTGGCCGTTATTTTTTACAACATAGAAGCTATTCCTTCTGCTATGGCCGCCATTTTTACCGATATGTTTTCTGGTACTGCTGCAACCGGAGGTTTTTTAGGGGCAAGTATCGCCTATGCGTTTAACCGTGGTGTTAACCGTGGACTCTTCTCCAATGAAGCAGGTCAGGGCTCCGCGCCAATTGCGCATGCTGCCGCTCGTGCTCATGAGCCTGTGTCCGAAGGTTTAGTAGCTATACTGGAACCTTTTATTGATACCATTATCATATGTACTATTACTGGTCTGGTAATTCTTTCTTCCGGGGTATGGAACGAAAAAATGACTAACCGTTTTGAAAGCGCAGACCTGATGATATTGAATGGTGCGATGGATGAAAAAATTGATGCCGACCGTGAAAAGCTCTACGGCTTATTGGTAAATGGAGAAGAGGTAGATACCTTTGATGGCCAGTTACTGGTTGAAGGAGGTAATATACAAAGTGACGTTACGCTGATACACGCCCGTTCCGTAGCAGAAAATGTTAAAGTTACGCAGAATGGTAAACCTTTTAGCGGAGAGATTAACATCAGTGGCGGTAAGCTGGATCTCAAAAAAGATGAAAACCTGGGAATAGTGCTTACGGGTGAGTCGCTGGTACATAGTGCTCCACTTACTGCAGAAGCTTTTACCCGTTCGTATTTAGGTAAATATGGGCAATACATTATTTCTATAGGCTTGCTGCTATTTGCTTTTTCAACGGCTATTTCCTGGTCTTACTACGGAGATAGAGCTACTACTTACCTCTTTGGTATTAAATACGTTAATATTTTCCGAATTCTGTATGTAGTTGGTTTCTTCCTGGCTTCATTCGCGGATACTACAATCATCTGGACACTATCCGGTATTACCATTGCTTTAATGACATTGCCTAACCTGTTTGGTATTCTGATGTTGAGTAAAGACATGAAAAATACGGTCAAAGAATACTGGCAGGGCTTCCACGAAGAATTTCCTGACGAAAAGATTCCTGAAAAGTTAAAATAGAGGCCATATTATTTTTTTAGCTTTGCAGGCTGTAGAACAGAAGAGAAACAATGAAAATTTTTATAACTGGTACCAGCGGACTGCTGGGAAGCAATACCGCAAAAGAGTTACTCAAGCGGGGATACGAAGTAAGAGGTCTTTTTCGTCATGCTTCGGAAGCTGAGCTTCTGGAACAACACCCCAAGTTTGAGAAGTTTTTTGGTGACATCACAGATGCACAAATAATGATAGAAGGTGTAGCTGGTTGTGATGCTGTTGTACATGCAGCAGCAGATACCGGCCTTTGGCCTGCGCGTTCTCCTGAGTATGTAGCCACTAATGTAAATGGCACCCGTAATGTAATGGAAGCCGCTATACAGGCTAAAGTAAAGCGTGGCATATTCGTGAGTACTGCCAACTCATTGGGCTTTGGCACTAAAGAAAAGCCCGGCGATGAAAATACGCCTCCTAAATTTGAGCAATACGGTATTGGGTATATGGAAACCAAATACCAGGCTCAGCAACTGGTGCTGGAAGCTGCGCATGAGTTTGGTTACCCTTTTATCGTGGTTAACCCAACGTTTATGATCGGCCCTAATGATTTTAAGCCCAGCTCGGGAAGAATGGTAATAGCCGTAGCCCAGGGTAAAGTGCCCGGATATCCGGTAGGAGGTAAAAATTACGTATACGTTGGCGATGCCGCCACAGCTATTGCCAATGCGCTTACTATGGGCCGCCCCGGACAGTGCTATATTTTAGGAAATGAAAACCTTAGCTACCAGGAGATGTTTACCAAAGTAGCCAAAGTGGTAGGTGTCAAGCCTCCCCGGCTGGGAATTCCGCCTTTTGCAACTAAAGCTTTTGGTATGCTTGGTACAATAGGGGGCAAATTGTTCGGAATTACCCCTAAAGTAAGCTATAAGATGGCTCGTGTCTCCTGCGATGGACATTATTTTACTGCCAAAAAAGCAGTAAAAGAGCTGGGTATGCCACAAACACCAATTGAAAATGCAATCCAAGAATGCTATGAATGGTTCAAACAACACAACTACCTCTAACCTGTCTACCGCTACTAGCCAGAAGTACAGGCTGGAAGAGGTTAAGACTAGTGAGCAAAAAGAAGAGTTTCGTAAACTACCTTTTAAAATATATGCCGGAGACCCAAACTGGATTCCTCATATCCGGCAGGAGGTAGAGCAGGTTTTTGATAAAAATCACAACACATATTTTGGTCATGGTGAGGCTATCCGATGGATTATGCGCGATGCGGTAGGAGATGTAGTGGGTAGAGTGGCTGCATTTATCAACTGGCGTAGAGCAAAAACCTACGAGCAGCCTACTGGAGGCATGGGCTTTTTTGAGTGTATTGATGACCAGGAGGCAGCCAATATGCTTTTTGACAGATGTAAAGACTGGCTACAGGAAAGAGATATAGAAGCTATGGATGGCCCTGTCAACTTTGGTGAAAATAATAAGTACTGGGGGCTAATAGTAGATAATTTTAACAAGCCTCCTTACTATGGGCAAAACTACAACCCTGAGTACTATGTGCGCCTGTTTGAAAGCTATGGCTTTCAGGTATATTATCGTCAGATCGTCTTTGACAAAACCTTTTATGATCCGCTTCCTGAGCTTTACCAGCGTCGGGCAGACAGGCTCAAGAAAGAAGGTCACTACAAAGTGGTTAACTTCAAAAAAAGCGAAGCGGCCATTTTTGCCCGGCACTTCATAGAAATATATAATGATGCCTGGCAAACACATGACAACTTTACCCCAATGACAGAAAAGCAGGCCTTTGCCATGCTACAGCAAATTAAGCCAGTGGCGGACGAGGATATCATCTATTTTGTGTATTACGATGATGAGCCTGTCGCTTTTATGGTTGCTCTACCTAATATTAATGAGGTTTATCGTAAGGTAGGGGACAATATGAATCTGTGGGGCAAACTGAAGTTTCTCTACCATAAAATGAATATGAAGTTCCACTCCTGCTACGGTGTTGCTTTCGGCGTAAAGCAGAAATACCAGGCTAGAGGGGTAGAGGGGCTTATCTTTGACGACCTACAGACAAAAGCGCTCAAAGAAAAGAATTTTAAGTACGACAACTATATTGTAACCTGGGTCGGGGATTTTAATCCTAAAATGATTAGGGTGATGGAAGCGCTGGGCTGTGTAAAAAGCAGAACCATGGCTACCTACCGCAAGCTCTTTGACGAACATGCCATCTTTACACGTTCGCCCATCATTGGCGGAAAGAAAATGGTTAAATCTAAAGGTAACTCCGATAACTAGTTTGTACCTAGTGAAATAATTTTATGAGTGGGGATGGATAATGATATTTCATCTCCTACTTCAATATGATTGGCCCGGTGATGAAATAGTAGCCTTTGCCGGGCCATTTCTACTTCTACTTCATAAAAAGCACCCATAAAGCGAATATTTTTCACCTGTGCCTTCCATGCACTCTTACCTTGCTCATCTACACTTATATCTTCTGCTCGTATACATAGCTGCGTAGTTTTAGGCTGACTATTCAATTGTGCAGCCAACTCATCAGTAGCAGCAATGAGGTTGCAGTGGCCAAATAGCTGAGCCACATAAGCATTTACTGGTTTACGGTATACATTTTCGGGGCTATCCAGTTGTTGTAAATGACCGTTCTGCATTACGGCTACCTGGTCTGCCATAGACAGGGCGTCCTGTGGGTCATGAGAAACAATAATAGCAGTGATCTCCAAGGACCTCAAAATCTCCAAAAGCTCACTTTTTAAATGAGTTTTTAGGCTTACATCTATATTGCTAAAAGGCTCATCCATCAGTAGCAGAACCGGCTCTTCCGCTATTGCACGGGCCAGGGCTACCCTTTGCTTTTCTCCCCCCGACAGTTCTCTGGGGTAATGAGCACGTAAATGGCTTAGTTTGCAAAGCTCCATTAGTTCTTCGGTGCGTTCCTGCTGGTACTCTTTGACATATGCTCTAAGAATACGCATAATATTCTGTGCCACGTTCAGGTTAGGAGAAAGCTCATAATGTTGGTATACCATTTTGATGTCCGGATGGCCGGGTACCAGCATTCTATCCGGCCCTTTTACCCATTCTCCATCCAGGAAAACTTTGCCGGCATCGGTCTGAATTAAGCCTGAAATTGCTTTGAGAAGAGTAGTTTTACCAGAACCGCTTTCTCCGGTAAGTGTCAAAATCTGGCCTTTGTCTAAACTAAAGCTAATGTCGTGAATGGCAGCTTCAGTTTTACCTTCGTACTGCTTACTTAATTTGTTTACTTCTAATAGTGGGGGCATATCCGGCAAATTAACTACTTTTTACTTAAATGAAGAAGCCGGATAAAAGTTGCAATAAATAGAAAAAAGCCCTCAGAAGTATGAGGGCCAGGGTGTTAATCATTCATATTAACCAAACTTAAAGATTTTAGCTATCGTGCCTGCCTGCTGGAAGCAGTAGGAGGGTTATAGTCAGCATTATTGTTAAAATACTTAACCAGCTCAATCTGATCTCCTACTTGATAGCTTTTAAGGTTATTCTCTTTCATATAAAAAGCCAGACTTTGCTCCTGGTCCAGCATAAGAGGTAGTACCTCCTGCTTAAACCTTCTGGATTTTATCAGCCGGTCGCCGTATTGTACAAAGTACTCATAGGCTACTTTGTGTTGGTTGAGTCTACGGTTTTTATTAGCCAGGTACCCTTTTTTAGGCTCGTAAGTAGGGTATTTATTGCGCTTACGTACATAGTTTACTTTACCTTCCAGCACTACTTCATAAATAGCTTTTTGCTGGTATTTAGGATTTAGCTCATTATCCAGACTCACAAAATTGTGGTAAAGGTCTTCCTTTTCGTCGTAGTACATAAAGGAAATAAACTGCTGAGGGGTGTAAGTGCTTATCAGTCCATCAGCACGGTGCAGCACTACATCATAAAAATAATCGTAGCTAATTTCTCCATTAATTACCTGTTCATTATTTAGAATAATAATACCCTCCTGCCAGGGGGTAGCTTTTTTGCTAAGTTGCGCCTCTGCGCTAAAAGTAGTAAGCAGAAAGAGTGAAAAAATAAGTGCAAACTTCTTCATAGTAATACACAATTAAAAATGTTGCAAAATTTTATTTGGCAAAAGTAAGAGGTTTAACGTGAAAAAACCGACTAAGGTTAAAGCTAAAAATCTTATATATTAACGTCTAAGAAATAAAGGAAACGATTGCGTAATGTCAATAATTAAGATGTATTTTATTTAAATATTGAACTATTATTAATAAATAAGGAATTGTTTGATGATATTTTCAATAAATATTGAATGGTATTATTTTCTGTTTATTGAGCTAAAAGCTGTTTCTTGATTTTAAGCAGAATAATATTTTGTGAAAAGTAATAAATCTCCCTAAGGTTGGAGAGGCAGGCAAAAATATATAGAGCAAAAAAAAGCCGAGTATTAAACCCGGCTATATCTTTTTTGAAAAAAGAGAACTCAATATTCTCTGATATCAATTTTTTTAACTTGTGTCATGCTTTGGTCACCATTGTATGGCATATGAACTTTAAGAAGGCCTTTATCATACACAGCATCAATCTGATCTTTGTCTACAAATGCAGGAATATCAAACACCTGATTGAACAGGGGTACAATATGGCGAGCTGCTTCGTGTGCTTCGTCTTCAAACAGCTCAGTATTTTTTAGCACAGAGTAGACTACCAATTGGTTGCCTCTCAAAAATATATTAAATGTATCGCTGCTCATGCTAGGAGCACTGATGGTAATGGTTAAATGATCTGCCTTCTTATCTATATTTACGGAAGTAGCAGCTACACCACCACCGATTGTATTCATTGCATCAAATTGATGAACAAAGTCTTTAAGTACATTTTTCATCATTATCTCCTTTTGTTTGCCAACTAAAGGACAAATCCTGTACCAAGCGCTTAAATGTACATTTAACATTTATTTGTATGTCACTTTGTCTATATATAAATGCATTAAAGACTTTTTGTCATGAAAGTTCGTCTGCTTTATCAGCGTTTGATCATATAAGAGATCAGACTAAACAGGCCTAGACCAAGCAGCAGAAAAAGATCTATGCGCAAAGGGCCAACTTCTGAAGGTATAGCACCCAGTAATGATAAAATGAAAACTACAATGGCTAGTGCTGTGGCTATGATAATACCGTTCCCCAATGTTTTCTTTCCGAGTACCCCGGTAAGTATCATAGGGGCTAACATAGCTGTGCCGGCAAAGCTCACCCGAGCCAGCATCACTAACTGGTCCCCAGCCAGTATTGAGAAGATCAGCGCCACTACAGCAAAGCCTAGTATAGAGTACCTTGTATATTTAAGCACTTTCTTTTCCTCACCTTTCATAAGAGAGCGAACCTCAGTACCAAGAGCGAAAATCTGTGAGTCGGTAGTAGAAAGCCCGGCAGCCAGTAAACCTACAACCGCTATAGCTGCAATAAAATCTGGCTGTTCGTAAAGTAGTACTCTAGACAGAAAATCAGCAGTGGCCAGGTCGGGGTAGCGAACCGCACCATACATACCTATAAACGCGGTAGGCAAAATGATAAGTATGGCAAATATACCCACTGCTACCGCCATCATATGGGTAGTTTTAAGGTTACGCATAATTACCAGTCGTATAGTAAGCTGTGGCTGGGTTACCGGTATAAAAAGAATAACAAGGAAAGAAGCAATAAGAAACTGGGCGTTAAACAGCCCGTTAGGCCCGGGGGTAGAAAGTAAAGCGGCATTAGCTTGTTCTACCTGGTCAAACATATTTTCTAAATTACCGAAGTACTCTACACAACTGAAACCTATAATCCAGGTAACGATGAGTAGAGTAAGCCCCTGTATGGCATCTGCATGCATAATAGCTTTAAGGCCACCAATCTCGCTATAAGTTAGCATTACGGCTACAATAAGCACTGCCCACCCCCAGTAGGGCATAGCTTCGGGAAAAACAGCGGTAAGAAAGATAGCAATTCCTCTGATCTGAATAGCAACGTAAGGTACCAGAAACAGAAAGACTCCGGCAAAGCTGACGTACCCTGCCCATTTGTTTTGGTAGCATTTGATCAAAAGACCTGCTACACCATTAAACCCTTTATCTGCTACCTTTTTGCGGAGGTGGTAGCCCCACCAGAGGATAAGAAAAATCATTCCTCCGTCTGAAACCGCAAGGAAAATCCAGGCGCCCACACCATTATTTCTAAAAAAATCAGGCATACCCAGCAGAGTAAACGTGCTAAAAAGGGTAGCAGCAAAGGTGAGGAAGCCTAAAATGATTCCTATATTAGAACCTGCCAATAGGTAATCTTCTGCGTTTTTGTTCTTTTTGAAAGAACGAGTGGCTACAAAGCCCAGCATGCCCAGGTAGAGCACACCTAATATGATTATCCAGTTAGTCATAATTATCTGTCAGTATCTTTTCCGGGATGAACTTTAGTACCAATAAAGGTGAGCACTACATATAAAATAGTGACTAGTATAGACATCCATAAGGTGTAAGGCATGCCCATAAGCTCCGGCTGAAAAACACCGACCGGTATAACCAGTGGGGTAAAAGTTAGTATAGTCAACAGTACAGCACACACAATGAGTATGCGCCATGCTTTATGTTTATTGGGTGTATCCATGAGTCGTTTTAGGTGTTGTATGTTCTGATATATAGTAATGTTCAGCGGTAGTATGTTTACGGCTGAAACTCGCCTTTGGGGCGCTAAATACGAGGGATGGTAAGCCCACCGTCTACCATGATGGTCTGCCCACTAGAATAGGGGAAGTAGCCCTGTGCCAGAGCAGATACCGCTTTACCTACATCGTCGGGATAGCCCCAGCGAGGCTGAGCGCATAAGCCTTCGGCAATAAGCTTGTCATATTTTTCTGTTACGCCAGAGGTCATATCTGTTTTGATAATGCCCGGCCTGACATCATATACAGGGATATGAAACTCGCCCAAGCGAGAGGCAAAGAGCAAGGTCATCATACTCATGCCTGCTTTAGAAATACAGTATTCTCCCCGGTTAACAGAGGCGATGGTAGCTGAAATTGATGATATATTGATGATGGAAGCCTGAAAATCATCCTGCTCTTTTTTCTGTGCTATCATCCAGTTTGCAGCAGCCTGAGTAAGGAAGTATGGTCCCTGTAAGTTTGTTTTTACTACATATTCAAAGCTTTCTTCGCTGGCATCCAGCAGGTCTTTTCTTTCTTTAGGCGCTACTCCGGCATTGTTCACCAGTACATTTAGCTGCCCGTAATGCGCTCTGATACTTTCCAGCATGTTTTGGCGGGCTTCGGTAGAAGCTATGTCTCCCTGACAGTAGAGGGCATCTACTCCATGCGCTTTAATTTTATCCAGCACTTCGCTTACTGCTTCTGCAGGTCGCATCCCGTTAATGGCGATGTCAAATCCTGCTTTTGCCAATGCCTCGGCTATTCCTAGTCCTATGCCCCGGCTACCGCCGGTAACAAAAGCTACTTTTTTCATGAGTGAGTTTTAGTTTTTTTGAGTGTTGTAATCGGACGGTCAAAGGAGGTACAAGCACGGGATACCGGCAGAGGCAGCCCGTGCTCTGGCGTGAATAAGCTTAGTCTAGCTTAGGAATGTCTACCCAGCAGCGCTTCTCCCAACTCTCCAGTCCTTTTTCGGCTAGTTGTACACCTTTGGCGCCTTCCAGAAGTGTGTAGGGGAAAGGTTCGTCTTTTACGATATGGCGCAGGAACATCTCCCACTGTACTTTAAAAGCATTGTCATGAAACTCCTGATCAGGTACTTTAGACCAGCCTTCGTAGAAGTTGATAGGCTGAGGAATATCAGGGTTCCAAACGGGTTTTGGGGTATTACCATAGTGCTGAATCCAGCAGTCGCGCAGACCGGCCACGGCAGAACCTTTAGTACCATCAATTTGTAAAGTGAGCAGGTCATCTCTACGTACCCTTACCGTCCAGGAAGAGTTGAAATGAGCGATGATGCCACCTTCCAGCTCAAAAGTAGCGTAAGCGGAGTCATCGGCAGTAGCTTTATAACGATTGCCCTGCTCATCTACACGTTCCGGTATGTGAGTAGCTCCCAGGCAGGAAACTGATTTTACGTTGCCGAATATGCCATCCAGCACATAGCGCCAATGGCAGAGCATGTCTACGATAATTCCTCCATCTTCTTCTTTTTTGTAGTTCCACGAGGGGCGTTGTGCAGGTATGGTGTCTCCCTCAAATACCCAATAACCAAATTCGCCACGGATAGAAAGTATTTCACCAAAAAAGCCATTCTCAATCAGTCGCTGTACTTTGCGTAAGCCCGGTAAGAAAAGTTTGTCCTGTACCACACCATTTTTAACGCCTTTCTCCTGGCAAAAATGGTAAATATCTAAGGCGGTTTGTGTATCTACTGCGGTAGGTTTCTCGCAATACACATGTTTACCAGCTTCAGCGGCCTGCTTAACGGCATTGGCACGGCGGCCGGTAGTCTGAGAGTCAAAGTATACGGAGTATTGGTCATCATGCATTACCTCATCCAGATTAGTTGTGTATTTTTCTATGCCAGACATTTTGCAAAGCTTTTGCAGCTTGGCAGCATTTCGTCCTACCAGAATAGGGTCGGGCATAATCACCTCGGTAGGGCTAATCTTTACTCCACCTTCTTTGATAATCTCTGCTATAGATCGCATAAGGTGCTGATTGGTACCCATACGGCCAGTCACTCCGTTCATAATAATACCTACTCTGTGAGTAGTGATGCTCTTTTCGCTCATCGTATTTTAGTAGATTAGTTTGTGTTGTTGAATTGATTAACTATGATTCTGATATGCTTTGATTATTTGATCTAAAAACTGATGCTGATCCATCTCCCAGTAGCGGTTAGAGAATATTTCAACCTCTATCTGCCCTTCAAAGCCAGCCTCTTCTACCCAGCCTCTTATTTCAGGTACATTAATGCAGCCTTCGCCCATCAGGCCTCTATCCAGCAGCATGTCTTCAGTAGGGGACTTCCAGTCGCAGATATGAAAGGCGTAAAGGTTGTCGTTTCTTCCGCAGCGCATAATTTCAGATTGCAGCAGATCATCCCACCACAGGTGGTACACATCTACAGCAATACCTACCCACTTGGAGCTGATAGACTCTGCCATATCATTGGCCTGGGCCAGGGTATTGATGGCTGAGCGGGTATCGGCATACATAGGGTGTAGGGGCTCAATGGTAAGCTTTACATTATTAGCCTCTGCATGGGGGAGTAGTTTCTCTATTCCTTCCTGTATTTGCTTGCGTGAGGTTGAGAGCGGCTGTCCGGGATCTGCACCACAGACTAGCACTACCATAGGCGCACCTAAAGCTGCTGCGGTATCGATTGCTTTTTTGTTGTCAACAATAGCTTCTTCTCGCTTTTTAGCTGAGGTGGATGGAAAAAAACCTCCGCGGCAAAGAGATACAATTTCTAATTGATGTTGCCTGAGCATTTCGCCGGTCTGCTGAACATTTCTGCCGTCCAGGGCATCGCGCCAAACTGTAATGCCGCTTACACCAGCTTTTGCAAAGTTTTCCGCTGCTTCTTCTATAGACCAGGGCTTAGTTGTGATCGTGTGTACACACAGTCGGTTCAAGTTTTCCAAATGCAAAAAAAATTGAAGTTGTTGTAATATTATTTGACCTCAAAATAATAAAAAATTCTGAACCTCTTAAAGTTGATCAGTCTATATAATCCTTTTTTACTACCAGGTTAAAATAATCATTGTCAGAAAGCAGATAACCCTGATCGTAGCAGAAATAATAAGTGTTTCCACTTTTTGTCTGATAGATATTGGTTACGTAGCTAAAATTAAAACCTTTGCGGCTTAGCTGATCGCGATGTACTCTGGCTTTGCCGTGGGGATTAAGGTCGGCCAGAATGTGCCGGTTTTTACGTAAAGTATAATTTACATTGCGCATCAGGTTGTTAGTGTCACTCGTATGTTTATTATGATAAGCATTGCGGCAAGCGTCGGAGCAAAACTTTTTATCGGCTCTTCCCTTAATCGGAGTGCCGCATTCCTGGCAAACTTTTTCAATTTCTTCTACAGATTCATTCATCCTTAGTTATTTTTATTATCAAAGGGCATCCTTAATTATATTTGTTCTACTTTGCCAGCCCACCATGGATGCGATTTTACAATAATACTAAAGCTTTAGTAGCCTATAAATAAACTGTTGTTAGATTCAATTGATTCAAATTTGAGGGGCTTATGTAGTATTGCCTATGCTATTCGAGCTCAAAATTATGGAGAGAAATAAGTGGGGCAATTTTACTTTTAAAAGATTGATTGAAGATGAAAATTATGATTTGTGACCTTCTTCCTTACTGAGGTATTTGCTTAGTTGCTGCTTTATAAAGTATTGCCATCCTCCCAGGCAGTTCTCACGACTAAACTCAGGTATAGCATCGGAAAAGTCTTCTATAACTTTATGAGTAAGTTTAAGTCTGGTCTGCTGATGTTCCTGTTCAAACAACTCAAAAGTGACAAAGGAGTCGCCTTGATAGCCTTCGTATTTCCAGTTGTATACAATTTTTTTACCTGGCTTTACTTCTATTATTTTCCATAAGTGAGGAAAGGTCCGTCCTTCATTCTTTACAACAAAGCTGGTCTCAAAGCCCTCTTTGGGTTCAAAAGAGTTAATATCTTCAAAAAACCACTGCCTCATTTGAGTTGGGTCAGTAAGTGCCTTCCACAAGCGAGCTAGAGGAACAGTGAAGTATTGTTCAACTACAATGGCTTCTTCTGAGGTTTTCATAAGTAAAATTTTATAGAGCGGAACATATCAAAAACTCTTAATGGGGCTGTGTTACGTTTTTCATTTAAAAAAATTACTTGCTAAAAATATGGCTTTAATAATGTATAGTCAGGTCTAGTTTTTCAAATATAATCTCTTGTTGCTGGGTATGATGATCAAACTCCAGAACTACATAATTACGCTCACTTTGGGAAAAACTGATATTTGGATAAGCCATAAAATGCCGGTCTAGTTGCAGAGTATTCACTTCAAATTTTACAGCGGATAATGACCTTATACCATTCGGGTGCTGTGTCGGTTCATCGTGGATAGGTTTACTTCCTCGGTAGGGTAGCCTAAAGGTCCAGGGAAGTCCCGGGCAACTATCGTTAGCGAGAAAATTAACCGCTGTATCCTGAGCCAGGTAAATGGGCTGATATTTTTCACTATGCAAAAACAGCGAGTCAGTAGATTCTGAATTTTCCAGACAGAGTCCAAAACGGGAGTGGGGGCCGCTACGAAATTGAGAGCGTTCCCATAGCTTTGCTTTAGAAGTGATATCGCTTTTGATTTCTTTTTCATCTCTTACCCAGGCAATCTCCAAGAAAAAATTGTCAAAGTAAAATTTGCGGTTAACTGTGCCCTGCCCCGGATGAGAGCGGTTGCTCCCTTCTAAAAAACCAAAGTTTAACAAATCATCAGATTCTTTTCCTGCTTTGTCGGAAAAGATAAAAATATGATCAATTTCCATAGGGATTGCGATTGGTTTCAAACCTGACACCTATCAGCTAAACATATTGCTCCTTATATACGATATCGGTTAGTTATATAATATATCCAGAGGGCAAGCTAAAAGCAAGCTATGCTCAGGCGCCTCTAATGTAAAAAATGCTAGTACAACTTGTCTGGAAGAGTTTTTTTGAGAAATATAGCATAATGTTTTGTTTCTACTTAGCCCTCTGATTGTCACGAGCTAAGAGTAGTTTGACTGTAGTCTTTTATTGCATTTGTAGGCAATAGTCTGGAATCTTCTAATGCGGCAGTACGGTGTCCTGCTTTTTTGAGATAAGCCTTGCTTTGAGCAAACTCCATAAATTTTTTTACAGATTCATGCTCTACCAATAGTATTGCATCCCATTTTTCAGAGTCGGGGCCAATTAAAAAGCTGTTGCTTTTTCCGTAGTAAAGAATTCTGCTACCGGCTTTCTCAAGTTCAGCAAGGGTACTGTCCATATACAATTGGTACGCTTCTTCTCCACTGATTTCTGCCTCAGGCTTTAGCTCTTCTAAGTTTGTATAGTCAGCCTTATCTTTAAATTTTAGTAAGTTCAACATCACGACTTTTCCTTTATCATGGAAGCTTTGGTAAAATGCTTTACCTGCTTCAGGGCTAGCGTCAATGAATTTGCTCATACTTTATCTTTTTTGATTTGGTGAAAGTTATTTGAAGAATGAGGTGTGTCTGTAACAAGTAACTGTTTTCGATTAAACCTCATATGTTTTCTTGAAAGTGGGCTAGTTTTTATTGACTTCATTTCTGGGTGCAAGCGACATTGAATGTTCTAGTAGAGTACTTTTTAATACCTCAATAAATTACAAGATTATCATAATAAATAGAATTGGAAAAAGGAATATTTAGGTTTCTGTAAAGCCCAAACTTAAAGTAATGAGAAGCCTTATTTAGCATATTACTTCCTGAAACTACCCCATCGGTAAAATTTTCTTTATTTACTCATACCTGAATAAAGCCAAAAGACTTTTGTGACCATTTAGTATGGTATTTTAGGCTGACCCACTCTCCTTTATTTACTTTCGCCATCGCAATAGTTTTTCCTCCATATTCTATTGAAATTACTGATACCTCATTCCAGGTGGTATCCTGGCCATAAATATTAATAATTTTGGGGTTTAATAGTAAATCAAGATACGCATGATCGGTTTTAGTGAGATAGTTGTAATAAAGAGCAATTGGAGGTAAGTTACCTGCCAAGTCATTCCAGCTTTGGCCAATACGCTCATTTGGCTGGTCGTGTCACTGTCCTAAAATCTGCGAATCGGGTAAACTCTCAGAAACTCTCAAACCAGGTGTATACTTATAAACTGTAGGCATATAAATACTATATTCATAGAAGGTCTCATCTCCTTCATCTATTTGCTGGTCAAAGTTTAACTCGGACCTCACACCACCGTTTAAATAACTCTCAGGCGAAACCATGAACTTTGCTGATTTTGTAATTGATAAGGCGACATCATTACTTATACTGATATTTGATGAATCCTTTACCTCAATCTTCCAAGGGTTTTCCATTCACCAAAATTAGTCTCAAACCCAAAACGTAGCGTTCGTAATTCTTTTGTTGTACAATCTACCAGCTGATCATTTTTACAGGCGTATAAAACAATTGAGAGAAGTAAGAGGAGGGTTAGTTTATGAGGCATTGGCTTGATGATGCAAAACATACAAGCTAATAAAAATTAAGCTAAAAAAGCTACGTTTTGCTTTTAACAACCCATAGTTGCCATGCATTGTTTAATGCTGGTATTTGCACATGAACTTTTTGGTATAGGCTAATCTGTTTTTTTTACCCTCTATCGGGCTTTAATAGTTAACCCCGAAAAGCTTCTACACATGATTTGTAGATGAAGAATTGCGCCTGCCTGCTAAATTTTAGCTCTAACTTATTTAGTGGCTGTTTCCATAAGCCTACAGCTTTAGTTCAGTTTAAATTTTTCTCTGTACTCCGTAGGGCTAATGCCCTCTTTCTTTTTAAATAATCTTGAAAAATAGGGGGGGTATTCAAAGCCCAATTCATAGGCTACTTCTGCTACACTTTTATTAGGTTTCAACAAGATGTTTTTAGCTTCATCAATCAGGTAAAGATGTAAATGCTCGGTTGTCGTTTTGCCGGTTTCCTTTTTTAGGGTATCGCTTAAATAGCGTTGTGAGACCGATAGCTTGTCTGCTATTTGCTCTATGCTCGGAATACCATTTTCCTCTAGTTGACCCGTTTCAAAATAGCTTTCCAACTGCTGGTTAAATTGCTCCAATAAATTGTTAGAAAGCTCTTTACGATTGATAAACTGCCTTTCGTAAAAGCGATTAGCATATTTCAAAAGCGTGCCCAGTTGCGAAATGATAATGTCTTTACTGAACTGATCCTGATTGTTATGGTATTCTAATTCAATATTTTCTACAATCAATTCTATCTGCCTTTCTTCTTTAGGCGACAGGTGTAGGGCTTCATTTACAGAATAGGAGAAGAATCCATATTTCTTGATCTGATGCGCTAAGTCCGTTCCTTTTAGAAAGTCTTCATGAAAGTTGATAGAAAAGCCTTTTTGTTCATAAACTACGCTACTATCCCACTGCAACACTTGCCTTGGGGCAATAAAGATTAACGCGCCATTAGTGAAATCATACTTTGTTCGTCCGTAGTTTAGGTCTCCCTTTACAATCTTTTTTAAACTAATAGAATAGCAATCGTTGGTGATAGGAGGGGAACTCTCTTTCGGACAGGGCAAAGAACCTTCGCCAGTTGCGGAAAACAAACTTAGCATAGGGTGCTCCGGTCGCGGTAATTCAATGTAATCTAAGTAAGCTGATAAAGTTTTAAAATGCTGCATCTTAGTTTTTAAGTTCTTTTTCTACAGATAACAGTTGTTTATGGTAGGCATCAATTCGGGCGTGAGCCGTTCCGTCAACCAATAAGATAATTACTAGCATGGCAATAGTAGTAATCATGCTAGCGCGCCAGATAGGTGCGTTTGCAAACAGAAGCACTATAGCACAGGCCGCGATAATAATAGGAACGGCTGTAAAAACAATAGTTGTATATTCCTTTAGAGTGCTTTCTGCGCGCTCAATTTCTGAGGCTACAAAAGCAGAAACGTCCTTATTGTAAGCCGTTTCAAATTGTTTAACCCTAGCTTTATTGGTAAAAAATAATCCCAGCCCAATAATCATAAGTAATCCACCTGCTACCAGAGTAGGAGTAATGTAAGCTCTAGCCATATCGGTTTTTCCTAATTGCCAAAACCCGAAGCTAGCTGCCATAAATGCCACCCCAAAAAGGATAAAAAAAGGCGTTGAAAAAAGTTCAGCTTTTGCCCAGTCGGTGGCTGCTTTTAAAATATCCATAATGCTTTATTTTGAGGTTATCTAAATTATAAGTTCCACTTAAAACCCGTTGCTTCTTCTGACACTTCCCATAACTTTTCTGCTACAACTTTGTCTTTAGCGTGCGGCTCTAACTTACATTCGCCAACTGGACCTTTAAAATAACCTCGTCCTGTAGGCCCATAAAAGCCCTTTTGGTCCAAGTCTGGCTCTGTGGCGCACATCAATTCCGGATACGATCCTTTTTCAGCCGATTGTACCATCGGGGATAATTTCATCAGTTGCCAAATAAATCGTGTCATTAAACTGCCGCTGGTTCTGATCAGTGAAGTTCTGGAAGCTCCAGGGTGACAGGCATATACTTTTACATCGGTTTTACCTGCCTTTTCCAGCCTATCCTGCAATTCATAAACGGTCATGATTTGCGCTAATTTACTTTGGCTATAAGCATGATTAGGTGTGTAATCTTTATCCCAGTTTAAATCATCAAACTTGATGGTTTTAAGACCTAAATTATACCCCATGCTACCTACCGTTACAATACGACCTTTAGATTTTTCAATAAGAGGAAAGAGAAGGCCTTGTAGTGTAAAATGACCGTAGTGGTTCACGCCAAGTTGGCTTTCAAAGCCATCAACAGAAAGTTTCTGCGTGGGCACCTGAGCGATGGCAGCATTACAAAGTAATGCATCTATACGTGTTACCTTCTCAAGTACTTCTTGTGCTGCTTTTCTCACCGAAGCCTGTTTTGCCAAATCCATGTGAACAAAGGATACATCTATCTCATTACCCAGTTCTTTCTTGAGAGTCGCGATGGCATCTTCTGACTTATTTGCACTACGGTTTAACATTACCACTTTTGCTCCCTTAGACAATAGTATCCGCGAAGCTTCAAATCCGGTGCCGCTGGTAGTACCTGTTATTACGTATGTTTTGCCTTTTAGAGACCCGATTCGTTCAGGTGTCCAGCCTTTTTTTCCAAATTGGTTATTAGTACTCATGTTATCTTGTTTTTTCATAAATAGAACAAGACAAAGTTCGTTACTAAACTATTCTAAGACCTTATACGGAATTTCAAATCATGTATACTTTTTGGTTCTAGCCATACTTAAGGATTAAGCATAAGGGCAGTAGTAGCATGTGAGGTAATTACTCTTTGCTGCCAGAAATTAAGTCCTTTTATTGGAGCTGTATGTGTTTTGTACTTCCAGCCATTTTAAAATTGCCTGATTAGTTTCCTCCGGCTTTTCTTGCTGAATCCAATGGCCGCAATCCAGGCAAAGCACATCCAAATTTGGCGCAATGCTTTGTAAGCTCTGAGACTTGGGTATCAAATCCTGATCGCCATATATCATTAAGGTAGGTTGTAGAATCAAGGGCTTTACATTGGCTAGCAAATGCCAGTTACGGTCAAGGTTTCGGTACCAGTTTATACTCCCTGTAAAGCCTGATGCCTGAAAAGCAGAGACAAAAATAGACAAATCGTGCTCACTCATAATGGGCTCACCCAGCGGGTCAACTGCTCTGGCAAGATTGATCATAGACATGCCGGGTTCTGGCGGCGAAGGTGGAATATTTTTACGAAACAGATTACGAAGAAACTGAGAGGTGTTTTCTTCTAGTACAGCGTCTGCCACACCTGCTTGCTTATTGAAGTGTACAAAATAGAAATCCTCTCCAAAAACCTCTTCCATAAATTCAATCCAGGGTTTTTCTCCTCTCTCTTGGTAAGGCAAAGCCAGGTTAATGACTTTACATACCCGTTCAGGATGCAGTAGAGCAAGGTTCCAGACCACATTGGCACCCCAGTCATGACCTACAAAGCTAGCAGCTTTATATCCATAGTAATCAAGTAAGGCCACAAGGTCAGCGGTTAAGTGCGCAATGTCATAAGCGGATACTTCGGTAGGGCAAGACGAGTTGCCATAACCTCTTTGGTTAGGCACAATAACATGATAGCCAGCTGCTTCTAGTGCGGGAATCTGGTAACGCCAAGAAAATGCATGCTCCGGAAAGCCGTGGCAGAGTACAATAGGTTTATCGGTATTTTGGGTGCCTGCTTCAAATACCTCTAGTTTTATTCCATTAACCGAAATAAAGGTAGGCTTAGGAAATTTGATTTGATGGTGACGGGTGTTGGCTACGTTTGTCATGCTTGTACTGTTTAGAAGTTTAATATTGTACAAACGTAAAACTGCTTAGTGACAGCCCTATGTCAGGGGGGTAAGAGAATTAATGGTATTTGTAAAAATATTTATGTAGAATGACTTGATGGGCTTCAAAGCATTGAGTTTGAATCTTTGCTTGTGTTGCATATAATAGTTAATACAGTTGCAGGCATAGCTTTGCGTTTATGGTCTGTTATACCACGTCATTTTCATATTTCTTGATTTTTTCCAGTTCTGATTTCTTTGCTCTTGTTTCTTCTTCAAGATCATAATCATCTTGTAATCCTAGCCAGAATTTAGCACTCACTCCAAAGTAGTAACTTAATCTAAGTGCTGTATCTGCTGTAATTCTTCTCCGACCTTTGATGATTTCACTGATCCTGGTTTGTGGAATACCTAGTTCTTTGGACAGTCTATATGCAGAAACATTTAAAGGAATGAGAAACTCTTCCTGTAGTACTTCCCCTGGATGAATATTAGGTAAATTTTCCATAACTAATGATAATCAATGATTTCTACTAATGAAGCTTGTCCGTTTTCCCATTGAAAAATGATTCTCCATTGGGCGTTAATCCTGATACTGTAAAACTCGTTGAGGTTGCCAGAAAGCTTTTCCAATCTGTTTGAAGGTGGAATTCTTAGATCTGCAATATTCTGTGAACTGTTCAACATTCTAAGTTTACGCCTTCCTATTTTCTGAATCTCAATAGGCCATTTCGCCACTCTTTCTCCGTTTGCTTTGACCCAAATGAAATTATCATACTTACTTACAACGTTACTAACGCTAAAGGTATGTATCTCATTTGGTTTTTTTATGTTTTTCTAGTTTTCTTTTTCTGATGTGGCATAACGGCTACCATAGCCGCTGGCGAGGCAATCGGCCGAAGCGTAGAGGCTATGGAATGTGTGTGCCTTGAATGGTAAATATAGTTCTTTAAAAGGACGTCCCAAAGGGTGAAAGTCCTGGTGTAACATTCACTAGGAAATAGTCCCGTAGGCGGGGGAGTCGTTACCCCAAGCTAAGCAAGTGGCAAGGTGGTTTGGAGTGATCCATACACTGAAGTAAGCTAGACTGCGGTGTCTGTACTGACGAACAGGAACTACATACTGAGGCTATTAGAACGGATGAGGTAGCACACGATACCAAAGTCCAACTCTTCTTTTAAGAAGACAGCACCGAAATAGTAGATGTAGCAGGAATAGGCACAAGCCGACGCCTTTAGGTTTGTAGTGTATTAAAATTCAAAGAAAGATGTTATCGCTACTAAGCTGTGAACATGTGGGCCCCCGAGGCGCGGTAACTCGCCGGGACGCCGGTCGCCAGAGTTATCCATATATTCACAGCTACCAAAAGGTAAACTAGCTCGGGTGACCTATGGCCGCCGCTAAGAGAGCCTTATGCGCCGATTCAGTACCCAAGCTAGTTTTGTCAGGACAAGCTTCAAGTAGAAATTTGGGTTTGAGACCCAGTAGTAAGGCTTTGAAAGTATCCTGATTTGTTGTTTTACCTTAATCTCAAAGTTATGCAATTTTCTTTTTATGTAGGCATTGATGTGAGTAAGAACTCGCTAGACTTGGCTGTTAGAGATCAACAAAATGTTCTGTTTCATATTTCTGTAGAAAACAATGAAACAGGGGTGATGCAGTTTGAAACACAATGCCAAAATGAGGGTATTGATCTTACTAAGAGCCTACTCTGTTGCGAACATACTGGCATTTATAGTCAGGTGCTGCTTACTTTTGCTACACAACGTGACATCCCGTTTTGGTTGGAATCCTCAATGCGTATCAAACGCTCAATGGGACTACAACGTGGTAAGAGCGATAAAGTGGATGCTCTTCGCATCGCAGAGTATGGGTATCGACATGCTGACCAAGCCGTGATCTGGCAACCTGAACGAGGCGTACTGACTCATTTGAAGCAGTTGGTCGCCCTGCGTAAGCGTTTCATTACTACCAAACACGCCTTGAATGTACCAGTCAAAGAAGCAGCTCCTTTCCAAGATAAGAAGCTACAAAGAGAATTACAGAAGCTCAACCAAAAACCTGTAGAAGCCCTTGACAAGCAGATAAACGAGGTAGAGAAGAAAATTAGAATCTTGATTAAAGAAGACGATACGTTAGCTCATCTGTTTGAAATAGTGACCTCTGTAGACGGCGTTGGTGAAGTAGTCTTTTGGGAAATGGTCACTTCTACTAATGAATTTAAGTTCTTCAGATGTCCTCGTAAGTTTGCTTGTTATTCAGGAGTTGCCCCTTTTGAACATAGCTCTGGGATTAGCATACGGGGTAAGATGAGGGTCAGTCATTTGGCCAACAAACAAATGAAGAAGCTACTACATATGGCCGCTATGTCTGCTGTCGCCGCTGAGGGAGAACTCGCTGATTACTATCAACGGAAGGTAGCTCAGGGCAAAGCTAAAATGGCAGTGTTGAACGCAGTCCGTAACAAGATTATTCACCGAGTTTTTGCTTGTGTCCGAGACAACCGAAAATATAAAAAAAACTATGCTCATGCGCTTGCTTAATCCGTAGAAATCGGCGCGGGATATTCATCTTACCGAGGAAGGGCTCCTGATAGTTTGTAAGTCAGGAGAAGTCACAGCGTCGGCTGCCGACAGAGGTCATAGTAGTTGGAGGAACGAGCAGGGATTGCGAACACCATACCCCTGAGGTCTCACAGAACAGCGAAGGACCAAACATTGAATTGCGTCCAAATTCGGGTTAGAATGTCGTCTTAAGACGAGATAGCTTTCCCTTAAGCGGACAAGGAGAGAACAAATGATGATAGAAAAAGTACTACAACCGAAAAACCTGTACAAAGCCTACCGCAAAGTGGTAGGTAATAAAGGGGCACCAGGAGTAGATGACATGAAGGTAGGTGACTTAAGATTGTATCTTGGTGGTCACCGCACTCATATTATTACATCTATCCTGAACAAGACGTATGTACCGCAAGCTATCAGAGGGGCGGCAGCCGCGCTGTAGAGATACCCAAAGGAAATGGCAAAACCAGATTGTTGGGAGTGCCCACAGTAGTTGACAGATGGCTTCAGCAGGCGGTAAATCAACAATTAGCAATGAGATTCGAACTAGAGTTTGAAGAAGAAAGCTATGGGTTCCGCCCCAATAAGAACCTTCATCAGGCAGTCCAGAAATCCTTGTTACACATCAATGATGGATATCAAGACATTGTGGACATAGACCTGAAGAGTTTCTTCGATGAGGTTCAGCATTATAAATTACTGCAACTCATCTACAACCGAGTTAAATGCCCTGCTACCTTATGGCTAACCCGCAAGTGGCTACAGGCTCCCATTTTAATCAATGGGAAGCTCCATAAACGCAGGAAAGGAATGCCACAAGGAAATCCCTTAAGCCCCCTTTTATCTAACATACTGTTAGACCAACTGGATAAACATCTGAAATCTAAAGGATACCGGTTTATCAGGTATGCCGATGATTTTAGTATGTACGCCAAGACAAAGGAAGAGGAAAGGAAGATGGGAAACGAAACTTACCTTTTTCTAAGGGATAAGTTAGATTTACCTATTAACCGAGAAAAAAGCGGTATACGCAGACCTTCGGACTTTGAATTACTAGGTCATGGGTTTGTACCAACTTACCGTAAGGGAGAAAAAGGGCGCCCGGCCAGGGTAGATATCAACTGGTTGCAAAGAAGAGCAGTTGGGCAGGTCTTAAGCGCAAACTCAAGGGAGTCACCAAGAAAACATTGCCTTATAGCTTTGAGGAAAGAATAGCCAAAATAAATGAAGTGTATAGAGGTTGGATAAACAACTACCGACTGGCAAGTATTTATAACAAGCTCAAATCACTGGATGAATGGCTCCGCAATCGCCTTAGGTACTACATATGGCATGACTGGAAAAAACCTGAAAGGAAGCGCAAAAACCTAATTAGATTAGGCTTAAAACAAGGTCAGGCTTATGCCTGGAGTAGGACCAGCATGGGAGGATGGGCAGTGGCCCAAAGCCCGATACTCGGAACCACATTAACTGTGGCACGCCTAAGAAAAATAGGTTATGAACAGATGGCAAGCTATTACCAAAAATTCCGTCCCGAAATTCAATGAACCGCCCGGTACGAGAACCGTACGCCAGGTGGTGTGAGAGGCGCACTGGCAGTCAATTGACTGTCAGCCGTCTACTCGATTGGCAACAGTTTTTAAATCTGTTCAATTTTTTGGTAGATTTCTTTCTTAGAGTTTTCAAATATTTCTCCACCAAATTCTTCATTGTCCAATGAGATTATAGAAATGTCTTTTATTCCCATAATCCCGAAAACGAATTTCAGATAGGTTGTTTGGAAATTCATATGTTCGTTTTTCTCGTTTTCTCCATATCCTGTGTCTCCACGACTTGAGAGGATGAACATTTTCTTGTTTTCAAGAAGTCCTACATAATCTCCATCTGGTACGCCCGAATGAAATTTCCAAGTTTCGTTTATTCTCATCAGTTGGTCGATGTAGCATTTCAGTCCGCTCGGAATTGACCAATTGTACATTGGTGTTCCTAAAACATAAATATTATGTTCCTTGAATTCTTTGACTAATTCATTGCTTATTTTAACACCCGACTGGTTTTCTTTTGTTCTTTCACTTGGTTTGATAAATGCACTTGCAATCCATTTTTCATTTATGGGTGGAATTTCCTCCAATCCAACTTCTCGGTGAGTAAAATTATCATTAGGATTTTTCTTTTTCCAATTCTCCTCAAAAAGTTGCGTTAGTTTTCGGCTATGGGATTTTTCATTTCTTACACTTGCGTTGATGATTAATACTTTGTTCATATTCTTAAATTTTGATTATGAGACAAAGTTCTGAATTGGGAAAGTGAAAAAAATTGATGTAGTTTAAGATGCTTTGATTTTTTTACGGATTCTGCTCAAAAATTCGGCAGTAATTCCTAAATATGATGCAATTAGATAGTTAGGTACTTTCTCTGAAATTTTAGGGTAATTTTCTAAAAAATCCGAATATCGTTGTTCTGCATCAAGAATCTTATTTAAGATTATTCTTCGTTGTAGACTTCCAAGATAATTTTCGAGGATGATTCTAAAAAAGCGTTCTAGTTTTGGAACTTTCTTTAACATTTCTTGAAACGAGTCATAGCGGATTTGTAGTAATTTAGTTTTTTCAATGGCTTGAATGTTATAAATCGAAGGATTTTGTTTTTGAAAACTATCAATATCTGTTGCCCACCAATTTTCAATTGCAAAATATAGGATTTCTTCCTTTCCTGTTTCGGGATTTATATAAAATGCTTTTAATGCTCCATAAACAACAAAATTATCTGTCCGACAAGTTTCTCCGTTTCTCAATAGATAATTTCCTTTTTCAAGTATTTTTTCGGTCCAAAACGTTTCGATTAAATTTTCTTCTTCGGAACTTAATTTAATATATTTTGAAATTGATTTGATTAGTTGCTCTTTCATTCAAATTGTTGCCAACATTTAAATAAACACAAAAACTAAATAACCATTTGCAAACGTTTACAAACGGTTATATACGACTGTAAACGCTTAATTACCGATTATCGCTTGCTTCATGCTGTTACTTTGTAAACGTCAAAACGATAATAGTTTCACTTAAATATAATAGTTATGAATGCAATGAAAAATCGCGTACAGTTGATCGGTAGATTAGGTCAGAATCCTGAAGTAAGAAACCTGAACAGTGGTAGAATGGTCGCGCAGTTTTCTTTAGCTACCTCCGAAACTTATAAAAACAGCGCAGGCGAAAAGGTGCAGGATACCCAATGGCATCAGGTCATCGCCTGGGGAAAGCTGGCCGAAATTTCTCAAAACCTACTGGCCAAAGGGCAGGAGGTAGTGGTGGAAGGTAAGCTGACCTATCGCACTTATGAGGATAAAAACGGTATCAAGCGTTATGTGACCGAGATCATTGCCAATGAGCTGATGCTGATTGGTGAGAAGAAGAAAGAGAATTCTGTGGTAGCCGAAGAAGAGGCTGCTTACGATGAGCTGCCTTTCTAAGTCTGCACCGGGTAGCTAAACCCGAACTTTTTAAGTATATATGGTTATAATTATAATAGACGAAAAGCCGATTCTTCTGGAACCGGCTTTTCTTGTTCTGTGCTTTAAGCTGTTATTTTTCTCCGCAACGGTAGAAGGTATAATAAGGGTCATTACTCGCCAGTCGTTGCACATAAAGCGCCACCTCCCTGGCATGATAGTCTCCCCACATACTGGACTCTCCATTGGCAACTTTGCTGCCCTCTGGTACATAATCCCAGCCATTGGGCTCATGGTAAATAGAGTGTAGTAGTAAGCCCTGATGCTTTTCGTCTACACTAATGTAAGGCTCCTCAAAGAGGGAGTCCAGCACTGTAAGTCCTGCCTGATAGTACTTTTTGCCTGCCTCATCTTTGCCCTTACTCATCAGGTATTTGCCCAATCTTAACAAGCCCTGAGCACCTATGGCAGCCGCAGAGCTGTCTACCGGCTCATAGTCGTTATAAGGGTCAGAAGGGTTATTGAGGTAATCTCCCATTTTGTGTAGCTGAGGGGCACCCGTATCCCAATAAGGAATTCCATCAGTAGGTGTATTTTCTATATAAAAGTCGCAGGTAGCCTGAGCAGCTTTTAGCATAAAGCTGTTAATTTCGTCACGGCTGCCGTACTCTGATAAGTCATCATCGCTCAGTGTATCTATAAACTCCAGCTCTTCCGGAAAGCCACACATAGCCCAGGCCAAACCGCGAGTCCAGGTGCTGAATCCGGTATAGCCCTGTTGAGAATTAGGGCAGCGGTAATTTCCATCTTTGGTATTAAAGATCTGCTCATGTGCTGTTCTGCCCCTTACATCATAAGAGTCTCTACCCTCACCATAGTATACCGAATAGTCGGCGGTAGCTTTAATGTGCATAAGAGCACGTTTAAGCAAATTAACTTTTACGTCATTCTCTGTCTGTAGTACATGACCTAACTGATGACCTACCATAAGAGAGCGGCAGGAGCGAATGGTATCTACAAAAAGAGAGTGTGGGCCGTTAAATGAGTGGATAAAGCCCCCATTTTTAATTTTAGTCCATCGGCTGGCCTGTACCGCACTGGAAACCTTAAGCGCCAGCTCATAGAAATTTTGCTCCCAATCGTTCTGCTCAATTTTACCTTCTTTCATGAGGCGGAGTAGGTTGCCATAAGTGCTTACATTATTAAAACCATGATCGTGCACACCTATATGGCTAAGGTGCGGAGCCATAAGTTTTAAAGTGTTTTCTCGGCCAATATCCAGAAAGTTAGCGTCAGCGGTAGCATCATATTGCAAGATGGCAGAACCGTACTGAAAACCCTGTGTCCACTCTGTCCAGCCTCGGGTAGTATATTTTCCTTTAACAGTAAATACCGGCGAGCCTTTAGATGGGTCGTAGTTTTTTTCCAGGTTGTGAATTTTAGCAGCAGACAGCTCCCACAGACGCTGGATTTTGGGTAGTAAATCTTCTGCTTTAAGTTGTTGGTTAATTTTTAACATTGCTTAAGTATGTGTATTTAGTATAAAGCTAAAAATGCTTATTTCAGCCAGATTGAGTGTATATCAAGTCAGTACTGTAATCGATTGCCGACTTGTTTTACAAAAATGAAAGATTTTTAGATGAAACAAATTTTTTGGAGATGAAAAAGAGGAGAGAGGCAATCAAAACTCTGTAACTCCCTCTTTTCATCTGTTGCTAAAAGTCTTTGTTTAGCCATAGGCTAAAGCTTTCTTTTTGCTGCTCACTAGCTTGCTCTTTCTGGACAATACTATACTGATGAAAATATGTATTACCGTCCTGTGCAAGTGTAACTGTGTGCAATTTTTGCCTACGTAGTAGTGTAATCTCAATACTATCTTTGTCGGTAAGTAAGTCGTTGGGCTGTATGTTGCACTTTTGGCCGTTAATCGCAACAATCTCATCTTCGCGAGAAAGTGCTCTATCCGCAGGAGAGTCGGGCTCTATGTGGCTAACAATCAGTTTATCTTCTCTTTGTGCAGTACGAAATCCGAAGTAACGCTCACTCAAACTTTCTGATGGACTAATATATAATTGACATCCGATGGTGTGTAGTAGCGTGTTTAGTTCTTCCTCTACCGGAACTACACCCTCTATGTACTTTTCAAAGAAGTCATCCATAGGCTTCCCTGCCAGCTCGGAGGCAATACTAATAATATCTTGCGGGCTATAGCCTTTTAGCTCTTTAGCATAATTATTCCATAGGCTGTGCATTAGGTCATCTAACGAGTAGCGGTTCTGGCTAAGCTGACGAATACTTAAATCCAGCATGAGACTTACGATACCTCCTTTTACATAGATGGATACCTTGCGGTTGGGAGTGCCCGGTACATAACCGTCCAGCCACAAATCAAAAGATGAAGCTGCCAGGGAATAATAAAAGCGTCCGAAATTTTCAAAGTGGCGTTTAAACAGGCGGTTGAGCTCCTGCAGGTATTCTTCTTTACTAATAACGCCACCTCTTGCCAGGTACAGATCTCCGTAATAAGTGGTTATCCCTTCGGCTACATATCCGGTAGTAAAGTAGTTTTCTTTGGTATAATCGTAAGGGTACATCTCTTTAGGGCGAATACGAATAATGTTCCAGGTATGAAACAACTCGTGGGAGCTTACGCCTAAAAAGCTTTCGTAAAGCTTACTATCCTGCCTGATTTCTTCCGCCGCCCCCAAAATAATGAGTGTAGAATTATAATGCTCTACCCCGTGGTAAGCCCGATAAGGCAAAAATTGGTAAATGAAATGGTAGTCTTCGCAGGGAAATTCTCCCATGCTTTCTATCTGGGCCACGGTAAAGTTTCTGAAGTCTCTGAGAGTGGCTTCTTTTTCCAGCATTACATTACCGTTGAACCACAAGTGGAAGCGTGAGCCAGCCACTTCATACTGCCAGTGCGTAAGCTGGGCACTCGCCACCAGAGGCGACTCCACCAAATGGTAAAAGCTCGGAGCTTCCAGTACAAATTTTTCTACCTGCTCCAGTCCGCAGGCAATCTGATAGTCTTCTGGCAGGTCTAATGTAATTCTGTACTTCTCCTGCTGCCTGCCCTCTGGGTAGAAAGCACAGTTAATAAAGTTAATATAAATCTGCTCTTCGTCCAGCCAGGAAGAACCCGCATTCATTTCAGCTGCATAGCAGCGATATTTTACAATAAGTGTATCATTTTCTTTAGTGTTTACCTGCCAGCGGTCTTTGTTCACTTTTTTAAAAGTGATAGCTTTACCCGCCGTATCTTCCATGCTTAGCTGTTGAATATTTTTGGCAAAATTGCCCAGCTCATAACGACCCGGGCGCCATGAAGGTAGTTGCAGATAAGTGTTAGCTTCTGGAGTATTAAACCTGAGTTCAAAATCTATAAGTTGACGATTAGGGTAAGCATAAGAGATGCGATAATGAATCATATTAAGCGTTTTCTGAGATTGTAAATGTGCCGCACAAAAAAATGCAGATGCTTTCCGGAAAATTAAGAAATTTTAACATTCCATCAGTAGTATAGCTTTAGCTTGTATGATAGTAAGCAAACCTAAGTTTAATACCTTTTTTGCCATAGGCATGTTTTTGTTGCTTAGCTATGGCTCTGCAGTATACCTTTACCTACAGATTATGGAAAGCCCTCAGACCTCCTGGTGGGTGTATCTGCTATTTGTAGTGGTCCTGATCATTGCACTTATCATAACTATTAAGATGCTGAGCAGTTACAAAAAAGTGATATTAGACAAAAGAAGAGTAGATGTTTACAGCCTTTTCGGGCTTGTAAAAAAACGCTTGCACTTTAAAGACCTGCAAAGCTGGAAAGAAGAACAGGTAAAAACTTCTAATGGTGTATACAAACAGTTAGAGGTGAACTTTGAAGGAAAAAATTACTTCCGACTGGCTAATCAGGAGCATGATAATTACGAAAAAGTAAGTCAGTTTTTAAGAAGAAATTTTAAGAAGTTTGAATCCAAAGCTGAGCAAAAATAAGCTTCAGCTAAAAAGTAATAACTAACCAATATGTTATCAAACCTTTTACTCGTAGGCATAGGCGGGTTTTTAGGCAGCGCCCTGCGGTTTCTGATTTCTATGATGATCAACCGCCAGTTTACGACACATTTTCCTTTTGGCACCTTTACTGTAAATATAGTAGGGAGCCTGATCATTGGAATACTCTACGGACTTTGGGCTCGCGAGATTCTGGATGATAATGCCAGCCGTATCTGGATTGCAGGTTTTTGTGGGGGCTTTACTACTTTTTCTACCTTCTCTTACGATGGCATTACTTTAATCAATCATGGACAGCTCCTCACCTTTTTTCTGTATGCCTCTGCCAGTGTGATATTAGGGCTTTTGGCGGTGTTTGCAGGCATGGCTTTAGTAAAGATGCCCTAAACCTAAAGCCTGATGACCCCTTCGGTCATCCAACACCCATAAAATTCACCTTCCTGTTGCCTTGCCAACTGAAATACATAAACTACGGGTTCTCCGTCAGCATCAATCAGTGTAGCTTTCTGCAGTGCTTTATCGCCTAATACTTCGGCATCGTCCAGGCCATACCTCTGAAAATTAAGCAGTGAACGATACCTTTCGTTGTGCACCATGTGTACAAAACGACTGAGAGGACCGGTAGCTTCTTTATTAGAGGGAGAGGCAAAGCGGTAGGCTACTTCTATTCCATGATCTTTATAAGGTTCGTTATTCTCCTGCATAGCTTTAAGTTGCATATCAACTACTTCGCGGGGGCTGAATTGTGGCATAGGTGCCAGTTCTGCGTTATTTACCTGTAGGCTAGTTGCCTCAGCAGTATTGCTATCAACCGTATTCCAAACGAAGAGGTAGACAAAAAGTAGCACCAGGCCAATGGTAGAGATGAGTATAAACCTTTTCATAACAATGCCTTTTAAACTTAAACTTCCTTTTAAGAAGTGATGTTTATTTTTTGAATATCCTTTTTGTTCTTACAGTGAAGTATAGGGCTTCAGGTAAGGTTTGAGGTATAAAGGAGCATAGCTAATCATACTATTTTTAAACTATATTCGTACTTGAAGCAATAACATGCAGAAATGAATGCATTTACTATTATTAACGAACATTTGAGTTGAAAGGACTGTCTGTATGCGCATGAACCGCTCATTTTATTTAAAATCTAAGGTACTTCTAGGCTTCGGGTTTGTGCTGATTGCCATTATGGGAGCTTCATATGTTGCTTATGATAGCTACATCAAACTATCCGAAGCGGTAGAAACTATATCTCAGCCTGATACCAAGCTGCAGCAGATAGACAGCATTATGTATATTGTTGCCCGCTCAGAAACCAGCTTGCAGGAGTATACTATCAGTAAGAGTGCTGCCAAGCTTCAGAAGTACGATAGCCAGCTTACCGATATTCGCCAAAGAGTACAGCAACTCAAAAGCACAAGTGTGTACGACGAAAGTGAGCTGGACTCCATTTTGAGCCTGATCAATGCCAAACTGGTGAGTATGGATGATTTTATTCGAATAAAAGAGCGACGTGATGCCTTTAACCTCTATGATCAGGCACTGGCACAACTTAGAGCCGGCACCTCAGTTAAAGACACTGATTCTTCTACCGTAAGAAAGAACTCCAGTCTGGATGAAAATGGAATCCCCAAAAAAATAGAAGCTAACAAGATAGATAATGAAGAGGAGAAAAAATTTTTGAACCGATGGAGAAGTAGGCTGGGAGAGTTATTTAGCAAAAATAAAGAAACTGTAGATACCACTAGCGTAGCCGAAGTGGCAGACTCTACCGTAGTAGATACCTCTTTTGCCAATCTGAGTGTAGACTCTATAGAACAAATGCTGACTAAGCTAAAAAGTGAACAGAGAGCCACCGAAAAAGCTTTGGACAGGCAGGAGCTAAGATACCTTTCTAATAATGCCCAGGTAATGGGGCGTATTAACGAACTGATAAGCAAAGTAAAACAAGGCCAGCAGAACAATTATCAAGAGCAGTTGGCAGAGGCCCGTTCTATATTAGAAAGTTCGCTTTCCCGTCTGGGGTTTATACTGTTGGTAGCTTTGGGCAGCACTTTTATTTTTATTTACCTCATCTTTTCAGATATCGCTAAAAGCGACTTTCTAAAGGTACAGCTGGAAAAAGCGAAACTTAGTGCTGAAAAACTAGCCAGAGTTAAGGAAGATTTTCTAGCCAATATGAGTCATGAAATTCGTACTCCCCTTACCGCAATATTAGGCTTTACAGGACAGCTCAAAAAAACCAAGTTGGGAGATGAGCAGAAAAACTATTTGTCTGCTGTAGATAGCTCATCTACTCATTTGCTGGCGCTGGTCAACGATATTCTGGACTTCTCTAAAATAGAGGCTGGGCAGCTTAAGTTTGAGTATCAACCATTTGATATTCAGTCATTGGTAAAGCAGGTAAACGATGATATGCGTTTTCAGGCCGAGAAGAAAGACCTCCAGCTACATTGGCAGATTAATGGGGAAGAGTTTCGCTATCTAAAAGGTGATGCCTTCCGCCTGAAGCAGGTATTGTATAACCTGATTTCTAATGCTATTAAGTTTACAGAAGAAGGCGGGGTTATCATACGCTGTAAATTAAAGCCAATGGAGCAGGGTTTAATAAAAGCTCAACTTGAAGTCGTAGATACCGGCATAGGAATACCTGCCGAAAAGCAGTCTCATATCTTTGAACCTTTCATTCAGTCAGATATATCAGATACCCGTAAATATGGTGGTACTGGTTTAGGACTTTCTATCTGTAAAAAAATAGTAGAATCACAGGGAGGAGAAATTGCTTTGGATAGTGAGGTGGGAGAGGGCTCTACTTTTTATGTTGCTTTACCCTATGAACACTCCAGCCAGGCAGCTTATGAAGATTACCTTAGAGCCACTCAAACGGTAGAGGGCGCCCACTTCCCAGGAAGCACAGTAATGGCAATTGACGATGATCCACTGAATACCGAGCTGCTTAAGCTGATTATGAGAAAATGGTCAGTGACGGTACATGTAGCCCATAGTGGAGAAGAAGCGCTTGAGGCCTTAAAGCATACTAAAGTAGATATGGTACTTACCGATCTTCAAATGCCTGGTATGCATGGCGAAGAAGTGGCTCAACAGATTAAGTCATCTGCGCTGGCACATGTTCCGGTGGTTGCTTTCACCGCCCGAGCTACTGAAAACAAGCGATATTTTATTGAAAAAGGCTTTTCAGATGTATTGCTTAAACCCTTTCAGGAAAATGAAGTGTATCGTTTGTTAGAAAAGTACCTTAAAGATTTTGCTGTAGAAGCCGCATCAGATGATGTCGCAGAAGTTCAGGAAGTAGTAGCTTCAGATTCAGCCCAGGCAGAATGGTACTCACTAGCAAATATCAGTCGTTTTGTAGGGGAAGACCAGGAGGCTATGTTGGGCTTTTTAGATAGTTTTACGATGGTGCTTTCAGATTCTGTAGCACAAATAGAGCAGGCTATTGTTGAAGACGATTATGAGACGGTAGCATATCATGCACACAAACTTTTTCCAAATGTTCAGCAGCTACAGTACGACGAACTGGCCATACTTCTCCGAAGGATGGAAAACCAGGCACAACAGCCGGCAGAAGGCTTTAATTGGGAACAAAGTGTGGAGAAAGCCGTGAGTATGGGAAGAAAGCTTTTAGCAGCCCTTACAGAAAGACAGGAGCTGCTAAAAGCACAGGTAAGTTAATCCAGATTATATCTTTTTAGCTTGTTATAAAGCGTTTTGCGGTCAATGTTTAGCATTTTGGCCGCCAGCGTTTTATTATATTTTACTTTGATTAAAGTTTCTTCTATCAAAGCTTTTTCGGTTTTCTCCTGTATTGCCTTAAGGTCAGGGTTGTGAGGGTTGACGTGGGTAGCAGGTGTCTGCTGCTCAAGTTCCGTACTTACCGGACTAATGATTTCAGGAGGAAGCGTGTCTAAGGTAATTTTGTTCCCGGTAGTTAAGAGTACTGAGCGGCGAATTACATTTTTAAGCTCACGAATGTTACCTGGCCAATGATAGCTTTCCAGTTTTTCCTGTACTTCAGGCTCTAACCCTTCTACTTCTTTATTCAACTCCTGATTGGAGTGGTTCAGGAAATGATTAACAAACTGAATAATATCTGTTTTACGCTCCCTCAAAGCAGGCACTTTAATCTGAAACTCGTTTAGTCGGTGAAAGAGATCTTCTCTAAAGTCACCAGACTTTACAGCCTGATCAAGATTCTCATTAGTAGCAACGATAATACGCACATCCACATCTACATTCTGATTGCTACCTATTTTCCTGACCTTACGTTCCTGAATGGCTCTTAACAGTTTGACCTGTATATCATAAGATAGGTTACCAATTTCATCCAGAAAGAGGGTGCCGCCATTTGCGGCTTCAAACTGGCCGGTTTTATCCTGCAAAGCTCCGGTAAATGAGCCTTTAAGGTGGCCAAAAAGCTCGCTCCCAGCTAATTCCTCGGAGAGTGCACCGCAGTCTAGCGCAACAAAAGGTTTATCACGTCTTTCACTTTCCTGGTGTATCATACGAGAGACATACTCTTTACCAGTACCACTCTCTCCCTGTACAATAACTGAGAGGTTGGTTGGACCTACCAGGTCTATATGTTTTTTAACCTGCTGAGACTGCTCACTAGTGCCTTCAACGAACATAAAAGAGCGTGAAGACTTATTGCTTTTAGGCTTGCCTTTATCAGTTTCCTTTTCTACAGGCTCCTCGTCAGCGGATTTTAGTGCATTGCCGATAGTTAAAAGTATCTCATCGGGGTTAACAGGCTTGGTTACATACTCAAAAGCACCTAGCTTCATGGCATCTACGGCGGTTCTTATGTTGGCGTAGTTTGTCATGATAATGACTGGCAGGTGGAAGTATTTCTTTTTAATATTCTTAAGCAACTCCAGACCATCCAGGTCGGGCAGGCGGTAATCTATAAGTACCAGATCAAAGTTATTCTCAAAAATAGCTCTCAATCCTTCTTTGGCAGTGTTGGCTACTTCCGTCCGATAGTTGTTCTTGCTCAGAAATGATTGAAGTAAAGAGCAAAAAGAGGGATCGTCATCTATAATTAATACCAGAGGTTTATCACTCATACTGTATATGCTGTGTATAAAAAAATTCTTTCCAGAGTTACAAAAATAACAAGTTTGAAGAAGAAGTATTGTACAATCTTAAATGTATGTAAGCTAAAGAGCTTACCAAATGTTGTGGCTAATACTCTTTAATCTTTAATACTTGTTGGCTATGAGAAAAATCCAATTAGGGTGGATCAATAACTCTCATCTTCATTAGGAAAATCGTTACTCTTTACATCTTTGATGAAATGCCCGACAGCATCGTTCATAATATTGGCAAGATCTGCATACCTACGAAGAAAACGTGGCTGAAAGTCTTTGGTGATTCCCAACATATCATGCAAAACCAACACCTGTCCGTCTGTTCCTCCGCCGGCACCAATACCAATGGTAGGAATATTAATTTGTGAAGAAACTTCTTTGGCTAAATCTGCCGGTACTTTTTCAAGTACTATGGCAAAGCAGCCACTTTCTTCCAGTATTTTAGCATCGCGCAGCAGCTTTTCTGCTTCAGCTTTTTCTTTGGCACGTACTGTATAGGTACCAAACTGGTAAATAGACTGTGGCGTAAGGCCAAGATGGCCCATCACTGGTACTCCTGCGTTTACGATACGTTCTACTGACTGCTGTATTTCTTCTCCGCCTTCTACCTTTACTCCATGCGCGCCAGATTCTTTCATGATACGGATGGAGGACTTTAGAGCTTCAGAAGAGTTGCCCTGATAACTGCCAAAAGGAATATCTACAATAACAAATGCGCGGCTGATTGCTCTTACTACCGAAGAAGCATGGTAGATCATTTGATCCAGAGTGATGGGTAGGGTTGTTTCGTGCCCTGCCATTACGTTAGATGCAGAATCTCCGACCAAAATAACGTCTATACCTGCCTCATCTACAATTCTTGCCATAGAATAATCGTATGCGGTAAGCATAGCTATCTTTTCTCCCCGGGTCTTCATCATCTGTAGTTGATGAGTAGTGACCCGCTTTACCTTACTGCCTTCTGATGGATGTACAGACATTTTTACCTAATTTTTTGTGTTCTAATGAGAATTAACTTCCAGTTATTTCTACTCTGATGAGTTAGAAAATATTAGAATTATGCAATTCTTGTTGAAGTTCAGCTTAATTGTGTTCTATAAGGATGACTTCAGCTTAATAGAGTTCAGAAGTAAGACTCTTCAAATAGTTTGACAATATAGAGGAAAGATACTAAATTATACTGCTTGATATAGGTATAATGGTGATAGAAAAGCATTTTATAGCGCTAGCCTGAATTTTTTGGTTTCTTAGCAACCAAGTAATTTTTTCCCAAAGAGCTGAGTTTTAATTCTATTTTGCTGCTATGTTTTTAAAATCATAGCATGTTACTTTTCCGCGATTACTTTTTTTTAAGTGTTCTCTACCTAGCATATAATTGCATTATATAAATATTGGAGCAATCAACTTAAGGTAATGCATAAATATCCTGAATTGTTAAGAATGCCTGAGTCTGGGACTAAATTTTACCGGGAGTTTCAAGAGATTCTGCCTCAAGAAAAATTTTTTACTGAGCTAGGGTTTGTTCAAAGTTGCGATGACTTCCAGTGGGCTTTCATTAAGTTCCTCACTCAGGACAAAGGAAGCTTTTACAAGACGCATTCTCTAATCCGCTCATATTTTTATGACAACAAGGATCATGTAAAACGGCTGATGCTCTTTGCTGTTTTTGTGAAGGAATATCTGGTAGATATGGAGAGCATGCTGCTGCAGCATGAATACTACGAACTGATGCGTAAATTTCTGGATGCTCGCGAAAAAATCAACCAGCTTATTAATATGCTATTTAGTTATTCATTTGAGGAGCCCGTGCTTATTGAGTAGTTCCAAAACTTTTTGTTCCGGTAGCTCCTCTACCGTACCATGCATACCTACCATTGTTTCTGCAGCTAAGAGGGCATTGTAGATCGCTTCTTCAGTGGCCTCTATGGTAGCCAAAAAGAGAGGGCTAACATCATCATTGTGTAATACTTTTTGCTCTAGCATAGCTCCCTGGTTATCATAAGGAATACGAAGCTGAGCTGCTGTAGAGAATGCGATCACATAATCCCCGCTACCATTAGATGCGATACCTCCCGTTCTGGCAAGTCCCAGCATCGCCCTTTTTGCGAGCCTTTTTAGGTTACGGCTATCAAGAGGGGCATCTGTAGCTACCACAATCATACATGAACCATCAGTATCTTCCTGGCGGGGAGCTTGTTTTTCGTCTTTGAGGTAGGTAGCAATAGGCAGGCCTTTAATCTGTAATACACCTCCAAAATTTGCCTGTACCAATACCCCCACTGTATACTTTTTCTCATTCAGGCTGGCAATACGAGAAGAGCTACCAATTCCTCCTTTGTAAGCGAAACAACGTGTTCCTGTGCCTGCCCCAACGTTACCCTGTGCTATGAGGCCAGTAGTGGCATTTTCAATAGCAGCCTGCACGTGCGACTCCTGTACATGCTGCCCTCTGATATCGTTTAGGTAGCCATCATTGGTTTCGCCGACTACCGCATTTACCGAACGAACATCTTCGTTGTTTTTCTGAGCCAGGGTATGTTTGACTACCGCTTGTATAGCCGTAGCTACATTGAGGGTGTTGGTCAGCACGATTGGCGTTTCCAGATTGCCGAGTTCCTCAAGTTGGGTATAGCCTGCCAGTTTTCCAAAACCATTACCCAAATGGATAGCAGCAGGTACTTTCTGCTGAAAAATATTGCCGGAGTAGGGGAGAATAGCTGTTACTCCAGTACGTATGCTATCACCTGCTATTAAAGTTTTATGCCCTACCAGTACACCTTCTACATCGGTGATAGCATTAAATTTACCGGCAGGTAAAACGCCCAGGTTTATGCCTTCTTCTCTTAAAGTTTTATTCTGAGCGACGAGCTGGAGTGGGGTAACAAATAAAAATAGGCTAAGTAGTGTTAGTAGGTGGTATTTCATTAACCAATGCGTTTATCAGCATTTAATTTTTTCATGAGCATAGAGTAGTCAATAAAATACAACACACGAACCGAAATACTATTACTTTGAGGAAGGTTTTTTAAACTCTCTACATTATTCATATAACCTTCACGCACAAAGTCATCATCGCTGGCAATATTGTTTTTCCAAACAATACTCACTTCACTGGCTGGGGCAAAAGTATAGCTATAGACCATGTCTATATTAAAAGCATTGTAATTTCTATCATGATTACCCTCGTAGTCACTTTCCAGTAGCTCGCCTTCTTCCCCTAAAGTATAGAACTCTTCATACTCTGCTGCTGACCAGTAGTGCCTCATCCTGAAGGTGAGCCCCATGCGGTTATTAAAGGTGTATTTAGTATTGAAAATATTGTTGATAGTGTTGATATCCCTTTTTCCGAAAGTAATAAGGTCATCTTCATGTTCTGCATAACCGATATTGCTCTGACTGTTGCTAAGGCTTACAAAAGTAGAAAAAGCAAGTTTGTTATTAATTCGGAGGCTGGGGCTCAAGCTTACGTATAAGCTCTGCTGATCGTCATAATCATAGTCTGTGTAACTGAAAGAGCTACCTACTACAAAACGGTTTCTGTTATCAGATCTCAGGTACAGCCCCATTTGATTATATGAGGGGAGTTCAATAAATCTATCTTCTACACGGGGCTCAAAATAGTCGTAGCGGGTGTGTGGAGCCAGCCTGTAGTTGAAACTGAAATACATAAAATTATTAAAAGTACCATTGACCCTGGTCTGCACATTAAAATCAGTAAACACAAAGGGCTTATACAAACGTGCGTAATTTAGATCCAGATCAGTATACAGGTTAAGCAGTTTCCAGAAAGGCTCGTAAATATTGTAACCAACGTTAGCGGACGTTCTCCACTCATTATTAGCACGCATATAGCCCAGGTCGTTCGGGTCAAAGGTATCACTTTCTACATAGTTGGTAAGGTTGGCTCTCAGGTTACCACTGGTTTTGGAGAGCGATAGGGAATAAGAGTGACCGTACTCATTTCTTCCTCCTTCATCCAGGCCATATTTCTGGCTCACTGCTCCACGTCCGGATACAGCGTATTTGTTCCCACGGTTTGCCAGGCGAAATGCTGTACCTGTAAGGTTTGCATCATAATGGTTACCCTGACGCATAACATTGGTATTTACAAAGCTCACATAAGAGTTGTTCTTCAGACTTTGGTCTACAGCTACTACATTGTAGTTAGTCAGTGGGTCGGTGAGTATTTTACGAGTTTCACCCGTTTCAGTATCTTTAATCAGGGCGTGCATCTCTTTGGTCAGGCCATTAAATACACCTAGACCTAGTCCTTTGGTAGTTCTGCCAGATACTTTGGTCGCATTCACTAAAGAGCTTTCGGTAGGGTTGCTCAGTATCTCTTCATTTTCACCCAGTTGGTCTTCTACTTCGCCATAGAGTAATGGTTGTCCACCTACACGGCGGGAGTAAAAATAGCCTCCCTTTTCAAACAGCTCAGTTCCTTCTTTAAAAAACTGACGATTTTCGTTGAAACGAACCTCAAAAGGCGAGAGGTTGAGTACCTTGTTGTCTGAAACTACCTGCCCAAAGTCAGGTACCAGTATCATATCCAGTGTGTAGGCATCGTTAATGCCATAGCGTAGATCCATGCCTCCATTAATCCTTTTGCTAAGACTGGAGGGGTTCTCACTGTCTCCAGAATATTGATCTATGTAAGTAGATAAATAAGGCGATACCGATAGGCGAATGGGGGATTTGATGTTGCTAATGCCACTGAGGCGACCGAACTGGTTAACGAAGCCATTAACCTGTGGGTCAATCTTGTTCCAGTAGTTGTCTTCGTTTTTACGGCGTATGGTGCGACGAAAGTTAATGCCCCATTTTTGAATGGGAGTTTTAGGAAAACGTAATGCGGAAAGTGGTATTTCCATTTCTACATACCAGTTAGTTTCGTCTACGCTTACTGCACTTAGCCAGCCGGCATTCCAGCTTCTGTCTGCCCCCATGGCGGTCCATCTACGGTCAAACTGTACACCCGCCGCAGTTACGATAAATTCAAAAGCATTAATATCATCATCGTATGTGTCAAAATAGACTCCAAACAAGTCAGAAAAACCAGTATTATCTCGGCTGGTAAACTCTCTCATAATACTGTCTGCTGATACATCGTACAGGGTAACGCCAATATAAACAGATGAGTTGTCGTACAAAACTACTACCTCTGTAGGAGCAGAGGGTACCTTACCGGGAAGAGGACTACGTTGAACGAAACCTGTAGCCGGACATAAGACATGCTGCCATATCTCCTCATCCAGTATACCATCTATCTTGGGAGGGGTATGAATACGAGTTGCGAAAAAATCTTTAGGAAAATCATCTTCGGCAAAAGCCTTTACTCCTGAGCAGATCAACAATAAAAGAGCCAGTAAGACATTTAATGTTCTTAACATGGATAAAGCGATAAGACAGCGTTTACAAATGAAGCTTGAATATAAAACAATAAGGGTGTGGCTAAATACCCCTGATTATATAATCATAAAATACCACTACAGGTTTTGATATAATGGTTATCTCTGGCAAAGATAGTAAACATTACGTTTAATTCTTGCTACTGCTAATCTTAACATTACACTCGTTATATTGAAAATAATATTGCTTATAAGATGTAATATTGAGAACTATATAAGGATTTTGGCTAAATATAGCTTTTTTTGTAATGCTATGAAAGAAAGACTTTTGTTTTTGACAGCACTGATGCTGCTGCCATTTTTAATTAGTGCACAAACCCTAAGTGTAAAAGACTATGATAGTGGTAAACCTATTGCTAACGTGGTTGTATACTCTAATGATAAGAAGGCTTACGGACAAACTGATATAAATGGTGAAATAGAGTTCTCATCATTTAAAAATACAGATTCTCTAGTATTCCAACATCCCGCATACCAGTCTGCCAGGTACAGAAAGGAGAAAATTGAAGCGCAGGATTATAGTATATACCTGAGAGAAAAAATTATACATATGGATGAGGCCTTAATTATGATTAACCGTTGGGAGCAGAAGAAAGAAGAAATTCCTCACCAACTCATTAGTATACACCCAGAATCTATTGCTTTGCAAAACCCTCAGACCGCTGCAGACCTGCTAGCACAAAGCGGACAGATTTTCGTTCAGAAGAGCCAGCTTGGAGGTGGTAGCCCAATGATTAGAGGTTTCGCAGCCAATTCAGTACTGATTGTGGTAGATGGTGTAAGAATGAACAATGCTATCTTTCGTAGCGGCAACCTGCAAAATGTGATTAACCTTGACCCTAATGTAATTGGTGAAGCAGAAGTAGTTTTTGGTCCCGGCTCTGTTATTTACGGTAGCGATGCTCTCGGAGGTGTTATGGATTTTCACACTCGTATGCCTGAATTTACCGAGAGTGATAAGTTGGCATTTAATGCTGAGGCTATGAGCAGGTACTCTTCTGCTAATCAGGAGAAGACGCTTCATGCTAATGTGAGTCTAAAAGGAAAGAGATTGAGTTCGCTATCTTCTTTTACCTACAGCAATTTTGGTGACCTGAGGGCTGGCGCGAATCGTCCGGAAAGCTATCCGGATTTTGGCAAACGCTATCAGTATGTGATTCCTGCCCATAACGAAGACTCTTTGGTTCGCAATCCAGATGTAAATGTGCAGGCTCCTTCCGGCTACAGTCAATTCAATCTGATGCAAAAAATCAGGACTAAGCTGAGCAATAAGACTGAGTTGGTGTATAATTTTCTGTACAGCACTACCTCAGATATTCCACGCTACGACCGCCTGATTGTAAATAATGATGAAGGTTTGCCTGAAGATGCCGAATGGTACTACGGCCCTCAGGATTGGATGATGCATTCATTACGACTGGGGCTTTATCAGCATACCATTTGGTACGACGAAGCTAAGCTCACTACTGCTTTTCAAACCTTTGAAGAAAGCCGAAACGACCGTGGGTTTGGGAGTGATAGGCTCAGAACTCGTACAGAAAACGTAAATGCGTATACTTTAAACCTGGATGCAGATAAGAAATTAAACGAAAACAATCAGCTTTTTTACGGTGCAGAGCTGGTCTACAATACTGTTGCTTCTGAAGCTTATCGTAAAAATATAACAAGCCACGAAGTTACGGCTACTGCAACCCGCTACCCCGACGGAGGAGGTAATTACCTTAGTGCTGCAGCTTACCTTAACTATCGCTGGAATTTTGATCCCAGATTCACACTCAATACGGGGCTGCGCTATAGCTATATTAAGCTGAATACTCAATTTGAAGATAAAAGCTTTTATGATTTTCCGTACGACGAAATTGAGGTGAACACCGCGGCCTTAAGTGGTAGTGCGGGGCTGGTATATCGTCCAAACAGTAGCTGGCAATTGAATCTCCTATTATCGTCAGGTTTCAGAGCGCCTAATGTAGATGATGTAGGTAAGGTGTTTGATTCTGAGCCGGGTAATGTGGTGGTTCCGAACCCCCAGCTTTCTTCTGAATACAGTTATAATCTGGAAATTGGTACAAGCAAGCAACTGGAAGACAAACTTAAACTGGAAGCTACTGTTTTCTACTCACAGCTTCGTGATGCTATGGTAAGACGTAACTTCAGCTTTAACGGACAGGATAGCATAATGTATGATGGTGAGCTAAGTCGTGTACAGGCCCTTGTAAATGCCGGACAGGCTTATGTGTATGGTATGAGTATTAATGCTGTCTATCAAATCTTTTCTGCTGTTAGTTTACAAACTTCCCTTAACTATACCAGCGGTCGCGATCAGGAAGAAGATGCGGCTCTCCGCCATGCCGCTCCGCTTTTTGGACAGACAACATTAAGCTATCAGAAGAAAAAACTTAAATCATCTTTTATTGTAAGATATAACGGAGGGCTAAGCTTTGATAACCTGGCGCCTTCAGAACAAAATAAGCCCCACCTTTATACTGAAGATGGGGCTTTAGCCTGGTATACTTTAAATCTAATCGGCAGTTATCAATTTAACGATCATTTGCTAATTAGTGGAGGACTTGAGAATATACTGGACAAACATTACTGGCCATACTCTTCAGGTATTGCTGCTCCAGGTAGAAACCTGATCGTGTCCCTGAGAGCCAAGTTTTAATAGTTCAGGTGTACTTTTAAACCTGCATAGTAATTTCTATCAGGCGCTGGTTGATAGTATCTACCACCAAAAGCATTAAGGTCATTACCCAGGCTATATTTCTGGTCTAGCAAGTTGTTGACTCCACCGAAGATTTCAAGCTCCAGCTTATCACTCAAAGGAGCGCGATAACCTAGTTTGAGCAGTACCAGCTCGTAAGCCTCTGAGTAAACGCTATTGGCATCATCCAAAGGTATTTCATCAGTAAAATTGATAGAGCCATTCAGGTAAACGCCTACATTTGTTTGTAAAGTCGTGGCAAATACGGCTATGTTTCTGGCTACCCCTGTTAGTTCGTTTCCTGAGTAATCCTGCAACTCATCGCCTACAAATTTGGTGTAATTGTTAAAAGTAAAGTCATGCAGGGTATAAGAAAGCTGAAAATCAAGGTCTTTAATGAAGCCTGCGTTTTCCTGCAAGGCGAAATAGGTAAAAGCAGTTTCTAAACCCTTCTGGTCAGTAGAACCTGTATTGGTAAACAATACAGTGCCTCGTTCTGACTGCTGCTGTACGATAGTTTCGTCTAGCTGAAAATAAAAAGCGCTAACGTCAAAGTTGAGCTTACCGTTAAGAGTATTACCTCTTAGGCCTAGCTCATAGTTAATTCCTTTTTCGGGCTTCAGTCCCAGGTTGATGCTACCCTCATTGGTGCGCACATCTTCAATAGTAGGAGGAGAGAAGCCGTAGCTGATGCTGGCATGTGCGGCAATTCGGTTAAACTGTTTGGCTAATCCAACACGTGGAACCCATACTGGGTCAAACGTTTTTTCAACCTGATAGGCAGAGTCCAGATTGTTGTCTACCAAACGGTTGATGTCATATTCAAGTGAATTACGACTAAGGCCTAATGTAAGGAAAAAGTCATGAGGTAATTCCAGCTCTGCTCTACCAAAAACAATGGATTGATAACTTTTAAGTTCATCATCAAAGTTAAGTGCTCCGGGTTTGCCGTAGTCGTTCGCGAAGTTGCGTGCTACATTGGTACCTGTCTGAAACTCACCTCCTAAAGTAAAGCGTGTATCCAGACCAAACAGATGGCTCTGATAGTCAAAGCGGGTACGTCCGCCTCCAGCCATTCGGCTGTCTCTTTTGTAATCCAGGTTAAAGGGATTCTCAAAAAAACTAAAGTCACCATATATGGTAGTCAGGTTGCTGAGCTTATCATTCCACTGATAGTCCTGGCTTAATCCAAACAGCACATACTCCTGGTCTATGCCTGCTTCTGATTCCTCGCTACCCAAAGCAAAAGGATTAGAAGGGCGAGCCTGGCGAGGGTTTTCATTATACTGCTCTTCGTTTAGTCCGCCGGGTATTTCGTAGAAAAGGTCAGAATACAAAAAGCTGGCACTAATCTCTCGTTTTTCTGAAGCCTGAAATTTAGCATGCAACTCAATTACATCTCTATCAAATTCGGTATGGTTGCGGTAGCCATCAGATTGCTGATGAGCATACTTAAAGGTGTAAGTAGCATTTTCAGTAACTTCGTTTACGGTGGTGGCATAGCGCTTTAGCCCGTAAGAACCTATCATCGCTTCCGCGCCTATGTAGTCTTCTTGCAGCCTGGGGCTGGCACTCTGTATATTTACGACCCCTCCGGTACCGGCACCGTAGATGCTCCCGGCAGGGCCTTTTATCACTTCAATCTTGCCCAGGTTGGAGATATCAAGCAGATTGAAATTAGTACTGCCAGATGGCTCGGTGAAAGGGATGTTGTTCCAGTAAACTTTAATATTTCTGACACCAAAAGGTGCTCTTAGGGTACTTCCGCGTACTGCTATGCGATAGCTGCCCGGAGATCTCTCTTCCATACGTACGCCCGGTATCAGGTTCATAGAAGGAAGAGCCGATATTTCATCAAAAGCTCTGATTTGTTGGGAGGTAATCAAAGCAACTGCACCCGGGGTTTGCAGTAACTTGCGGTTGGCATCGTAACCAATTACAGTAACCTCATTTAGTAATTTAGTCTCCAGGCTATCTTCTTGAGCAAAAAGTAAAGTAGAAGTACACAATAAAAACAGGCTTAACAGTAGGTAGTTTTTCATCTATAGTTTAAGTGAATGTTTAGCAAACATGAAGTTAAGCCATGATTAAGAAAATTGTTAGCGCTTTTGGTAAAAATTAGTTTTAATCTACCTTCCAGCTGATAACAACTTCCTGTTTACCAAAGTCAAGAGCTTTTTCTACATTGTTGCCCATATAAATATCAATACGCTTTTCCCAGCGTCTGTTCATTTTATCCAGTACCCTATAGGTGCCCGATAGACCTTCAATTTTAACTTTAGTATTGTGCTCAAAACCTTCCTGCTTAAGCAGGTCACGAGACACCGCAATGGTCTTCATGCCTGGTTTTAGCTTATCGCCCCAAGCCGCTGTGGCAGGGTCGCCTTTTTTAGTTTGTACTTCTACCGAATTGTAGGCGGTAGCTGTTACTTCTACCTCTTTTGTTTCTGCACAGGCCGATAGAATCAATAGGCTCAAAGCACAAAGTATAAATCCGTTGGGTAAATTTTTTGAGATCATAATTCTTATGTTAGTTTATATAACTAACACTGAAACAATGACTTATGTTTAAAACAGGCTTTGTTGTACACCTTCGCTTAGCAGTTTAGGTAAAGGAATATTCAGTTGGTACTTCTCGTTCATTCGCTGAATAAAATAGATAGCTAAATCTATACAGAGCAGGTCTTCAGGCTGGTGGACAATGAAATACAACTCATCCAGCCCCTGACTCAGCCATACACCCAGCCGCTTTACCCATTCATCTATACGGCTATAATCAGTAGAGTGAAGTGAGTTGCCTACGAAGCGGACCATTACACTAGGGAAGGTCAACTGCATGTGTATGACATCTCTTCGGCCAGCGGTATCAGTAATCACGGTACTGAGCTGATACTCTTCTAACAAATCATACGCTCGCTCTCTTATGCGTTCGTCATTAAACCAGGCGGGGTGGCGTAATTCTATAGCAAGGGGCAAATCATGGGGCCATTGGGATAAAAAATCAAAGAATGCTTTTCCCTGTCTGAAAGGCTCAAGCGTAGGAGGAAGCTGCATAAAAGGGAGGCCCAGCTGAGAGCCAAAGGCATAAAGCGCCTGATAAAAGGCTTCAACTGCCTGGGCATGCGCTCCATAGTCAGCACTGTGGCTAATAATCTGTGGTATCTTTGGGCAAAACTTAAAAGTATCAGTACTTTTATCCAGCCAATGTGCTACCATGTCTTTCGTAGGAATACGGTAGTGTGTAGTATTCATTTCAATGGTGTTAAACTGCCGGCTGTAATGGTACAGGTAGTCTTTAGAAGGTGTAGCTTTGGGGTATAATCTGCCTACCAGCTTTCTTTCTCCCCAGCGGGCCATACCCACATATATTTTTGTAGGATCCTGATTCCCCTTCTCTTTTAGCATCCGGCCATTGCGTATTGCATCTGCCGGAAGGCTAAAATCTATATTTTCTATTTCTGACAGCTTACCAAATTCCATGTATATAATTCGTCTAGTTCACTCCTAAAACATGAATATAAGGCATGCTGTTGTGAATCAACACCAAAGACAGTAGATTTGGGCACATCTCATATGCGCTACTTTTTGACATGTATACTGTTTTTTTTCTTTGAACAAAGCCTGCTGGCGCAGCTGGCCAAGCCTTATGCGTTTGATTTTCTTAACCTTTCGGCCAGTGCGAGACAGACTGCCCTGGGAGGTGTATTAAGCACTGTTTCTATAGACTCTTCTGCTGCTGATACTTACGTCTGGTTGAGCAATCCCGCGACTAACCATACCGGCTTGCATCAAAAGCTGAGTCTAAGCTACCAACCCTATTATGCAGATATCCATGCCAGTAGCCTGACATATAGCAGAACAATTGGTAAAGGTGGCAGCTGGGGAGTTGGTATCAAGTACGTCAGTTATGGTGAAATGGATAGCTATGATCTAACGGGCTATCCTTTTGGTAGCTTTTCTTCTCAGGAGTATGCCATCTCTTTTAACCGAAGCCATCAGTCTGGGCCTTTCAGGATCGGCCTTAACGCAAAATGGATAGCCTCTGACCTGGCTAATTATCATGCTTCCGCCATACTGTTTGATGTAGGTGGGATGTTTATCCACCCTGAGCATGATTTTACTTTGGGGCTATCGCTTAATAATGTAGGGCTGCTGTTAAACGACTATACCTCTTTTACACAAAGTCGTATGCCCAGCGACCTTCGGTTAAGCGCAGCTTTTAAGCCTACCTATATGCCTTTTCGCTTTTATGTGTCTGCTTATCAGTTAATTAACCATTATGAAGCCTACTACCAGCAGGATAACAATGAAAAGCCAGGATACGTTAACAAGATATTAAGACATATGAGTTTTGGTGGAGAACTCCTCTTGAGCAAAAACTTTCAGGTGCAAGTGGGATATAATTCTCTCAAAAGAAGTACGCTACAGCTTGAACAATTGTCTGGCGGAGCAGGATTATCCTTTGGGTTTACGCTTCGCCTGCGTTTTTTACAATTGGACTACGCCCGTGCGTTTTACCATGTGGCAGGCGGCTTCAACCACTTTACACTAAATATGAATCTTGACCGACTTAATTTTAAACGAAACTAGCATAAATATATCCATGATAGAAGCTAATTTGACTCCAAGACAGATTGTCGCAGAACTGGACAAATACATTATCGGGCAGCAGGATGCCAAAAAGAATGTGGCTATCGCCTTGCGTAATCGCTGGCGGAGAATGAATGTAAAAGACGAGATGCAGAAAGAGATCGTACCCAACAACATACTAATGATTGGTACGACAGGTGTAGGGAAAACAGAGATAGCTCGCCGCCTGGCTAAAATTGCAGATGCTCCCTTCACTAAAGTTGAAGCTTCCAAATTTACCGAGGTGGGCTATGTAGGGCGCGATGTAGAAAGCATGGTGCGCGATTTGGTGGAGCAGGCCGTTAATCTGGTAAAGTCACGTAAAAAAGAAGAAGTAAAAGAGAAAGCTGCAGAAGCCGTAGAAGAAATTATTCTGGATGCTCTCATTCCTCCGGTAAAAGGTAATACACCTAAAAGTAATAATCCCGCCATAGGCTTTGAAAAGACCGAAGACGACAGCAATCTGAGCGATGCAGAGCTAAACCACCGTACTCGTGAGCGCTTCCGCGAAAAAATTAAAAATGGCGACATAGATGACCGTAAAATAGAGATCAACATCAGGCAGAACTCCAGCCCTGGCGTAGGTATGATTGGCGGAGGCATGATGGATGAATCCTCTATGATGAACTTACAGGAGATGCTCAGTGGCATGATGCCCAAAAAGAACAAAAAAAGAAAAGTAACTATAGGAGAAGCCAAGCGCCTGCTGTTGGAAGAAGAAGCTGCTAAGCTCATTGATATGGATGAGGTGAAAGAAGAAGCTATTTACAAAGCAGAGAATACAGGTATTATCTTCGTAGATGAGATTGATAAAATAGCTGCTGGTAGCGCCGACCGCAAAGGTGGCGGAGGAGCAGATGTAAGCCGCGAAGGGGTGCAGCGAGATCTGCTACCGATTGTAGAAGGTAGTGCAGTAAACACAAAATATGGCATCGTACATACCGATCATATCCTTTTTATTGCTGCTGGAGCTTTTCACGTAGCTAAACCTTCTGACCTTATTCCTGAGTTGCAAGGCCGTTTTCCGATCCGTGTAGAGCTGAGTGATCTTACAAAAGAAGACTTCTCTCAAATCTTGCGTGAGCCTAAAAACGCGCTTACCAAACAGTACGAAGCTTTATTTACGGCTGAAAATGTAGAGCTAAGCTTTCAGGAAGATGCGCTGGATGAAATCGCTGAGATAGCTTTTCAGATTAACTCTGAAATAGAAAATATCGGTGCCAGAAGACTGCACACCGTTATGAGCCGTCTGCTTAACGATTTCCTTTTTGATGTACCCGACAAAATTGAGCCTAATTCCAAACTGGTAGTAAATAAAGATACAGTGAGAGAAAGGCTATCCGGACTGGTGCAGAACAAAGATCTGAGTCAGTATATACTGTAAATGTAATAATACTTATATGGCCTGGATTGCTGCTTTTGCTGTGGCATCCGGGCCTTTTTTTTTATCTACCTAAACTAAACGATATGCACTATTATTTTATCACAGGTACCAGCAGAGGCATAGGCAAAGCACTGGTAGAACGCGTACTTCAGGAAGATAACACTGAGGTATTCGGCTTTTCACGCAAGCAAAGTATTGAGCATGCACGCTATCAACATCAGGAAGCTGACCTTGCGGCAACAGAGGCTTTGCAGAAAGAGGTAGCAGATTTTTTTCCACATTTAGATGATGCTGAGCGTATCGTATTGATAAATAATGCAGGTACCCTGGGAGACGTCAAATATATGGGAGACCTGGAAAACCAGGGTTTTGCTCATCTTTTTAACCTTAATGTAAGTGCGCCTGCCATTCTGATGAACCAGTTTATCAAAACTTACCGAGAGTCAGAAGGAGAGAAGTTGATCATAAACGTCAGCTCAGGTGCTGGTAAATATCCAGTTGATGGTTGGTCTGGCTATTGTGCTTCCAAGGCCGCATTAGACATGCTCTCTCAGGTAGCCCAGATGGAATTGGATAAAAGGGGACAGGGAGATAAATTTAAAGTGTATGCTCTGGCTCCAGGTGTTGTAGATACCAACATGCAGGGTGAAATCCGCGCTACCGATAAGGGTAACTTCAGTAATCTTGATAAATTTTTAGATTACAAAAATGAAGGTACACTAGATGATGCTACGCATACTGCGGAAAAATTTATGGAGCTCATTCAAAATCCTTCTCGCTTTAAAGATGTGCTTCAGGATGTGCGAAAATATTAAGAGTCAGGCAGCTACATTTTTTTTCTGGTATATATAAAGCGGGTACGCACCTCAAAAAACCAATTTTTATAATAGTGATAGGTTTAATCTCTGTGTGTTAAATTATGTTTTCGCTTAGTATTCCAAAGTTTTTTTGGGGTGAGTGCTTTTGTTTCCTATAAAAAATTTTGCGATACCTCTCATTTTAATAATTAAATTGCATCCCTAAAATTAGTGTTTAACAGAATTTTTATGATGCAGAATCTTTCGTTTAAAAACTACCTGACCTGCCTGTTACTGTTGCTTTCATGTACACTGAACGCACAAGACCGACAAGGCAATATTGTAGAGTATTTTGGAAAAGAAAAAGTAGAGGAAATCCGTGAAGGAGAAGTGGTTCACATTTTTACCGACGGACTTTTATTGAACAGAAGAACCTTTGGCCTTAATTCTAATACTACTCCGAAGGAGCCGGTATTTGCTAAATTTTTACTAGAGAATGTAAGTAAAGTTAAAGAGGGAGATGCTTTTGTAGAAGATATTTTCGGTGAAACTTCTAGCTGGGAAAAAATTACCACTACCGAAAAAAATGAGTTTGAAAATAACGGCTTAAGATCTGGCTACCTTTATCTTGAGTATGAGTCTGAAGAAGAAAAAGATGTCATTTTTGAAGCCTCCGGACATACTATGAGCCTGATTAATGGTTTTCCGCACGAAGGTGACCATTATGACTTTGGCTGGAGCTTAATACCTGTAAAGCTAAAAAAAGGTAAAAATGTATTTGTACTGGAAGGTGGTAGATTCGGTAGAATGCGTGCTCGGCTCCTTAACCCACACCAAAGAATAGCTTTTACAACCAGAGATCTAACCTTACCCGATGTGCTTACCGAAGAGAACAAAACACTTTGGGGAGCCATAAGAGTAATGAATATTAACTCTGAAGCGTTTACCAAAGGAAGCATAAGCTGTAAGATTGGAGATGAAACCATTACGACCAATATTGCTTCAGTTTCTCCCATGAATATCCGCAAGTTTCCTTTTCAAATAAAGGTGCCAGATAACTTAGAAGGAGAAACCGTAAAGGCAGAACTAAGTTTAAAAGACAGAAGAGGGAAGGTGTTGGCTCAGGAAACGCTGGAACTAGCAGTAAAATCTAAGTACGACCATCACAAGCGTACGTTCATCAGTGGAGTAGATGGCAGCGTGCAGTACTATAGTGTTGCGCCATCGTCTGACAAAAATATAGAAAACCCTGCGCTCTTCTTTTCTGTACATGGTGCTTCGGTAGAAGCTGTAAATCAGGCACGTGCCTATCAGAAGAAAGATTGGGGGCATCTGGTTGCTCCTACAAACCGTCGTCCGTTTGGGTTTGCCTGGGAAGACTGGGGGCGCCTGGATGCCCTGGAAGTACTTGCCGATGCCGAAGAGTTGTTTCAAACTGATCCGCAACGCACTTACCTTACTGGCCACTCTATGGGAGGGCATGGTACTTGGTACCTTGGCGCTACCTACCCTGACCGCTGGGCAGCTATTGCCCCCTGCGCAGGCTACCCCGACCTGCTGGAGTACCGAGATAGCTTCTCCAGACGCATGGAAAATATGAGTGATGAGCGACTGGCTCGCTTCGGACTTTCGCGCGAAAAGCTTGAGAAAATGAAAACAGCTTCTGAGCTAACTGAGGAGTCAGATATACTGATGGACTCTGTTTTGAGAAGAGCAGGAAACCCCAGCCGTACTTTAAAGCTTAAGCGAAACTATCTGCACTATGGTGTATATGTATTGCATGGCGAAGATGATACAGTAGTACCCACCTTTATCGCGAGAGATATGCGTGAGACTCTGGCTGAGTTTCATCCGGATTTTGCCTATTATGAGTACCCCAATGGCTCGCATTGGTACGGCAACCATAGTGTAGACTGGCCTCCTTTATTTGACTTTTTTAAGTTCAGAACTATAAAACCCGCGCAGGAAATTAATGAGATAGAATTTAGTACAGCATCACCTGCTGTTTCTTCCGGCTCTCATTTTATCAAAATATTGCAGCAGGAAAGTCCTTATGCGATTAGCACATTTACATTTACACGAGATAGTATTTCTCAAATAACTACAGAAAATGCTCAAACACTGGCGATAGACCTACAGAAGATGGGTAATACTTCTAACAGCATCATGTTAGACAGCCAACAAATTGATATCTCCGGCAATGCCAATATTTTGTATCTGACTAAACAAAACGGTCAGTGGGCAAATACTTCTCAGCCTTCAGCAAAAGAAAAAGGACCTCATCGCGATGGAGGTTTTAAAAACGCCTTCAAGAACAAGATGGTACTGGTATATGCCACCAAAGGCTCAAAAGAAGAGAACGAATGGTACTACAAAAGAGCACTGTTTGATGCGGAAAAATTCTGGTATCGTGCTAACGGAAATGTAGAAATTATTAAAGATACTGACTTTAGTAGTGAGAAGTATGCCGACCAGAATGTCATTGTGTACGGAAATCTTGACAATCATGCTGCCTGGAAAAAATTACTTTCAGACAGCCCAATACAGGTATCTGATGGCAAACTGAAGATGGGAGACAAAACCCTGGAAGGAGAGCAGTGGGGTGCTTATTTTACTTACCCTCGTGCAGATAGTGAAACTGCCAGTATTGGAGTAGTTACTGCCAGCGGTACCGAAGGTATGAAAGCCGCTTATGCCAACCACTATCTGGTCAACGGTACTACTTTTCCTGATGTTATGATCTTTGACAAGAGTGTAGTAGAAGAGGGACTACAAGGTATAGAATGCGCAGGCTTTTTCGGCAACGACTGGTCTGTAGACAAGGGGGAATTTGTCTGGAGAAAGTAAGACCGTTCATTTACATCAATCATGATAAGTGGGTAGCCTAAAAAGGCTACCCATTTTTTTTATGCAAGAGTTAGTGCTATGCCCATTTCCAGGCCTCTCAGCTCTGCGAGCCCTCTTAAGCGGCCAATGGCAGTATAGCCAGGGTTAGTTTTCTTACGCAGGTCGTCCAGCATTTTGTGTCCATGGTCAGGACGCATAGGTATCTGATCATCAAGTCTCCCTTCAGCCTTTCTTCTACGCATTTCTTTAATTACAGCCTTTACCACCTGATACATATTAGCATCTCCTTCCAGGTGATTTGCCTCATAAAAACTACCGTCGGCCTCGCGTTGTACACTACGGAGGTGAAGAAAATGAATTTTATTTCCAAATTTTTCTACCATGGCAGGCAGGTCATTTGCAGGGTGCGCTCCATAAGAGCCAGTGCAAAAAGTAAGGCCGTTAACGGGAGAATCTACTGCTTGCAATAATGCCTGAGCATCTGCTTCTGTACTTACAACTCTGGGCAATCCTAAGAGGGGGCGAGGCGGATCATCCGGGTGGATAGCCATCTGTACGCCACTTTCTTCCGCTACCGGAATAATTTTTTCCAGGAAATAACTGAGGTTAGCCCTGAGTTGGTCTTCACTGATATTTTTATACTGGTCTAACTGCTGCTGAAACTCTTCCAGGCTATAATTTTTGTCAGAGCCCGGTAAGCCAGCAATAATGCTACGCTGTAGGGTAAGCCTTTCTTCTTCGCTAAGCTGCGCATAATAGGCTTTCGCTTTTTGTTGAGTAGCTTCATCATAGTCCGCATTAGATCCGGGGCGCTTTAAAATGTACAGCTCAAAAGCTGCAAAAGCAGTGCTATCAAAGCGAAGGGCAGTAGAACCATCTTCTATTAGATACTCCAGATGGGTTCTGGTCCAGTCTAATACCGGCATAAAGTTGTAGCAAATTGTTTTGATGCCACAAGCACCCAGATTACGAATACACTCCTGAAATACTTCAATATAATGGTCACGGTCAGCAGCACCAGACTTTATACTTTCGACCACAGGTACACTTTCTACCACTGACCATCGCAGGCCCGCATCTTCAATTATTTTTTTTCTTTCTTCAATTGCCTCTACTGTCCATACTTCACCTACCGCTAACTGATGTAAGGCAGTGACAATGCCAGTGGCACCCGCCTGTCTGATGTCAGAAAGGCTCACAGGATCATTGGGCCCGTACCAGCGCCAGGTCTGTTCCATACTCATAAGTATTTTTTCTTTAAAGGTTGCTGTTCATTTTGGTGTCAAATATACTGTATATTCTTACATAGTAACAATTGAGGTTAATTCTGAAGGTTAAAATTGCCTGAAGTGACTATGGAGAAAATAGGAGGGAAGTGTATGAAAATAGTAAAAATACTTATGATAAAAGTGATATTAAGCTATGCGTAATTTAAGGATAATTTTAGGGTGTCTGTATTTTAAGTAAGCATAAACTATTAGATACATCACATGAAATTATCCAATTTAGCGTGCGTACTTTCTCATACCTTACTTATATATAGAAATATTGCGTAACTTTCTGACGATATTTAAATCAGCTTCACCGACCAAAAGATCATCCGCTAAACACAATCAATGCTGCCAAATATCGTTATCAACTAAATTTTGTATCAACCTTACAACCATTTCGTGCCCTATGTGTCATAATTGCAAAGAACATACTTTCATGAGAGCAACCTGCTTTGCATTTTTGATCCCCTTGCTTTTCGTTTTTGCCTGTGAAGGTGAGGAAACGGCCCCTTCTAATACCCTGGGAAGCGAAATTGAGCTGAGCATGACTGAGTTCATAGACGCAGATCAGCGTATTCTAACACTTAAATTTCTCACGTTAAAAGACTTCCCCTGCATCAATAATCGTATAAAGTACGAAACAACTGTTGATCAGCAGACAGTCAGCATTGTGCTGGAAAAAGTGGAAGAGGCAGAAGTTTGTCTGGATGCAATAGGCCCGGCCTCTGCTTTTATAGAGCTTGGTCAACTGGATGAAAAAGAGTATGACTTACAGATACAGCTGGGAGAGTCTATTATCAAACATGGAACATTGACAGTAACCAAAGATGCTTACCTGATTCACCTAGATGATGAGGAAGGAATTACGCTGCTAAATCCTGCTCTTAACCGGGTGCCCGCACAGACTGTATGGGGTACCATAAAATACGAAAACCAGGATAGCAAAAGGCTTCTCAACTTCTTTGAGGAAGCTATGGATATTGCTGGGGCCACTGACAAAAAATTTGCTGAAGGCGATTATGGTTACTTTAGAGTAAATTCCGATGGAAGCATAGTACAGACTAATGGGCAGCAAAAAGAACTGAGTGAGCAGGCATTTCTTTACGACTTTAGTGGTAAGTCTGAAGACATAAAGCAGGTGCTACAGCAGCTCAATGCCAATTTTCAGGATGCTCACGTGCGTTTTTATAATGCCAGAGGCGAGGAGTTCAGAAGCTGGGATTTTAACTGATCAATTCCAGCTTACACGAATTACCTCTGCACTAATTCCCTCTTTTTCAAAGAAATGCAGCCAATACAGTTGCTGTGCGGATAACTGATCGCTCGGCGACTTTACTTCTACAAAGCGGTACGACTGGTCATCCCACACGAATAAATCAGGAAAACCTTTAGTATTCTCTCTTAGGTTGCGTGCCATCTCCAACAATACATTTGCAATTTGTCGGGGTTCCAGGCATTCGTAACATTTTTCTACCAGCATTAGCAAGCTTTCGTGCCAACCCATAATCGGATTGCTCATACCCATTTTGGTTTCAAAATGATGTCTTACGATGTTGTGAAACCTTTTGGGGTATTCTAAAACCTGCATCCGCTGCATAATAGCATCGTTTCTTTTTTCCAGAAAACGAGGTGTATAAAAGTCTGTAGGTACTGTTTGTAAGGGGTTATGAAAGGCCTCGCTATCCTGATCAAAAATGATATCCCAAAGTAATAGGCCAAAAAAACCTCTCCACAAATAGTTTTCGGTATGTACACCTTCCTGCCCCTGCTCCCGCAGATAGTCCAAAACGCCAAGCTCAACATAGTTTTTGTGCTCTTCAGCCAGTTCAATGCAGGCACTTTTTTTTAGATAGTCGGTAGCCTTACGTGTACGTTTTTTTTTCTGAATACGATTACAAAAATCTTCTGCAAAGAAGCGCTCATCAGCATTTGACGGTTCTTTTTGGATAAGCTGACAAAGCTCCAGGGCTTCATCAATCATACCTAATTTATGGAGCAAGCGAACCCTTCGTTCACGAGCGGGCGCTTGTTCTGTGCACTGATATACCTCCAAAGCAAGCTTGGGAAAGGACTGCTGTTCCAACAGTTTACCTAGCCGAAGACAAAGCTTATCGTAATGAGGCTGCGCCAACTCGCAAAGAATTTCTCTTTTAAGCTTGAGCTTCTCAAACCATTCATAGAGCTGGTCTGCCGTCAGGAGTAGTTCATCTCGCTGATATTTGAACTCTCGGTACACTTTAGAGATTGTAAGCTTGTCTTCCGCCTCTTTTCTGCTGTTAAAAAGAGCTTTAAGTTTAGATTCATCAAAAGCCTCACTTTTTACATAGCCAATATCTCGTACTACAAATTGCGTCATATCCCCATCCAGGTGACCAAAGTAAAGAAACTTGAGCATCTCCAACTCATGGTCATGCCCTACTCTTACAATAGGCTCATAAATCTGGAGTACCTTAATCAGTTTTGAGGGTGAGATGCTCAAAAGCATAGCTTCCAGAAGTTCAGGCTTTTTGAGCTTACGCAGCGGGCCTAACTGTTCTTTATTCAATAGCTCTTTGGCAATATTAATGAGTTCCGCTTTGGTAAAGGTATGTAGCACCAGGGGAAGCTCCTGAATATGCTGTTTGTCCAGGCGGCTAAAATATTTGCGTCGCAAAAGTAGCTTCAAGCAGCCTTCCTGATCCTCAATCTCCTGGTATTTGATTTTGTTCATTCGAAAAAATGCGCCTCTGCGGTTTACCAGCCTTATAAAGAGACATTGCGCGTCTTCGGGGAGTTTACGAAACCTGCGGATAAAGCTTTTTTCTTCTTTGCTGAGCAAGGCAGCATACATTAGTTCCACATGCGTTAGCAGTGTGCTAAAATAGTTCAGGTAATACTTTTCCGGTAATTCTATGGGGCTTCCCTTCATGGCTTTTACAGTTCTTCTTTCTCTGCGTATCCGCTCCCATGTGCTTCCAGATCACTGAGTTGAATATTCAGTGCATTGACAGAAATCTGAATTTCACGAATAGATAAGGCCAGCGAGGCCATCAGCAGCAGCAGACTTACGCCAAACACTACTTTGCCGGCCAGGTTTTCTCCGGCAAAGATCAGGAACATGCAAAATACACATAAAAATAAACTACTGATACCCAGGGCCTGCATATTTCTGATTAGTACCACCCTCTTTCTCAGATTTTGAATCTGGCCTATGATCATTTGGTCTGGCTCATTCTGGTACTCTGCATGAAGCTTCCTGATTAAGCCTGCCAGGGTTAGAAATCTATTGGTATAGGCCAGGAGTAAAAGTGAGATGGCCGGAAAGAGCAGTGCCGGTGTAGTTAGGCTAATGTCTGACATATGGATGAAGAAATAATTTTTGCTGAGAAAAAGTTTCCTGCCATCAAAATAAGTGTTTCCTTTCTGTAACAAAGAGATAAACTAGAGAAGATGAAAAGATTGTACCTGATCCGGCATGCAAAATCTAGCTGGGATAATCTGGATCTACATGATTTTGATCGCCCCCTGAATGGTAGAGGGAAAAAAGATGCACCTGCTATGGGCAAAAGGCTTGCGAAAAGAAACGAGCAGCCAGACCTTATTATTAGCAGCACCGCGGTAAGAGCAAAGAAAACGGCACTTGAAATCGCTGAGTCGCTTAGCTATAAAAAAAACAACATACGGTGGCTGGATGAACTATATCATGCCAGTCCCCTAGACATGCTTAAGCAACTACATGATGTGGCTGAAGGTGTTGAAAGCGTTTTTTTAGTAGGCCATAATCCCGGTCTGACAGAGCTGGCTAACTTACTAAGTTCGCATAGTATTGACAATATAGTTACCTCTGGTATTTATGTTTTACAATGGGAGGTTCGTCATTGGCGGCAGATACAGCTTAACAAAAAGGCCAAGTTTGTCTATTACGACTTTCCTAAAAGGGAAGGAGCACTAAAATTACACGAATAGAAGTAAAAAGCGGTATCTTTTTGGCCAGAATTATTGGATTTAGGCAGAGCTTTATATTTTTAGGCATCTGATCAGGAAACATATTTTCTGATATATATTTTTTTGAGCAGGCAAAGTGCCTGTTCTGTAGATGATAATCTCAATCAAACTTTAAAAATCAATGACTACACAGGAAGTACTAGAAAGATTAAAAGCTGGAAATGAGCGCTTTGTAGAAGACAAGCTGGAAAGACAGTTGTGCGATAAACCTCGTCGTAAAGAGCTTAGCGGAGGGCAAAAGCCTTACGCTATTGTATTGAGCTGTGCAGACAGTAGGGTAGTGCCTGAGCATGCTTTTGATGCGGGGCTGGGCGAAATTTTTACTGTACGTGTCGCTGGTAATGTAGCTAATACCTCTTCTATTGCGAGTATAGAATATGCGGTAGCCCATCTGGGTTCCAGCGTTATTGTAGTATTGGGCCACCAGAGCTGCGGCGCAGTTACTGCTGCTGTAAACGGCGGCGATAACGGATATAACCTCAACCACCTGCTGTCTCATATCGCACCGGCAATTTCTGCTTCTGGCCAAGAGGCTTCAGTAGAAGATGTGGTGAAAAAGAATGCAGAGCTTAATGCTGAAGAGCTGAAAAACCGCTCAGCAATTATTCGCGATGCAGTAGAGAAAGGTAAAGTAAAAGTTGTACCTGGCTACTACAATCTGGACACTGGAAAAGTAGACTTCTTATAAGATATTTGACTACAGCCCCCCTGAGGGGCTTGTAGTTTTTCTTAAGGCTTTTGTAAAGCTACCGCCTCCTCATCTGCTGCCTTGGTCTCCAGCAAATCCTGATATACCTGGTATCGCTTAAAAATATCGTTTACATAATTGTAAGGTTCCTCTCCGCGACAATAGCCATTACTAACTACCGGATCTGAATAATATTTTTTCTGAGACTTGAGCAGTATGAAATCCTCAACATTTTCTGTCCAGACATCAGGATTCTTACCATATTTCTCAGCCAGCCTGCGTGCATCTCTAATGTGGCCAGGCCCCGCATTATAAGTAGCCAGCACAAACTTAATGCGTTCTACAGAATCAGGTATATCCCGATAGTATTTAGACATTTTTTGCAGGTACTTAACACCAGCCTTTATAGATTCTTCTGCATCATAGAGGTTATAGTCTCCTATCTCTTTTGCGGTAGAAGGCATCAGCTGCATTAGTCCTTTAGCACCTGCCCACGACTCGGTTTCTGGTTCAAACCGCGACTCCTGATATATTTGGGAGGCCAGCAGTTTCCAGTCCCAGCCCAAAGCTGCCGCGCTGCTTTGTATAGCCTCATCATATTCGGAAATTTTGCCTCCGGTAAGCGAGAAATATTCGCTGCTCACTCTGGTACGGAAGCGTTTCTGGTTTTTATAGTATTTGTTATAGATAGCATAGAAGTCGGAGCCCTTTTTCTCTTCGGCCAGCCATTGGTTTACTTTTGCTTTGAGTTTTGGAGAGGTTTTGCGCACCATCCAGGCAAGCCGCTGAGGGAAGCTTACTGCTGTAGCTACATCCAGATCGCGATAGTAGGTCTGGTTGATGCGAGCTATATCTTCATCAGCGATAGTGTACTCAATTTCTCCATTGTTTACCATTTTAATGATTTCACTGGTTTCCAGGTTGCCATCTAGAGGCTCAACGATAATATCACCTCCCATTTCCTGCGAAAGGTTGATCAGCCGGCGGTAGTAAGAGCTATTCTTACGTACATGTACTGTTTTTCCAATAAGCTCCAGGGGATCTCGGATAAGCTGCTTATCAATTTCGTGTAGCTTCATCTTACGCCAGTTTTCTGGCTTGCGCTGCACCAATACCTGCCGGGTAACTGTGTAGTGCTCAGTAAAGTCTACAAACTTTTTGCGTGGCTTTGTAATGCTTAAGCTATGAGCTACCAGATCGCCTTCTCCGGTATTAAGCATCTCTATAAAATTGTCCAGATTGTAGGCGATCTTAATTTCCAGATCCAGTTCAAGGTAATTAGCCAGCCTTTTTAGAAGTTCATATTCATAACCCATCGGCTGCCCGCGATAAATAAAATAACTGGTAGGGCTGTAACTGGAGATGGCTATTAGTTTACCACGTTCTTTTATTTTATCCAGGTCTACATGTACCGGATCGCTGTAACTGGTTTCCAGATACGGAGTTTGCTCGCCTTTCTCATCTGATGATGAACTGCACGATAAGAGTGTAGGAAATATCAAAATGTATGCAAGCAAACATAGGTATTGAGATTTCATAAGGAATCGGCATTTAGTCAAGGTTTCTGAATATAACCAAATGCCGACGAAATCGCTAATTAACCGGAAGAGTGCTCTTCAAGCTACTGCACAACCAGGTAAATATAATAGCCATATACCGCAAGTAGTATACCCCCCTCAATACGGCTAACCTTCCGCTTGATTAGCATCATCGGAAAAATCAAAACGGTAATTGCCAGCATCCAGAGCATATCCTGGCTTACTATCTGCTGGTTTACAGCTATTGGCTGAATAATACTGGTAATCCCTAAAATAGAAAGGATATTGAAGATATTTGAGCCCATTAGATTGCCGATGGCAATATCTGTAGCTTTACGAAATGCAGCTACCGAGGCAGTAACCAACTCAGGCAGGCTGGTACCTAGCGCCAATACGGTAACCCCAATTACCCTTTCACTTACGCCGAAAGATAGCGCAAGCGACTTAGCTCCGGTAACAAACCAGTCTGAACCGAAGGCAAGACCTAATGTACCCAGTACAATAAAGAGTACATCCAGCCAGATATTTTTGGAAGGCTGCTCAGCCAGATCGGCTTCTTCCAGTATTTCTTTACCCTTATGGTTTTCTCGCCTAGACTTAACAATAATCAAAGTAGTATATACGGCAAGAATTAAGACGAAAACAGCTCCTTCTACCGGTGATATGAGATAATCCTGCACCAACAAAAACAATAAGATGGAGCTACCGATAGTCATGGGCCAGTCAATACTGAGGCTGTCTTTTTGTACAGGTACAGGAAAAATAACAGCTGTAAAGCCGAGCACTAAAGCCAGGTTACAAATATTGGAGCCTACTACATTACCCATAGCCAGGTCCGGACTGCCAGATAAAGCAGACTGTACACTAATAAATAGTTCCGGCGCTGAAGTGCCGAAAGCTACAATAGTTAGCCCAACTACTAGAGGTGAAATTCTTAGTCTTAACGCAATGCTGGAAGCCCCTCTTACCAGAAACTCTCCGCCAGAAACCAGTACAATTAGCCCTACAGCTAACAAAAATATTGAATACAGCATGTAAGGTTATTTATAATTTTGGACCATATGATAGGTCTCCGGCATCTCCCAGGCCGGGCACAATGTATGCTTTGCTGTCAATAGACTCATCTACCGCACCAGTCCATATGGAGTAGGGGATATTTACAGTTTCTCGCAGATGTTGCAGTCCTTCAGGGCTGGCTATTGCCGATACAATGTGCAAATGTTTTGGCTTTTGGTCAGGGGAGAAGCTGTTGCATACGGTCGCTAGTGTTTGTCCGCTGGCAAGCATAGGGTCAATCAGTAAGACTACCTTGTCTTTAGTATCCGGCAGGGTAAAATATTTAAGTGCAATCTCAAAATTATGCTCATCCTGATGATCGCGGAAGGCACCTACAAAGCCACTATCAGCATGATCAAAGTAGTTTAGCACTCCCTGATGCAAAGGAATACCAGCCCTGAGAATGCTGATAAGTACCGGTTGTTCCTGAAGCAGGCTGACCTCAGTATCTGCCAGAGGAGTTTGTATGGTGTGCTCTTGATAAGTTAGCGTTTTAGAAAGCTCATAAGCCAGAAGCTCACCTATCCTTTCCATATTTCTCCTGAAACGTAGACGGTCATCTTGAAAGCCTGTTTTTCTTAGTTCAGATAAAAAATGGCTGGCAACGCTATGCTGATCATTTAACTGAAAAAGAGAAGTTTCTTGCATAATTTGGGGCTTTAAGGAAAGAGCAAATATAGAGTTTTTTGCAAAAGCATTAAAATGAACAAACTGTAGTATTTATATTATGTTTTTGTGAAATTATAAGTATCTATACTGTAATTTCATTGCAATTCATATAAAAGTTTTGCAATTAGCGGCTTTTAAAAAAATAGGTGTTATTATAGTAAGTGCCTGTTTTTTTGCAAAGCTACTGGCTAAACATACGACTTCAGTTAGCGTATACATTGAATCAGTGCAAAATTATTAAGACTTTTGAGTGAGCAAAAGATTAAGGACTGAATGAGTTATATACAATTTGATAAGAAACATTTAGTAAACCTTGCTTATTCCTTAAATAAGGAGGTTGTACGTTCAAATAGATCAGGTGCTTATGCATCTACCACCATTAGCGGCTGTAACACAAGAAGATACCACGGCCTTCTAGTAGCGCCTCAGCAAAATCTACCTGGTGTACATGTCATTATTTCTACCCTGGATGAAACAGTTGTAGCCGGTGACGCTACCTTTGATCTTGGTGTGCACAAATACCCTGATACCTATAGCCCTAAGGGCTATAAGTATTTGCGTGATTTTGTGGCGCAGCCAGTGCCAAAATCAACTTTTCGTTTAGGGGATGTGGTGCTGACCAAAGAGAAGCAGCTGGTTGATCATGAAAACAGAACGCTGGTTCGTTATGTGCTGGAAGAGGCCAAAGAGCCGGTAAAGTTACGCCTGCGCCCTTTTCTGGCATTCAGAAATGTGCATAAACTGGCTAAGGCTAATGAAAATGTTAATAAAGACTATGAGCACATTAGTCAGGGAGCTAAACTTCGCATTTATGATGGCTACGACGATCTGTATATGCAGATGTCTAAAGAGCCTGAGTTTATAGCCAAGCCCGACTGGTACTATTCTGTAGAGTATATAGAGGATATGGAGATGGGGATGGATTATCAGGAAGACCTTTATGTGCCTGGTTATTTTGAGGTAAGCATGCAAAAAGGGGAAACGGTAATTTTTACCGCTGGCCCTGATGAGATCAAAACGGCTAATCTTCTGCGTATGTTTAATACGCAAACCCGGAAAAGAACAGAAAGAAATTCTTTTGAAAACTGTCTGAAAGTCGCTGCTACTCAGTTTATTCTAACGGCAAAAGGCAAAGGTAAATCACGTAAGAATGACCGTACCGATGTTATTGCCAGCTATCAGCTATACCGTAGAGGAGGAAGAGATGCGTTTATTGCCATACCTGGGCTTACTGTAGCCAATGATGATGATAAAGCATTCAAAGCTTTGCTTGATACCATGCTTAAAGAGCGTAAAGGTCCGTTTTTCCCTTTCTGGGAAGACTCAGACTCCAAGGCTACTTATGAAGCGATGGATGCTCCACTATGGTTTTTCTGGGCACTACAGCAGTATACCCAACGTACCGGAGACCGGGCAGCGGTATGGAAAGCGTATGGTAAAGATATGCGCGAAATACTGGAGGCTTACCGCGATGGCACCGACTACAATATTAAGATGCAGCCTAATGGCCTTATTAGTGGAGGGGAAGAAGGTAAGGCTCTTACCTGGATGAATGCCTTCTCCGAAGGGAAAGCAGTTACGCCTCGTATGGGCATGCCCGTAGAAATAAATGCATTGTGGTATAATGCTGTGGCTTTTACTTTGGAGATAGCAGGGCCACGATCTACCGAAGGCAAAAAAGTAATAGCCGAATGGACTGGCGTACCGGAAAAAATTCGCGAGGCCTTTGTAGCCACTTTCTGGGATAAACGAAAAGCCTACCTGGCTGATGTGGTTAACGGAGAAGACAAAGACTGGTCAGTAAGACCTAATCAGATACTAGCTGTATCGTTACCATTTTCTCCGCTCACTGACGATATGAAAACAGCAGTGCTGGAAAAAGTAGAAAAGGAACTGCTTACCCCTCGTGGCCTGAGAAGCTTAAGCCCGCATGATAGTCGCTATGAAGGTAAGTTTGCCGGTACTTTGGATCAAAGGAATAAAGCTTTTCATCAGGGTATGGTATGGCCCTGGTTTACCGGGCACTTTGTGGAAGCTCTGCTTAAACTGAAAGGTAGAGATGCCTTACCTCAGGCTTATGAACTGTATCAGGGCTTTGAAGGTGTGATGAGAGAGCATGGGTTAAGTACCATCTCCGAAGTGTACGAAGGTGAGGCTCCTTATAATGCACGTGGCGCTGTATCGCAGGCCTGGAACGTAGCAGAAGTAATCAGAATGAGTAAAGTCATTAAAGTTTTTGACGAAGTTACTCAACCACTCACTTTGTAAATAACATTGTTTCTCAAAACCCGTCAGCAGGCGGGTTTTTTCATTTTATCAGGTATAGATTGAAGAATAAGGCAGTAAACCCGGAGGCTGAGTAACTACACCAAATAAATTGACCTTGTTCACGAACAATATCGTTTTTTGAGCTTTTACAAGAGATAATCATATCCCTCTTTTTACATTCTTTACGTAAATTCATACACGTCATTTTTTTGTAATCAACCAAACTTAGCTGATAATGATAGAGAACAATGCGCCACAGTGGAAAAGACTTTACATACAGTCCAAAGTACCTAGCGAGCTAGAAAGTCTGGAGAAACTCGCCAACAACTTATGGTGGTCATGGAATTATGATGCACTTAACCTCTTTGCCTCTATAGATCAGAAAAAATGGAGCGAGGTCCACCACAACCCTATTGCCCTACTGGATATACTGGACTATGAGGCCTATCAAAATCTTCTTGCAGATGAGAGTTTTTTAGCTAAGCTGAAAGATGTTTACGAACGTTTTGAGGACTACATGAAGGTAGCTCCTAAAAAAAGTCCTTCTATTGCTTATTTCTGCATGGAGTACGGACTACATGCCTCTTTTAAATTGTACTCTGGTGGTTTGGGTGTGCTGGCCGGTGATTTTCTTAAAGAAGCCAGTGACGAAAACATTAACATGATAGGCATAGGCCTGCTCTACCGTTATGGTTACTTTAACCAGAAACTGAGCACACACGGAGAGCAGGTAGCTAATTACGAACCTCAAAGGTTTACCTACTTGCCCATAGAGCCAGTGAGAAATGCCCAGGGTGATTGGGAAAAAGTTCAGGTACAACTTCCTGGGAGAGTACTAACCGCCAAAATCTGGAAAGCAAATGTAGGCCGTATAGCCTTGTATCTTTTGGATACAGACATAGAAGAAAATTCTGATGAAGATAAATTTATTACCCATCAACTATACGGAGGAGATCAGGAAAACAGACTGAAGCAGGAGATACTGCTCGGAATAGGAGGTATCCGCCTGCTGGAAGCCCTTCAGCATCAGCCTGAAGTATTTCACCTGAACGAAGGGCATGCTGCTTTTATTGGTCTGGAGCGTTTGAGAAACTATGTAAAGCAGGGTTTTTCTATTAGTGAGGCAAGCGAGCTGATTCGTTCTTCTTCGCTCTTTACCACTCATACACCTGTCCCTGCTGGCCACGATGCTTTTCCTGAAGGAATGATGTGGCAATATTTTAATGAGTTTGCCAGCGCCATGAGTATGTCATGGGAGAAGTTTATCGCATTGGGTAGAGTAAACCCCGACAATAAAGAAGAGGTGTTTTCTATGAGCAATCTGGCTTCTAAACTTTCTCAGGAGGTTAACGGGGTGAGTAAAATACATGGTGAAGTTTCGCGAGAAATGTTTCGCTCGCTTTACCCGGGCTTTGAAGCAGAAGAACTTCATATAGATTATGTTACCAATAGCGTTCATTACTACTCCTGGACCGCCGAAGCCTGGCAAAAGTTATATGCCAAGACATTTGGTAAGTCATTGGTCAAAAATCAGTCGGATATTAAGCTATGGGAGAAAATAAAAAAAGTGCCTGATGGCGATATTATGCATATCAAGAGGCAGCAAAAAAGACTGCTGATTGATGAAGTTAAGTTGCGTCTGGAAAAAAGTATGCGAGCCCGTTACGAGAGCCCTAAAAAGATAGTAACTACACTGAATGCTTTTGATGAAAACACTTTGATATTTGGGTTTGCTCGTCGTTTTGCTACCTATAAACGTGCCGCTTTGCTGTTTAGAAACCCGGAGCGGCTAGCAAAAATTGTCAATAAAGCAGAGCGCCCGGTTCAGTTTATTTTTGCCGGGAAGGCGCATCCTGCTGACAAAGGAGGTCAGGATCTAATCAGGCAGATCTATGATATCGCTCAGCGTCCTGACTTTATTGGCAAGGTTATCTTTCTGGAAGATTATGATATGGACATTGCCAAGATTATGGTGCAGGGCGTAGACGTATGGTTAAACACACCTACACGTCCGCTTGAGGCTTCTGGTACTAGCGGTATGAAGGCAACGATGAATGGCGTTATCAACTTTAGTGTTTTAGATGGCTGGTGGGCAGAAGGTTATCGTCCGGATGCCGGATGGGCTTTACCAGAGCATCGAACTTACGACAATCAGGACATTCAGAATGAGCTGGATGCTGAGACTATGTACAGCATGCTGGAAAATGAAATTATTCCAGAATACTATGAGCAGGATGAAGAGGGCGTGTCGCAGGCTTGGGTGGCTCGCATGAAAAACGCTATTGCCTACATTGCACCTCAGTTTACCATGAAGCGTATGATGGACGATTATCATCATAAATTTTACCTGAAGTTGGCCGAGCGCAACAAGCTTATGAACAAAGATGGTCAGAAAGCCGCGAAAGAGCTGTCGGAGTGGAAGGGTAGAATACAGGGCAATTGGAAAAACATCAATGTGGTAGAAAGAGATATTTATAATTTTGCTAATGCGCCCTTACCACTGGGAGAAGATATTAAGGCTAGTATCATATTAGATGTTGGAGAACTAAAACCAGAAGATATCTCTGTAGAAATGCTGATTGCCAGGCGAGAAGATAATGAGCTTAAAATCGTAGCTTCTTATGAAATGCAGAAGCAGAAAGTTAAACCGGCTGTTTTGGCCGCTGAAAGTCAGGGCAATTTTAATGGAGAAGGAGTATTGGTACGATATACCTGCAACAAGCAGGTGACGTTTTCCGGAGTGTATGAATATGGGTTCAGAGTATATCCTACACATTCATTGCTGGCACATCGCCAGGATTTTAGCCTGCTTAGCTGGATATAGGCTTGGCATAAAAAAAGCCGCTCTATTGAGCGGCTTTTTATAATATTTAAAGCTACAAGACTATAAATTAACAGTTAATCCGATAGTCCAAACTGCCAATGCTGCATATCCAATTTCAGAATATACTCCTATGTTTTCATTAAATAGGTAACGCCCGCCTATTACAGTTCCAAAATCAACATTACTGGTATTGTCATAGAAGTTGTCATGATTATCAGAGTAAAATTCTCCTCCGAGATATACTGATACGTACAAGTCAACTTTCTCTTCATTAATATCTAAATCCAGTGCTTCGTTGGCAAGAGCTACATAGTGAAATGACCCCTTTGCACCAACACTGAAAAAGTTAGCTCTGTAGTCAGTATTTCTGAAACCATAACTAGCGTAAGCAACATAAGGGCCCACACTAAAATACTCGTGGAGTCCAAGCTCAAAAGATGCAGAAACGGGAACGCCACCTCCAAATCCGTTACCCCACGCATAGTAGCTACCATAGGCACGGCCAAAACCAACGCCCACATCTAGTATATTTGTGCCTTCCGCATAAGCAAGGTTGTTGTTTGTTTGTACACGTACTGTGTTTTGAGCCTGGGCAGAAAAGCACATAAGTGTACATACAAAGGTTAAAATGAATAGGTTTTTCATAGTTGTGTTTGGTTAAATTCAATCTTCAAATTTAATCATTCCCTGAAGAGTAATGAATAAAAGTCTCTAATTTTAGTAAGAATACACCCGGCAACCCATGCTCCCGGGTGTACAAATATGTTTTTTTTAGAAATCTACATCAGTCATTGCATTATCACTAAACGTATTTGCATCAGTAATCACATCAATTCTATCTGCATCGGTCTGTACCTTGCCATTTACAGTAGCACCACCGTGAATTACCAATCCATAAGATTTACTATTACTTACAGTCGTATTTGTAATGCTCAGAACAGAGTTATCGCTTACTCCTATATTTGCTGCATGGTAGCCACTTTTATAAATCAGGCTTTCATCATTACCAGCATAGCTTACTTCGGCATAGCTAAGCTCGTTGGAGTCATCAGATTTGAAAACAATACCTCCCCAGTTATCGCTGCCGCTCTGGTTGTAGGCGCTAAAAGTGATTTTGCTATCGGCTGTACCTACTGCTACAAGGCTACCACCTGAGTTAACGTAAGCACTCACCTGCTCATCAAATGCGAGGTAGGCACCGGCTTCTACTATCAAATCATCGTTAATCGTCAAGTCTCCTAAGAAGAGGTATTTGGCAGTACCGCTTAGTGCTACCCACTTAGGGTCGGCAGTATCCGTATACGAAGCCTCTGCATCAAAAGTAGATTTGTAAACCGCAACTACATTATCTCCATTGTCAGTAAAGGTAGAAGAGCTATCCATCAGGCCCAGCAAGTTGGCAGGAGTATATACAGGGTAATTACTATTATTTGTAAAGTTGTTGTTACTAAAGCTTTCCAGCTTGGCTTTACTAGCCATTACCAAACCATGTGAGGCACTGTTGTCAATTGTAGAGTTAGTAAGCTTAAGGCGAGCATTGTCTACAAGCCCAATACTTCCTGAAAGGTAACCACTAATGTATATAAATGAGTCATCTCCTCCAGCATGTGAGATTTCTACATAATCCAGCTCATTTTTGGTGCTGGAAGACTCAATTCTTAGTCCACCCCACTTTTGACCGTCACTAATATTGGCACTGGTAAATATGATAGGCTTGCTTTCGCTACCACTGGCTACTAAAGCACCTTCAGACTCCACAGTCATGGTTACACCTTCCTCAAACTCTAACAATGCACCAGCAGCAATATCTAAAGCCGCTTTAATATTAATATCTCCTTCAAAAAGGTAGCTGGCATCATCGCTCAATTCTACCCACGACTGATCGTCGCTGAGAGAAGAATCGTAAATGCGGATCTGGTTTTCTTTATCTTCCGTATCGGGATTGTCCTTAAAAGAGTTAGAAGCATCTACCACACCTGCCTGGTTTGCAGAAAGGGAGAGAGGGAAATTGGCATTGTTCTCAAATGTATTATTAGAGAAACTGGAAAGGCTATTGCTGCCAATAGCAAAGATGCCATCTGCCTTACTGTTAGCTATAGTAGAGTTGGTAATTTTGAGCCTTGCCTCTTCGGTTAAGCCTATAGCTGCTGCTCTGTATCCGGAGGCATACACCAAATTATCCTCTCCACCTGAATAAAGAATCTGGGTGTAGTCAAACTCATTTTTAGAACTGCTGGATAAGAATGAAAATCCTCCCCAGTAAATATCACTGTCTACATCTGAGCTGGTGAAGGTAATCATGTTTTCGCTGCTACCTTTAGAAATTAACTCACCACCATTGGTGTTTACAGTAATTACCACATCCTGGTCCAGATGCACTACTACGCCTGGTTCTACGGTGAGATCAGAGTTAACGCTAATGGAATTTACTACAACATAATCTGGTAGGTTGGGGTCATCAAAAATATCTTCCCACACGGTGCTCTCACTTACATTTTCTGAGATAACAACTGGCTCAGCATTGGCCACCACTTTTACAGCTAATGTTGCAGTGTTGCCATCCGGGTCTTCTACAGAAAGCGTGATTTCATATTCTCCTACAGCATCAGGTACGAATTCAGCATTTTGCTGGTCATCATTGCTAATGCTTGGATTGCTCCCCTCAGGTTTGTCTGTAACCGACCAGCTAAAGGTTAAATCATCTACATCAGACTCAGGGTCTGTAGTGTTTTGCCCTAAAAGGGCTAGTGGCTGAGTGATGGTAATGGTGTTGTTGTCGTTATCTTCGGAGATTGCCAGGCCTCTGTCATCTGTTATTTTTACTACTGGCGGATCTCCTGCGGCTTCTTCGGCAGTAATGATAACTTCATCGGTTACAGGATCGTATACACCATCACTAACTGAAAGCTGGAGGGTATAATTACCTTCTACGTCAGGTATAAATGTGGCATTCAGAGCACTGGCATTATTGATAGAAGCGCTGCTTCCCTGTGGAGATGAGCTTACAGACCAGCTTATTGTAAGCGGGTCGTTATCAGCATCGGTAGCAGTACCATTCAATTGTACTGTACTGTTAACTTTGGCCGTTACGTCCTGTCCGGCATTGGCGGTTGGGGGTTGGCCTGGTTTTTCGTCATCTTCATCTTTACAAGCAGAGAAAATAAATAATACAGCAAGTAATAAGTAGCTGAGGTTTCTGATCTTAATCATATAAACAATATTTAATAGAAATGATTATTGATTACAATTCACCTCTTTATGCCATCAGGTTAATTTATGTAAACATGGAAAAAATATTTTTTTTAGGTTTACTTTCTTTTTGTACAAATCATTAATAGTAATTTGTGGTTTAGTTATCTTCTAAACCATATACAGTAAATCGCTTTATATGAAATTAGAGCACACAGATTTGATAGATCGCTATTGCAGGGGAGAGCTTGATGCTTTGGAAAAAGCGGCTTTTGAAGAAAAAATGGCGCAGGACGCAGACTTGCAAAATGAGGTGCGTACGCATCAGGATATGCTGGGAGGTATGCAATATTTTTTCAATAGTGAGCTCAAATCTAAGCTTAGCCAATCGGATATTGTCCCTCCGGTACGTAAGCCAAAAAGACGTTTTTTGTATACCTGGTTTGCAATAGCCGCCTCTATATCCCTTTTTTTTGGACTAGGCTATTCTCTGTTCAAACAGAAGCCTTCTGCTGAAGCGCTTTATCAGGCCTACTACCAGCCTTACCCTAATATAATTGATCCGGTAGAGCGCTCTGGAGAAACGTCTATGGATGCGCTGAGTAAGGCCATGCTCGCTTACGAGAAAGAAGATTATCAGCAAGCTATTGCCATCTTTGAGCAAGAGACATCCTTACATAGTTCGTATAAATTTTATCAGGCTATAGCTTATCTGGAGACTCAAAACTACGATAAGTCTCAACAGCTGTTGCAGGAAGTTCATCAGTCTGGAGATAGCGCCTATCGTTGGCCTAGCCTTTGGTACCAGGCACTTTTAAACCTGGCACAGAAAAATGAACTAAAGGCAGAGGAGATATTACAACAGCTTATAGAAGAGGGAGATGATTATTATCAGGAGAAAGCCAAAGAGTTACTGAGAGAGCTATAAGCAAAATGGCATTGTATAGAAAAGGCGCAGGAGATTACCTTCTGCGCCTTTTCTGTATAATTTATAGCTCCTAAAAGTTTAAGGAAGGAGCACTTCGTTAATGACATGCAGTACAATCTCGTTTTCTACCAGGTTGTTGGCCGGAAATACCAGATTAGCATTGTCAGGTGTTTTTTCACTGTTATCATTAATGGTAATTGTTCCATTGTCTCCTTCTAGTGTCAGTGCCAAGTTACCATTCAAAGTAGTAAGTGTAGCGGCCTCAAAGTCAGTAGAGAAAAGCATACCATCTGTAACTACATGTTTCTGGAGAATACTTCTTAACAGTTCTGTATCCAGGCGGGCGCTTTCTTCTTCTACACTGTCAATACTGGTTATAATACCGGCCCTTTCAAAAGCAGCATCTGTAGGCATAAATATCGTACGATTACTACCCACATCTATACCTGTTTCGGCTAGTGCTTTCTTAAAAATAGTGAAGGAGTTTCCGCTCAAAGCTTCTATGTAGTCGACCATTTCAGTGAGGGGGGCTGCCGGCTTAAGAACGCCTCCCATATGAATGACTTTACCATTGCTGGCTCCATATTCTAAATCTGCTGTCCCAATTCCATTTAAATAGGTCCCGTTAGAAGTCTGGCTAACATATAAGGTTGCCCCACCAAGTGTGGTGATAGTTCTGCCCGCAGTGCTCAGGTCTACGTCACCAGCCAGCACATGGTAGTTAGCAGTTTCAATAACGTTGTCGTTAGAGGTAAAGAAAAAATCATCAAATCCAGAGTTAATTGGAGCCAGTACCGTAAAATTTTCGGATCCTGCAAGACGACTCAATACACCCGCAGAATTGAACACGCTGTTAATAGTAGAAATACCACCGTCTACCCCTTGCAAATTGAGAACATCACCCAGGGTAGAAGTAATACCAGCTACTGTACCAAATAATGAAGCCAGTGAGCCTGCACCATCAGGAGACAGCAATACCTTATCGGTAACATGGATTACTCCGTTAGAGCCGCGTATAGTATTTACCACTACCGTACGATCTGGTTGAGTATCGGGGTTAATTACTGTGGTATCACCTTCCTGCTCAAATTCAATCTGCGAAAAACCCAATGTGGTTATGGTAGAGTCTAACTGATTGGCTTCCAGGTATGTATTAGCTACAATATGGTAGAATATGATGTCTGAAAGAATATCAGTTCTAAGCTCTCCCAAACTACTATAACCGATGGAACTGAGCAAGTTGCTGAACGCTGCATTGTTGGGGGCAAATATGGTGAAGTCCCCGGAGTTTACACGAGCAGCAAAGTCAGAGCCAAGCAGAGAGATTAGTGTATCCAGGCTCTCCAGCCCCTCGGTAGAACCAATAAGGTCGGTAATACTTTCTGAAGGACGAGGTTCCGGCCCATCTTCATCGTCTTCACAGCTACTAAACACCAGAGAAAGGGCAAAGAGGGATACGAAGAAGAAAGGTAGCTTCGCAAGGTTAAGGGTACGTATCATAAGGTAAATCAGAAATATTAGAAAGAATAAGAAAGGTACATAAACCTTAATATACACTTTTGTTGTAATTTCTTATGCCTTTGAATCTAATTATTAGCAGAAAGTCGCGTATTTGTCTGGTAGATAACATACTATGCATAGGATTATTTTTTAATTTCTAAAAATGCGATAGATGCTATTGTGCACGATATACATCATAAGCTCGCTATATCCCTTATATTGCACAAAAAATCTTAGATGTAAGTAGCTAATACACCTTTAGCATATTGGATATTATTCCTATAATAGATAGATTAAAAAGAACCTAAGAGCTTAAATCACGATAATTTGAAAAAATATCTACTACTCTTAACAGTACTGCCTTTTCTCTTCTTTACCGCTCGTGCCCAGAATAGAGTTATTAGTGGTACAGTAACAACAGAATCGGGTGTTGGAGGCCTGCCGGGTGTCAATATTATTATTCAGGGCAAAGGTAGCGGTACAGTCACTGATATAGACGGCAATTACTCCATTAGTATAAATGATGATGCCAAAGTGCTGGTCTTCTCCTACATTGGCTACCAAAATCAGGAGGTAAGTATTGGAAATTCTAATGTGATAGATATTGTGCTGGTAGAGGATAACGCGCAGTTGGATGAGGTGGTGGTTACCGGTTTTCAGGAGGTAGAGCGTAAGCTTTTTACCGGTTCTGCAAGTCGTATTGATATGGCAGAAATACGCAGCCCCGGTATGGTAGATGCCAGCCGTATGCTGGAAGGGCAGGTGGCGGGGGTTACGGTAGACAATGTATCTGGTACTTTTGGTACCGCCCCTAAAATAAGAATTAGAGGTAATACTTCTATCAATGGAGATAACCAGCCGCTTTGGGTAGTGGATGGGGTAATTCTGGAAGACCTTACCAATGTAAATGCAGACGATATTATTACTGGTAACACCAATACGGTTTTGGCTTCTTCTATCGCTGGTATAAATCCGGATGATATTGCTTCTTTTGAAGTGCTCAAAGATGCTTCTGCTACGGCACTTTACGGTACACGCGCCAAAAATGGTGTTATTGTAATTACTACTAAAAAAGGTAGAAGCGGAGCCCTAAGAGTCAATTATTCTGGAAACTCTTCTTTCCGCCTACGCCCTAGCTATAATCAGTTTGATATTCTTAATTCTGGTGAAGAAATGTCTATCTACCGGGAGATGTATGAGAAAGGGCTGATTGATGTTACCACATCGGTAAGAGCAGAAAACTATGGTCCACTTGGTAAAATGTTTTCTCTCATCTCTGAGCATGAGATACCCTGGGGGGTAAATGGCTCTTTAAATGAAAGCTTTCTGAACCAGTACGAAAATGCCAATACCGACTGGTTTGATGTATTGTACCGAGATGTATCGCTTCAGCAGCAACATTCAGTAAGTCTGACAGCAGGTACAGAAAATTACAATAGTTATTACTCACTCAGCTTTCTTAATGATAATGGACAAACTGTAGCTGACCAGGTAAAGCGCTATTCGGGTACTGCCAAAAATAGCTTCTTCTTTTCAGATCGCTTCGTACTGGACCTCAAGCTGACCGGAAGCTACCGACAGCAAAAGTTACCCGGCACTACCGACCGCGATTTTGACCCGATAACCGGTAGGTTTAAGCGTGATTTTGATATTAACCCTTTCAGCTACGCTATCAATACGAGTCGCTCTATACGCCCATACGATAGTAATGGTGAACTGGAGTATTTTCGCCGAAACTATGCACCCTTCAATATTCTGGAAGAACTGGACCTTAACTACATAGATGTAAGAGTAGCGGATATTTCTGCTCAGGCGGACTTCAATTTCAACATACTGGACAACCTCTCTTTTAGAAGTACCATGCAGGGTAGGTACGCAACTACCAACCGGGAGCATGTTATCCACGAATGGTCAAACCAGGCCGAAGCTTATCGGGCAGATGGTACACAGTACATACAGGAGGCTAACCGTCTGCTGTTTCAGGACCCTGACGAACCTGGTTCTCAGCCCAAAGTGGTATTGCCAGAAGGGGGCTTCAACTACCTGGACGAGAGCGACCTGCTTAATTTCTACATTCGTAACAGCTTAGAATGGTCAGAAACCTTTAGCCAGGTGCATAAAGTAAACGTGCTGGGTGGACAGGAGATTAAGTTTACTGATCGTTCTTCTCGTAGTGCGGATGGTATTGGTGTAGTCTATGAAAATGGTGGCGTAGTTAATACAGACCCAGATATCATTGAATTTCTTAACCGACAGGGCGTGGATTTTTACTCAATAGGAGAAGATAGAGAACGATTTGCCGGATTGTTTTTAAATGCCGGGTATTCCTTTAATGAAAAGTATATCGTCAATGGTACTGTAAGGTACGATGGCTCAAACCGACTGGGTAAAAGTCGCTCTTCCCGTTATCTGCCAACCTGGAATGTGAGCGGTGCCTGGAATATAGATCAGGAGAGCTTTATCACGCTACCGGCAGTTGTATCTTACCTTAAGCTAAGAGGTACTTATGGGCTTTCTGCTACCCTGGGGCCAGATGTTAGCGCGTTGCTCAACCTGCAATCTGACGTAACTCTGCGACCTACCGACAATGAAAGCTATCTGTATATAGATGCATTAGAAAATCAGGACTTGACCTGGGAAAAGCTAAAAGAGCTGAACTTTGGACTGGATTTTGGCCTGATGAATGATCGCATTACAGGTACCATAGACTATTACCAGAGAGATGCTTTTGACCTTATAGGTACTTTGCAAACCAGTGGAGTAGGGGGGATAGCCTATAAACTGGGTAACTTTGCCGACCTTACCTCTGAAGGTTTTGAGTTTTCTATCAATACACTGAATGTATACAATCAGGACTTTAGTTGGTCTACCAATTTCAATATAGGCTATACCAAAGATCAGGTGACTCGTCTGGACTTTGGCCCACGAATAGCCGATGCTATTTCGGCACAGGGAGCGGCAATTCTGAATGGTCCTCGTCGTGGAATATACTCAACCAAATTTGCCGGTCTGGATCTGAGGGGGATTCCTACTTTTTATGACCTGAACGGCGAGGTAGTATATGATTACAATTTACAGGAAAGAGACAGCCTCAGTAAAATTTTACAATACGAAGGGCCTTCAGAACCTATGGGAGCAGGTGGCTTTACTAACAACTTCCGCTACAAAAATTTCTCGCTAAGTGTATTGCTGTCTTACAAGTTTGGGTATAAAATCAGGCTGAACGATGCATTCTACCCCCAATACACAGATTTTAATTCTTTCTCTAAAAGCTTTACTGACCGTTGGGTTGTGCCCGGTGATGAAGAGCTGACGAATATTCCGGTAATACTGGATCAGCGTATTGTGCAGGGAGACAATACGGCTCCGCTCAGAAATGCCTACGATCTATACAACAAAAGCACTGTAAGAGTAGCTGATGGAGGTTATGCACGATTAAAAACAGTCAGGCTTACATATAATCTGCCCAATAAGCTGACAAGTAGAATTGGAGCGAGTACAGCTACGCTGGGGGTTGAGGGGCAAAATCTTCTTCTTTTATACTCTGATGAAGCTCTAAACGGACAAGACCCTGAGTTTTTCTCTGCCGGAGGGGTCGCCTTTCCTCAGCCTCGCCAGGTGACATTTACCTTAAACGTTGGATTTTAGTATGCTAAACAGGATGAACCTATCCATTAAAAATACTGTCGGACTGTGTCTCTCAATGCTTTTTTTGGGAGCCTGTAATGATTTTCTGGAAGAAAACCCTGACCTTAGGGTAGAGCTGAATACCCTGGATAAAGCCCAGCAACTGCTGACTAATGCCTACTCTGAAGGGGGGTACAACTTTGTAGAGTGGATGGGCGATATGGTTACCTACACTCAGGGTACCACCAAAGAAGATCAACACAACCAGTCCTACGCCTGGGAAGAGGTAGATGAGTTGTTTCAGGATTCTCCTACCTTTTTCTGGAACGAAACATATGAGGCCATAGCCCATGCCAATGAGGTGTTGGCTGTAGTAGACCAACTACCAGGCGATGAAGCACAGAGACGAGCAGTAAAGGGGGAAGCCTTGCTGGCGCGTGCTTATGGCCATTTTATGCTGGTTAACCTTTTTGCCAAACATTACGATCCCAGCTCAGCATCTAGTGACCCTGGCGTACCTTACGTTACCACACCAGAGACTGAGTTTGTAAAGCAGTACAAGAGAGTAAGTGTGCAAAAAGTGTATGATAATATTGAAGATGATCTGCTGGAAGGACTAGAGCTGGTAGATGGCTCTTTTCTCGCAAATTCCGGAAAGTATCATTTTACCAAAAACTCAGCATTGGCATTTGCTTCCCGCTTCTATCTTTATCAGGGAGACTACAACCGTTGCATAGAATATAGCAACCAGCTTTTGGGAAGTAACCCAGATGTTTATATTAAAGACCTGGCAGCACTACTGGAAGAGCGCGTAAACACCGAAGATTATGTTCGTCTGTTTACTTCTCCAAATGACCCCAGCAATCTACTGCTGATCAGAAAGGTTACTAATTTTCATTTAAATGTGGGCTACTGGCCCGATAGTGAGGTGTATAGCGGAAGAATATTTGGCAACAATCCTTTTCAGGGGGCTGTAGACCTGCGTTCAGATCCTGCCTTCGTAAGAGGTGAGAATGGTATCTCTGCCTCTCGCTTTGAGTTTTTGTTTGAAAGAACGAGCCTCACCTCTGGTGTAGGTTTCAATTACACTATTGTTGCTCCGTTCAGAGGAGAGGAGGTGCTACTTAACCGAGCAGAAAGCCTGGCTCAGCTAAACAGGGTAAATGAAGCACTGGCCGATCTACAGTTACTCTGGAACAAGCGCTATAGCGAAGAGGTATCTATAGACCTGCAGGGCATTCAAAGTTATATTGGTACTACAGATTCTCGGGTGGCCCTGCTCATTTATATACTGGAAATAGAACGTCCTAAGGAGTTTGTACACGAAGGACTACGGTGGTTTGATATCAAACGCTATGGATTTCCGGTAACACACGTACTTGCCAATGGCTCTACCATTACTCTGGAAGCTGACGATAACCGAAAAGCCTTACAAATCCCAGAAGCTGCTCAGAATGTTGGCGGACTAAGCCCTAATCCTAGATAATTTTTGAAGAATATGAGAAGCATACGTTATACACTAATAATTTCGCTATTACTATTTTCTGCTTCCGGCTGCTATCAAGAAGATCTGGTAAACAAAGATCAGCAGGTGCAGGAGCCCTCTAACGATCCGCTGGATATATTAATACAGGAGCAGTTCGTAGACCCTTATGGGGTAGCGGTACGCTACCGCTTTGTAGACAGATATGTAGATCCTAACAAAAGGGTTTCACCCCCGCGTTTAGATGTGGTAGAACCAGTACTGGACTTTCTGACTAAGTTTTGGATAGAACCCTATCTTCAGGTGCCAAATGGAGAAACGTTTTTTAAAGCACACGTACCTGCCGAAATCGTACTTATAGGCTCATCCATCTTCAACAGTGATGGAACAGTAACCCTGGGTACTGCTGACTCTGGCGCCAGAATTACACTTACCGAAGCTAATGACATTGACGAAAGCAATACAGCCTGGGTATTGAGGCAACTAGGTACGATTTACCATGAGTTTGCCCACATTATCCACCAGCGCTACAACCTGCCGCCTAACTTTCAGCAAATTTCTCCACAGGGGTATACATCTTCCGGCTCGTGGTTTACTTTAAGTGATGATGAAGCCCTGAGAAGAGGCTTTGTTTCGCCTTACGGTACCAGCTCTTTTAATGAGGATTATGCAGAAATTGTAGCCTTTGTCCTTTTTGAGCCAGACTTCTATGAGCTGTACATCAACGAAGAAGAAGATTGCACCGATGTAGACTGTGTTGAACGCAATGAGGGCAGGGCGCTGATTCGTAGTAAGTATAACCTGATACTGGATCATTATGAGCAAAACACAGGTGTTGACCTTCTAAAAGTTAGAGAAATCATTCAAGACAGACTGTAATATGAACCGATTAATACTGACTGCAAGCCTGCTATTTTTATTATTCGCCTGTCAGGATGATGAACCTGTATTTGATAAAAGTGCTGATGAAAGAGTTGCTGAAGCCATTTCTGAGCTACAATCTAAGCTTATAGCTCCATCTGATGGCTGGTTTCTCAGGTATCAACCGGAAAGTACGTCAGGCGCTTTTAATATCCTTTTAAATTTTGATAGTGAAGGTAAAGTGCGTATCAGAACAGACTTTGGTGTAAACGAAGGAGAGTTTTATGATCAGACGATCTCTTACCGAATTGATAATTCTTTAGGTCTGGAGCTAATCTTTGAAAACTACTCGTTTTTTAGTTACCTGTTTGAACTGGATCAGGCATCTTTTCTGGCGGAGTATGAGTTTGACTACGTAAACACTACTCCTGATGGTGATCTGGTATTCAGAAGTAAAACCGATCCTTCATCTGCTACCACCATTGTATTCCAGCCGGCTACTCCGGTTAATGAAAGCATGCTTGGCGTAGCTTTAGATAAAAGTTTATCTACTCTAGCCGAGGGGGTAATGACGCTTACGCCTCTTTACAGGCTGGATTATCCTGCCAAAGATTTATCTCTATACCTGGTTTTGGACGAGGTAAGAAGAACAATTAGTTTTAGTTATGCCAACACACTGGGCAATCTTAGCGAAAGTAGTCCTTTTAGCTTTTCTACTTCATATGTAGTGGAAGGGAGCTCTATCGTACTGGCCGAAGCATTGGAAACCAATATATTGGGCAAGAGTATATCTTTATCTTCAATCCAGCTAAACCAGCTTTCAGAAAGTAGCCTCAGCATTTGTCCTGATCAGGATCCCCTTGAACTTTCACAACTGGGCGGAGCTATCAATGCTTCAGTTATTAACCTAAGTGCTACAATTACTGACCCAGGAGGTGCTGCTTTCGCCAATATAGAAAATGACATCTATACTGTTTCTATTGGCGGTGTATTTGATAATGGCGTATCAGTTGGCCCTGATATAGCTGCTGAAATACCAGGAGCAGAAATTATGGTGCTCTATTACCAGAACGACCCTGAAGATCCCTTTCTGGCTTTGGGCTACTATATTGTTAATGAGGAAGACAACACTACTACTATCGCGGTAAAAGAGTTTACGCCTACCTATGAGGCTAATAAGGTAAATTTTGATTTCGCTCCCGAATACACGGTGTTTAGAGATACTACCCAAACTCTCAATTATGAAGCGATGGATAAATATCTCAACAAACTAACAGAAGGCGGTAATACGTATATTATTAAAGCTCCTGAAACTATTAGCTACGATTACGAATTCTATAACCCCTGCAATGGGTGGAATATGGTCATGTTCCTAAACTAAGCAGGGCTAAGAAAGGCTAGAGCTGTTGAATACAAACGGCAGCAGGAATATTAATCTCCTGACCGGTAGGTGTAAGCTTACCGGTTTTTTCGTCTCTGGAGTATACGACCACATTATCGCTTTCACGATTGGCGACAAATACAAATTTACCTGCTTTATCTATACAGAAGTTACGAGGCCTTACACCGCCACTAGACTCATGACCTATCAGACTTAGTGTTCCGTCTTTTTTATTCACCGCAAATATTGCGATGCTGTCGTGCCCACGGTTAGAGCCATAGACAAACATCCCGTCAGGAGAAATATGGATATCGGCCGTCGTATTATCGACTACTTCCTGGCCTTCAGGTAGAGTAGAAATAGTTTGTACGGCTGTAAGGCCACCATTCCTTTTGTTTACCTCATAAAGGGTGATAGTAGAAGTTAGCTCTTCAATAGAGTAAGCAAATTTACCTTTAGGGTGAAATACAAAGTGTCGGGGGCCTGCTCCGGGAGCTACATCTGTATGGGCCATACCGGCAATCTCGAGACCAGAGCCTTCTTTCTGCACTTTGGAAATGGCAATATCGTCAGTCCCCAGATCTGAAGCATAGATATGTTTACCATTTGGAGAGGGTATTACTGAATGCAAGTGTGGCACCTGCTGACGACTGGGATGTACACTACTGCCCTTATGAGCGATAACTTCAGCGACTTCACCCAGGCTACCATCTTGCAGTATAGGATAGAGTGCGTAGTTTCCGCCTACATAATTTGAAACGTAGACAGACCTGCCTTCTGGGTCCACACTAATATGACAGGGGCCTGCACCTTCTGCAGACTGTTCATTTAACTTGATAAGTTCGTGCTGCTTGCCTATTTCAAAAGATACTACGCTTCCGTTTTTATCTTCGGGGCTTAGGCCCTCACGATACACCGCATATAGATTTTTACCATTGGGATGAATAGCCAAAAATGATGGGCTGGCCTTATCTTCGTAAGTATGCAATTGCTTTAAAGTGCCATTGCTTCGGTCAAATTCTACTACATATATGCCTTTACTATCGCGTTCGGAGAAAGTACCTACATATAGTATGTCTTTATTGGATGATTGGGCTAATGAGTATTGAGAACTAAATAACATAGCACTAAACAGGAGGAGGATATAATTTTTCATTTTAGGTTTGGCTTAGTACCCTAAAAATGCAAACTGAATACGTATCTGGCAAGTAAAACTACAATGTAGAAGATAAAAGCTTGTAAAAATTTCAGTAAACTACTGTCGTACAATATTAAACTCCACTCGGCGGTTAAGCTGTTTGTCCTGCTCCGTTACCTCTTCTACAATGGGCTTGCTGCTTCCATAACCGATAGCCTCAATCCGGTCTTTATCTAATTTCCCAAACTCAACGAGGTAAGCTTTAATAGCATCGGCCCTTCTTTGTGATAGATCCAGATTAAACTTAGGGTCGCCATCGGAGTCGGTATGTCCTTCAATTTTTAGTTTAAAGTCAGGGTTATCCAGCAGGAAATCAATCATTTTGTCAAGATCGGCAAACATTGAAGTTTTCAGTTCTGCTTTACCGTTGTCAAACTTCATGTTTTCAAATTTCAGACGACTATTGACTGAAGCTACTTTACGGTGAATTTCTTTGTCCCCTTCCAGAAAGAAAATCTCCTCCAGTCGGAAAAACTCATCTCCCTGAATTACGATGAGGTAATTGTTATTATTGATCAGCTGAAACTCAAAAGAACCATCTGCACGCAAAAATTTAGGAGCTACTTCCACACCATTGTCCAGGTCTATAATAGAAACTATACCGTTGGAAAAAGGCTCGCCTGTTTCTTCATTTTTCAAAGTACCTTTGAGGTAGGTAGTAGCCAGAGGCTGAGCTTCCATTGGTAGTGGAAAAGAGTAGAGGTCCAGGTTAGCCATCTTGTCTTCTACAGAGCGAGCATAGTAAAGGTTTTGAGATTGAGAGTCTATCGTAAAGTAGAACTCGCTACCTTTACCATTCACCAGCGGGCCTATGTTTTGAGGTTCTCCCCAGATATTATCTAGCCTATAAGACTTATAAATGTCAAACTCTCCAAAATTGAGCAATTGCCCATTGGAGCTGAAGTACAAAACATCGTGTGCGGGATGGTAAAAAGGGCTTACCTCACTGCCTCGGGTATTGATAACCGGCCCCATATTTTTAGGACTAGCCCATTCCCCATCGTTATTTTTGTAGGTAAAATAAATGTCAGTCATTCCAAAGCCCCCCAGCCGGTCAGAAGAGAAAAATAATGTATCTCCACTATGAGAGAAGGAGGGGTGAGAGTCCCAGTAAATGCTATTTACCGCCTTTCCGATATTGCGGGCAGTGCTCCACCCTCCGTCTTCGGTACGGTCGCTGATAAAAAGGTCGCAGCTACCCTGACCATCGGGAGAGCCACAACGGGTAAACACCAATTGGTTGCCATCGGGGCTTACCGTAGCAGAGCCTTCGTTATAAGGTGAGTTGATACCCTCCAGCGCTTTGGCAGGCATCCAGTATCCACTTTCATTCTCGCTATACATTAAGTCTTCGTTCTCCCTTTCTTTGAGTCCTTGCTTAATTACATTACGTTTGGTCGTGAAGAACAGCGTAGAATTGTCGGGGCTAAGCGCAGGGCCGTAGTCTCCGGCATTAGAATTAATCTCGGTACCCATATTAAGATATACCCCCTGTGGTGGTCTTAGCGTATCTATCTCTTTACGGTACTCTACCAGTTCGTAATAGTATTTGAGAGGAACATAATCGTCTTTGTTTTCTACCGGAAGCTTTTTTATCTGCTCTCTCACCAGGCTTAGGTTAACTCCTTCCCGGTAGTGTTTTAATACTAATTTGTAGAGTAGTATCGCTGCCAGTGTGTCACCTTTCTGCTCTTCCAGGACTGCCAACTGCCAAAGAAGTTGGTTGTCTTTGTAGAAATTGTCTATGCCAAACTCTCTTACATACTGGTAAAGTTGAGGGTAGAGCGCCTCCTGCTTGTCGTTCTTAGCCAACTTAACTATGCTTTGTAATTTCTTTTTATCCTGATAATAAGGGATTTTGTTGACATTAGGGAAGGCAATAAGCTTTCGGATTCTTTTTTGCTGAGCAATACTGCTACTATCGTCCAGGCTGACCCGTTCACTTACAGCTCGCAACTGACATTGTGCTTCTGGTAAAGCACAAAATAGTAATAGCACACAAAAGAATAAGTGAAATTTCATCTAGACTACGAATTCAGTCAAACTGCCCTTACGAACAATTAAATGGCAAAATAATTTCATTTTGTAAGAAAGCAGCATGTTTTATAGACGAACCGTATAATTTTTTGATCTTGTATACTACTTGCAGCGTATACTGCTTCTTAAGGTGGCATAGCGATTGCCAACCTTAATATGAAGCGGTTTTGATAAATAAACTACATATAATATGCCAAAATGGCATAAAAAAGCGGCATATGAAAGATAATACAATGTTTGAATCTATATTATTAAATGAATTGCATGAAGGAGAATCCAATGACCTTATTCAGCTCGTTACTAATGACGAGAGCGAAAACGGTGAGCTAGAAGAGATCCCCGAGAGTTTACCGATACTGCCCATCCGTAACACTGTTCTTTTCCCCGGTGTAGTTATTCCTATTACGGTAGGTAGAAAAAAATCTATTAAGCTGGTAAAAAACGCGTATGAGCACGGCGATAGGGTAGTAGGTGTAGTAGCTCAGAGAGATAGTGATGCAGAAGAACCCGATGCCGACGATATATACAAAGTAGGTACTGTTGCCAAGATTATTAAAATGTTGGTGCTACCCGATGGGAGTACAACCATTATTATACAGGGTAAAGCACGCTTTCAGATAGACGAAATTCTGAAAGAAGATCCCTACATTACAGCCAGTATTTCTTTGATAGAGGAGCATTTTCCTTCTCGCGAAGATAAAGAGGTTGTGGCGTTAGTACAGTCTTTAAAAGAAGCAGCAACTAAAATACTTAAGCTAAACCCTGAAATTCCTCAGGAGGCACAGGCTGCGCTGGACAACATAGAAAGTCCCAGCTTTTTAACTCATTTTTTGTCGTCTAACATTAACGCTGAAGTAGCCGATAAGCAAAAGCTTCTGGAGACCAACGATGGCTACAAAAGGGCCAAGCAGCTACTGGAGTACATGTATAAAGACATACAGATGCTGGAAATTCGCCATGAAATTCACAGCAAAGTGCATTCGGACATTGACCAGCAGCAGCGCGACTATTTCCTGCGCCAGCAGATGAAGGTACTACAGGACGAACTGGGTGATGGTGGCATGGATAAGGAGATGGAGAAAATGCGGGCGCGTGGCGAAAAGAAAAAATGGCCTGAAAATGTAGCTAAGCATTTTAACAAAGAACTGGATAAACTTGCCCGCATGAACCCTATGGCGGCAGAGTACCCGGTATCATTTAATTATGTGGAGTTTCTGCTGGATTTGCCCTGGGAACATTTCTCCAAAGACAGCCTGGATCTAAAAAGAGCTAAAAAGATTCTTGATAAAGACCACTATGGGCTAGAGAAAGTTAAAGACAGAATTATAGAGTACCTCGCAGTACTCAAGCTGAGAAAGAATATGAAAGGGCCTATTCTTTGCTTATATGGCCCTCCTGGTGTTGGTAAAACCTCATTGGGTAAATCTATCGCCAAGTCTCTTAACCGTAAATACTGCCGTATGTCGCTAGGTGGAGTCAGCGATGAAGCGGAAATAAGAGGCCACCGTAAAACTTATGTTGGAGCGATGCCCGGTAAGGTAATCAGCAACCTCAAAAAAGTAAAAACCAGCAACCCGGTATTTGTGCTGGACGAGATTGATAAGGTAAATTCTGATTTTAGAGGCGACCCATCTTCTGCATTGCTGGAGGTGCTTGACCCTGAGCAGAATGACTCGTTTCTGGACAACTATCTGGAAGTAGAGTACGATCTCTCTAATGTGCTGTTTATCGCCACGGCAAACTCTCTGGATACCATCCATCCGGCGTTGCGAGATCGTATGGAGATTATAGAGATTACCGGTTATACGATTGAAGAAAAGATAGAAATCGCAAAAAAACACCTGGTTCCCAAGCAAAGAAAAGAGCATGGCCTAAATGCCAGACAGGTAGCTTTTGACAAAAGAGCGCTGCAATCTATTGTAGAAAACTATACTCGTGAGTCAGGGGTAAGAACTCTGGAGCGTAAAATTGCTACAGTTATTCGTAATGTGGCTAAGTCTATTGCTTTAGAAGAAGAGTATTCTCCAAAAATAACGGCCTCAGAAGTGGAGAAAATACTTGGTGCGCCGGTATTTGATAAAGAGATTTACGAAGAAAATGAACTGGCAGGAGTAGTAACCGGACTGGCCTGGACACAGGTAGGAGGAGAAATACTGTTTATAGAATCTTCGCTGAGCCGTGGTAAAGGTAAATTAACGCTTTCTGGTCAGTTGGGAGATGTAATGAAAGAGTCAGCGATGACAGCTCTCTCTTACCTAAAATCCAATGCTGAGCACTTAGGCATCAACTATAAGGTGTTTGATAATTACGACCTACACTTACACATACCAGCAGGTGCAGTGCCTAAAGATGGACCTTCTGCCGGTATTACCATGCTTACTGCCATGGCCTCTGTGTACACTCAACGCAAAGTGCGCAACAAAATGGCTATGACTGGTGAAATTACCCTTCGTGGTAAAGTAATGCCTGTCGGTGGTATTAAAGAGAAGATTCTGGCAGCGCGTCGTGCCGGAGTAAAGGATATTATCCTATGTGACCGCAATCGTAAAGATGTGGAAGAAATAGGAGAGCAGTATACTAAAGACCTGAACATCCACTATGTGCGTACGGTAGATCAGGTTCTGGATCTTGCTTTACTCAGTAAAAAAGTCAAAAACCCCATACAGTTTGTAACAGAGTAAGTTATTAAAATAATAACCTTGAGCGGAAGTGAAAACTTCCGCTTTTTTTATGCCTATACTAACCGTAATTAAAACTTTTTATAAACTTCCTGGCTTTACTAACTTACTTGTGAGTTTATTCGCAATGTCAAAAAATTACTAAGTGCCTACAGTCATAATTTTAAAGAAACAGCCTGAACCAGAAACCTATGCGTAATAAATTTGTAGTAGTAGGCTTGATTGTCATAGGTGTGATACTGGCTACTGCACTTAGTCTGCAACTTTTTGTGTACTTCTGGATTACGCCGGTACTTAATGCGGTATTTAAAGAGTCTGTCAGCTATTATTCTTCTGGCCTGTATGAGGTTTCTTACGAAGATATGGACGTTAACGCGCTTAGCCAGAGTGTTTCTTTTAAAGACTTCCAGCTAAATTATGATAGCGCCCGAGTAGAGGCAGAAGACAGTTTACGTAAGGGCAAGTGGGTAGCTGCCTATGTTGGTGACTTTGAGCTTTCTCTTGACAATTTCTGGAGTATGATACCTCAACGCTACCTAAAAATTAATGCGCTAAAAATCAAATCTCCTCGCCTTACCGTTGTTAATTACGATTTCAAGAAACCGAAAAAGCAAGATTCAATCAGCTTGGACAAAATCCGACAATTTGATGCTCACGCATTAATTAAAGAGTATTTTGATTCGCTGGATGTGGTAGAGCTTGAAATTCAGGAAGCTAACCTTAAGTGGGTAGACAAAAAAAGCGAGCAGCTGCCGTTTAGCTTGGGAGATGTGCATGCCAACATTTTAAAACTACACATAGACTCTGGGACAGTAAACAGAAATTATGGTTACCCTTATGCCGAAGAGTTTATTCTGGAAGTTGAAAATACGACTTTTATCACTCCGGATAGCCTGTATGCATTGCGCTTTGGCCATTTGCGTGCAGACCCGGTTAAAGAAGAGCTTCTGATAGATAGTTTTTCTATGGAACCTCAGAAACCTCTCTACCAGTTTGCCCGAGACCTGGGTTATCAAAAAGAAAGAATCAATTTATCGGTTGCCAATATTGACCTTCAGCATATAGACCTGCACTATCTGGTAAGTGATTTGGCACTACTGGTAGGCAAAATTACTATTGAAGACGCCGAGCTTTTTGTTTTTAAAGATAAGCGTTTGCCCCGCCCTCCATTTAAGGTAAAACCTATGGTGCAGGAGGCTATTCTTAATATACCTATTCCATTCAGGCTGGATACGCTCAAGCTACTGAGAGGTAATATTGCTTATCGCGAGCATGTACCCGATGCAGAAGAGACCGGGCAAATCACCTTTGAAGATCTGTACATGACGGCTTACAACATTAGTAATCTGGATAGTCTGCGAAAGCTTAATCAAAGTATGGAGGCTGATATACAAACTCGCCTGATGGGTAAAAGCCAGTTAAATTTACATTTTAATTTTCCGATGAACAGCCCTAGCCAGCAGCATTATATCAGAGGAGAGATGTACGAGTTTGCCCTAAAGGATATGAATGCAATGGTAGAAAACACCGCCTTTGCCAGTGTAGAAAGTGGTCATGCCTTCGCCCTTAAATTTGACCTGTACGCGGATGAAAAGCAATCTTCAGGAGACGTTCATTTTGCTTATCGTGACCTAAAAATCAAGTTGGTTAACAAAAAGAACCCTAATGATCCCAGCTTAAAAGAAGTTTTAGGTTCCTTGGTAGCCAATATGTTTGTGATAAAGCAGGATAACCCCAGCAGCAACTCTCAGCCATTACGCATAGGTGCAATTGGCTTTGAAAGAAACCCAGACAAATCTGTATTTGCCTATTGGTGGAAATCTCTTCTAAGTGGTTTAAAAGGAAGTATGGGCATTAATAATGATCATGCTGAACCTAAGCAGGAGGAGGAAAAAGAAGGTTTTTTCAAAAGGCTTTTTCGCAAAAAGGAAAGCGATTAATATCAATTACATGCTACGGTAGCTGTTAATCCGCACGCTACTTGTCTATTCTATGACATCATTAGGCTAAAAAAATGTGCTGAGGCTTGTGGTTTGCCTATTTTCCTTATTTTTGAGACTCACCCAAAAATGAAGATGATGCAGGAACACCCACAAGAACAACTACAAGGTCCTCCTTTTTTTAAGAAATGGTCAGGAATGTACTGGCTGCTGATAGGTAATCTGGTTTTTCTAATCTTCTTATTTTACCTACTCACCGCCCACTACGCATGAGCACTATAGACTGGATTATACTTTTTGGTACCTTGCTGTTTATTGTGGGATATGGGGTATACAAAACCCGTGGTAGTCAGAATATGAGTGACTACCTAAAAGGTGACAGCAGCATCAGATGGTGGACGGTGGGCTTGTCAGTAATGGCTACCCAGGCTAGCGCTATTACTTTTCTTTCTACTCCGGGGCAGGCGTTTGAAGATGGTATGCGCTTTATTCAGTTCTATTTCGGGCTGCCCATTGCAATGATTATCATATCAGTAACTTTTGTCCCCATTTACTATAGGCTGAAAGTATATACCGCCTACGAGTATCTGGAGAGTCGTTTTGACCTGAAAACACGTACCCTAGCAGCAATTCTATTTCTAATACAAAGGGGCCTGGCTGCAGGCATAACTATCTATGCGCCTTCCATTATTCTTTCCACCATACTAGACTGGAACCTGACCCTTACCAATATTATAATTGGCGTACTGGTTATCGTTTACACTGTTAGTGGGGGTACCAAAGCTGTTAGCCAGACACAAAAACAGCAGATGGCAGTGATGATGGGTGGAATGATAATCGCCGCTTTTGTTATTCTGAAGCTGTTACCCGAAGGTGTATCTTTTGGCAACGCACTAGATGTAGCCGGGCATATGGGTAGGCTGAATGTTGTCACTTTTGATCTGGAGTTTTCAGATCGTTACAATGTATGGTCAGGTATTACAGGAGGGTTATTTCTGGCACTCTCATATTTCGGTACGGATCAGTCTCAGGTGCAGCGCTATCTCTCTAGCCGTTCGGTAGCTCAGAGCAGGCTGGGCCTGATGATGAATGGGTTGTTAAAAGTGCCAATGCAATTTCTGATTTTGTTTGTAGGAGTGTTGGTGTTTGTTTTCTATCAGTTTTATCAACCTCCGGTATTTTTTAATGAGGCCGTAAGCCAGCAGGTGATACAAAGCGAATATGCTGAAGAGTGGCAGGCTCTTGAAAGCAAGCACAGCGCAAATTTTGAGCAAAAGAAAGAAGAAGTCAGCGCCCTGATACAAGCTGCCGAGTCAGGAGATCAGGATAAGTTAGAAGCCCGGAAGCAACAAATTAATAAGCTTAGCGAAGAGCAGGCTGGTATACAGGAGGAGGTTAAAAGTTTAATAACTAAAGCTGTGCCCAACGCCGAAACTAAAGATACGGATTATGTATTCATCAGCTTTATCATGCAGAATTTTCCTAAAGGTTTGATCGGACTGTTGCTAGCCGTAATTTTTTCTGCGGCTATGTCGTCTACTGCATCGGAGCTCAATGCCTTAGGCTCTACCAGCGTGGTAGATTTGTACAAAAGATCGTTTAAACCTCAAGCCTCCTCGCTACATTATCTGAACGCTTCGCGGCTTTTTACTTTAGCCTGGGGAGTCATCGCTATCATATTTGCGACCTTTGCTTCGCTTGCCGATAATTTAATTGAATTCGTCAATATTATTGGCTCTATCTTTTATGGTACCATTCTGGGGATCTTTCTGGTGGCTTTTTATTTACGCTTCATTCAGGCCAATGCCGTATTTATTGCAGCCTGTATCGCAGAAGCATTGGTACTCTACCTGTTTTTTACTACCGATATTGGTTTTTTATGGTTTAATGTAATTGGCTGTGTCCTAGTGGTGTTCATTGCGAGCCTACTTCAACTAATTATCGGTAGCAAACCCACTGCTGATTAAGAAGCTTCTGAGAAAGCTGCAAATGTAGAGAGCATAAAAAAGGCTCCTTTTAGCAACTATTGTTGTAAAAGGAGCTTTGTTTTTTTTAGTACAGGTAGAAGCTATTCTTCCAGATCGTCTACTTCTATGGTTTCCAGTATATCCGCCAGGTCATCAAAATCTTTGTAACCAGGTTTAATTTCATCGCCACCGTCCAATGCGATTCCCTTAATGGGATGTTGTTCTATAATCTGCAATACATTTTCCTGTTGCAGACCAAAGCCCAGCAATAAAGGAAATTCATCGGCCAGAGAGAGTATTTCTCCTGCCTTTAGCGCATCCTTCTCACTGTTTTTACTGGAGAGCAGAAAGAAAGCAACATCCTTAGATGACTTTTGCAACATCGCTCTTAGCTCTTCAGTAGAATAGTTATCTACATCCAGCTTTAGAATGACTGGAATTTGAAGCAATTGCAAAGAGGGTAAAAGCTCTGCTTTTGTAGTTTGTATATAATCTACTTTGGGGTACTGCTCCAAAATCTCTCTGATCTGCTGAGCCTCGCTTTGGTCAAACTCTGCGGCAAAAGCTACGCCCGATACCCACTCGGTAATTGCGGTATACTTTTCAGGACTCATAAAGTTATCATCCTGCGGCTCAAAGCTAAACCCTAGTATATCTACAATCATTCCGGCGCAATAGCGGGCATCGCTCAGGTTATTAATTCCACTAATTTTTACGAAAGTCTTTAGTGCCATAACAATATTTATGATTCAAATAAGAAAATTTCTTAAACAATAAACTTTTTCATGTGGTTTTTCGTAACTAGAGAACGATTTAAAAACCGACATTTTATCATTTCAAAAAACAAATCTAACAGAATGGCTGTAGAACTTGTACAAGATTCCGAATTTCAAGAAAAACTCAATCAGGAAGATAAAGTTGTAGTCAAATACTTCGCTGATTGGTGTGGTAGCTGCCGCTTATTTAAACCCAAATACAGACGCCTGTCTGAAGATGAGCGCTTTAGTGGTATAGCATTTTTGGATGTTAATGCTGAGAAAAACCCTGAAGCTAGAAAAGCTGCGGGTGTAACCAATCTTCCTTTCTTTGCTGTTTTTAAAAATGGTGAGTTGGTAGATACGGTAGCTTCCAGTAAAGAGGATGCAGTTGTAGAGCTTATCCAAAAATTAAATTAAACCCGAAACAAGTTTGAGCACTTTGGCACAAGTTTTTCATACCTATTAGGTATGTATCAATTTACCATGATTTGCCATAAGCGATAACGAGTATGACCATAAAAAGAGATACGTATGAAAATACCTGTAGTGAAAAAACTGGTAGAAAATCAATCTATGGAAGAGCTGATTGCAGCAGAAGAAGCGCTGGTAGAAGAACAACCACTCCCCATAGAAGTTGGTGGCGAAGATGAAGGAGAGAAGTTGACCCACATACTTGCGGCTATATTTATACTGGAAAAAATGAAAACGGATGGTGTAGATTTTAAATCGGCACTTAGAGAGTATACCCGCAGGGTTAGAGAGTCTATCAGCTAGAAAAAAAAATATTCAGAATACGACATAACGGGCCTACTGGTCCGTTATTTTTTTATCACTTATATCACATCCTGCCTTATTCATTAAAATACTTGCTATAATCAGCATATACTACTGTAAATTTAGCGCATCATTAACTTCATATTACAGTGAGAACATCCATCATCCTCCTTGGCATTTTTGTTACATTCTTAAGTCTGTGGGCCTGCGAGAGCGAAACCCTTCCCCCGCAAAACAGCCAGCTCGGACTGGAATATTTTCCTCTTGAGGTAGGCAGGTATGCAGTATATGAGGTAAAGGAAATTAACTATAGCGTGGTGGCTGAGCCAGATACCCAACAGTATCAGTTGAAAGAGCTTGTCGCTGACTCTTTTCCTGGTCAGGGTGGGGAGATCATTTACCGTCTGGAAAGATTTTATCGTGAAGATGATACACAGGCCTGGGATTTGGATTCTGTCTGGACTGCAAGAAAAAACAAGCAGCGGATAGTAGTAGTAGAAAACAATATCCCTCAGATTAAACTGGTTTTTCCGTTAGACATAGGTGTGTCATGGGATGTCAATGCGCTTAACAGTCGTGAGGAGCAGCTTTACGAACTAAGAAATACTGATGATGCGTTACTTACAGAGATGGTTACTCCGGTAGACTCACTGCTTTCAGATGAGCTGTTTACAGTAATTCAGGCCGAGAGCCAGGATACAATTATCAATAGGGTAGAGGCTTCTGAAACCTACCTGAAACACGTAGGCCTTTTTTACAAAAAATCTCTTAGATTGCATTACTGCGCCAGTGAACCAGAATGTGTAGGCTTAGGGATTTTGGAGTCGGGGCGTGATTATCGCCAAACATTAATAGACTATGGGTACGAAAATAAATAGGCGAATCAGTAAGGCTAAGTATTTGCTGATTTTAGTATTGGCACTCACCACACTATCTGCCATTGCGCAGGAAAGTCAATATGTAGTTTTTTTTACTGATAAAGATACGCTTGCCTACGACCTGGAACAGCCTGCCAGCTTCTTATCCGAAAGGGCTGTAGAAAGACGAAAAAAGCAAAAAATTGATATTACTTATGCCGATGTACCTGTTCGGGAAGATTACCTGAGCGAATTAGAAGAACTAGGGGCTGAGGTATACTATACTACACGCTGGCTTAATGGAGCCTTAATTGAAGTTACTGCTGAGGAACTTGAGACCATACAGTCTCAGGTGTTTGTTCGTGGTGCCGAACTGGTAAAGCCTGGTGGAAGAGAAGGGCGCAGTAAAAAATCTGGCTCTTCTTACGGAAAATCAAAAGCCAGGTTTGCCGAAGAGAAACCCTTAGAGCAACTCCTGAATATGGAGCAAAATAATATGCTGGGCATAGATGCCATGCACGAGAAAGGTTACAACGGAGAGGGTTTGCTGGTAGCGGTATTTGATGGAGGTTTTAATGGAGTAGATACTGTGTCTTATTTTAAGCACATTTATGAAGAGGGACGCATGCTACCCGGATACGATTTTGTAGGCAACAGTCCGAATGTATACCGTTATGGGCAGCATGGTACCGAAGCCCTATCCTGTATCGGAGCTTATAAAGAAGGAGTGTTGGAAGCCGGAGGCTATGGCGCAGATTTTATGCTTTGCGTAACAGAAGAAGTAAGCTCAGAGTATCGTATAGAAGAGTATAACTGGCTGTTTGCCGCTGAATTTGCTGATAGTACGGGAGCCGATATCATTAGCACATCATTGGGCTATACTACTTTTAATGCTTCTGCCATGAACTACGACTATGAAGACCTTGATGGTGAAACGGCTCTGATTACAAAGGCTGTAAATGAAGCGACAAAAAGAGGCATTGTTTGTGTCATTAGTGCCGGAAATGAAGGCTCTGGCAGATGGCGTTATATCTCTCCTCCGGCTGATGCCAACAACGTGCTATCTGTAGGTGCCGTAAGCCGTACAAGAGATAAGGTTTCATTCAGCTCTTATGGACCTACTGCCGACGGACGTGTAAAACCCGATGTATCAGCTCTTGGCTTACAAACAATAGTAGTTAACTCCGCCGGAAATGTGGTTACCTCTAACGGAACTTCATTTGCCGCTCCCCTCATCAGTGGTTTTGTAGCAGGTGTCTGGCAGGCTTTTCCAGATGCTACCAATTATGAGATAATTGAAAAAATTAAACTCTCTGGTGATAAAGCGCTGACCCCGGATAACGAAACCGGCTACGGAATACCAGACTTTAATAAGCTGATGGAAAACTTCCTGACGCCGGTAGAAACAGAGAAAAAACGTTTTTTTAAAGTCTACCCCAATCCGGTAGAAAACAGTGATCTGGTTATTGAGCCAGCGGAAGGGCGTTTTAATGGAATGGTACATGTTTCGCTGTACAATCCTGAAGGGCAGCTGGTCTTACAAAAGAAAGTGCGAAACTACAAAAGAGCTTCTTTGAGCCTGGATATGGATAGCCTTTCCAGTGGTATATACATCATGCATATACTCTCCTCCTCGCTATCGGATACGCTGAAAATTGTAAAATTTTAGTAATTACGGGTATAAATATTTTGAAAGTAGGAGCAACACTTCTATCATACCTCTCTTATCTTAAAAATGAGGTTAAATCCTTCTTAATTTTTATGATAGCGTATAGCTTTGCCGTAAATACTAACATATGAAAAATAACGTATTAGCTCCTTCTGTTCTGGCTGCTGACTTTGCCAACCTGCAACGCGATGTAGAGATGTTGAATAATAGTGAAGCGGACTGGATACATGTAGATATTATGGATGGTATTTTCGTGCCTAATATATCTTTTGGTTTACCCGTATGTAAGGCCATTCAAAAACATGCAAAGAAGCCGCTGGATGTTCACCTTATGATACAGCAGCCAGACAATTATCTGGAAGCTTTTAAAGATGCGGGGGCTGACCGGCTTACCGTTCACTACGAGGCAGTCACTCATCTGCATCGTACCGTAAGCAGAATTAAAGAACTAGGCTGTAGAGCTGGCGTGGCACTAAATCCGCATACTCCGGTGCAGGTGCTGGAAGATATTATTCAGGATCTGGACCTGGTGCTGATCATGTCCGTCAACCCAGGTTTTGGGGGACAAAAATTTATTGAACAAACCTATCAAAAAATTAAGAAGCTGAAAGTGTTAGCTACTGAGACTAAGCCTGACCTTTGGATAGAAATTGATGGTGGAGTGAATGATCAGAATGCTGCCAAACTAGTTGAGCAGGGTGCAAATGCATTAGTAGCAGGTAGCTTTGTTTTTTCTTCAGAGCAACCGCTACAAACAATTTCTGACATAAGAAAACAGATGGCCTCCGTCTAATACTATTTTTCAGTGTATGCGTAAAGGAATCCTCTCTATAGTTCTGCTTTTTTTTCCGTTGTGTCTTGCCTGGGCGCAGGAGGGGGTCGTAAAAGGTATAGTGTTGGATTCAACAGCATCGGCTGTTCCCTATGTAAATGTTCAGGTATTTAATACAGTAAAAGGAATGCTTACTGATGAGGAAGGTAAGTTTAGTATTGAGCTGGAAGCAGGTAGGCATGAGCTTGTCTTCAGCCATCTGGATTATAAAGTCCAGCGTAGCACAATTAAGCTTGCGTATGAAGATACTCTGGAACTTACGATAGTATTAGAATCAAAAACACGTGTTCTGGAAGAAATTGAAGTTAGCGGACAGTCAGAGGATAATTTTAGAAAAGAGGCCGGACTAACTACGATTCAACCGAATGCTGCCAGAAATCTGCCTTCCGCTTTTGGAGATTTTACTAAAATTTTATCCACATTACCGGGGGTGGTCAGTAATAATGAGCTATCCTCTACCTATTCTGTAAGAGGGGGCAACTTTGACGAAAACCTGGTCTATGTCAATGATATTCCCATCTACCGGCCATTTTTAGTAAGTGCAGGGCAACAGGAAGGACTTAGTTTTATCAATCCTGATTTAGTAGGCAGCATCACTTTTTCTTCCGGAGGGTGGCAGGCAAAATATGGCGATAAGCTGTCCTCAAATCTTAATGTAAGCTACAAAAAGCCCCAGGCTACGAAAGCTACTGCTACGCTAAGTCTGTTGAATGGCGGACTCCATCTGGAAGGTAGTACTAAGCGTAAAAAACTCACTTATCTGATTGGAGGACGATACAAAACAGCGCAGTATCTACTCAATACTTTAGAGACTGAAGGCGAATACCTGCCCCGTTTTCTGGATTTACAATCATACGTGACCATAGATCTGGATAACGATCCACAAGTAAACCGTACCGAGCTAGGCATATTAGGTGCTGTTGCAGATAATCAATATCTCGTTCAGCCTGTAAGCCGGGAAACTACCTTTGGAACGCTCAATGAACCTTTTCGTCTGTATGTAGGCTATCTGGGACAGGAAATTCTGGATTACCGAACTTATCAGCTGGGGTTTAAACTAAGCCATCGCATTAATAAAAATTGGACTACCAAATTTATCAGTTCCAGGGTCTCTACTCGGGAGCGGGAGTATTATGAGCTACAGTCTGGTTACCGACTTTGTGACCTGGAAACTTCCACCTCATCTCCCAATTTCAATCGCTGTGTAACAGTCTTAGGCATTGGTAGTAACTATCAGCATGCTCGTAACAAGCTGGAAGCAGAAATTATCAATCTGGAAAACAGGCATGCATTCAGTCTGGGGAGTAGCCACACCCTGGAGCTTGGCGCAGGTTATGCACACGAAAAAGTTGACGATGTTATTGAACAATATGCTTTTAGCGACTCTTCGGACTATAGCGTAATCACTCAGCAGATAAACAATGAGCTGAACCTGAACTCTCACCGTTTTTTTGCTTATGTGCAGAACACCACAGAAATTGGAGGTGCACATACTTTTAACTATGGGGTGCGTCTTAACTACTGGACGGTAAATGAGCAGCTGTTAGTCAGCCCCAGAATTCAGTATGCTTATCAGCCGCAAAACTTCCCCGATCTGGTATTCAGATTTGCCGCAGGGCTATATCAGCAGCCACCATTCTACCGTGAGCTCAGAGATAGGCAAGGCAACTTAAACAAAGATGTTCTGGCCCAAAGCGCCACTCATTTTATAGCAGGGGCAGACTATCGTTTTATAATGTTTGGGCGTGAGTTTGTTCTTCTTTCAGAACTATACTACAAGCATCTGGCAAATGTAAATCCTTACGATGTAGATAATGTTCGGATCCGATACTTTGCGGATAATAACGCGAAAGCTTATGCCACTGGCGCGGATTTCCGAATCAGCGGCGAGTTTATACCCGGAGCGGAATCCTGGTTCAGCTTAGGCGTCTTACAAACCAAAGAAGATATAGAAGGTGATGGCAGGGGCTATATTCGCAGACCCTCCGATCAGTTGATCAATTTTGGCGTATTCTTTCAGGACCATTTGCCTAACGACCCCAGCTCACGAGTATATCTGAGCTTTTTGTATGGCTCTGGCTTACCTTTTGGGCCTCCGGAAAGCGAAGCGTATCGTAATTTTTTAAATGGGCAGGACTATAAAAGAGTAGATCTGGGTTTCTCCAAGCAGTTGAATTTCCGGCAAAGCAAAACGGAGACTAATAGTTTTTTCAGGTCTTTATGGCTGGGTCTGGAAGTACTCAATGTATTGGGAGCAGACAACACTATTTCTTACAGCTGGATAGATGATGTACAAGGTCGGCAATATGCTGTACCTAACCGGCTTTCCGCACGTTTTATTAACCTAAAGCTGATTGCTCGATACTAGCCAGCTACGCTAAAAGTAAGTTTTGAGTGAACGTACGGAAGTCCTCTAAATGACGAGGCGTAAATCTGAGTTTTATATTTTTTCCCTGGATACGAGCAGCCTGCTGGCTCAGCTTACGAAAAGCAATCATAGAAAGCAGTCTTTTACTCAATGCCGCATCTATTACCTGAAGCTCTACCAATTGCTGAAAAACAAGAAAGTCCTGAGCTTGCTTGGGCTTTCCAATAAAGGTTTCTCCCAGGGCCACACAGGCTTTGCATGCCTGGTCAATGAGTTTGAGAAGGTACTGATTGGCAAAAGTAGGCGCGTAATCTTCAGCTTCCAGGCGGCTCTCCATCTCATACAATATTTCACGTAAGTTTATGGCTTCTTCTGTAAGTAAATCATGCGGCATAAGTCTCAATTGATTAGTATAAGTACATATACTGGTTTAGTAGTATATGTTTTTTATGTAATAAAAAAATGAAAATACTAAAAAATATTGAGCTTTTCCTTTTTTTTCTGATATGCTGTTCACTTTTTGGCCTTCTTATCTGACCTCTTTGCTTCTCTTTACGTATTCCTATCATACACTACCTTTTCGGTATTAATTTTGCCCATAAGTAAACAGTAACCTCATAGTTTTATATTGACTGACCATGAAATCTAAGTTTAAATTTTTCTCGTTCTTCTTGCTTATTGCTGTGCTAAGTTTTTCCTGTGCTCGCAAAACAGTTACACGCGTAGATACCAGTTCGGATATAGATTTGAGTGGACGTTGGAATGATGCGGACTCTCGTAGAGTAGCTGAAGCCTTATCCGAAAGTGTGATAGAGAGTGCCTGGAGAAATAATTTTACCAATTACCATAACAGAAAGCCGGTAGTAATTGTAGGGCTGATCACCAACAAAAGTCATGAGCATATAGAAGCAGAAACTTTTATTAAAGACATAGAAAAAGAGCTTATTCGCTCTGGTACGGTGCGAGTAGTACAGAATAGCGTTTTTAGAGAAAAGTTACGTGAGGAACGTGCCGATCAGCAGGAGTTTGCCTCTCCGGAAACACAAAAGCGCTGGGGAGCAGAGCTTGGGGCCGATTATATGATGTTTGGTACCATCAACTCTATTGTTGACTCAGAAGGAAAAAGACAGGTTACCTTTTATCAGGTAGATTTAGAGCTAGCTCATCTGGAGACCAACGAGATCGTATGGTTGGATGGTAAAAAAATTAAGAAGTATATCGTCAACTAAGAGTTAACGGCTTATCATTAAATAACCACTTCTTTACTTTGACCTTTGCCTTCATGCGTTTTATAAGTAGAGCTGGAGCTATGCTTTGGCTATGTGCCTGCTTGCTATGTACGTCTTGCGCTTCTTATTACCAGTTGAACTATAAGTTCAACCGCTTTTTTGAAGAGGGCAATATGGAGAAAGCGGAGAAGGTGTTGGCTGGCAGTAAAAAAGCTCCTGAAGGCAAAGCTAAACTTCTATATTATTTAAACCGAGGGGTGGTTGCTTCTATGCAGGGGCAGTATACTGAGAGTAACGAATTTTTTGAAGAAGCATACCGATTAGGTGAAGACCTGAGAAATAATTACTGGAATACTGCTTCTTCTTTATTCATTAACCCAAATCTGACTTACTATACCGGAGAAGATCACGAACTGCTTCTTTTGCACTACTATAAAACACTGAATTTTCTGAAGATGGGCGACACTCAATCTGCATTGGTAGAATGCAGAAGGTTAAACATCAAACTACAAAAGTTAAGCGACAAATACAGATCAGCTGCATTGGGCAAAAAAGGTAAGTACAGCCGCGATGCTTTTGTGCATAACCTGATGGGAATTATCTACGATGCAGATAAGGATTACAACAATGCTTTTATCGCTTACCGTAATGCACTTGAAATTTATGAGCAGGACTATCAGGGTATGTTTGGTATAGCTGCTCCACTTCAACTCAAAAAAGATTTGTTAAGAACAGCGCATCTGATGGGTTTCGCAGAAGAGCAAAGGAGGTATGAAGAAAAGTTTGGCTTTACCTACAAAGCAGAAAAGCAGCAGGGTGGTGAACTGGTCTTTTTCTGGAACAACGGACTTGGCCCCGTAAAAGATGAATGGAGTATCAACTTTGCATTGGTTAGGGGCGAAGGGGGAGTAGTAAACTTTACCAACACAGAGCTAGGCCTTAATTTTCCTTTTCAGTTGGAAGACGAAGAGGATTATGAGAAGAAGAACCTCAATGATGTGGAGTTTATTCGTGTAGCTTTTCCTCGTTATCTGGAACGAAGAGAGGTGTTTTCAAAAGCAAATTTAAAAGTAGCCGGACAAAAGAGTATTGCTCTGGAGCAAGTAGAAGATATTAATGAAATTGCTTTTCGCTCGTTACAGCAGCGAATGCTTAAGGAGTTTGGAGTTTCACTGCTTAGAGTAGCCCTAAAAAAAGCTACTGAATACGCAATCCGCGAAGAGAACCAGGACTTAGGTGCCGTAGTAAGTCTGGTTAATGCTATTACAGAAAAAGCAGATACCAGAAACTGGCAGACGATACCACATAGTATCTATTATGCCAGAACTCCGCTTGATGAAGGTCTTCAAACTATTACACTGGAACTGGAAAGCAAGCATAGAAGTAGCCGTACGCATACTTTTGAGGTAGATATAAAGAAGGGTAAGACTACTTTTCAGACCTTTCACTCTCTGGATGCTGACTTACCACAGTCCGCTTACTACTATTAGCATCTGAGCCTAAGCAAGCAGGTCGTGTACAACCTCTCCGTGTACATCGGTCAGGCGAAATCTTCTACCCTGGTGTTTAAAAGTCAGCTTTTCGTGGTCTACTCCCATTAGGTACATTAAAGTAGCCTGAAAATCGTGTACATGAACCGGATTTTCCGCTATATTATATCCAAAATCGCAGGTGCTGCCATAAGATAAACCTTTTTTAACACCCCCTCCGGCCATCCATATGGTAAAGCAGCGAGGGTGATGGTCGCGACCATAATTATCCTCTGTTAATCTACCCTGTGAGTAGTTCGTACGCCCAAATTCACCACCCCAGATAACCAGACTATCTTCCAGTAAGCCACGTTGTTTCAGGTCCATGATTAAGGCAGCAGATGCCTGATCAGTACTTTTGCATTGAATTTTGATGTCATTAGGCAGGTTTCCGTGCTGATCCCACCCCTGATGGTAAAGCTGTACAAACTTAACGTCTCTCTCAATCAGCCTGCGAGCCAGTAGACAGTTGGCCGAATAAGTGCCTGGAATTCGGGACTCTGGTCCATACATATCGTAGATATAGTCTGGTTCTTTGGCAATATCCATCGTTTCCGGAACGGAGGTCTGCATTCTGTAAGCCATCTCGTACTGAGCAATACGTGAAGATATTTCAGGGTCTTTTACTTTTTCATATTGAATCTGATGAAGCTCTTTCAGGTAATCCAGCATGCGTCGGCGACTGTTCTTTTTAATACCCGGAGGATCATTGAGGTAGAGTACCGGATCTTTACCCGAGCGGAACTGTACTCCCTGGTGCAAAGAGGGTAGAAAACCACTACCCCAAAGTTTGGCATACAATGGCTGGTCGCCTTCTCGTCCGCGAGAAAGAAGTACACAAAAGGAAGGGAGGTTTTGGTTGTCGCTGCCCAGTCCCCAACTTACCCATGAACCTATAGAGGGGCGTCCATTTTGCTGCGAGCCTGTCTGAAAGAATGTAATTGCCGGGTCATGGTTAATGGCCTCAGTATACATAGATTTAACAAAACATAGTTCATCAGCAATACTAGCGGTATGAGGCATAAGTTCGCTTACCCAGGCTCCACTTTGCCCATGCTGTTTAAAATCAAATATAGAGCCTGCCATAGGAAAAGATTTCTGATGTGATGTCATCCCGGTCAGTCTTTGTCCACCTCGCACCGAATCTGGAAGCTCTTCTCCTTTCCGCTTGTTAAGTAATGGTTTATAGTCAAACAATTCCATTTGGGAGGGACCACCACTTTGAAAAAGGTAAATCACCCTTTTAGCTTTAGGGGCAAAATGTAATTGCTTTAGCAAACCATTATTGACACCCCCATCAGGTACGCTTGCTACTCCTTTAAGAGGATTAAGTAAAGAGGCTAAAGCCACACTACCTATACCAAGTGTAGACTTACTTAGAAACTCTCTTCTGGATACTATATCGTGCTGACAATAGTCGCTCATATTGCAAGTCTGTTAGGTTGTTTATCTTTTAAAAATGGCTTCATCATAGTTTACTAAGGTGCTGGCTACTATAGTCAGCGCTGCCAGTTTTGGTTTATCAAGTTCAGCATTAACAGGGTAGTCACCTACCTGTAGCAGACTATCGGCACTTTGAGGATCTGATTGAAAAACCTGATGTTCTTCTTCGTATAACTGTTTTAGCAAGCTGAGTTCTTGCTTGCCTGGCCGCCGACTTGTAAGTGCCTGAAAGCCATATGAGATCTGCGTTTCAGTAGCTGTTCCCCCTTCGGTGGCCATGCGCTCGGCTAAGATACGAGCCGCTTCTACATACTGAGGATCATTGAGTAGTACCAGCGCCTGTAGCGGCGTACTGGTCTTTTGCCTTTTTACCACACAAAGGTATTTTTCTGAAGCGTCAAAGCTGATCATAGAAGGAGGAGGAGAGCTACGCTTCCAGATGGTGTAAAGCCCGCGTCGGTACAGGTTCTGTCCACTATCTTGCTCATAAACGGTCGCATTTCTGGTGGCCAGCTCTTTCCATAAGCCGGGTGGTTGATAAGGTTTTACGCTGGGGCCGCCAATGCTATCTGCCATAAGTCCACTAGCTGCTAAAACATTATCTCTGATCATTTCGGCAGGCATACGGTAGCTGGGGCCACGTGCCAGCCATACATTTTCACTATCCTGTTCTAAAAGTTCCTGAACAGGAACCGATGACTGACGATAAGTAGCAGACATCACCATTTTTTTTAGTAGCGCTTTTACATCCCAGCCAGATTCTCTGAAGTCAACCGCTAGCCAATCCAATAACTCAGGATGCGTAGGTAACTCACCCTGATTGCCATAGTCATCAGAGGTGTTAACCAGACCTCTGCCAAATAGCATTTGCCAATACCGGTTCACTGCTACCCTGGCCGTAAGCGGATTGTCTTCATGAATGAGCCACTGGGCAAGCCCCAGCCTGTTTTTAGGTATATCTTCAGGAAAAGGCATAATTACCTCAGGCGTATTAGGTTGTACTTCTTGCGTAGGGGCATCATAAGCTCCACGGTTGAGCAGATAAGTTTTGCGTGGATGTCTGCGTTCCTGCATTACCATCACTTCTGGTTGCTCAGTAAGCAGCTCATTTTCCTTTTCACGTGCAGCGGTAAGCTCCTGTAGGTTGAGCTGGTATTCTTTGTTAAAAAGATGCAGATAATAATCAAAAAGTAGCTGTTCGTCCTTATCAGATAAAACAGACTTGAGGCTCGTTGAGTTATCGTAAAGCTTACGCACTTCTAATTCGCTCAAGCGAGAATCAAACACCATAAACTCATCTACTACTGCACCATCCAGCGTCTCCTCAAACCGCTTTCCTATCTGTAAATTTCCTGAACCTCCCCAGCCCTTTTTATATTTACCATAATAGATGATGCTTTGCTTCAAATTATCGCTCATTACTCGCAGCGCTAATTTTTGACCATTGGCATATACGTGAACTCCTTTTGCTTTACTGGAACCATCGTAAGTGATCACAAGGTGATGCCATTGATTTTTAGAAAGTGTAATGTCAGACTGTACTTCTATTCCGTTAGCAGGGTAGGTATGGTTAAGGCTCACAGAAATTTTTCCGTCAGCAAGAAGCATAAAGTCGTAGCCACGGTTACCATTGAACAAGCCACCGGAGCGTGAAAAAAGAGGGCCTTCCAGACTATCTTTGAGGGGCTTATACCATATGCTGATAGAAAAAGGCTGGTGACGGTCAAAGTAGCCAATCTGTTCACCCATGTCTACATAACTGTCTCCCATGAGCCTAAGCCCCTTTCCGAGGCGCCCCTCAGTAATTTCAGGTTCCTGACCTTTCTGCTTTACACGCATACTGGCAGGGTGGCGGTTATCTGCCAGATTGTTAAATTTCTCACCACTTAGCTTATCCAGTGGGTAGTGCCCAAGTGCTTTGCTGATCTTTACGGCCGTGTCTTTATGTAGGTCTTTCTTCCAATTCTTAAAATCCTGCTTGTAATTCTCAGGCGAAATCTTCTTTTCCAGCTCTTCTAGATTTTTTTCAATAAACTTGAGTTGAGCTTCAGCTTCTTCTGTAGTAAGAATAAGAGTAGGGCTGGCTTCGCCCATATATGGAATTTGACCGGCTTCATTTACATTGTTAAAAAAGGCAAACATCTCAAAATATTCTTTTTGAGAGATTGGGTCATACTTATGGTCGTGGCAGCGAGCACATTCCAGGGTGAGCCCCAGAAAGGCCTTGCCTAGTGTATTGGTACGGTCAGCTACATATTCTACCCGGTATTCTTCGTCTACTATACCCCCTTCCTGGCTTTGTAAGTGATTACGGTTGAAACCGGTAGCTAGCACCTGCTCCTTATCAGCATCGGGAAGCATATCACCAGCTAGCTGCCAGAGTATAAAATTATCATAGGGTAAGTTTTTGTTAAAGGCCTGAATGACCCAATCGCGCCAGGGCCACATATTGCGCATTCCATCATCTTGGTAACCGTGACTATCCGCATAACGGGCAACATCCAGCCACTCAGAAGCCATGCGTTCGCCATAGCGCTCAGAAGCTAGAAGCTGGTCTACCGCCTTTTCGTAGGCCTCAGAAGTGGTATCAGCTACAAAATTGTTGACTTCAGTTACTGTCGGGGGTAGGCCGCTTAGGTCAAAGCTAAGCCGACGCAAAAGGGTAGCTTTTTCAGCTTCTTCGGTTGGTGTCCATTGCTTTTCTTCAAGTTGAGCAAGCACAAAGTGGTCAATTTCATTTTTAGGCCAATTGGCATTCTGTACCTCTGGTAGGGCTGTTTTTGTAGGTGGGATAAACGACCAATGTGCTTCGTATTTGGCTCCTTCTTCTATCCATGCACGTATCAGCGCTACCTCTTGCTCACTAATGCTCAGATTAGATTCAGGGGGAGGCATTTTTAACTCAGGATCATCAGAAGTTATTCTAAGAAAAATCTCGCTATCGTCCGCATCACCAGGTACAATAGCAAAGTGACCCGGATTTTCTGCTAAAGCAGCGTATGCTCCTTCCGGGGTATCAAGTCTGAGGTCGGCTTCCCTTTTGTTGGCATCAGGCCCATGGCAGGCAAAACAACGGTCTGAGAGTATGGGCTTAATGTCGTAATTAAAGCTAATAGTTCGCTGCTCAAGAGTAGATTTATTCTGACAGCTATACAGACATAAAAGTGCCAAAAAAAATAAGCTGAGTAGTTTTAGATTCATTGTACAGTAGCTGAAAATTCAATAAGTAATATATTGAAATTTGGCCGTATAAGCTACTTTACTAAAAATTAAACATATGACAACTGACAGGTGAGCGTTTATAAAAATTATTCTCATACGTGGCACAGTTATGCACAAGGTGTAACTAAACCGATAAACGAATGTAATTTTACCACTAAGTATAAAATTAAGTGTTAGTGCTTAAATTTAAAGGTTGGTTGACCAGGATACGCAGGTAAATGGTCTATATGTCAAATAGAATTATTCTATGTATGAAGGTGCAGAATTCAATAATAAAATAATGTTATAAAGGATTATTTTAAGATGTTTCTGTTAACTATAAATATAGAATATTGTTTAAAAATTCATAATTAATTATTTATTTCAATAATAAAATAGCTTTTTTCGTGATAATTTTTGAAAAATTAGTATTTTGAAAGAAATAACTTTTACTATTAACCTAACCAAACATTATGAGGAAATTCTATTTGCATTCCTTAGCTTTGCTTGGGCTTGTGATGATTTTGATTGTGGGTAACACTCAAAAATCTCAAGCTCAATCTAAGAAGCGTTTACACACCAAGGTAGACCCTGCCTTATTAGAACTCACACAAAGTACTTCTTTAAGCCCTACACCTCTACAATTACCCACGGCACCCTCTTTACAATTGCCCTCTCCTGGTCCGGCTGCACGTACCCAAAAGACCATTAGTTCTGCTCAGACAGATCTACAGCCCTTTAGCAATAGTATCAAAACTTTGGTGCTGGATGGCTATGTAGCAATGGAGGCAATAGCTGTTGACGATGTCAATCAACTTCGCTCTGAAATGAAGCAGCTCGGTATCAAAAATGAATCTGTTTTTGGTGGCATGGTATCCGGCCTCTTACCTATTGAGCAGGTTGATAAACTTAGCGCTTTGAAACAACTTAAATTTGCTCGCCCTACTTACCTAAAAACTAATATTGGGGCTACAACCTCTCAGGGAGATCAGGTGATGTTTTCTGACGATGCCAAAAGCACCTTTAGAATTACCGGGGCTGGTAATAAAATTGGTGTGCTCTCTGATAGCTACAACACTTTGGGCGGTGCGGAAGCAGGTATTAAAAGTGGAGACTTACCCGGTACAGCAAATCCAAATGGGTATTTTCATCCTATACAGGTGTTAGAAGATCTATTGCCCGGAGAAGGAATAGACGAAGGGCGTGCGATGATGGAAATTATTCATGATGTGGCTCCGGGAGCAGAACTTGCTTTTCATACAGCTTTTCTGGGCCAGGCCAGTTTTGCTGAGGGTATTATGGAGCTTGCCGATGAGGGGGCTGATGTTATTGTAGATGATGTTTTCTATTTTGCGGAGCCTTTCTTCCAGGATGGAATTATAACTCAGGCAGTAGATTATGTAGCTTCCAAAAATGTGTCATACTTTTCTTCTGCTGGTAATTCGGGCCATGATTCTTACGAGGCTCCTTTTCGTCCTGTAGCCAATGAAATTGTACTTCCGGTAGAGTTTGAATCAGAAGAGGGCACTGTCATTGAACCATCCACTTATGTATTTCATGACTTTGACCCGGGGCCAGGTGAAGACATATTTCAGGAAATCTCTTTTGCTCCTGGTAGCAATAGTTTCACTATATCATTTCAATGGGATGAGCCTTTTGCCTCAGTTTGCGAAGCCTGCCCTGGCTCCCGCTCAGATCTGGATGTATTTATTGCACTGGAAGAGGATACCGAGACTATATTGTATAACTTATCCTCTTATTTCGGCAATATAGACAGTGATCCTTTTGAAATTGTCTCTGTTGGTTTTTCCAATGCTGAGCCTATCAGTTTATATCTTCTGATAGGGAAATATGTAGATGGCGAAGCAGGACAGGGTCCTGACCCTAACATCATCAAGTATATCAGTTTTGATGGAGGTACCATTGTGGACGATCCTACTTTTTCTTCTACTGTAGTGGGGCACTCTAATGGAGAATATACACAGTCCGTAGGTGCGTCATTCTTTTTCAGAAACCCTCTATACTTTCCCGAGATATATCCGCTTCCGGCAATCAATGACTATTCATCGTTGGGAGGTACGCCCATACTTTTTGATACCGAGGGCAATAGAATTGAGCCTCTTGTTCGGAACAATCCTGATTTTACTGGGCCAGATGCGGGTAATACTACCTTCTTCATACCAGGTTTATTTATTGGGTTTGAAGTTCCGGGTACTACTGAGCCAGATGAGTTTCCACAATTTACGGGCACTTCCGCTTCTGCTCCTCATGTGGCGGCGGTAGCTGCACTTATGAATGAAATGAACGGAGAGCGCCTGGATGCCATGCATATCAATAACGTGCTTATGGAGACTGCTACTGACCTGGATGATCCTGCTACTGCAGAGTTTGATGAAGGGTATGATTTTAAAACAGGAGCTGGTTTTGTAAATGCTAAAAAGGCTATTGCCACCGTGTCTTCCTTACCCACTGTAGTATCTCTTAAATTAGTAAATGCTTCTACTGATGAAGTGATTGGTGAGCTAGGAGATAGAATAGAACTATCCCAGATAGAAGGTGGTGCATTCAATATAGTAGCTGAAGTAATTGATGGTAGATCCAAAGCGGAAAGCGTCATGTTTGAGCTAAGCGGAGCCGATGATCTTATACAGGTTGAAAATAAAGAGCCTTTCGCTCTTTTTGGTGACCAGAATGGAGATTATAGAAAAGGGTCTTTAGGTATTGGTAAATATACACTCACTGCAACTCCATTTACTGAAGACTTGGCCGAAGGTGATAAAGGGTATGCCCTAACAGTATCTTTTGAAGTTACTCAATCTCCAGTAGCAAGTCTGGTATTAGTGAATACAGATACTGATGAAGAGGTGGCAGAACTTACTGATGGTGATGAAATAAACCTGAAGACCACACCTAACTTTAGCATTGTGGCTAAACCTGAGTTTGAAGACTTTATGGGTAGTATTGCCTTTTATCTCAATGGAGATTTGGTACAAAGCGAAAATGTGGCTCCTTATGCCATTGCTGGTGATAATAGGGGCGATATCAATCCTTTTGACTTAGAGCCCGGCCTATATACTCTGGAAGTAGTTCCTTACACTGAAGCTCTGCAAGAAGGAGATATGGGTACCAAGCTTGTAGTTAACTTTAGTGTAGTAGAGGTGCAGGAAGTGCTATCATTGGTACTTGTAAACAGCGATACAGATGAAGACCTTATCAGCATAGGTAATGGCCTGATCGTTCCTTTGGATATTTTTCCTAATGTAAATATTCGTGCCGATGTAAATGACAATGAGGTAGGTAGTGTAGAGTTTAGAGTAAATGGCGAAGTGTTTAGTGTTGATAATGAAGCACCATTTAGCTTAGGTGATGAGGTAAATGGCGATTACATGGCTTTAGACTTACCTCCGGGAGAGTATACAGTCACAGCAGTACCTTTTAGCATGGACAACGCATTAGGTACTATAGGGATTCCTCTAAGCAGAACCCTTATTCTTGAAAATAATTTTACTGTTACTGCTTTTCAATTGTGGGATGCCGCCAATGATGTAGCGATAGGTCCGCTGGAAAATGGAGCTACGCTGGATTTAGCTGAACTACCTCCGATTAATATAGAGGCAATGGTAGATGACCCTGAAGATGTAGGAAGTGTGGAGTTTCTGCTGAATGGAGAGCGAGTTGCCATTGAAAATTCAGCTCCATATGCTATAGGAGGCAATAGTGGAAACAATTATCGTCCTTTTGAGCTTGAAGTTGGTAGGTATGAGCTTACTGCTATTCCTTATAGTGCCAAAGGCTTGAAAGGGGTAAGCGGTGAAGCCAACACTATAGTATTTGAGGTGATCAACAGTATTGATGAGCAAGATACAGAAGTTCAAATACTTGCATATCCTAATCCGGTAGCTTATGATTTGAACCTGGAAATTAAGCACCCCACAGCCAGGATAAATTATTATGCTATTATAGATAACATTGGGCGTAAGCTCAGTGAGCAGGAAGTAGATAAGCTGGAAGTTGTTAACATAGATTTACGCAAACTGGATAGTCACCTTAGGAATGCAAAAATCTTCTATGTGAGAGTAACATCGGATCAGGGAGACATACAAACTTTCCCGATTCGCAGAAAGGTAGAGTAAATAGTTAATATATAGTCGAACACGAAAAATGGGTGCCTAGGTAGGTACCCTTTTTTTATGTTCGGACTGCAATGTATTTCATTTCACTTTTTTCAATGTACAGGAAATAGGTGCTTTAGTTCTTCTTCAGTAAACAGGCGGGAGCGTATAATAAACCGGATTCCCATTGGTATTTCTAAAGAAAAGCTGGAGCCTCTGCCCGGAGTAACATCTACTGTAAGCTGAGTATGTTTCCAGTACTCAAACTGGTCGCGAGAGATATAAAACTTGCAGCCATAAATGTCTCCCAGGTAGATGTCACTATCTCCAGTTTTAAACTCATCTGCTGGGTAGCACATGGGTGAAGAGCCATCGCAGCAGCCTCCACTTTGATGAAACATCAGTTCACCGTGTATGTCTCTAAGATCATCTATAATTTTACGGGCATCATCGCTTATAAGTACCCTGGGCACATATTGTTTTTGAGTTGCGGTAGTATCAGACATGATAATTTATTTAAAGTGATCAACAAACAATAAATCAAGCCCAACACTGAGCTTGATTTACTGCATTCGCTAAACGTTTATAATTAAACCTGCTAGAAAAAACCTTTAGGATTTTTATCATAAGAGACCAGCATGTTCTTATTCTGTCGGTAGTGGTTTAGCATCATCTTATGATTTTCTCTACCGATACCTGATTTTTTATAACCTCCGAAAGGTGCATGAGCCGGATAATCGTGATAGCAGTTGACCCAAACTCTACCTGCTTGTATCTGGCGTGCAGTCTGATAAGCTTCGTGCATATTGCGAGTCCAGACCCCAGCACCTAAACCATAAAGTGTTTCATTAGAGATGCTAATGGCTTCGGCCTGATCTTTAAAAGTAGTTACCGAGCAAACAGGCCCAAATATTTCTTCCTGAAAAACTCTCATCTTGTTATGGCCCTTAAACAAAGTGGGTTGAATATAATAGCCTCCGTTGTAGTCGCCACTCATTTTAAATGCATCGCCACCAGCGAGCACTTCTGCTCCTTCTTCTTTACCAATGTTCATGTATGAAAGGATTTTCTCGTACTGATCGTTTGAGGCCTGAGCACCCATCATGGTCTCAGTGTCCAGCGGATTGCCTACCTTAATATCTTTAGTGCGAGCTATCACACGCTCAATAAAAGCATCGTAGATAGACTCTTCTATCAGTATTCTGGACGGACAGGTACATACTTCACCCTGATTGAGGGCAAACATTACCGCACCTTCTATACATTTATCCAAAAACTCATCTTCTTCATCCATAACACTTTTAAAGAACACATTGGGTGACTTACCGCCTAACTCCAGAGTTACAGGTACAATGTTTTCAGATGCATATTGCATAATAAGTCGCCCAGTGGTGGTTTCTCCGGTAAAAGCTACCTTGTTTACACGAGGAGAGGAGGCCAGGGGCTTACCCGCTTCTGGACCAAATCCATTCACTACATTGAGTACTCCGGCAGGTACTACGTCTTGTATTAGCTCCATCATCACCATTATACTGGCAGGGGTTTGTTCAGCAGGTTTTACTACTGTGCAGTTGCCCGCTGCTAATGCTGGTGCAATTTTCCAAGCGGCCATCAGAAGAGGGAAGTTCCAGGGGATAATTTGCCCAACAACTCCCAGAGGCTCATTTATGTTGTACGATACAGTATTGGAGTCCAGCTCAGCAACAGAGCCTTCCTCTGCTCGTATTACTCCGGCAAAATAGCGGTAATGATCTATCGCCAGCGGTAGGTCTGCTGCTAACGTTTCGCGTATTGCTTTTCCATTATCCCAGGTGTCTGCTGCAGCCAGCAACTCCAGATTGTCTTCCATAATGTCAGCAATCTTTAACAGCACACGACTTCTCTCAGTAGCAGAGGCATTATTCCAGTAGTCTTTTGCTTCATGAGCCGCGTCTAGTGCTAATTCTACGTCTTCTTTGGTAGAGCGAGCAATTTTTGTAAAAGGCTTGCCATCTACCGGAGAGATGTTTTCAAAGTAGTTTCCCTTTACTGGCGGCACGAATTTTCCTCCAATAAAATTATCATACATCTCTTTAAAAGCAGGTTTCTCATGTATCATTTTTATAAAATTTTAGGTTGTAAATACTAATTCAATAATGTGCATTTACATTTCTAATTAATATTGATAAACTATCAAAAAGTAGCTAATTTGTATCAAGCCGTATTAATGAAGAAGTTATGTGTGATCAGCTGCTGGAAAAGATTAAACCTGAACAGATTATTGAAAACCGTAAGGTATATAGTGGTGAGTACGCAGAACTCTGTCTTTATGAAACATACCAGAAAGCAGAGCTAATCAGTTATGGGCATTTGGATAACCCGGTACTGCTTTTTATGCTCAGCGGTAAAAAAGTAATACATGAGGATGAGAAAGAAGTAGAACATACTTTTGAGTTTTGCCCCGGAGAGTCTTTGGTTATGGCACCTCATGAATTGGTTCAGATAGACTTTCCCGATGCCTGTCCTGAAACACCCACTCGTTGCCTGACCTTAGAGATAGGTCATCAGCTTATTCGTGATACACTAGGGCAGCTACAGGAGGAGTTAAATAATGAACTATCCAGTGAGCTTTACCTGGACGAAAGCTTACAGTGTGAGAGTGTAGCGGATAGCCGCATCAATGATGCTATATTAAGAGTATGCAGCTATTACACCCAGCCAATGGATCATGCAGCTCGCAAATTGCTAATTCAGCATACATTACAGGAGTTAATACTGCTGATGATGCAGACTAAAGCTCGTCATATTCTAATGCACAAGAAGGGAGGGGCCATGCCCCGTCTGCAACTAGTGGTAGACTATATTATGGAGCATATACAGGACGACCTTAGTGTAGAAGAGCTCGCTGCCAGAGCATGCATGAGTAAACCTACCTTTCATCGTTACTTTAAAAAAGTGCTGGGCGTATCCCCGGTAGATTTTGTCAATAAAAAGCGAATGCAGATTGCCAGGCAGTTATTGTTATCAGAGCAAAAGGCAGTAAGTGATGTGTGTTATGCAGTAGGCTATAACAGCACTTCTCATTTTATTCGTTCTTTCAAAAATTATTATGGCTGTACGCCTAAGCAGTACCAAAAGTCTCATTTTTAGAAAACAACTGGCGCCTTTCCGTGCTTTGGTCTTTATATTAGCATAACACTAACCAACCAAAGTACAGCAATGTCTCAGGAAGCAAATAGCGATACCGATATACTGATTATAGGAGCGGGCCTTGCCGGGCTAAGTGCCGCTACATACCTCAAACGTTATGGCTATAGAGTAAAAATATTAGAAGCGGAAGGCAGAGTAGGAGGAAGAGTAAAAACTGATAAGCATGAAGGTTTTCTGCTAGACCGTGGGTTTCAGGTGTTTCTGACTGCCTACCCCGAAGCTAAAGCCTTGCTGGATTACGATGCTCTTGAGCTGAAAACTTTTTTACCGGGTGCCTTAGTCTACAAACACCAGCAATCCTTTGAGATTGGAGACCCTCTCCGTGAACCTTCAATAGCTTTTAAAACACTTTTTTCTAAAGTAGGTACTTTGGGAGATAAACTCAAGGTGCTATCACTGGCTCAAAAGCTCCGTAAAATGAGCGTAGAGGAAATATTTATGCAGCCCGAAAAAAGTACGCTGGCAGCAATACAGGAATATGGATTTAGTGAGCGAATGCTCAGGCATTTCTTTCAGCCTTTTATGGCAGGTATTTTTCTGGAAGATGGTTTAACAACCTCTCGTCGGGAGTTTGACTTTGTTTTCAAGATGTTTACCGAGGGAGAAGCAGCAATACCTGCTCATGGCATGGAGGAGATTCCCAGTCAGTTGGCAGAAAAGATAGGAGAGGAGCATATACTATGTAATCGTAAAGTCAGCAGCATTAGTGGCTCAGAAGTGACTACCGAGACTGGTGAAACATATTCTGCGAGAGTGATTTTACTGGCTACTGACCCTCTGGGTTACGTAAAGAAGTATCTGGAGCAGGATAAACGCAATACTCAATACCATAGTACCACCAATCTTTATTTTAGTGCAGATACATCCCCCATCAAGAAGCCGGTTTTAGCGTTAAATGCTGCTGGAGATAAATTGGTAAACAATGTTTGTGTGATGAGTCAGGCGTCTGCACATTATGCTCCTGAAGGTAAACACTTGATTTCAGCTTCTATTAACGGCTATCAGAAAGCAAGTGACGAAGAACTGATACTCAATGTAAAAGATGAGCTTTCTGAGTGGTTTGGAAAACAGACCGATAGCTGGGAGCATCTTCGTACCTATCGCATCAACTACGCACTTCCTAATCAGGATAGTGTTGCCCATGAGGCTATCGCCGAGCAGGTAAAACTGAAAGAAGGCTTGTATGCAGCCGGAGATTATTTGCTCAATGGCTCGCTTAACGCGGCTATGCGGTCTGGGCGTATAGCTGCAGATGTAATTCGCGAAGATTTATTATCTGCCCACTAGATGTCATGAGGGAGCGAATAGCTTCCTTTTTTTTTGAAGATAGCGTAATAGCCAGCATAATGGGTTTATAACTAGTTTTAATCATTTTAGCTTGATTACTAAAGCTATGATTGGGCCTGAAAACCTCATTAGCTTAAAATTAATGGTGAAGCTAATTATGTGCACTTGATTTAAGGCTTAGTAAATCCTTATCTTTAGCGTAGCAATATATAGCCTGATTTTCTTACCATAATAATTTTACGATGAGCAACTCCGGTGCACCCTCAGCAGTACAGCCCAATGCTACAGGCATCTCAGATGAAATCATATTTAAAAAAGAACTGCTTGACTATGTGTCTGGCTTTCAGGTACTCAGCCCGGAAGAGATAGATCTGATTATGGATAATACCCTGGTAAAAAGCTTTAAAAAGGGAGCTTACTTGCTGGAAGAAGGGCAGGTAGCTGATAAGTGCTACTTTGTGCTGAAGGGCTGTGTGCGCGAGTTCTACCTAATTGACGGTGAAGAGAAGTCTACCGCTTTTTATACCGAAGGCCAGGCTGTAAACTCTTTTAGCAGCTACACCAATCAACAGCCTTCACGTCATTACCTGATATGTGCAGAAGACTGTGTGCTCACCGTAGGTAATCAGCAAATAGAAAAAGAGATGTGCCAAAGAATTCCTCGGCTGGAATCTATCATCCGGCAGGAAGTAGAAAGAAATACAGGCAAAGCCCAGGACGACTTTGCCCGCTTTATGGTGTCATCTCCCGAACAAAGGTATTTGCAAATGCTGGAAGATCGTCCTGAACTATTGCAACGCATACCTCAGCATCAGTTGGCAAGCTATATAGGCATTACAGCTGAATCCTTGAGCAGAATTAGAAAAAGGTTACATAAGCAGACCTAGCACCTAATTGTTCAGGCACTAAGCTTTAAAACAATGTTTCCTCTTTTGTGGCCGCTGTCTATATACTCATGCGCCTCTACAATCTGGTTAATCTCATATGCTCGGTCAATATAGACCTTCAACTGCTGCTGGCGAATCATTTCCAGTAATTCAATTATAAGTTTCTTTAACTCATGAACCGGGCTGAGACCGGTAGCGGTAAATTTGGCACTTTTTCCATTACCAGCTTTAGTAGTTAGGCTATAGTAAAGCAATTTCATATTGAGAACCGGAGAAACATATCTACCATTAGGCTTTAGTATAGCTTTACACTGAGCGTATGAGCTTTTGCCTACTGTATCGTAGACTACATCATACTGCTGCTTCTGGCTAGTAAAATCTGTCTCCTGATAGTTTATAACCCGGTCTGCTCCAAGCTCAATAATTTCGTTTAAATTTCTTCTACTACAGACTCCGGTTACTTCAGCTCCCATATGTTTGGCAATTTGGATAGCGGCCATGCCCAAACTGCCCGACGCACCATTTATTAAAATGTGTTGCCCAGCCTTAAGTTCTGCCAGATTTTTTAGAAAGTTAAGCGAAGTAACGGGCCCATCACACATTAAAGCTCCTTCTTCATAACTGAGAAAACTAGGTAAAGAGAGTACTACTCCATTTTCTGGTACACAAACATATTCTGCATGAGCGCCAAAGTTAGTTGTAGTTTCTCCAAACACATGACTGCCTACTTCAAACTGACTTACATTTTTGCCAACTGCTACAACTGTACCGGCAAATCCGGTACCGGTAATAGGCCTCCGAGGACGCTTAAAACCTAAAAAAAGACGTGCATAGCGTGGGCTACCTTGTCTCATCATGGCATCGGCGGTGGTAATACTGGCGGCATGCACTTTAACTAATATTTCGTGGGCTTTAGGTAAAGGGCATTCTACACTACGTACATCCAGTACAGAAGGTGACCCGTATTGTGTGCAATAAACTGCTCTCATAATAAATTGTGTTTATAGTTTCAGAATTAAAGTATATACACAAAGCTAGAAGGTAGGTCTTGGCAGCGCATTGACTTAAGTTAAGAAAGAAGGAGATAGATGTTTTTGTAAGCAGATGAGCTAGAGACTGACTTAAATCTTGTAGAGCATTGAGGTATTGTATTATCTGTTAACAAATCGCTGTGAACCAACCTAAGGCAGCATACTGCATCTTTTGTTGTATATATTTTTACACTAATAGGGTTATCAGATGATGCTTATTACAGGGGCTATCGGAAAGTTAGGTAGCATTATATTACAACTATTGCATAGACAGGGCGAGCAACTGCGTTTTGGAACGAGATAAAGCCAAAGCTCCTAAACTAGAGGGGTAGATGAGGTGGAGGGTGATGATGAAAATACAGCCTCTGTGGATAAGGCATTTGAAGGTATAGAAAAAGCATTAATTGTTTCGCTTTACAGTATGAGCGAACTGGCAGGCATGCTCTCGCGATTAAGTGGTAAAAAAATACATTTGAAAAAGAAGATTATGAGTCTGGCTTAGCCTGGAGAAAGAAATTTAACCTGGTAGATTGGACGCTGGAAGCCCGGATGAATTCAGATGTAAGTAAAGGAAGGGGCGAAAATGCTATTAACAGTCTGATTGTGGAGCATTTGCTAGGCATAAAGCCATTAACTCTGGAAAAGTACTATCAGCAAAACTCAGAGATACTAAAAAAATCTGTAGGCTGGAAAAAAGAAAGGTCGCTCAACGCAGCGACCTTTAAGTATTGCTTAATCTTCCAGAGGTAAAATTTCTACTTTACGGAAGTCTACCGGATGGCTTTCGCTCTGCAAAGAAATATAGCCCTCTTTTAATAATTGACCTTCAATTTTCAGGCTTTCATCATGGCCGCTTACTGTGCCGCCACCCATTTGAGGCTGCTGGTAACTTAGTACAGTGTCGCCATTTACCAAATGGTGAATAACTGAGTCAGCCAGTACTACTACTTCAGCAGTTACCCACTGGTCGCCGGGGTAGGTTTTAGAGTTAGAGCTAATGCAATGATCAGTAACCAGCTCTCCATCCATTACTACATTGGTACCAGGTGTACAAAGGTTGCAAGTCGTGCGCTCACCCTCCTCAGGGCCGCCTAACAACTGTACTTCAATAGAAATAGGGAAATCCTGATCTTTACCCATGCTTTCTGGAGACTGCCCATGTACCATAATACCACTATTGCGCCAGGCCCAGCCTTCGCCATTAGGAGCCTGTTCACCTACAAAGCGGTACTCTACTCTGAATTTATAACTGGAGTAGGGCTTTTCGTAAAAGATGTGACCGTACTGCTGCGCAAAATCATCGTACTGATCGTAACGAACTTTCATCAGGCCATCTTCTACACGAAAAGTATTGCCAAAGTTTTCGTCTAATTCGTATCCTCTGATTTTTACACGCCAGCCACTAAGGTCTTTGCCGTTAAAAAGTTGTATCCACTCTTCTTCCTGTACCTGATCTTCAGTAGTGCTGCTTTCTGAGGTAGTACTGTTTTCCTTGCTGCCTTGCTCGGCAGGACTACAGGCATACAAAAAGAATAAGCTGCTTAGTAATATCGCTAGGCTTTTCATGAGTATAAATCTGTTTTGTTTAGATGTATTAGCCAAAAGAAATGTCATGCCCGGTTGTAGCATGACATCATCATTAAAATTTGTTTATATCAGTAGACTTAAGCTTTCAGATACTTAGTCCATAGGGTGGTAGTCTACTACAAAAGCATCTTCCAGCACGTTTAATGAACCTAAAAGCTCACCAAATTTCTTATGCTCAGGGTGAGGGAGATATACATCACGAGCTTCAGCATCTTCAAAAGTAAGCGTATAAACATGAGTAAAACCCTGGTCTTTACCTTCAGGACTATTGTTTATTCCATATTCAAAAGAAGTGATTCCGGGTATTTTGTTTTGTAGATCACGGAAGGCATCTGTCACTTTTTTGATGTCTGCTTTAGAAGCACCTTCTTTGTACTTAAAAACCACCACGTGGCGGAGAGATTCTTCTTGTTGTTGCATATTGATTACAAATGAGCTGGCAGAAATAGCCAGAATAATTGAAAGGGTAATAGCAATTTTTTTCATAAGGTTTGTAGCGTTAGGTTTAAGCAGTAAGCAATTTATTACTTTTTGCTGATAATGCTAAAAGCCTTTGGGCAGTAATCAGAAAAAGTGTAAGTGCTACCCACGAAAGTAAGGCGAAGACTACCTTTACAGTTTCAAAAAAATTATCTTGTGAGAAGCATGCAACAGCTGACTCAAGAAGATTTTCGCCCACTATTTCGTCGCTACCTGAAGCCCGGCTGGCAGCTGGCGTTAATTGTTCTATTGTTGCTCAGCAGCCTGAGAGTGTAGTTGGTTATAGAAGCTAATATACAGACAAGCTATCAGTGGCTGAGTTATTATTTTCTCTTCTTAGTAAGTATACCACTAATATTACTTAAATCCTCAGGTAGAAGAAAGGTCGGTCTTAAGAAAGTGGATAGCTGGAAAGGAATGCTCATAGGCTTTCTATATGGGTTTATCATATGTGGCCTGCTATATGGGTTGATGTTTTACTGGTATGGACATACTCTTAGCAATGCATTAGTATATATTTCCCACAGCTATCAGGGGCTGCCAGCGGGTATGGACACTCAGACGCGCTTTACTTTTTTTATCATTTTCTCAATAAGCAGCATGTTGTTTAGTCCAATTGGAGAGGAGTTTTTCTATCGTGGTTTCATCCATGAAAACTTTGCGTTAAACTCTGGGGCAACAGCTGCCAGTGTTTTAGATAGCCTTGCCTTTAGCCTGGTACACCTCGCACACTTTGGGTTTGTATACCATCAGGGGGAATGGTCATTTTTGCCATTGCCCGCAATAGTCTGGGCTGTGGCTTTATTTGTGAGCTGTTTACTCTTCTACAAAGCAAGAGTACAAAGTGGCTCTATTTGGGGAGCTGTGCTGGCTCATGCTGCATTTAACCTGAGCATGAATTACTTCATTTTCTATCGGATTCTTGGATGAAAGAAAATAGCAGAACTGTATCAACCATGCTCTTTTCCCTGGTACTTCCACATCGGTAGCGTGTCACCAGCTTTTTGGAATCCACACTTTTGGTAGAAGTTGACTGAAGCACGATCTGCAGTAAGCATTTGCATGTGTAAATGAGCATATTTCTCCTCCATACGCTGCATAATCATTTTGCCTATACCTTTGCCCTGAAAGTCAGGGTGAACTAAAAGATGAGGAAAGTACACCACTAAGTGCCCATCAGAAATGGCGTTTCCCAGCCCTAGTAACCGCTTACCTTCCCAGGCAGTAATGAGGCTATGAGAGTGCGTTAAAGCCTGGTATAGTGCTTCTGGCTTATCCGCCGCACTCCATTGGTTTGCTCGGTAAAGTTCTAACACTTTTTCTCTATCAGGGTTACGATCTTCGGAAAGCTGTACTGCCATAAGTTTTTTTATGGTAAATGTACTAGTTTTGGCACTATAAGTTTAGCGAGTACAAATACATTTAACTGAATCATTAACTCTTATAGCTATGAGCAATTCGCAGCCCAGAAAAAAAGTATTTTTAGACCATGATGGTGGGGTAGACGACCTGCTGGCCCTACTGCTGGTATTAACTATGGAAGAAGTAGACCTGATAGGAGTTAGCGTAACTCCTGCTGACTGCTATGCCGATTCTGCTGCTGAATCGTCTCGTAAGTTTATAGACCTGATGATGCCCAGGCCGGTAGGGGTAGCTATCAGCCAGGCAAGAGGTATGAACCCTTTTCCTGATGTATGGAGAGCACAGCCGCAAATTATCAATGCTTTTCCCCAGCTCTTGAATATGAAGAGCGTACACTCACCATTAAGTGAGTTGGAAGCCAGTGACTTTATCATCTCTCAGTTGATGCAATGCGAAGAGCCGGTGTCTTACCTGATGACAGGACCCTGTACCACTTTTGTAAACGCATTACGAAAAGAACCTGCCATAAAAGATAAAATTAGTGAAATAGTGTGGATGGCCGGAGCTGTAGACGTGCACGGTAATGTGCGAACCTATACTCACAATGGCTCCGCAGAGTGGAATGTATACTGGGATCCCGCCGGAGCGCAATGGCTTATAGAACAGAACCTACCACTAACCATAGTACCTCTGGACGCTACTAACCACGTACCAGTTACCTTTGACTTTCTGGAGCAAATGGCTTCTCAGCATGAGTATGATGTGTCTTATATGGCTTCATTCTGCTGGGCTATTACTGTAAACACTATCCCCGGGTATGACTATCTGTATCATATGTGGGATGTACTGGCAGCAGCGGTAGTTACCAGAAAAGATATTTTTACGGTAGAAAAGATGGAGCTGGAGATTGCTCAGAAGCTACCTAACCAGGGTGAAACTATTGCCAAACCCGGATCAGGAAGCTGGGTAAATGTAGTTACGGACGCCAGCAAAGATGAGTTTTATAACTACCTATTGGCACAATCACGTAAAAATTTCGTCAGGAAGTAGTAGCTGGCAGCATCTGAAAAAGTTCTCTGATGTCCTCATCAGTTACTTTTCTGCCGTATTCGCTTATTTCAAATGCTTCCGCACGTTTAATTTCTTTAGCCTTGGCCTCTCCATACCAGCGTGCCAGGGCTTTTTTTACCTCTTCATTTGGGGTGCTGGGCCACTGTTCTTTTAGCCATTCCAGACGTTCTGACTCTCCTTTTGGCACCTCTTTGGTTTTGCCTTCTATCCACGGTAGCCAATCGTAAAACTGTGAACTGTGTGCATCCAGAGCTTTAATTTTTTGCTCAAAAACGTCATCAATATTTACCGCAATATCTGGACGGAAGGGGTAAGGTTTCTGAAAATGATCCTGAAAATATAAAAAGAGCGGATTTTTACGGAGAGGGGCAACCCCGGGAGCTATATTTGGTACCATTACCATATAGGCTGCATCTTGCACCAACTGGCTGGTATATCGGTGGTCGGGGTGGTAGTCATTAGGGCGGTGTGTGATCACAATATCTGCACGCCAGCTTCTAATGCGACGGATAATACGGCTACGGTTGTGCAGGCTGGGCTCTAGCTGTCCGTCTCGGTTATCCATAATCTCATAAGAGACATTAAGTATCTGAGAGGCAGCTACACTTTCTTTACTTCTACAGTCTACCAGTTCTGTGCCTTGCATTTCGTGGTGGCCGGCATCACCGTTGGTAACAGAAATAAATTTAACATGATGGCCGAGAGCCGTAAAAAGTGCCGCAGTGCCTCCTCCATATACTTCACAGTCGTCAGGGTGAGCGCCAATAAAAAGAATATTCATTTGATTAGTAGGTTGTTGAGTTGTAAAGATTAAATATATAAATAAACATAAATGATTAATGGGTGCAAACGCTAAAGCAGCTTTTCCTAAAATTATTATGCTTCTGAATCATTCTTTTCTTGCTGTGAAATTAGTTTTATAGTATCTCCCTGTTTTATTTTTCCGCTTTTTAGAATGCGTGCCGTAATCCCACCATGGCCCCGCATAGCATTGTAGCCACCTTCTCCCAGGTTTTGTTCCATACGCGAACACGGGTGGCACAGTCCAGTCATTTCCAGTACAGCCTCACCCACCTGAAACTGCTGGTCTTTTAGCGCTAACAGGTTAATTCCACTCACCATAATATTTCTTCTGAGCAGCCCAGGGTCCAGTACTTCTTTACCTAAAAATGAGGCCACAGATTTTAGATGTTCTTCATTGATAAAGGTGACTTGCCGTTTGCCATTGGCCCCCCCACCATAATGATCACCCTCCAGACCGTGCTCAGTATTGGCATATACTTCTTCCATTTCTTCTGGCTTGCTGCCTCTTTCTGCTCTTATGCTTATCCATTGTACCTTACCTACCTGTGGCAGGGTATTTATTAAGTCTTTTATAGTGACACCTTCTTTTCTCATATTGAGTATCATTTAGTCTCTAAAATTCTGAATACCTAAGCGAGCTTTGTACGGATAAAAGTAGTAGCATTTTTTAAAAAATGTGGGTTATGCTAATTTCTACTAGTTAAATATCTTCCAGTTTAACAAATAGGCTTAAAAATTGTCTGAAATGGAAGTGCCCCAATTGTTGAGGCATAGAATAAGCAGGTAAAGTATGCGTTTTAGGGATATGTTTATGAAACAAGGTGTAGGAATAATCATTTTTGCTTTACTCCTGAGCTGGCAGGCAGAGGCGCAAAAGTATAGCACAGCTGTGGGTTTACGTTTTGGTAATGAGAAATACGGCATCAGCATGAAGCAGCGTATTTTTAAAACTTTGGCTGTAGAAGGTTTGATGACTGCCGGAGAACGTGAACTGGTAGGTACGTTAATGCTGGTAAAGCACTATCCGGTTTTGGGTAGAGGTCTTAATGTATATCTGGGAGGCGGTGGCCACCTGGGTGGGCTAAAAGAATTTGGGCCGGTACTGGGTATAGATGCTATGGTAGGTATGGAGGTGAAATTACCCTTTATGCCTTTAACAGTCTCCGCCGACTTTAAGCCAGCTTACCATATTTTGCACGAGGACTGGTTTGAGGCTGGCACAGCGGTCTCAGTACGCTATATCATAGGAAAGGATACCAAAAAGCAAAGGGTAAAAAAGCGAGAAAAGCGTAAACGCAAGAAGGAAAGAGCCAAAAGAAAAAAAGAAAGGCAGAAGGAGCGTGAAAAACGAAAAAAAGAGAAGGAAGACCAGAGCTTTTGGGAGCGTATAGGTGTAAGTGAGCTTTTTAAAAAGTCTGAAGACAAAAATTGATTGTCAGGGGATTGACAAACTTTTTGAGTAACAAATCGGTATTTATAGTATGAAAAAAGTAATATCATACCTAATAGTTTTATCCGCTTTCGTCGGATTTGCTTGTAGCAGTAATAGCCAGCCCAGCCAGTCGCAGAATGCTGATCGTGAAGAAACGGCTGCTCATACTAAAGGAGGAGTGAAGTATATTGGTATCTGGGCGTCTGAGATGAAAAGCGGCTACGAATATGAGTTTTCTGATTCTGAGTGGAAAGATAAGCTAAGCGAAGATGAGTTTTACATCTTAAGAGAAGCAGGAACGGAGCGAGCTTTTTCCAGCCCTCTGAATAAAATTAAAGAAGCGGGAGTGTTTTATTCTGCCGCAACTGGTCAGCCTTTGTTTACAACATCTACCAAGTTTGAATCTGGTACAGGATGGCCTAGCTTTACCCAGCCTATCAGCGAAAAAGCTGTGGTATTAAAAGAAGATAATACCTATGGTATGACACGTATAGAGGTGCTGGATAGTAGCAGTGGCTCTCATCTGGGACATGTGTTTCCTGATGGTCCAAAGCCAACAGGGCTAAGGTATTGCATGAACGGTGATGCCATGTTGTTTGTAGCTAAAGGAGATAAACTACCTGCTTTGGTAAAAGAATATCTGGAGAAACATCCTGAAGAAAAGCCAGAGCTTTAAGCTTGCAATAAGGTAAGCAGTTCACTAGGTTTATGGACAATGTACGTAGGCTTTAGCGTTGCTAAGACCTTTTCTGTATGCGCTCCCCAGCTCACAGCAATCATGTCCATGCCTATATTTTTAGCGGCTTCTATATCGCGCATCTCATCCCCGATATACACTATCTCACTCATTTTAATGGCTTTCTCTCTCATGATTCTGCGTAAGCTTCTACTCTTACCAAAAAGATTGCTGGAAGTATAGATAAAATCAAAGTGGTTGAGCTTATGCGTTTTTAAAAACTGCCCGACATTATGTTCCGAGTTAGAAGTAAGTATGCCCAGGCAAAAAACCAGACTTAGCTGCTCTAAAACTTCTTTCATTTGAGGGAAAGGGCGAGAGAGGTGTACCTCCTGCTGAAAAGCTTTTTTTACTTTAGCTGCGATAACTGGTACTTTAAGTAAGGGAACATTCAGCTCACGAAAAGCCTCCAGGGTAGATTTTGTTCTGAATAGTGGTATGTCTTTTTCCTCAATCTTCTGAAAGCCGTACTCTTCGGCAAAGCTATTACTAATTTGCAGCAAACGGTGCAGGGAGTCGGCAATAGTACCGTCAAAATCAAAGAGAAGAGTAGTTTTAGAGTTTAACATCTGGGCTTTTATTAAGCTGTAATGACTTTTCCAAAGTTCATATATTCATGCAAACAGATGTTAAGCGTGAGTAGTATAGAGAAGTCTATTTAAGGTTGACCTCCTCTATCGCTCTTAGAATAATATCGCAGGCTTCTTCTATTTCTTCGTCTGTGATAATCAGGGGAGGAGCAATACGCATTGCATTATCGCAATAAAGGAACCAGTCGGTTACTACCCCCAGCTCAATAGCACGATCAATAATCGGTTTGAGTACTTCAAAAGATTCAAACGCTACTGCCATCATTAAACCTTTGTGGCGAATCTCTTTGATTTTAGGATGTCGGAGGAGTTTTTTGAAAAGCCCGGCTTTATGATCAGCCTGTTTGTATAGTTTTTCTTCCTGTATGGTCTGGAGGGTAGCCAATGAAGCTGCCGCACTTACCGGATGTCCACCAAATGTAGAGATGTGTCCTAGTATTGGGTTTTCACGCAGTGTACCCATTATTTCAGGTGATGACATAAATGCTCCGATAGGCATGCCTCCACCCATACCTTTGGCAGAGACCAGTATATCAGGAACAATGCCGTAGTGTTCAAAGGCCCAGAATTTGCCAGTACGACCAAAGCCTGCCTGTATCTCATCCAGTATGAGCAGTGTACCAGTTTGGTAACAGCGTTCTCTTAAAATCTGAAAGTAGTCTTTCTTAGCCACTCTTACGCCTGCCTCTCCCTGAACGGTTTCTATAATGACAGCTGCAGTACGTTCGCTAATGTGTTCTAAATCATCATAATTGCCAAAACGTATGTGCTGAACTCCGGGAAGTAGCGGACGGTAAGCCTGTTTAAACCCTTCGTTACCACATACTGAGAGTGAGCCCTGTGTAGAACCATGATAAGCATCTACGCAGGAAATTAGCTCATGGCGACCAGTGAAGCGTTTGGCCAGTTTGAGAGCGCCTTCTACAGCCTCACTACCAGAGTTAACGAGGTAACAGCTATTAAGGGGAGAGGGTAGCGTTTTTGCTAAGGCTTCGGCGAGCTGCACCTGAGGTGACTGTACAAATTCGCCATACACCATTACGTGCATGTACTGATCTACCTGCTCTTTAACTGCCCGCACCACTTTTGGATGGCGATGGCCCAGGTTGCTTACGCCAATACCAGAGATAAGATCCAGATAACGTTTGCCATCAGGGCTGTACATGTATATACCTTCCGCACGCTCAATTTCCAACATTAAAGGAAAGTGTGTAGTCTGTGCCAGATGGTCTAAAAAAAGTTGCCTTTGCGAAATATTGCTCGTGATACTTCCTCCCATTCAATCACTATTTTTGTACAAATTTAAGGTTTTAGGTGGGAACTCAAGAATTAACTTAATAATTCATTTGAGTGTAAATACTGTTGTGAGCCAGGGTAGTACTGAAGAATAAGTAGTTAAGTAGTAAGCAGTGGTTGCGAAATTTTATTTACGGACAAAGACTTTTTTCATTCTGGAAACCATTTTTTTCTCCTTATTCCAGAAGAAAGAAAACTGCCCGAACAAAAAGCCATATACCAAAAGCAAAATCTGGTAGGCAGGCATTACAAAAGCGATGTACGTAACGGTCTTAAGCCACATGCTGGTAGTTTCGTCAAAGCCTATCCATTCAAAAAAGATTTTGCGAACCATTACCACCGTGCTACCGGTAAGAGAAAATACAAGAAGGACAATAAATACCTGATAGATGCTATTCAATTCCCACTTTTCCTGAAGCTTTGCTAGGAAGCCTGTTTTATTAGGCAGTGCTTCTTCTTTCATAAGAGTTTCCTTTTCAAAATTCACCGCCAAAACTAATCAGATAAAGACGGAGAAAAAAGCTATTGATAAATTTTGTAGTAATTGCTTAAATGGTATTACTAAACAAGGCTGTTTTTGGCTTGTGTTTCCACATACGAGCGTCTAATGCCATACAAACATTTCTCAAAAAAGGTTTGCCCTCTTCAGAAATTTTAAGAGAATGTTTTTCCAGACTAACAATTTTATCTTCTATAAGCTCATGTAGGCGCTCTTTTAGCTCTGCAAATAGCGAGGCAGGTGCTTCTGCACCTTTCCAGTGGGTCTGCTGCTGACACATGAGGTTAAGTATGTGCCGACGAATTATTAGGTCTTCCTGATTAAGAATATGCCCCCGGTAAATGGGAAACCTGCCTTCTTCTACCTGCTGCATATAAGCTTCTACACTTTTCATATTTTGTCCGAAGGCTGTCCAGGTATCACTGATAGATGAAGCGCCCAGGCCAATCAGCAGTTGAGTAGCAGCAGTGCAGTAGCCCATAAAATTACGGTGCAGACTTTTATTTTGGCTTGCCTTGTAAAGGCTATCATTCTGATGTGCGAAGTGATCCATGCCAATTTCGTAATAACCTTTATCTACCAGCAGTGCTTTGCCGGTTTCGTATAGTTTTCTTTTTAAATGGTGAGAAGGTAGGTCTTGCTCATAACTTTTTTGGGCAGGTTTGAGCCAGGGTACATGAGCATAGCTGTAAAAGGCAATACGGTCGGGTCTCAAAAGGGCTGTTTTCTCTATGGTATCCCTTACACTGGTTTCAGTTTGTAGTGGAAGTCCATAGATCAGATCAAAGTTGATAGAAGTGTAGCCAATTTCTCTGGCAATTGTACTTACCTTTTTTATCTGCTCAAAAGTTTGAATACGATTTACTTTTCGCTGTACAGCCTCATCAAAATCCTGTATGCCCAGGCTCATCCGACGAAAACCCAATGTGTAGAGAGCTTGCATATGCTCTTTGCGAGTGTTGTTGGGGTGTGCTTCAAAACTCATTTCAGTCTCCGGACAAACCTTTCCCTTTGCCAGTATAGTATTGATCAGATACTTCAGGTTTTCCGGACTAAAAAAGGTAGGTGTGCCTCCTCCCAGGTGTATCTCCTTAATTAAAGGAGCCTCGCCCAACAAATTACAATACAGCTCCCATTCTTTAAGTAGTGTGTTGATGTACGGCGATTCTACCGTATGATTGACGGTGATTCTGGTATTGCAACCACAATAGGTACATAAACTTTCGCAGTAGGGCAGATGTATGTAGATACTAAGCCCATCTTTTTTACTTCCTTCGTAAGTCGCTTTTACCTGAGCTTTCCATACCTCTTCTTCTGGTGCTGACTGATCCCAGTAGGGTACAGTAGGGTAGCTGGTATAGCGAGGGCCGGGTACATTATATTTATGGATTAACGCAGTATTCATGAAATTAATGTTTAATGACAGATAGGAATGCCAGCCTGCTGATCTTTAATAAGCTTTGGGCTGAGGTAGGGTATGTCTAATGACATTCCTCTAAGAATAAATACGATGCCCATACAGGCAACGACATAGGGCATAGCTGAGCGAATACGGTTTCGTAAACTCAGATTGACCCACTGCCCGAAAAATGTGGCGAGTAGCATAACAGGCCAGGTGCCTAAGCCGAAGAGCAGCATATAGACAGCTCCCTCACTTATGCTGGCAGAAGCAGTTGCACCAGCCAACCCCAGGTAGACCAGGCCACAGGGAAGTAGCCCGTTCAGACTACCTATCATAAACATAGACGGGTAGGTGCGCATGCCAAATAAATGTTGCATTTGCTGCTTTACTCTGGCAATTATGCCTGCTAGCTTTGTATTTGGGTTTAGCCTACGAGTTAGTGTAGGTGGTAATAGCACTGCCAGAATAATGGCAACGCCCAAACCTACAGAAAGGCTCTGCTGTATTCCTGCCATGGCAAAACTCTGGCCTAGCAAACCAAATAGGGCGCCCATACAGCCATAAGTGAAAATGCGCCCCAGGTTGTATAGAAGGCTACCCAAAAGTCTTTGGCTGCTCGCTTTACCAGGAAAGGGTAAGGCTAGAGCTATAGGGCCACACATACCCACACAGTGGAAACTCCCTAAGGCTCCTAAAGCAAATGCTGTATAAACAAACTCCATTTTAGTGTATATAAACAGACTCTTCCAGATAATAGGACTCACTTCCATCTGTCCAGTCCAGCTTAATTTTATAGTGTCCCTTAAGAAGCTCAGCAGTAGGAATTCGTTGAGTTTGCTCTTGATTAAGACTAAGCTGTGTGCTTATGTCAAAACGAGCATCGGAAGGACGAAAAAGCTTAATTCTACCTTCTAACTGCTGTTGTTGCGTATGAGGAAACTGAATGACAAGGTGCTGGTCTTGTTGAGAAAAGCTGATGCTGCCTTTCAACTTTTGGGTGTTTGAAATCTTATCAATCTGCTGCTGATACTGTAATTCCTGCTGATAATAGTCTTCCGCTACCAGATCTATATTTTGCTGAAAGCTTTTGAATACCAGCATGCCAATGAAAAGTACAAAGGCAGTAAATGCGAAAGTTATTTTATATCCCCAATTCATTTTTTTGGTGTTTAAGTAGAAGCCTAATTATGCTTAGAATTGCTTACTTTATTTTGCCGGTCCTAAAAAGTTGGTTTCTACTGTTTCTAAGAGTTTATCGCCGGAGTATACGCCTAAATGTATTTCTGTTTTCATTTGCTGAAGGTCGTTTTTGTCAAAGATGATAAAGAGAGCACTTTCAGCAAGGCCTTGCTTTTCCAGAAAAAGCTGCTCATTTCCTACCATTTGCAGACTACCTTTTTCTTCATGCAGCTTTAAATGGATAGGCATACTCTGGTTGGTTTTGTTGATAATTTTAAGGTTGTACAGATTACTGATTTTGTTGTTTCCCTGATCCTGATAGAGCATACCGGGTGTTCTGAGCAAGCTGGTTTCTACCTCGGAGCGCATAAGCAGCAGGCCACTCATTACCCCCAGTAACGCTAGCAGCACAATGGAGTAGGCGATACTACGCCGGGTAAAGTGAAATTTTTTGCCTTCGGCGATATTCTCTTCCGAAGCGTAGCGGATGAGGCCTTTGGGTAAGCCTACTTTTTCCATAATATTATCGCAGGCATTTATACAGGCGGTACAGTTTACACACTCCAACTGGGTACCGTTGCGAATATCTATACCGGTAGGGCATACCTGTACGCACTGCTGGCAGTCTATACAGTCTCCTTTATCGTTAGCCTGACGATTTTCATTTTTCCTGAGCTTAGCCCGCTTTTCGCCTCTTTTATAATCGTAAGCGACTACTACTGACTGCCGGTCTAGTAGCACACCCTGAAGACGCCCGTAAGGGCAAACATTGGTACAGACCTGCTCACGAAACTTGGCAAATACGAAGTAGAATACGGTAGAAAATAATATCATGCTAAACAGCCCCCCAATATGTTTGGAAGGTGAGGCCGTCACGATTTCTTCCATTGCTTCTATTCCAATTATATAGGCCAGAAAGGTATTTCCGATTAGAAAAGAGATGGCGTAGAAGATAACATGCTTGCTTAGCTTTTTGGTAATTTTTTCCTGGTTCCAGGCTTGTTTGTCTAACTTTCGCTGGGCCATATAGTCGCCCTCTATCCAGTACTCAATTCTGCGAAAGACCATCTCCATAAAAATAGTTTGGGGGCAGACCCACCCGCAAAAAATACGACCATAGACTACCGTAAACAAAATAATGAAAATAACCAGTACTAAAGTCGCAAATACGAAAAGGTAAAAATCCTGTGGCCAGAAGATCTGCCCTAAAATTACAAACTTGCGTTCCAGAATATTAAGCAGTAGAAGAGGTTCTCCCTTAATTTTGATAAAGGGGCCTGAGAACAGGAAAGCCAGAAGTACTATGCTTACCAGAGTGCGTGTGTTGTAAAACTTACCTTTTGGTTTTTTCGGGTAAATCCACACTCGTTTTCCTGCCTCGTCCACGGTAGAAATTCTATCGCGGAAAGAGTTTTGTACTTCGCTTTGTTGATTCAGCGTATCCATCTTCTCCTGTATTTTGCTCATACTATTTGCCTGCTCAGGGCTTTGCTTATTTCATAGCCATTTTATCACGCTCGTATAGTTCGCCTTGAGGTTCTTTAGGATTGGGAGGGTTACTACCTTCCAGAGTAATGATGAAGCTACTGATGTCCTGCATTTCACTGGGACTTAGTTGACTGTTCCAGGGAATCATTCCTTTTGCGGGTACACCGTACTTTATCGTTTTAAAAATATCATTGACGCTGCCTCCATGAATCCAGTAACTATCAGCCAGGTTAGGGCCTACGCCTCCTTCACCCGCCTGTCCATGGCAAGGAGCACACTTCTGTACAAAAAGTGTCTGCCCATTGGCTATGCGGCCTTCGTCTTCTACAAAAGTGACATTGCTTTCGTCAATATTATTAGCCGAGGTGGCCAGATAGGCATCTACCTCTGCTTTGGCCATGGCCATTTGCTTCTCGTATTCTTCATTTTGCAGGTCGCCAGTATCAAACACATGGAAGTGTAAAAGGTAGGCTAGACCGAATACTATAGTAAGGTAAAACATGGCTTTCCACCAGGGCGGCAGGTTATTATCCAACTCTACAATACCATCATAAGCATGGTCTGTCATAATCTCCTCTTCCCGATCTACGGGCACCGCATCAGTGAGCCTTTTCATGATACGCTGGACAAAACTATCTTCATTTGCCTTCTGCCCTATACTTTCGGTGGCGCTAGTCTGCTGGGTTTGCATTACACGTTTAGCAATAACTTTTACTACCACATACATGGTAATCACCACAATCAGCATGATGACCTCCAGGGTAAGTATTCCCCAAACTACTACCTCCTGCCCGTACGCCTCCCAAAAGTTAGCTGTATTTTGGGCATTTGCCGGTGCCGATACAAAAAGCATAGCAAGCAGAAGCAAGCTAAAAGCACTGGTTTTCTGTATTCTTTTCTTCATGATGAGTTAAGATTTTGTCTGTTCCTGTGCAGGCTGTTTTACTTTATCATCCAAAGGCAGGCTGGCGATTTCTGCAATCTCTCTTTTATCTGCTCTCATGACCCATAGCAAGAGGACTAAGAAGAAGGTAAAGAAAATGATGAAGGAGATTAGCGGATAGATCTCTATTCCTGCTATGGTCTCCATATGATATTTAATAAATTTGAGCATAATTTCAGATGTTTATAGAAGGTGGCAGGCTGGCCTGAGCCTGTAGCCTGCACCCTCTAAGAAATATTTATTGATCTGCTTTAATGTCGGTACCCAGCCTTTGCAGGTAAGCAATCAGTGCGATAATCTCTTTGTCAGCTTTTACTGCTATTCCGCTTTCTTCAAGATTTTTGGCAATTTGGGCTGCCTGCTCCTTCAGGTCTTCCATAGCCTGAGTGTCAGCATAACCTTCAGGGTAGGGTACACCTAATGTTTGCATGGCTTCTATTTTGGCAGAGAGCTGGCTCACGTCCAGGTTTTGCTCAAATAGCCAGGGGTAAGGAGGCATAATAGAGCCCGGTGACATAGACTCAGGGTCTAGCATGTGATGATAGTGCCAGGAGTCAGGGTATTTCCCGCCTAGCCTCAGAAGGTCTGGTCCGGTACGTCGTGATCCCCATAAGAAAGGATGATCGTAAACAAATTCACCGGCTTTAGCATACTCCCCATAGCGCTCGGTTTCGGAGCGGAAGGGGCGTACCATCTGCGAGTGACAGTTGTTACAACCTTCTTTAATGTAAAGGTCGCGACCTTCCAATTCCAGAGGTGTGTAAGGTTGTACGCTGGCAATAGTGGGTACATTAGATTTTACAAGGAAGGTAGGAATCATCTCTACCAAGCCACCAATTAGTATGGCGATCAGGCTCCAGAACAGTAGGGCTACTGGCCGACGTTCAAACAGTCTGCGGTGCCAGTGTTCATTCTTAGGACCTTCATAGCCTTTGGCTAATGGCGCAGCCTGTGCTTCTTCATCTTTAAGTAATGAGCCACTGGCAATGGTTTTTACCATATTGTAGATCATCACCAATACACCTACAATATATAAAGCACCCCCTCCGGCCCGTAGCATATGCATAGGACGAATCTGAGTAACGGTTTCTAGAAAGTTGGGGTATGCCAGCAGTCCTTCTTTTGTAAACTCTTTCCACATCAGACTTTGAGTAAAACCAGCCCAGTAGAGCGGGAGCGCATAAAATATGATGCCCAGAGTACCTATCCAGAAGTGTACATTAGCCAGTTTTTTGGAGTATAGCTGAGTTCTGTAGAGTCTGGGAATCAGGTAGTACATCATCCCGAAAATCATGAAACCATTCCAGCCCAGACCTCCGATATGTACGTGGGCGATAATCCAGTCTGTAAAGTGCGCAATGGCATTCACGTTTTTAAGAGATAGCATAGGTCCCTCAAAAGTAGCCATACCGTAGCAGGTGATGGCGACAACAAAAAATTTGAGAATGGGCTCTTCTCTCACCTTATCCCAGGCGCCCCGTAGCGTAAGTAAACCATTAAGCATACCACCCCATGAGGGAGCAATCAGCATAATAGAAAATACAACCCCCAGTGACTGCGCCCAGTCCGGTAGTGCATTATACAAAAGGTGGTGCGGGCCGGCCCATATATAGATGAAGATGAGCGCCCAGAAGTGAATAATAGAAAGCCGGTACGAATAAACAGGACGATTCGCTGCTTTAGGGACGAAGTAGTACATTAACCCCAATACCGGAGTGGTAAGAAAGAAAGCTACAGCATTGTGGCCATACCACCATTGGATAAGCGCATCCTGCACTCCGGCATACCAGGAGTAGCTTTTCATGAAGCTAATTGGCAGCTCAAAGTTATTTACGAGGTGAAGTACAGCTACCGTAACGAAAGTAGCAATATAGAACCAGATGGCAACATACAGGTGCCGCTCTCTTCTTTTCAGAATGGTGGCGAACATGTTCCAGCCAAAAACCACCCAGATAATAGTAATCGCGATATCTATGGGCCACTCCAGTTCGGCGTATTCTTTACTGGAGGTAAAACCGAAGGGTAGAGTAAGTACGGCCGAAAGTATAATCAGCTGCCAGCCCCAGAAGTTAATTCTACTAAGCAGGTCGCTATACATACGGCTTTTGCAAAGTCGCTGTAGCGAATAGTATACGCCGGTAAATGTACCATTACCAACAAAGGCAAATATGACAGCATTGGTATGCAGAGGGCGTATTCTACCGAAGGTAACATACTGTATTCCTAAATTTAGTTGTGGAAAAACCAGCTCCAGGGCCACATACAAACCTACTAGCATGCCAATAAGCCCCCAGATTACGGTAGCCATGGCAAACATTCTTACGATTGCATTATCGTAATAAAAGGTGTCAAGCTGGTCGGAGTGCAGCTGTACCCCAATGTGGTCGCTTCTTCTCCTTGTCTCTATACTCGTTGACATATCCGATTACTTATTGTTTGATTGATTGTTTTTTGAATGAGGCTCGTCAAAAAGAATCCGAACCGAAGGTGTGTAATCATCATCATATTGTCCGCTGTAGGTGGCCCAGAGGAAGGCTCCCAGAAAGCCCAGGGCTACTAGCAGGCTGATGCCGATAAGAATAAATATTGCGCTCATGATCTTTTGCTTTGCTACAAATAAAGAGGAGTACAACAGAGATTGAAATGATGAGCATCAGGGAAAAAACTGATTAAAGTCAGCTTTTCAGAAGGTTTGTATTTAGTCTGAAATTTATGATTTAAACTACCTTCTAAACATAAAAAAACAGCTCCTTTAGAAGAGCTGCAGATAGTAGAAAAAAAGAAAGGACTAACCTTAGGCTGGGGGTAGGAGCTTCCTTGCCCGTACGTTTATTGCCAATGTAATAAAGCCAACTACTGTAACAGAACTGAGAGGCATAAGTATTGCAGCTACCAAAGGAGTAAGCATACCACTGACAGCAAAACTTAGACCCAGCAGGTTATACAGAAAAGAAAACAAAAAAGCCCCCCGTATAACACGCATGCTGGATTGAGTGAAGGCCAGGAAGCGATCCAGATATTTAAGCTTTTGCGCATCCAGAATAGCATCGCAGGCAGGAGAAAAGTGGTAAATATTATCAGCTACCGCAATACCTATACTGCTTTGCTTTAGTGCCCCGGCATCGTTTAGTCCATCGCCAAGCATTAGAGTAGTTTTCCCTTCTGAGTCCAGTTTTTTAAGATACTCCAGCTTATCTAATGGAGATTGCCTGAAGTGCATTTCTTCAAAATAGGGAGCCAGCTTTTCTTTTTCTCTGTCATTATCCCCAGACAATAAATGTCTTTTGTACATTCCGCTCAGCTGATGCATCAGACTACTAAACCCTGGCCGATAGAGGTTGTCAAATTCATAATAGCCTTTAAGCACACCATCAATTTTTAAATACACTCGCGTAGTGGATGTGTCGCCTGAGCTTTGTCCACATAGATAGCTTTCTGAGCCTAGGTATAACTCGTGCTCACCAATTATCGCATGTATGCCTTTACCAGGGATTTCTTCAAAAAAACTGCAAATGTTGAGTCCTAAATAATCAGGTAAAGATTGATAAATAATTTTGCTCAATGGGTGAGTAGAGTGCTGCACTGCTGAGCGTAGCAGTTCTTTTTCTTGAGTACTTAAGCTTGTTCCCCGCAACTTTAGCTGTTGAGGTTTAGACTGGGTAATGGTGCCTGTTTTGTCAAAAATGATGTCGCTAATTTTGCTCAAAAGCTCTATGGCCTGTGTGTTTTTAAGGTAAAGACCTCTCTTGCCCAGCGCTCGCATACTATGTCCGAAAGTAAAAGGAAGCGTAAGTGCCAGCGCACAGGGGCAAGCAACAATCAATACGGCAGTTACAGTATTGATGAGCATACTACTATCATGTACCAGCCAGTAGACTGCTGTAAGAAAACTGATACATAAAATAGCTATGGTAAAGTATTTACTGACAACATCCACTACCGAACTAAGATGTACTTGCTTGTCTTTGCTGAAGACGTCCTGATTCCAGAGTTCAGTAAGGTAGCTATTGGCTACAGCTTTGCTTACTTCAACCGTAATACTGCTGCCTACCTGTCGGCCACCTGCGTAGAGCTTGTCTCCACTGCTTTTTTGTACCGGAACAGCCTCTCCGCTCACAAAGCTATAATCTATATTCGCGGCTCCTTTTAGCAAAATAGCATCTGCGGGAATCAGTTCCTGATTACGGATAATGAGTTGATCTCCAACCTGGACATCTTTTAGGGGAATATTCTGTTCTTTGTCATCATTAATTTTGCTTACAGCTACCGGAAAGTAAGAGGCATAGTCTCTGTCGTAAGACAGTGCCTGGTATGTTTTACTTTGGTACCATTTGCCAATGAGCAGAAAGAAGACCAGCCCGCAAAGCGAGTCCATATAACCGGGGCCACTAGCGCTGAGTATTTCGTAGGTACTGCGACCAAACAAAGCAAAAATCCCAAGTGCGATAGGTATATCTATATTAATAAACCTATGCCTGAGTCCTTTCCATGCAGATATGATGTAGTCCGAAGCCGCATAGAAAAATACCGGTAATGCCAGAAGGAGGTTCAGGTAGGCAAAAAACGATTTATAGTCATCAGCTAAAGAAAAATCAGTATCAAGATACTCGGGAAGGCTAAGGAGCATGGTATTTCCAAAGCAAAAGCCTGCCAGCCCAATTTTTACTGCCAGGCTGCGGTTTGGGCTCGCTTTTTTGTTTTGGCTTTCTGCCAGAGTAATTTCAGGGGCGTAGCCTAGCCCCGCCAACAATTCAGCTAACGCTCTCAGGTTTAGTTTGTCAGCATTGAAAGTGATACTTAGTTTTTTGTTGAGAAACTGGACGGAGGTGTGGCAGATGCCTTCTTGCAACTGCTGTAAATTCTCCAGCAACCAGATGCAGGAACTGCAATGAATGGCCGGAATATACAGGCTTACCTTTTTTATGTTAGCATCCTGAAAATCATACAGTTTGTCAGCAATCTCTGCATGATCCAGAAAGGCAAATTTTTGCCCCTGACTATAATCTTTCTGGCTAATGCCAGGAGCATTTTCCAATGTATAATACTGCCCTAGCTTATTAGCATCTAGTATTTCGTAAACAGTTTTGCAGCCCTGGCAACAGAAGGCTTTTTCGTCAAAATGTATCGTTTCTTCTATACAGTCTTCACCACAGTGGTAGCACTTCTCCTGAACCCATACATCAGCCATATATGCATTGTTTGTTTCTTCAAAAGAAGAGGAAAATGCTCAAATGGAGTATGATGGCCATCACCGTTTAATATGACTTTTGTCAGTTTTTGTGTCCGCCCCAAGATTAACGATGTATTGAAAATAGTGAAAGCTTTGCGTCAGGCGTATGGCTTCTAATTCCTGCTGCAAAAATTCTGGTAGATCTGACGTAGGGGACTGACTGACCAACAGTAAATTACGGTTGGGTTCTAGGGCGTAGGGTAGGGTATGAGAGGAAGCCTCACAAACCTTATGAATACCTAAATTACCAAAATGAAGTCGGAGGTACTCAATAAGAATTTTTTCTTCCTGTGCGGAAAATAATGTGTGAGAAGAAAGGCAGGGTAGCAATATGGTAACGGGTAACTTCCTGCACAGGTGGTGTAAACTAAAATTTAAAGATTGTGTGGTTATTAGTGCCATAGGGCTGGCATCATAGATAAGAAGAATCTGTTCAATCAGACTTTTTTTGTTGGGGATTACCAGTAGCGGACAGCTTGCTTTTTTGAGCAATTGCTCCATAGGACGAGCCTGTCCATAATAAAGACAGTAAGCATGATAATTCGTTTCATTAATTAGTAGCAGGTCGGCATACTGACTTTCGTTTAGTATATCTTTCAGGCTGTGGTTAGCTGTACTTAGTTTTTTTGAGTTTTTGCCTGATGAAGTAATTTGCTGCTTACCAATGGCTGAATGCCTGAGCGCGTTAGCATGGTCTACCAGACTTAACTCATTTTCCTGACTATGGATCAGGTTATCCAGATAAAATGTGAGTAATAGGTTTTCAGGGTGATGTAGGTGTGTTTGTATAAAGTGCTCTTCCATTTCGCCTTCATCTGCTACATCCAGGCAAATCAAAATTTTCTTCCGGTTCATAATCCTCTCATTTTGTCTACTGCAAAGACAGTCCTTGAATGAAGCAAAAATACAGCAGCCCTATAGGGTACAAAATGATAGCTGTCAGATGAAAAAATGATATTTATCAGCAAAAAATAATGAGTACAGATTTAAGACTGGGCTAGGAGAGGAAGGATTTAAAATAAAGCCGAAATTATTGTTCCGGCAGTAGTTTTTGTTTTGGTACCTTATCAGAAAAGATTAGCAATTTTACTTAAACCTTTAGGGTCGTCTATCATAATCTTGCGTCCTTTGGTACTAATTAGCTTATCTTCTTTAAACTCATGTAGCAACCTTATAAGAGTTTCTGTTGCAGTACCCACCATATTTGCAAGGTCTTCGCGAGTCAGGTTAATTTCTATTGGGCCATTGTCGTGGCTATCCATCCCATACGTGTCTTTTAGTTTAAGCAAAGTGATGGCAAGGCGCTCTCTTACCGTACGCTGTGCCTGGTTAGTCAGGTTTTCATTCATTACCCCAATTTCGTGGCATACCTGCTGCAATATCTTTTTGTTCAGCTCAGAGGATTCCGCCAGAGTTTGCAGAAAGTTTGGGCGAGACAAGAAGCAAACAGTACAGTCTTCCAGAGTTTCAGCAGAGACAGAGTAAGGTTCTTCGGCAATCATTGCTTTATATCCTAGTAGGCCGCCAGCTCCTGCAATGCTTATGATTTGCTCTTTGCCATCGTAACCAATCTTATAAATTTTGATTTTGCCGGAGTTTACACAAAAAACGCCTAAAGGTCGGGTGCCTTCATGAAACAAGATCTGACCTTTTTTATAGACAGTGCAAGACTTGTTTTCTGAGATGTAACTTAGCTGATGGCTGCAAAGTCCACTAAACAATGAAGAATTTCTGGAACGACATTCTTCGCAGGAGATAACAGTCTGGCCCTTACGCATAATTTCTTAATGTTCTTGATGGATAATAACTAAGTTAAGAAAGACAATACTATTGGCAAGAAGAAAAAAATAGATTGTATGTCAAAATTTTAAACGCTGGGTATAGAATCGTGGTTCACATTTCAGATATTCTAAATTCTATTTTTTAATCACATATAATTTTTTGATATGCACAAAATACTTCCATTACTTTTTTGCTTTACGGTTTGCCTGACTTTAAGTAGTAGAGCACAGTTTGCTATAGATGTAGAGAGTGGTGCAGCATTTACCGGATACAATGAAATTCAGGTTCCTGGAGGAGAAGGAACCCGTTTTGAACTCACCGATCAGTTGGATGTAAACAACAGTTTTTTTTATCGCATTCGTTTACTTTACACCCTTAATAATAAACATACCTTTAGCGTACTGTATGCTCCATTAAATATAAAGGCTCAGGGCTATACGACTAAGGATATAAACTTTGCTGAACAGATTTTTTCTACCGCAGATGCCCTAAACGCCAGCTATAAATTTAACTCTTATCGTTTTACCTACCGCTACCTGTTTCCCAGAACCGGCAATTTTCAGTTTGGTCTGGGGGCTACTGCCAAAATAAGAGATGCTAAAATAGAGCTGGAAGACAATGAAAAGAGCGCTTCTACTACTGACCTGGGATTTGTTCCTCTGATCAATTTCAGGGCAGAGTGGTTTGCAAAAGAAAAATTGAGTGTATTGCTACAGGGCGATGCTTTGGTGGGCAAGCAGGGTAGAGCAGAGGATATTTTTTTAGGCGGGCTTTTTTACCCAAATGAGGATGTTTCACTAAAACTTGGCTATCGTATTCTGGAAGGAGGAGCGGATGTAGATCAGGTATACAATTTTTCGTTAATACACTATGCGGTCATAGGAGCTACAGTGAGTTTTTAGACTGTAACCTCTTTGGTACGATGTAGGAGTCTGTGTTGTTTAAAGTTGATGGTATGTAAAACTACAAGCACTACAGAAGCCGCCATAGATGAATAGAGCGCAGACTCGTACACATCGTGCAACAAAATAGAAGCACAAAACCAACTCACAGTAAGCCATAGCGCCATTCGCAGATAAAGGCCAGCATTACGAGCAGCATAGTAAACAGCCGATAGAGCTAAACCCATAAATATGTAGTCTACCCATTCCGCATGAGCGCCCCATTCTTCGTTGAGCATTCCAGCAAATACTAGTACAGGCAAAAGCATGCAATGAACTACACAAAGAATAGAACTAACAATACCTACGGTGTCTGCTTTACGGTCTGAGAATAACATCTAACTTTATTTTGGAACAAAGATAAGAGCTTAACGGTCTTACTTGCAACATAGTTGCATGAAAAATAGCTTTTACTTAAAAAAAGTTCCTTTGCTTAACACCACCTGAGCATAAGAGTTTAGAAAAGCACTTTTATTAAAATGTATAAAGCAAAAAAAAGCCTCACCCCAAGGTGAAGCTCTTTATCTGTTTGCGAAACATTATTGCTTATCTGTCCAATGGGCGATGATTGCTACCTGTGTAAATCTGACGAGGACGGCCGATAGGCTCTTTGTTCTCGCGCATTTCTTTCCACTGTGCTATCCAGCCTGGCAGACGTCCTAGTGCGAACATTACAGTAAACATATCGGTAGGGATACCCATAGCACGATATAGTATGCCTGAATAGAAGTCTACATTAGGATATAATTTTCTTTCTTTAAAGTAATCGTCATTAAGAGCGGTTTCTTCAAGTTCTTTAGCGATATCCAGTACCGGGTCAGTAATACCCAGTCCGCTAAGTACCTCATCTGCGTTTTTCTTGATGATTTTAGCTCTGGGGTCAAAGTTTTTGTATACACGGTGCCCAAAGCCCATTAAACGGAAAGGATCGTTTTTGTCTTTGGCTTTGTCAATGAATTTCTTCACATCACCACCCGCATTTTTGATCTGCTCAAGCATTTCTATCACCGCCTGGTTAGCTCCACCGTGTAGAGGTCCCCACAGGGCGTTAATACCCGCAGAAATAGAAGCGTAAAGACTAGCCTGAGAAGAACCTACCACACGTACAGTAGAGGTAGAGCAATTCTGCTCATGGTCTGCGTGTAAGATTAAAAGTTTGTCCAATGCGTCGGCACGGGTAGGGTCTACTTCGTAGCCTTCAGCAGGCAGGGCAAACATCATTTTAAGGAAATTACTGCAATAGTCCAGTGAGTTGTCGGGATAGCTTACCGGATGTCCAATTTTATGTTTGTAAGCCCATGCAGCAAAAGTTGGCATTTTAGCCAGTATACGAATAATGCTTAGGTTTACTTCTTCTTTTGAACGATTAGGGTCCAGAGACTCAGGATAAAAGGCAGTAAGTGAGCACACTAAAGATGAAAGAACGCCCATTGGGTGGGCACTGGAAGGGAAACCATCCAGAATTTTTTTGATATCTTCATGCACTAGCGTATGGTGGGTGATTTCTTCTCTGAAAGACTGAAATTCACTTTCGCTAGGTAACTCGCCGTAGATCAGCAAATAGGCAGTTTCTAAAAAACTGGACTTGGCAGTCAGGTCTTCTATTGAATAGCCTCTGTAACGAAGCACACCATTTTCTCCATCTAGATAGGTGATAGAGCTGGTAGTAGAGCCTGTGTTCTTAAAGCCCGGATCCAAGGTGATATAGCCGCTCTGTGCTCTCAGCTTGCTAATATCAATACCTTTTTCTTGCTCCGTCCCCTCAATAATTGGAAATTCATAAGATTTCCCATCTACTTTAAGTTCCGCAGTGTTATTGGACATATTTGGAATGATTTAAATAGTAATAAAAATTCAAGCTAAAAATAATCGATAACATTGTAATAAAATATTTTATGTACTAATTGTTGCCAAGTATTAGCGGTAATCCGTCGCTACCACTACCAATGACTACAACTTTTGCATTGCTGGATTCAGACAGGTGGGTGGTTGCCTCTATGCCTCGCATTTTCAGCAGTTCGTTGGTCAAACTGTTGTTAATAATCTTGTTGGCTTCGGCTTCTCCCTGTGCGGCGATACGCTTACGTTCCGCTTCACTCTTTTCTCTTTCCAGTCTAAATTGATAAGCTAATGCTTCCTGCTCTTGTTTTAATTTATTTTCAATAGCCTGCTTAATCTGGTCAGGTAGGTTGATAGAACGAATAAGCAGCGCGCGCATTTGTATATTATTGGCCTGATCTTCCAGTATGGCTTCTGTTTCTTCAATAATAGAAGTTTCTACTTCGCTACGTTTGGTGGAGTATATCTCTTCTGCGGTATAGCGGCCCATAACTCGCCTTACTGTAGATCGTGTTTCAGGTATAATCAGCTTATCAACATAATCTTCCCCAAAAAGCTCGTGAATAAAACCTATTTTGTCGTACATCGGGTGAAAACGAACAGTGACATCTACTTTTAAAGACAGCCCGTTTTTATCCAGCACATCCATAGTCTCGTCTACGCTGTTTTCTTTTACATCGTATACGTACATATCATTCCAGGGAGCTTTTACTACAAAACCTGGTGAGTAGACCTTGTCTTTATCCAGTCCGCCAGAAAATTTTTTGAAGAGCACACCGCGTTCACCGGCATTAATCGTCAGGAATATACTGGAAGAAAGGTAAACGATTGCAATAAACAGTGCGATGCCAGTTACGATAAAAGGCAAAAATTTTCGGTTATCCATAGGTGGCTGTGTTATAATAGTTAAGCTTTATACGTAAAGCATCGTGCATTTTACAAAGCAAATGAAAAAATATTATGCAAGCCTACTTTTAGCCAGCTGCACACAATAAAAAGTATTTGCTCTTAACAAGAATGCCAGAAAAACGATTACTTACGTATACTTTATAAATATGCATGCTGGTGTAAAAAAACTGACAAATTTTTAATCTGACAGTATTTTTTGATATTAATACCAAGCTAATGCTCATAAATAATCCTAATTTTGCGCTAAATTAATAATTACAGGCAGAAATATGTACTACAACTCGATTATAGAAACCATAGGGGATACTCCCTTGATCAAATTAAACAAAGTTACAGAAGGCATAGAGGGGACTATACTGGTAAAAGTGGAGTATTTTAATCCGGGCAACTCGGTAAAAGATCGTATCGCCATTAAAATGGTAGAAGATGCCGAAAAGGCAGGAATCATAAAACCTGGCGGGACTATTATTGAAGGTACTTCCGGTAATACGGGTATGGGGCTGGCCTTAGCTGCTATTTCTAAAGGGTACAAATGTATCTTTACGCTCGCTGATAAACAGTCGCAGGAAAAAATTGATATCCTGAGAGCAGTAGGTGCCGAAGTAGTAGTATGCCCTACCAATGTTTCGCCTGACGATCCTCGCTCATATTATTCGGTCGCCAAAAAATTAAACGAGACTATTCCTAACTCATTTTATCCTAACCAGTACGATAACCAGTCAAACTGGACGGCTCATTACGAAACTACTGGACCGGAGATATGGAAGCAGACTGAAGGAAAAATTACGCACTTTGCTGCGGGTGTAGGTACCGGGGGTACAGTAAGCGGAGTATCTAAGTACCTGAAGGAACAAAATGAAAAGGTGTTTACGCTGGGGATAGATACGTATGGTTCTGTATTTAAGAAGTATAAAGAAACCGGAGAGTTTGACGATAATGAAGTTTTCCCTTACCTGACCGAAGGTATAGGAGAGGACATTATCCCAAAAAACGTGAATTTTGACGTTATTGATGAATTTGTTAAGGTAACAGATAAAGACGCGGCCATTATGGCAAGACGTCTCTCTCGCGAAGAGGGTCTGTTTATTGGCTGGTCTTGTGGTTCTGCGGTATTTGGTGCTTTAAAATACGCTCGCAAAAATCTGAAGAAAGATGATGTGATGGTAATCATATTGCCAGATCATGGTACTCGCTATTTAGGAAAAATTTATAACGATAGCTGGATGAAAGACCATGGCTATCTGGAGAAGAGAGAATTCGCTACTGCTCAGGACATACTTAAGGCGCGTAATGGCCATAGCCCATTGGTAACTGTGTCAGTAGATACCACAGTTGGAGAAGCTATTAAAATTTTGAACGAAAGAGGTATTTCGCAGATCCCTGTAGTAGAAGGAGATGCTTATGTGGGTAGCCTTACCGACTCTAAGCTTTTACATCAACTGATTGATAATCCGGCGATTAAGTCTGAGCCAGTATCTACCATTATGGATAAACCTTTTCAGTTTATCTCTATACACGATACTTTAGACGTATTATCCTCTTTAATTGACAAAAACAATAAAGCTTTGCTAGTACGTGACCGCCTTAACCAGGTACACATTATTACCCGCGCCGACCTTTTGGTAGCCATGAGTAATTAGCACTGACATTTTTACCTAGAACTTCAACCCGGTTAACTGCCGGGTTTTTTTATGAATTTCTCCCAGTTGCATTTCTTGATGTTTTATATCAATTTGTGGCAGATTTCAATTATTACTAACGTTCGTATTACAACACTCATGAAAAAACTTAAACTTAACCTATCGGCTAGTTTGCTAGCGGCTACTGCGATCACATTTGGAGCATGTTCATCTGGAGGAAGTTCAGAAGAGACAGCAGAAAGCACAGAACCTAAAACTGAAACTGTAGCTGCTTCTGAAGAAGAAGAAGGAGAATGGGTAGAATTGGTAAAAGGCAGTACCATTGAAGGCTGGACACAGTTGAATGGAAAAGCTACTTACGAAGTAGATAATGGTGTAGTGACAGGTACTACCAAGCTGGGTGAGCCTAATAGCTTCCTTACAACTAACAAAATGTATGATGACTTTATCTTAGAGTACGAAGTGAAAGTAGACCCTCGTATGAACTCAGGTGTCCAGATTCGTAGTAATTCTTATGAGAAAGATACTACTTATGTGTTTACTAACAAAGAGGGAGAAACTGAAGAAAAAACAGTAAAAGCTCCTCGCGTACACGGATATCAGGTAGAAATTGACCCTTCTGAGCGCGCGTACAGCGGTGGTATCTATGATGAAGGCCGCAGAGGTTGGTTAGCTGACCTGGCTGATAATGAGGAAGGTCGTAAGGCATTTAAAAATAATGAGTGGAATAAATATCGTGTAGAAGCTAAAGGAGATACGATACGTACATTTATCAATGGTGTGCAGACTGCTGAATTGTTAGATGATATGACTGCCAGCGGATTCATTGGTTTGCAGGTACACTCTACCAAAATTGAAGACCCTATGCAGGTGCAGTGGAGAAATATCAGAATTAAGGAATTATAGTCTTTTAAAAAGCTATAGATAAATATTGGAAAGGTTAAAGGTGCTCCTAAAGCTACTTTTAACCTTTCCTTTTTTAGAACGGATCTACATCTATAACAGTACTTGTCCTTTTAAGCTGCTTATCTTTTTCCAGTATGTTGCAGGCTTCAATAATGATTTTTTTTGCCTTTTGGATAAAGCTCTGGTTCCTTTCAAGTTTAATCATCAGCTGCATCAGGTACTGATTTCTTAGTCTGGAAATGAGTGGTTCTTCTGGCCCTAATACTCTTTGGTTACCTAATACTTCCCTTAAGTTTTCGCTAAGCTGCTTAGCCGCACGATTACAGCTTGTTTTGTCAGGGTTTTTGATAGTGATACGAATCAGTCGTACGAAAGGGGGGTAGTGGTACTCCTGCCTTTCAGCTATTTCTTCCTGATACAAACCAATATAGTCGTTAGAGACAATTTTGTGTAGAATGGGCTGCTCAAGATTGGTAGTCTGGATAATAACTTTACCTACTTTATCTCGCCTTCCCGATCGTCCACTAACCTGAGTGATGAGCTGAAAAGTACGCTCATGAGAACGAAAATCAGGAAAGTGTATCATACGATCGGCATCAAGTATACCTACCAGACTTACTCCATCAAAATCAAGACCTTTACTTACCATCTGGGTACCTACCAGAATATCCATTTCGCGTTTGGCAAAAGCGTCAATAATCTGCTGGTAGCTATTCTTTTTACGGGTAGTATCCAAATCCATACGTTGTACCCGGGCATCAGGAATAAGCATCTGTATTTCTTCTTCCAGCTTTTCTGTGCCATAACCAGCAGTTTTAAGTTTGGTAGAGCCACAGGCTTCACACTCCAGGTGTAGCTTTTCATGATGCCCACAATAGTGGCAGCGTAGTTCGTAAGCAAACTGATGGTAAGTAAGGCTGACATCGCATTGGTTACATTTGGGAATGTGTCCGCAGTCTTCACACAAAATGTATGGAGAATACCCTCTTCGGTTCTGAAAGATAATTACCTGCTCTTTGAGGCCGAGTACAGCTTCCATCTGTTGCAGAAGTACCGAAGAAAAATCTTCTCGCATGGTGCGTCTTTTCTTTTCTTTGCGAATATCTACCAGCTCTATTTCGGGGAGCTGTGCATTTCCAAAGCGTTTGTTCAGGCTTACCAGTCCGTACTTACCCTGTACAGCATTGTAATAAGACTCTACTGAAGGCGTAGCAGAACCCAGAAGGGCTTTGGCATGATGCATTTTCGCGAGTACCAGAGCTACATCACGAGCATGGTAACGTGGCGCCGGGTCAAACTGCTTGTAAGAAATTTCATGCTCCTCATCTACAATTATCAGCCCCAGGTTTTCAAAGGGGAGGAGCACAGCCGATCGTACGCCTACTACTAGCGGGTAGCGGCCATCCAGTATGCCTTGCCAGACCTCTACTCTTTCATTATCTGAAAATTTAGAGTGATATATGCCCATCTGGTCGCCAAAAATCTTTTTAAGGCGATAGACAATCTGCGTGGTAAGCGCAATTTCGGGTAATAGATAAAGTACCTGACCACCACTGGATAGCACATCCTGTATCAGGTCTATATAAATCTCTGTTTTTCCACTACCGGTAACCCCATGTAAAAGTACCGTATCCTTTTCGTTAAACTGAGCAAGAATTTGATCTTTGGCCTGTTGCTGACTATCAGTTAATTCAATTTTGGCTTCCTGGGTAGGCGCTACCGGTTGAAAGCGAGAGACCACCTCTTCAAATTCTTCCAGTATACCATTTTTAATTAAAGTATTTACGGAAGAGGTAGAAACGCTCTCGTTGTTGAGTGAAGATTTAAGCAAGCCCTTCTCATTAGATTCCTGTTTTTGGAAGTCAGGTTTAAGTTGGGCGTAGCGGAGTAGTACGTCCAACTGTTTTGGTTTCTTCTCCAGTTCCTGAAAAATATTCTCCAGGCTTACTTCATCATGCGCGTATTTAGGCTGAAGGCGAACTCGCTTAACAATTTTGGGTTTGTATTTTTCTTTTACTTCCTCAAAAATCAGTATGGCTTCTTTGCGTATCAGAGATTTTATGACGTGGTAGAAGTTTTTCTCTTCCAGCAGGTTGCCAATATCATTATAGGTAAGTGTCTGCTTTTCTTCTAACGCTTCCAGAATTTTGTATTCCTTATCATTGAGGTCTCCATCAAATTCTTCTAGGTCAAATTCCGGATTGAGCTGTACTTTGGACTCACTGCTTAGCTTTAGACCTGAAGGTAGGGCTACGTTTAGCACTTCTCCTACGGTACAGGCATAGTAGTCTGCTATCCACTGAAAGTGCTTAAGCTGAATTGGATGTACTACGGCCTGCTCATCCAGCACTTCTAAAATATAACGAGCCTGGTACTTTTGTGGAGGGTTCTGATGTAACTTACCAATGACACCAGTAAGAATTTTTTTACTGCCGAACTGAACAATAACCCGGCTTCCAATTTGTACCTGCTGCTCCATATCTACCGGAATGCGGTAGGTAAACAGTTTAGGAATTGGTACTGGCAGCATTATGTCTGCAAACCATGTAATGCGCTCGGCTGGTGCTTCTACGTTAAGTTTTAATTGATCCAAAGTATTACTATCAACTGAATTTATAGCGAAAGAATTCTAAGCAGCAATAGAAATCACTACAGTGTGCTAATGTAACCCAATCTCGCTTATTTGTAAAATTCAGTTTTTTGAGTAACCAAAAAAGTCCAGATATTCAGCACAATATTCGTTGAGCTTTTGCTGGTCTTCTGAACTTAAAAATGTTCTCCATTTGTCAATTTTACCATCAGCAATGTGCTTATCAATATACTGGCTGACATATGGGTATTGCTGACCTACTACTTCTTTTCCAATATCTTTTTTGCTCTGTTGTATAGATGTGTGTTCTACAATTTGTTTAATCTGCTCTTTGGTTAAAGGTATTTCCAGAGTATTTGCAATGTACTGTACCACTTTTTCGGGCTTGCGGACTAGATCTTCATATGCTATAATCTGCATATTAGGCGTAGATGCATAGAGGATAGAATTATACATCATATTTTTGATGTTATAGTTTTTGATCCAGTCATCAACTTCTTTAAGCCAACCTAATTGTATAAAAGAAACGATGATGTCCCTTATGTCACGGTGGGTAAAAAAACCATAAGATATTTTTTGCTTCACTCTTTTGGCAAGTAGTGGTACATATACATGGTTTTTTTTGACAAGTGTAGACCTTTCCTGTTGCAAAATTTTACGATAGTCTCTTTCATTTTCAAAATAAGTATCAAGCAATTGGGGCTTGCTGTGTACTACTTCATTAACCATATTAAATAAAAGAGTTGAGCCGGAGCGCTGCACTCCACATACTACAATATCTTTTATTTCCAGTGCCGAGTACTTGCGAGAGAATAGACTGGTATTCATGTACTTTGTATACAGTTTATACAAGCTAGGGTAGGAGTACATGATGTTTATGAGCTTATTCTTGATCACTAGATGGAAGTCAAATATTAATCGCTAAGAGATTTCTTTTAACTGGTCTAATGCAGCTTCTACGGTATGTACCGGCATCTTACAGGCTTTGTCTCTGCAAATGTAAATGGTAGTTTGGTTGTCTATAGCTTTCCTTCCCTGCAATAACATAAACTTACTTTCTTTCTTAGCACCTGCAATTAGTCGGTTAGGTGAGTAATAGGGCAATAATTTTTTGCCTACTGTTTTGTACTCATCTCCCATTACTACAATATCTACCTCTGGCTGCATCATTTCCATATAAAGTATGGCCCAATTGCTTAGATAGGCGGGGTCTGTATCCAGAAGTTTCAGCATTCTACTCATCATCCTCTCACTAATTTCCAGGTAATCACTATGATCCAACAGGCGAGACAGGCGGTACAGGTTTCTGGCCATAGCAGAATTGCTCGCCGGGATAACATTATCAAAGATCTCTTTTTTACGGGCAATCAAGTTAGCTTCTTCATGAGTGTAGTGGAAAAATCCCTCATCCTGGTCATAAAAATTCTCAATGCAGTAGGCCAGTAGCTGCTCACTATGGTGAATCCATTGTTCGTCCAGTGTAATTTGATAAATAGAAGTAAATGCATCTATCACGAAAGCATAATCATCCAGGTAAGCATCCAGATACGCTTTGCCTTCTTTATAACTGCGGTACAGCCGGGCTTTATCTCCCTGCCTGCGCATCAACTTATCTGTAATAAAATGAGCATTACGAAGTGCCAGTTCAAGTATATGAGTTTCCTGCAAATAAGTATAAGCATCCGCCAGGCCCTTAAGCATCAGGCCATTCCAGCTCGTAAGTATTTTGTCATCTAGCCCGGGGCGAATGCGCTCTTTTCTCGAGTTTAACAGCTTCTGCCTGCTATCTTCTAAAAGCTCTTTAAAATCAGTAGGGTTAAGCTCATGGGCTTCAGCAAAAGCTTCTTCAGACTGATTACGATAGAGAATATTGTATGTCTTCTCCCAGTTGCCTTCCTGTTCAACATGATAATAGTCTCCCACCAACTGAGCAGCATTGCCAAGTACTTTACTAAATTCGTCATACTCCCATATATAATACTTACCCTCTTCGCCTTCACTATCTGCATCTAAAGCACTATAAAAACCTCCTTCTTCGCTGCACATTTCACGTTTAATAAAGTCAATAGTCTGCTCTATAACTGTTTTGTACAGCGATTTGCGAGTATGAGCATAAGCCTCGGCATACAAGCTAAGGAGTTGCCCATTGTCGTACAGCATCTTTTCAAAATGAGGGGCAAACCATCGTTCATCTACCGAGTAACGTGCAAAACCTCCCCCTAATTGATCGTATATGCCACCATAGGCCATCTGATCCAGGGTAAGTTCTAATTGTTGAAGTGCCTCCTGGTTCTGAGTATAATAATGATAATGTAGCAGAAAAAGCCAGTTAGAAGGCATAGGAAACTTAGGTGCTCTGTTCATGCCACCTAGTTTCTTATCAATTTTTTCCGAAAATGTCTGATAAAGGTCTGCAATCTTTTCCTGAAACTCCTGCTTAGCCATCTGCTGTTCGTCTTCAATAATTCCGTAGCGTTGCAACTCACTATGAGAAAGGTATCGTGCAAACTGATCGGCAGATTCTTCCAGCTTATCTCTCTGCTGCTCAAAGGCAGTCTTTACATTTTCCAGCAGTTTTTTCCATTGTGCGGCAGGATAATAGGTGCCTCCGTAAAAAGGTTTTTGGTCGGGTAGCAGAAAAACATTAAGTGGCCAGCCTCCCTGTATGCCCATACTCTGCACCGCTTCCATATAAATTTGGTCTACATCAGGGCGTTCTTCACGATCTACTTTTATACAGACGAAATGTTCACTCATGTACTTGCCGATCTCTTCATTTTCAAAAGACTCTTTTTCCATAACATGGCACCAGTGGCAGGATGAGTAACCGATACTTACCAGAATAGGCTTATCTTCTACAACGGCTTTCTTAAGGGTTTCATCGTTCCAGCTATGCCATGCTACGGGGTTATGCGCATGTTGCAGCAGGTAAAGACTTTTCTCGTGTATTAACTGGTTAGTATATTTGTGGTTAGCTGTACTCATCTTAATTGTTTTTTTAGCACTTCAATTTCCTGGCTGACATCTATTTTTTTACTTAAGAGATTAAGCTGCTCAATAGTTTTAGAAATAAACTTTTGATGTTGAGCTGAGTCCGGGTGAAAAGAACGATGCTTCAAAGCTTTGCTGACTTTATACCATTGTGGTAAAAAGCTTAAAGTTTCATCATCCAGATAAGCCTCAGTCCATTTGTCCCAGATGTAGTCTTCAGCAATTTGGGTAGGGTGAATCATATCGGCTTCATAAAAGCGATAGTCACGCAGGTCATCCATCATAATCTCATAACTGGGGAAATAATGAGTATGCTCAGGATGATGTTCCAATATCTGCTCTATTGCCAGACGTAATGAGGCTTTACTTACTGTATTTTGAGTTAGAGTATCTCTGATATGACGAACAGGGCTTACTGTAAAAATAAAGCGTAGTTCGTTGTTTATAGTGCCTAGCGATTGTAGTAACTGCTCAAAACGCATTCGTATTTCCTGAGGACTAAGCAATGTTTTACTAAAGAGGTTTGCCGGCATTTTATGGCAGTTGGCTACAATTTCCTCATTGCTTTTGCGCTGGTAGGTATAAGCAGTGCCCAGAGTAATGATAAGCCAGTCGGCTCTTTCCAGAAAGTCTCTGGTAGTTTGCAAAGCTTGTTGAATTTGTTGCTCCAGCCCTGCCTGATCAGGAGCTGAAAAATCGGAATGAAAAAGGTAGTTATAGTAAAAACCATCGCGCTTCAGGTAGCTTTCGGCTGGGGGTAGGTGTTGCTCTACAGCTTCCTGAAGTAGGCGAAAGATAGAGACAGGGTTGAAGAGTGTGCCAAATGGATTAGCCAGTGCATCAAATTTATTACTAATTAGACGTTGGCCAATCATCTGAGCAAAGCAGGAACCAATGCTCAGCACGGGAGATTGCAGGTGAATCTTATGACGCGAAGCCGTAACATTGACCGGAGTTCTGAACATAAAAAAATACTTAAAACCTATAATAACAAAAAAGCACTCCAAATGACAGGAGTGCTTTTCAAAAAGTCAATATTAAATTAGTGATTAGCCTTCTATTACTTTGATAGTAATTTCGTGCTTCACTTCTTTATGTAAATCTATTTCGGCAGTGTACTCACCCAGATTTTTAATATCCTGATTGAAAGAGATTTTACGACGATCAATGTCAAAACCTTTTTCTTTCAGTACATCAGCTACCTGAAGGCTGGTAACAGCACCAAAGATTTTTCCGCTTTCGCCAGCTTTAGCAGGGATTTCAATCACTAGATCTCCCAGTTTAGAAGCAATAGCTTCAGCATCACCTTTGATTTTCTCAGCTTTATGAGCAGCCTGGCGAGTATTTTCCTCAGCCATCTTAAGGTTAGAAGCACTTGCAATAACTGCAAGGCCTTGAGGAATAAGATAGTTTCTTCCGTAGCCGGGTTTTACCGATACAATGTCATTTTTGTAACCCAGGCCTTTGATATCATCTCTAAGAATAACGTCCATTTGTCTTTCTTTAATGGTTAGTGGATCTGCATTTCTGGTCAGCAAAGCTGCCAGCCATGATCTCCTTACTTAAGATTATCAGCAACGTAGGGTAAAATGGCCAAATGCCTGGCTCTTTTGATAGCCTGAGCTACTTTCTTCTGGTATTTGAGGCTGGTTCCAGTAATACGACGAGGTAAAATTTTACCCTGATCGTTCACTAGTTTCAACAAAAAGTCAGGATCTTTGTAGTCAATATACTTAATACCGTGCTTCTTGAAGCGGCAGTATTTTTTCTTGTTTTCAGTTTTGTTACTGATTACGGGTTCGTTTTGTAGTGTCATGATGCTGACTCCTCCTTAGCCTCTTTTTTGTTCTTTTTAAATTCTCCTTTTCTTCTTCTTTCGTTGTACTCTACCGCATGCTTATCAAGCGCTACGGTCAAAAAGCGCATCACCCGCTCGTCACGTCTGTATTCAGTTTCCAGTGCTGCCACTACCGAAGGTTCAACGTTAAATTCTACCATGTTGTAAAAACCGGTAGTTTTGTGTTGAATAGGGTAGGCAAGTTTGCGAAGGCCCCAGTTCTCAACATTGATGACTTCAGCACCATTGTCTTTAAGAACCTGTACAAACTTGTCGGCAGTATCCTTCATCTGTTCTTCAGACAAAACGGGATTCAAAATGAATACTGTCTCGTAATTTTTCTTAAATTCCATTGTTTAATTAATCGTTAACTGGAAAAGAGGTGCAAATTTACAACTATTTTAATTCTAACAAAAAGTTATTAGCTTTCATTTTTTAGCACCCATTCTCCTGCGTCTTTCCACTAAGGCTATGATTTACCACTGCTGGTAATTACTGATTGGTTTAACTTTTTTATGTACGTAGGCGTAATGCCTATAGCTATCAACTAAAAACTAATAAACTATGTGTGGCAGATACAGTATAGGAGCCGAAATACAAGCGTTAGCTAAGCAGCTGGATAATCAGGTTCCTAGAGGTTTTTCGCCTAATTTTAATGCGGCACCCTCTCAGGAGTTGCCCATAGTGCCCAATCATAAACCTTCCAGTTTTACACTTTTTCAGTGGGGTATAGTTCCATTCTGGGCAAAAGAAGAGAAAAAAAGGCTAATTAATGCCCGCTCAGAGACCATTCTGGAAAAAGCTACCTTTAAAAAAGCTTTCCAGCACAGGCGATGCCTGGTGGCTGCCGGTGGGTATTATGAATGGATGAAAACCAAAGAAGGTAAAATCCCATACCGTATTTGTCTGAAAGACGAAAAACCATTCGTCTTTGCAGGTATTTGGGAACATAATCAACAAAGCGGTCAGGGAGATTTTTGTATTATTACTACCGCAGCCAGCCCTTCGGTAGCCCATATTCATAATCGTATGCCAGTAATTTTAGCCTCAGAGGCCATTGACTTCTGGTTGAGTGACTCCGAAGACTATGAGGGTCTACAGGATATTTTACGGCCCACTGAAGATGCTCTTTTAAAAGCTTATCCTGTGTCCCGTCAGGTGAACAATGTACAGAATAACAACGCCAGCCTGATTGCACCCCAGAATGAACCTGTATGATTTCAGCCATTGAAAGGCTCAGAGAAAGGTTTCTGCTTGTAAAGTAGCACTGCTTGTATTAGTTTGAGCTGATTAACCACAATTATCATTAAAAAGACACCGTCTATGCAAACTGAAAAATATAATCCAAGTCATTTAGAAGTTCAACTTGCAAATGCAATTGAGAAACTAAAAGATCAGATTGAAGAACAATTACCAAACAACAAGATTGTTGAACTAAAGAAGAATACGAACATTGATAACCCTCAGCTGAATGTTTACCTACAGGACGAAGATGGAGATCACCATGAAATTGTAATTAAGGTAATTCAGCGAATAGATAATCACGGATAAAGAAGGCTTATGCCCCAGGATATTCACATTAGCGATAAAGAGTTAAACTACCTTGAAGACCTTGATTTTTTGCTTACGCGGCACAGCATCAATCAGAAGATGAATCAGCTTCTGTTAGCCACCGAAGACAAGCTTAAGCAATACATTAGGTTACAGAAAGTAGAGTTTCCGGAGGGCACCAAACACAAAGCAGGCAAGATAGCCAGGGGAGAAAACTACCAGCTTCTCCCTTATCTCCTCTTGGATTATCCCCGACTTTTTCATAAGCAGAGTATCTTTGCCTTTAGAACTATGTTCTGGTGGGGGCATTACTTTAGTGTAACCCTGCACTTATCAGGTGCAGCACTAGATAAGCTTAGGCCTGTACTTTTGGCCAATGCCGATCAACTGGATACTGAAAATTTGTTCTTTTATATCAACCGGACGGACCCCTGGCAGCATCATCTGAGTGAAGAAAACTATGCAGCAACCCGGAGCCTCAGTCTGGAGTATTTACGCACTAAAATTAGCGAAATGCCGTATATTAAAGTAGCGAGCCAACTGGAACTTAAGCAGTGGCAAAAGCTGCCTGAATTTACGCTTGGTTTTTTTAAACAAATGCTAAGTGTACTTTCTTTGCATACAGTAGATTCAGTAGAATAAGTCTATACAACCTAGCTTTAAGAGCACAAATTTATGAAACGCATCCTAACAGCTTTTTTATGCATGGCCAGCCTGGTGGCCTGGAGCCAAAGTGGTATTACTCCTATAGATAGTTTACGTGGCAGAGGCGAACTGCAGGACGGTAAACGAGATGGCCGCTGGACCTTCTTTAATAGCAATGGCCGGCTTGTGCAGCGCGGACAGTTTGAGAGTGGTGAGAAAACTGGTCGCTGGCTGTTTTTTGATGAATACGGCAGTATGAAGGGAGTAGGTAATTATGAAGAAGGAAAAGCGCAGGGCGAGTGGAAGTTTTACTACCCTAACGGACAGCTCAAGTCCAGAATGTATCTTAAAAACGACATCAGGGATAGCTTATACCAGGAGTTTCATTACAATGGTAAAATTAGCGTGGAGGGTCAGTTTAGTGCGGATCTCAAAGTGGGAGTCTGGAAAACATACTACGAAGACGGAGGTGTATACTCCGCCGGTAAGTATGTAAACGGTCTCAAAAGCGGAATCTGGAAGTACTACAATCCCGAAGGTATACTTATAGCTGAAGGTTCTTACAAACTGGATCTTGAAAACGGACAGTGGTTTAAGTACCATGAAAAAGGCCAGCTGGAATCTGTAGGTAGTTTTGTGATGGGGGAAGAAGATGGACTTTGGGGGCTTTTTTATTTGAATGGTCAGCTTATACAGGAAGAAGAATGGAAGATGGGAAGGCTCATGAATGTAGGCCCTTATTTTACCATCACCGGAGATAGCCTGGAGGTAGGTACTTTTAAGAATGGGGAAGGTGTAAAACTGGCTTATTACAATACTGGTGAACTAGAGACTAAGGGAGAATACAAATTTGGTAAACCTAATGGAGAGTGGAAGTATTATTTTAAGGAAGGAGGGCTCTCCGGTGAAGGAAAAATGGAGAATGGTATGCAGGTAGGTACCTGGACCTATTACTATGACAATGGCAATGTAGAGTCTAGCGGAAATTTTGAAGAGGATGAGAAGTCGGGGCCCTGGAAGTATTATGCACGAAATGGCAAACTGATAGAAGTTGTGAACCATACCCAAGAGAATGACGAAGAACAGTTATAAGCCTTTAATAGCAATAATGTGCTATTCTTTTACTGATGTAGCCTCTGTAATGTATACCTAAACTTAAATTGTTGTACAGTATATACTTCGCTAATATGCGTCAAAAAATGGAGTATGCGAGGTAGACTGTTCAGCATCCTGCTGGCACTGGTATTCTTATTGAATTTTAACCCCCTGGGCGCACAATCCCTTCTGCAAGGCTATGTCTTTGATGCCGAAAGTGGTGAAGCTTTGCCTGGAGTTAATGTTTGGCTTGCGGCAGGGGAAGGAACTTCTACCAGAGCTGATGGTTATTTTCAGATTCAACTAACAGAGACTCAGGAAGTACACTTTAGTTGTGTGGGCTATGCGGGTTTTACTTATCAACATCACTCAGCAGATGATACCTTGATCCGAATAAGCCTTACACCTCAGGCCTTGATAACTGAAGAAATTGTTATAGAAGGTAATAGGGCAGAGGACCGCCTGACCCAATTGGTAGATCGTGTACAGTTTGATTTAGAAGCCATAGAAAATATGCCTCATTTGCTGGGAGAGGTAGACCCCGTGAGAGTGGTACAAATGATGCCGGGTGTACAAAACTCCGGTGATGGTAACACGGGCTTCTACGTAAGGGGAGGAGAAGTTGATCAAAACCTTATTCTCTTAGACAAAGCTACCATTTACAATGCCAGCCACCTTTTTGGGTTCTTTTCAGTATTTAATGGAAATACCATAGAGCAAGTAACACTAGATAAAGGTGGGATACCCGCATATTATGGTGGCCGCCTTTCTTCAGTGCTCGATGTTAAAACAAAAGCAGGAAATAAGCAGGTTTGGAAAGGCAAAGCCTCACTCGGCTTGGTAGCAGCAAACCTTAAACTGGAAGGGCCGGTAGTAAAAGGAAAAAGCAGTCTGATGCTAGCAGGCAGGCGGACCTATTATGATGTATTGCAGAAGTCGCTGCTAAAGAACAACAAGCTTGTAAAATCAGGACCGGATTATTATTTCCATGACTTTAATTTAAAGTGGGACTATTTATTGTCAGATAAAGACAAACTAGTTCTAAGTGCATATGCAGGAAACGACCATTTTAGGTATGCCAATTTTGATGTTTTTCAAAACGAAATTCATTGGGGTAACCAGGCAATATCTTTACAGTGGCAACATTCTTTTTCCTCTAAGTGGTTTTCGGAAACTACACTATTTGGCAGCCAATATGCTATGGGGCTTAATGCGGGCGTAAGCAGTTTTAGTATTCAAATTGCTTCTGATGTCGCAGAAAAAGGTTTACATCAGGAGTTTGTATATACTCCTAACCAAAAGCAAAGCCTAACGTTGGGAAGTCGTCTCATTCAATATCGCTTTATGCCAGGAGCAATGGAGGCAAACTCGCAAGATCAACAATTAGATTTTGGAGATGTACTTAACCTACATGCACGCGAAGCAGCAGCTTTCGCACATTACGAGCACGTAATTAACGAAAAATGGAAAGCTGGCCTGGGATTAAGGGCGAGCTATTACAAACAGGTTGGGCCTTTCCAGTACTACGGTGTTGATGCGAATGGACGCCATACTGATACTCTGATATATCGTAAAAACGAGAAGATATCAGATTATCTGGTCCCGGAGCCACGGGTTTCCTTAAGCTATAGCCTTTCAAAAAATACAATAATCAAAGCCGCTTACGACCGTACGGTGCAGTATATTCATATGGCGCCAATGTCTTCAGTTTCGTTGCCTACAGATGTTTGGGTACCTAGTTCCAGAATTGTGAAGCCTCAGAAAGCGCGACAGTACTCATTAGGCTATTATCGTCTGTTATATGATTTTGAGGGCTCACTTACCGCTTACTATAAAAGTATGAAACAGCAGTTAGAATATGAGAGTGGGGTGCTGACGGGGCAGGGGCAATATCAGAATTTTGATGATAAGTTTTATTTTGGTAAAGCACATTCTTATGGTCTGGAATGGATGCTTAAGAAGCCTAAAGGTAAGCTAAACGGGTGGTTGTCTTACACCCTATCTCGTACTCGTAGAAAGTTTGAAGATATCAACCAAGGTAAACTGTTTCCTGCTAAGTATGATAGATTGCATAATCTATCCCTGTCTCTCAGCTATCGCAATAATCCAAAATGGCATTTTTCTTCAGTTTTTGTTCTATCTAGTGGAAATACCATGACCCTACCGGTAGCGCGCTATATCATGCAGGGCAATATTGTTAACGAGTATAATGGTAGAAATAATTATCGTTTACCCTCTTACCACCGCTTAGATTTATCTGCTACTTACTATCCAAACCAACAGGGAAAACTTAAAGCTTATTGGGTTTTCTCTTTATACAACGTGTATAGCAAAATGAATGCGTACTACATCTATTTTGATATTGAGGGAAGTTTAAGAGAATACTCTCTGGAAGTAAGCGCAAAGCAGGTGTCTCTCTTTCCTATAATTCCTTCAGTATCTTATAACATCAACTTTTAATCAAAATGGTAAAAAGTTCAAAGAGCTATAGCATGCTCATTTTGGTTCTTATATGCTGGATTACAAATGCCTGTGAGGAGAATATTAATGTTGAGTTACCTGCTTATGAACCCAAACTTGTGGTAGAAGGCTGGATAGAACAAGACAAATACGCTCGGGTGATACTTACGGAAAGTGCTGCTTTTTTTGACAAAATTGATTCAGCCGCTTTACGAAACTCAATCGTTACAACGGCAAAGGTAACAGTAAGCAACGGAGATGAAACCGAGATTTTAACTTTAAATAAAGAAGATGAATTTTTTCCTTCTTATGTGTACCAGAGTACGCAGATAAAAGGTAAGGTAGGAGAGACTTATGAACTCAAAGTGGAGGTAGGAGGAGAAGAGTATGCTGCTCGTACCAGCGTTACGGCTCCGGCCAGTTTGGATAGCATTTGGTTTGAAAGATTAGCCGACCAGGACTCTGTAGGTGAAGTAAGATTACGCTATACTGATCCTGTCGCAGAAAGAAACCAGTACCGTATTTTCACCAAGCGGTTAAACAAAGATAAAAGCTTTGTCCCTGTTTATTTATCAGTAATTGATGATAGAAGCTTTAACGGAGAAACTATTGATTTTAGCTTACTTCGTGGGTCTGAGTCTTTAAGTGAAGTTACAGACGATATTTATTTTCATACAGGAGATACAGTAATGATTAAGTTTTGTACCATGGATGAAACCCATTATCAGTATTGGAAAAATCTGGAAAATGAACTTTATGCTGCAAAAAATCCACTTTATGCTTCAGGAAACGAAGTTGTTGGTAATATTGAAGGTAATGCCCTTGGAGTTTGGGGCGGCTATGGAGCCTCCTACTATTGGTTTGTAGCAGAGTAAATATATTCGTATTTAATCTCAGTGATATAGCTACTGCTATGAATACTTATATCTTATTGCAACTAAGAAAGCTTATCTTTATTTGTGCATGTTCTGCTAATGTGCATGTTATTTTTAGATTCTTGTGGAAGGCCTTCACTAAAAAGCTTTGCAAATAAAAAAAGCCACCTGAGAATCCTCAGATGGCTAACTCTTTTTGCGATTTAAAGCCTACTCAAAGCTTTCTATCAGCTTGGTCCATTCGTCATTCAGTTCATTAAAACCTTCACCAAAGTAAGTTTCCATATCAGACTTACTCTCATCTGCAAAAATGAAGCGAAGATCAGTGTAGTAGTAAGTATGACTCACTTCTACTGTTTCGTAAGTCTGAGTACTTTGATTATATTTCTGATAAGAATAAGTATCTACATCTTCGGAAACATAGAATTCTGAATCGGCGATTTTTTCTTTCTTATTATCATAAAAAACGACCAGATTGATATACTTATTCATAATCTCCGCCTCCTTATCTAACTTCTCTTTTTCTAGCTTATCACGTTCTTCGTAAGTTAGATGATCATAAGAAGCATAAAGACTATCTACTTCATCAAACAATTTTTCCATATTAGCATCTCCTGCTATCTTGATATCCATAAGTTGGAAGTAGGCATTAACACCATTGAAAATATCACCAGCATTACTTGTTTCACTAGCCTCTACCTCATTAATATGATCTGTCGTAAACTCACCTTGTACACCAGCACCCATAGCCATTAGAGTCTTGTCTCCTTTAGTAAAAGAGTAGGCAGCACCAGCGTCAGTTCCATCATTTCTAACTTTAAAAGCAATTGTATAGTTACTAATAGAAAGTGCTGTATTTACACTTGTAGGTTCACCATCCTGATTATAATTTGCGGAAAAATCATAGTTTAAAGCTGGTTGCCCCTCTACTTTTAACTCCATTTTAAGTTTAGTAGGCAAGTCACCCTCATATTCTTCTCCTAAAGGATTTGGAGATTCAATACCTTCATAAGAATGAATGTATAATTCGGCATCATTTGTTGTTTTCTCTTCTGAAGAGGGAAATACAAATACTATCTGGTCGCCTTCTTCAGTAAAATCCCATTCGTTGGTTTTACTGTTCCACTCTATTCTACCCACATAAGTATCATAAAATTCCTGGATACTTTGAGGTTCTTCAGCGGTGGTACGTAGCGAAGTAGTAACGTCATGCATATCGGCTTTTCCCTTACTAAAACTACTTAGGATTCTGAACGTCTCAAAGACACGTGAATTAGTACCAGATGATTCAGACTTATTTAAGAAGTAAGCAAAACTGCTTGATGCATTTACTCCCTCGGAGTTTTTCAGGTCGTCTACCTCCTGAATAAGTTCAATCCCATTGTCTTCTAAGTTAGCTTTGTTTTGTTCAGTAGTAAAGCTACTAAAGCTGTCAGGAATTTCTGTTTTGCCAGTTGTTGGGTCATTTTCTGCAACATCGTCTTCTTTACATGCAGAAAAAGTTACTGCTAGTGCAATCGCATAAGCAGTAAGTTTGTTGAGTTGTTTCATAGAGTAACTGTGTTTCGTTTACTCTACAAATATTTGAAAAGTTATAATTAAAATTAATTAAATTATATAAAAGAATGGTGTTTGTAACGATTAGTTATTTATTGTTAGTTTTTTTGAGGTGTTTACGATTGGCATATAAGTGTTTATACTATGCTTGTTTGGTTAATTATTGACTCAAAGTCCCTGTATATAATTCGTTTCTGCACAATTTTACCTTAAATTAAAAAGTGTCAAATCATCAGTTGCAATAGATGGTTCAAAGAAATGTTTTTTGGAAAGAGCTTTATCCAAATATCAACTAGTAAGATTACTATACTTTGAAGAAAATTTTATGCTTATATAGCCAATAACACAAATACCAATATAAGCCAAAGCTTAGAGTTGCTCCTGCAATAGCAAGAAAATTTTCACCAAGGCCTATCCAACTGAAAATGCCATCACTAAAAATAGCTACAAAATCATTTACCCACTGATGGCCCACAGTTTGGGTAAAGAGGTAAATAAAGATAGAATTCATACCAACTATGCTAAAAAAGAATATTCCGGTTCTGGCTTTTTTAACATCTACAAGCCAGTAAGTTGCTGCTAAAACTAACAGGCACCAGCCGCCGCTTACAATTGTAAATGAGGTAGTCGCGATCCGTTTAATAATAGGAGTTATACCACTAAAATCAAGGCCGTAACCGATAAGAAGCCCAATTATTCCTGCAATCAACAGTGGCTTAAGTTTCTCATTATCGGTACGGGTAGAAATTAAAATTTTGCCGACCATTACTCCCCAGATAGTATGCGCCGCCGTAGGTAGGCAATTGATAGTAACCCAGCCTCCATTGTTTATTTTTCCCATGAGTATTATGTCCATCCAGGCTCCAAAGTTTTCTCCCTGTACAAAGGTTTGCTCAAAACCTTCGGGCTGCACAAAACGATAAAGAACTTCAGTCAACACGAGCATACCAACAGAGGCGATAAATTGTGTTTTTAAAGACTGGCGAAAAAGTAAAAATGCCACTAGTATGGTAAAGGAGAGCTGAGTAAGTACGTTCCAAAGTTCCCATACCAGTTTGCCGCTGTAAACACAATGAAGCATAACGCCAAAAAGAAAAAGAAGGGCACAGCGTTTAAATATGTGTTTTTGGACTCTTTTCCAGTCGCTTGGTAAATGAACTCTTTTTTGGAGCGAAAATACCATAGCTACGCCAACAATAAACATAAAGAAGGGCTGTACCAGATCCCAGAAGCGAAGTCCATTCCAGGGGTGGTGATGAAACTGTAAAGCTAATGAATGAAGCAGGCTTCCCTCAGTGCTATAGTCTAGCACATAGTGATAGAGAGAGGTCGTTTCTCCTACCAGAAGAAACATAGTAGCTCCCCGAAATAGATCCAGCGACAGTAAGCGGTTAGAAGTAGGTTTTTGTAAAGTTTGTTCTTCAGGCTGAGTAGTTTGGTTAGTAGTGCTGATCATGAGTATGCTTAGTTTGACTGAATATAAGCATTATCTCACTGGTACAAACAAACTTACAGCATTAAAAGCTTAAGTGAGAGCAAAAAACGGTATAATGTTAAGTAAGGAAGTCACTTGACAAGATTTTCTATACCTCTTACGACCATATCAATACCTATCGCGCCAACAAAAAAACCGTTAATACGGGTTAGTATATCCATATTTTTGTCAAAAGCAATTCTGAATTTTTTTGAGGTAATGCGTTGCCTGATTTCTTTAAGTCCAATAACAAAGAAAAAATTAATTACCATAATAATAGAAAGAGCGATTATGCTTTCATATATCATTAAATGGTCTCCCATAAGAATAGAGAGAGAAATTGTACCGGCACCAACCATAAAGGGTAGGGCAATCTCGGAAGCGAGATCGTTTAGATCTTCTTTAATCTGTAAAAATCCTCGCTGCCCTTTTACGATAAACAGGTAGGCAAACGAGAAAAGTATGATACCACCAAATATGCGAAACGACTCAAAATAAATCTGAAAGACCTGCTGAAAGATAAAGTCACCCAATATCAGAAAGAACAGAAAAATAATAAAGGAGATAATAGAGGCTCTAAAAAACACGACCAAAAACTGACGGTCGCTCAGGTCCTGCATTACTGGTTTAAGATACAAAAATAGCGCAAAGGGGTTCAGCATGACTAAAAAACCAATCACAGCGGAGACAAGATCCATAATGACACTTGTTTAAAAAGTATGACTTGCTGCAAAACAAATAAAACCATTTTGCTTCAAACACATATTGACCATTTTTTTCACAAAAAAAGGCTGACAAAAACTGTCAGCCTCTAAAGTTCCATTTTATTTTATCTACTATTTTACAGCTCCGTCTTTAATCTCTTCTACTACGTCAGGGTTGAGTAGAGTCGAAGTATCACCCAGGCTGGAAGTATCTCCCTGAGCTATCTTTCTGAGAATGCGTCGCATAATTTTTCCAGAGCGTGTTTTAGGTAAGCCTGGTACTATCTGAATTTTTTCAGGCTTGGCAATCGGACCAATAATTTTATTTACTGTCTCCGTAATCTCACGCTTTAGGTTGGCTTCTGATCTGTCGGTAAGGTCACATATTACAAATGCATATATACCCTGCCCTTTAATGTCATGAGGGTAGCCAACTACAGCTGACTCAATCACTTTAGGGTGCTCATTGATAGCATTCTCAATTTCCGCAGTTCCCATACGGTGACCAGAAACATTGATTACATCATCTACTCTACCTAATATACGATAGTAACCATCTTCATCTCTTTTAACACCATCGCCAGTAAAGTAATGACCTTTAAAAGCAGAGAAATAGGTCTGTCGGCATCGCTCATGGTCACCGTAGGTTGTTCTGAGAATTGATGGCCAGGGAAATTTAATACAAAGGTTACCCTCTACACTATTACCTTTCAGCTCGTTGCCTTCATTATCCAGAATGACTGGCTGTATACCAGGTAGGGGAAGCGCAGCATACGATGGTTTGGTAGGTGTAACTCCTGCGATAGGAGATATGAGGATGCCTCCAGTTTCTGTCTGCCACCAGGTATCTACAATAGGACAGCGGTTTTTACCTACATGATCATGATACCAGTGCCAGGCTTCTTCGTTAATCGGCTCACCTACAGAACCTATCACTCGTAAAGAGTCTAGCTTGTAGGGTTGTATAGGCTCGGTACCATGTGCCTGTAGCGCCCGTATAGCGGTAGGTGCTGTATAAAATTGATTTACCTTAAATTTGTCTACAATCTGCCAGAACCTTCCTGCATCAGGGTAGGTGGGTACCCCCTCGTACATCAGGGTAGTGGCTCCTGCGAGCAGTGGGCCGTAAACAATATATGAGTGGCCTGTAATCCAGCCTACATCGGCAGTACACCAGTATACATCTCCGGTGCTGTATTGAAATACGTTCTGAAAAGAATAATCTGTATAGACCATATAGCCCCCACAGGTATGTACTACTCCTTTGGGTTTGCCGGTAGAGCCTGAGGTATAGAGGATAAAGAGCATATCTTCTGAATCCATCTCTTCTGCTTTACACTCCGGTGACATACCTTCTATCGCATCCTGCCACCAGATATCACGCCCTTCTTTCATTTCTACCTCTGCACCGGTACGGCTCAGTACAATTACTTTTTCTATGGTGCTGGTATTTTCCAGAGCTTCGTCTACTACCTTTTTTACGGGTATATTTTTAGAACCTCTGAAGTTACCATCAGAGGTTAGTACCATCTTAGCTTCGCAATCGTTAATACGATCGGCGAGTGAAGAGGCAGAGAAGCCGGCAAATACCACTGAATGTACTGCGCCTATGCGGGCACAGGCAAGCATCGCTATAGCTGCCTCAGGCACCATAGGCATATAAATGATGACACGATCGCCTTTTTCTACGCCATTTTTTTTCAGGGCGTTAGCAAATCTACAAGTCTCTTCGTAGAGCTGGCGGAGTGTTAAGGTTTTATGCTCTTCGTCGGGTTCGTTGGGCTCCCAGATAATGGCCGGATGATCGCCCTGAGTAAAAAGATGCCTTTCAAAAATATTTTCGGTAATGTTGAGTTTTCCGTTAAGAAACCACTTTACATCAGGTTTCTCAAAATCCCATTCTACTACCTTGTCCCATTTCTTGCGCCAGTAAAATGATTCAGCAATTCTTGACCAAAATTTTTCTGGTTGTTGTACGCTTCTGTCATAATCATGAATATATCCTGCCAGCGTTTGGATTTTGTGACTCATGGTGTTGTATCTAATTAGGTCTTGTTAAAAAATTAGTCTTTTGCACCGCTAATATTAGCAATTAATCAACGCAATCAAAAGAGTTTAGGGGCTTGCATCTTAATGAGAAGTTGCTTTTCCAGCTCCTCTCGGGTATCTGATGTCTTCTACTATTTGCTGTACGCTAGCTGGAGGAGCGGGGCTGAGCTGGCATACTATAAGCGAAACAGCAAAGTTGATCAGCATGGCAATAAAGCCAAATCCTTCTGGAGAGATACCAAACCACCACTCGGCTTCGGTTCCACCACCCAGCAGGTTGAATTTAAATTTAAGGATGTAGAAAATCATGGATAGCAAGCCTACTATCATACCACTGATAGCTCCTTCTTTATTCATCCGTTTGTAAAAGATGCCCATAATAATAGCCGGGAAAAAAGAGGCAGCGGCCAATCCAAAAGCCAAAGCTACTACTGCTGCTACATAGCCGGGAGGATTGATGCCAAAGTAGCCAGCGATAACTACCGCCACCGCTGCTGCCAGACGAGCAACTATTAGCTCACCTTTCTCATTAATATCTGGTAGAATTTGTTTTTTTATTAGATCGTGCGCTACAGAAGTTGAGATGACTAACAAAAGTCCAGCGGCTGTAGAAAGTGCCGCAGCCAGGCCACCCGCGGCTACCAAAGCAATTACCCAGTTGGGCAAGTTTGCTATTTCCGGGTTGGCCAATACCATAATATCACGGTCTACATACAGTTCGTTGGCAGAGGATTTATCAGCATTATTGACAAGTCGCTGTCCGTAAGTACCATTTTGCCCTTCTACAAACTCAGGAGTAATGCCATTAATAACCGCTCCATTAGAATATTGTACCTTACCATCATCATTCTTATCTACCCAGGCAAGTAGCCCGGTCTGTTCCCAGTTTTTAAACCATTCGGGTATACCACTATAACTTTTATTGTTAATTGTTTCTATCAGGTTTACCCGTGCAAATGCCGAAATGGCCGGAGCTGTAGTATACAGTATGGCAATAAAGACAAGGGCATAGCCGGCGGAAATCCTTGCATCTTTTACCTTGGGTACGGTAAAAAAACGAACAATCACATGTGGTAAGCCAGCTGTACCCACCATAAGTGCCGCGGTAATCGCAAAAACATCCATCATACTTTTGCTGCCATCTGTATAGGCAGAAAAACCTAACTCCTGATTGAGACCATCCAGTCGGTCTAGCAGAAAAGTTTCGCTGCCTTCTATAGTGGCTCCAAAACCCAGTTGAGGAATAGCATGCCCGGTTAACTGTATGGAAATAAAAATAGCAGGCACCATAAAAGCGAAAATTAGTACGCAGTACTGGGCTACCTGGGTATAGGTGATACCCTTCATGCCGCCTAGAACAGCATAGAAAAATACGATTGCCATCCCGATAACCACTCCCCACTCAATATCTACCTGTAAAAAGCGAGAAAACACAACTCCCACGCCACGCATCTGCCCGGCAACATAAGTGAAAGACACAAAAAGGGCGCATATGACTGCCACTGTACGGGCCAGCTCGGAATAATAACGGTCTCCGATAAAGTCGGGCACTGTAAACTTTCCAAACTTTCGTAAATAGGGGGCAAGCAAAAGAGCCAGCAATACATAGCCGCCCGTCCAGCCCATAAGATAAACAGCTCCATCAAACCCCATAAATGAGATGAGACCCGCCATTGAGATGAAAGAAGCTGCGGACATCCAGTCAGCAGCAGTTGCCATACCATTGGCCAGGGGAGGCACTCCGCCGCCAGCTACATAAAAGTCTTTAGTAGATCCTGCTCTAGACCACACGGCTATGCCAATGTAGAGCGCGAAGGTTAGGCCTACGATGATGTAGGTCCAAATTTGTACATCCATAATATGATAGAACTAGATTTAGGTTGTTGTATGCAGTACTCGTTAGTATTAGTACAGCTTTAGCTATACAAATATGTAAATAGATTGCGCTACTGCAAATATGTGAGGGATTAGTTGGTTCTAAAGCTCTAACTTTTGTACAAATATCAGACACACAAAAAAAACGGAAGCCTTTTCAGGAGCTTCCGTTAATAATCGACTAAGCATAAAACCAAATCAACTCTCTACTTCTTGTAGAGTAGGGTAATCCAGGTATCCTTTTTTACCGGGTACATAAAAAGTATCGCTGTCCCATTCATTGAGTGGTGCACCTTTTTCAAATCTCTCAACCAAATCAGGATTAGAGATATATGGCTTACCGTAAGCTACCAGGTCAGCATCTCCTTCTTCTATCACTCTGTTTCCTTTCTCCTGATCAAAATTTGTGTTGATAATCAATGTGCCTTCATAAATTGGACGATAACGCTTGGCAATTTGTGTTTCTGCATAGGGTACATTAGAAACATCAGTAAAAGGCTCAGAAAGATGAAGATAGGCTAAATTGTATTCGTTGAGTCTTTTAACAATGTAATCAAAAGTAGGTATAGTATCCTTATTAAGCTCCATGCCAAATACGCCATGTAGAGAAGGATTAAGGCGTAACCCAATCCTATTCTCAGGCATTACTTCTTTAATTTCGTCGATAATTTCAAAAAGGATGCGGGCACGGTTTTCTATGCTTCCTCCATATTCATCTGTTCGGGTGTTAGAGGTACTGCTAAAAAACTGGTGTAGTAGATACCCGTTGGAAGAGTGAATTTCTACGCCATCAAAGCCGGCTTCCCAGGCGTTTTTAGCACCTTGTTTAAAATCTTGAATAGTTTCTTTAATCTCCTCCAGGCTTATAGCTTTGGGAGTTACGGTGTCTTTAAACCCTTGAGGTGTATAGGATTGAGCATTTGGGTTGAGCGCAGAAGGGGCTAGAGGAAGTTCTCCGTTATGAAAATCGGGGTGCGACATACGCCCAACATGCCAGAGCTGTAAAAATATTTTTCCATCCGCCTCGTGTACTGCCTGAGTTACTTCTTTCCACCCTTCTACCTGTTCCGGCGTATGTATACCTGGGGTATTAATATAACCTACAGCACGTGGAGAAATTTGTGAACCCTCAGTGATGATAAGCCCTGCAGAGGCTCTTTGCTTATAGTACTCTCCCTGCAATTCGCGGGTGGGTACATTGCCCGGGTTATCAGCACGGCTACGGGTCATAGGAGCCATAACCACACGGTTTTTCAGCTCCAGATCATTCATTGTATATTTTTGTAACAAAGCTTGATTCTTACTCATTATAATAGTGTTTAGTTTTCTTTTTCAGAACAATTAAATACATTGGAATAATTGTATAAACAAATAACGTATGCGAAAGTGTTAGGTTTAATTATAGCTAAAAAAACTTTTAATACTGGTCTGGGTTAGATTGCAGGCTCAAGCCTGTTGACGATGCTATGCTTTCACCTTATGTTTATGCAAAAACTTTAAACACCTCTAAATATTCTAGAATAAGCGATTCATTGCTTATTTTGTAATTACACAAACTATCAATCCATTTTTTACTATGAAAAAGCACATGATTTCATTTCCAAAATCAACAGCTCTTTACAGGCATTGCCTGCGTCTTTGTATGCTTACGCTCAGTGCCGGACTGCTCTGGGCTTGTGAAAATAATACAGCCACGGAGGAACAAAAGTCCGATGCTGAGGCCAAACCTGAGTTTGTTGCAGATGAAGATAATGGTTCTATTTCTCTAGAGAACGGCTTTAAAGCCTATGTAGTCGCTGATAATCTTGGCAAAACCCGCCATATGGCCATTCGCGATAATGGTGATATTTATATTAAGGTTAGAGAGCCCAAAAATGGTGGTGTACTTGCATTAAGAGACACTACTGGTGATGGGCGAGCAGATGTACAGGAATATTTTGGAGAAGACGTGGAGGGTTCAGGTATCGCCATTCATGAGAATTATCTATACTATGCTTCTAATACGACTGTTTATCGTGTTCAACTAGACGATAATGCACTAACCCCCAGCGGTGAGTCAGAAGTAGTTATTGATGGCTTCCCTGAGCAACAGCAACATGCAGATAAAACTATAACTTTTGATAATAGTGGACATATTTATGTAAACATTGGTGCCCCATCCAACGCTTGTCAGGAAAAAATGCGTACTCCTGGTTCTCCGGGTATGGACCCCTGTCCTCAACTAGAAAAGCAGGCAGGTATCTGGAGATTTGATGCTAACAAGCTAAATCAAAGTCAGGATGATGGTATTCGTTACGCAACTGGTATCAGAAATGCAGTAGCTCTAGACTGGAACACAAATGTAGATGGGTTGTATGCCTTACAACACGGTAGAGACCAGCTTAGCAGTCTTTGGCCAGAATATTTCAATGATTCTACCAGTGCGGAGTTACCTTCAGAAGAGTTTTTAAAAGTAGACGAAGGAGATGATTTTGGATGGCCTTTCTGCTACTACGATCCTAACCAGGACTTAAAATTACTTAGCCCGGAATATGGGGGTAATGGCGAAGAAGTAGGAAGATGCGAAAGTGCCAAAGATCCTATTATGGTATTTCCTGCACACTGGGCTCCTAACGATCTTGTGTTTTATACGGGAGACCAGTTTCCTGAAGAGTATCAGGGAGGTGCGTTTATAGCTTTTCATGGTTCTTGGAACCGTGCGCCACTTCCTCAAAGAGGATATAATGTGGTTTTTGTACCTATGAAGGATGGTATGCCAAGCGGAGATTATGTTCGTTTTGCCGATGAATTTGCAGGTAGTGGTGGCGATGTAGAAAGCCCTGCCGATGCAGAGTTCAGACCAACTGGCTTAGCCATTGGCCCTGATGGCTCTCTCTATATCAGCGACGATACCAAGGGGCGTATCTGGAGAGTATTCCACGAAGGAGCAAGCCAGCTAGCTATGCGTTAGTCTTGTAACACCTTTTATACTAATAGAGAAAATCCCAGGGCTTTGCGAGCTTTGGGATTTTTTGTAATTTTCCCCAATCATTTAATTTAAATTGGATATTACCTTGAAAAAACTTAGCCTATTTTTAGTAGCCGCCAGCATGAGCTACCTGGTGGCTTGCTCTGGTGGAAGTGAAAGCGGCAGCGCAACAGAAAGTGAAAGTGCACAAAGCACTGACAATGCCCCAGCCACAGAGGAAAGTACTGCCAGTACTGTCTCTTCAGAAAAAATGGAAGTGGGACAAAAAGTGTACAGTCAGTACTGTATTGCATGTCATCAGAAAGATGGTAGTGGTGTACCTGGAGCCTTTCCTCCCTTGCAAGAGACTGAGTGGGTAAATGGTGAGACTGATACGCTTATTTCTATTGTACTCAATGGTCTTCAGGGTGAAATTACTGTAAAAGGAGAAACCTACAACAGTGCTATGACTCCACACAACTTTTTGTCTGATGATGAAGTAGCTGCGGTGTTAACATACGTGCGCCAGTCGTTCGGTAACAACTCAAGTGAAGTTAATGCTGAGCAGGTAGCAGAAATTAGAAACAAGCAGTAAGAGAGAATGTGTAAGCAGCTTTTATTAACTGGCCTACACCGACCTAAGTTGTAAAATTATTTTAGCAATGCTGGTACATATATGCCAGCATTTGCTGTTTATATACCTTTCAATACCAAAACAACATTAGACTTAAAGCGAATTAATACGAAAGGTAGATGAGCAGAAAGTGTGGTAAGATTCAAACAAAATATAATTAAATAGTATATGGCAGATAATAATTCGCAACAAAATAATCCTGTTAACCCAAATTCTGATAAAACTCCGCCCCAAATGTTTGGGCACCCTAAAGGTCTCTTTTACCTCTTTTTTGCGGAGCTATGGGAGCGCTTTAGCTTCTATGGTATGCGTGCGCTGCTCACCTTATATATGGTACAGCAGGTTTTTGAAGCCCTGGCAAATCGCGATACTGTTTCCGCTATTGTATATTCTTCTTATGGCTCTCTGGTTTATGCCTCACCTCTTATAGGTGGACGTATAGCAGACCAGCTTCTGGGCTATCGTAAGTCTATTATGCTGGGAGGTATATTTATGGCCATTGGGCATTTTGTGCTGGCTATTGAAAATAATATCGCCTTTTTTCTGGCTTTGGCCTTTATTATTGTAGGTAATGGTTTTTTTAAACCTAATATATCCACTTTTGTAGGGGCGCTATACCCTCAGGGTGACACCCGTAAAGACTCTGGATTTACCATATTTCATATGGGAATTAATATTGGCGCCTTTTTATCTCCCATATTATGTGGTTGGTTAGGTGCAAAGTATGGATGGCACTATGGCTTTGGTCTGGCGGGTATAGGAATGGTGGCCGGACTTATCTTCTTCAGACAAGGGGTGCAGAATGGTGTATTCCTAAACCATGGATTACCTCCCGTACCTTCCAAATTAGCCATTCGCAAGTATGGTATTTCAACTGAGCGCTGGGTGTGGATATTATCACTGGTAGCTGTACCGATAATAGCTATTTTGTTATCTTCTTATCAGTTTATTGCCGGAGGCACCAGCTTTATGGGAAAAGTAACTATTGTTAACCTCTTGTTCTATGCTCTTAGTTTGTTCATATTAGGTTATATAGGCTGGGTAATGTACAATATTGACTCAAAAGCACGTAAACAGTTAGCAGTAGCGATGTTTCTAACGGTGTTCATGACACTTTTCTGGGGGTTCCATGAACTGTCTGGAAACATAATTACTCTCTTCTCTGAAAGAAATGTTGTACTAGATGTATGGTTGTTTGATAACGCAGCTGCTACCAATGCGCTAAACCCATTGTTTATTATTTTACTGGCTATACCAGTATCTGCCCTTTGGGTAAAGTTAGCCAAGGTGAACATTAACCCCCGAACTCCTTATAAATTTGCGTTAGGCTTAGCTCTTTTAGGCGTTGGTTTTTACATTCTATTCCTCAGCAAAGGTGCAGCAGACGCACAGGGTATGGTACCTTTCGTATATCTGGTGCTTATGTACCTCTGTCTTTCTTTAGGCGAGCTGTTTACCTATCCGGTAGGTTTATCTAAAATTACAGACCTTTCTCCACAAACAATTGTAGCATTTATGATGGGAGTATGGTTCTTATCGTCTGCCTACGCTTTTCAGATTGTGGGCTTTGTAGGCCAGCGTCTGGCTATTGATAATCTGGCTTCGGGAGAAGAGGTTTCTTCGCTACAAACTCTGGAGCTTTACACTTCCGGTTTTGAGTCGGTCGCTTATGTTGCTTTTGGTGGTGCAGTAGTTGTCGTTCTCTTGTCCCCGCTTCTTAATCGTTGGATGCACGAGGTACACTAAACTAAAGTAGAAATTTAAATTATAAGCCGCTCTAGTATAACTAAAGCGGCTTTTTTTAGCGTAGTGCAATGCCGTTAGTTTTAATTTAAATGCTACTTAGTAGCTTTACAGTCAAACTCATTTAAAATATTTAAAACCACTGTTTCGCTCTCTCTGAGTAAGCTCTTGTGTTTATTACTTAGTTTCAGTTTTTTTTTACTCATATAAGCTTTAGCATCAAAATCCTCCAGCACAGCTTTTTCTAAGATTAAAGGATGCATGTAGTATTCTCTACAGACACTCAGGGTATTGCCCAACTCCTGAGCTACTTTTTTTACAAGCGTAGACTCCAGCTTTAGGCGTGGGTTTTCTTTAATCTCTTCAAGAGCAATTTCCCTTTTCTCTACTGTCATAATGGTGCCTCCCCAGGTTCTAAAATCTTTGCAGGAAAATGATTCTCCGGCAATTTGGTGCAGATGTTCGTTTACATCCTGAGAACTAATACTTTGGTACTTCTTATTAACATCCCGATAGGTGAAAATTTCGTAACCTGGCAGGTCAGCGCATTCTTTGACCAGTTTAGTGAGTTGGTTGTTTTGTAGATTAATTTTTCTGTATTTTCCACTTTTGGCTTTGTATTCCAGTCTACCTACACCTTGTTCAAAATCAAGATGCTTTCGTCTGAGGGTAGTAACGCCAAATGTTTCATTCTGCTCTTTATAGTATTGGTTACCTATACGAATATGATATTCGTCCATCATTTGAATTACCAGAGAGATCACTTTTTCTTTAGGCCAGCCTTTTTCCTGAAGATGAGCCGAGGTGTACTCCCTAATGGAAGGTAGGGCTAAACCAAACTCTCTAATACGATTAAACTTGGCCAGGTTACGAAAAGTAACCCAATCCTGATGGTAAATATATTGCTTGCGGTTTTTTTGATCGTAGCCTGTCGCCTGCAGATGACCATTAGGATCCTGGCATATCCATACTTTTTTCCACATGGGCGGGATTCCTAGTGCCTTGATACGCTCAACGATTTTAGGATTCTCTATTCTGTCTCCATTATGCAAATGGTAGCTAAATCCTCTTCCTCTTTTAATTCGGGTATATCCCTTTTCGGCATGGGATATATACACCAGATTGTCCGGGCATTCTACGATCTCTTGCACTGCTCTAAAACTTATAATGGAGAAAAAGTTACTGACACTCAAAAAGTGCCAGCAAGCTTGTGTGTAGATTTGATAATTATTAATAATGTTCTTCTAAACCAACGGCCACATTTCTACGGATTAGTAGTTTAGTTACACTTACCATAATACCGGTAAGTACCGTAAATAGAAAAGCTTCTTTCCAGGAGACATTCCTAGAAGCAGGATTTTCTGGTGGCTCGGTATTAGTGCTAACTTTCCATAAATATTTGATCAGGCGCCTTACCACTATTGCGGAAACTAGAGTTAGTCCACTCACCATATACTCTTTGAATTGGTCGTCGTCGGTATGTTCTTTCAAGAACTCTTTAGGCTTTTTCATCTTGTATTAATTGTAAAGGTTTATTCAAATTAGAAAACTTTATAAAAGGACTGCGCTTATACAGTCCTTTACAATATTTATAATTTAATGCTGCCTAGCGAGATAATACCACAAATGCGTGAATAACGCCGGGTAACCATCCGATTAATGTTAAAATCAGATTGATCCAAAATTTGCTGGACAAACCATACTTCATCGCTACGCCTAATGGTGGTAAAAAAATTGCCAGAATAATTGATAATAATGACATACTATTCAAATTTGAGTTAAAAAAATGATTTATAATTAATGTGATACTCACTTTTGCAAGTCTCTTTTTTATAAGAACAAAAGCCCCTTAAATGTTTGTATACGCTTAATAAAAATGAATATCCTTATTTTTAGAAAGTGTTCCACATAATGTAGAATACTTTCCTCGGAAAAAGCTGGCTATAACAAGCCTAGCGTATTGAAAGAATACTTTTAAGCTATAAAAAAAGCCCTGTAATTCGCCAGAAAGCCCATTTTTAGAGTATTATCAGTTTTATACATGGAATTGGCACGGCATTTACAGTATATATTGCTAAACAAATAAACCAGACCAATAGTATGAGACTTATATCAGGAATTGTAGTAGGACTTTTAGCAGGTGTAGCCACAGGTATATTAACAGCACCTGATAAAGGAATTAAAACTCGTAAAAGGTTTAACAAAGACAGCAATAGGTTTCGCAAAGACCTTGAAAAATCAATTAACAAAAACATTGATGGTCTTGCAGAAGCAATTAGCAAAGGAATGCATAGATCTTCTAAAAAAAGTAAAAAATCAATTTTCAGCTTTAAATAAGCTTGTAAAACGAATAAGTACTTTTTTGATTCCTCACTTTTTAAGCTGTTTGTTACCTGAAATTAAGATATTTGATAGGACGGAGGAAATTCAATGGTCCTTTAGGTAAACTTTTTAGATCTTTTTTGATTATAATATTTACACACAATTTTTTTATTAAACCAAACTTTTTCAGACATGAAAACCAATTTCAATAAAGTAGCATCATTAGTACTTGCTTCAGTTTTTTCAATGTTTTTATTCGCTCAGTGCGACTCACCTAACCAGAACAACGCAGGTGACCAAATGGAAGACACTGATATTATGGAAGACAATGACATGGAGCAAATGGAAGCTAACTGGGAGCAGGAGCAGGAAGAGTGGGAAGCCGCTATTCAGAACAGAATTAGCAAAGTAGAAAACGACATGGAAAATGCTTCTGAAGACGCTAAAGCTGAAATGGAAGAAGAATTAAATGAACTTAACAGCGATCTTGAAGAAGTTAAAAACGCTACTGAAGATAACTGGAATGAATTGAAAGCAGATCTTAACGAGTCTTGGAATGATCTGAAGCAAAACATTCAGAGCGAGATCGATAGCTAATCATTAATACATAAACTATGAGAAATCAGGGTGTTTGCCCTGATTTTTTTTTGTCTGAAACAAAAGTTACTTTCAGTAAAAGGGCTAAAAATGGCGCTTTACAACCTATGAACAGAGAAAAGTTTTTATTTATCATCAATCCAATATCTGGTGGTGTAGATAAGTCTAAGTATTTGCAAAAAGTTAAAGAGATACTGGGTAGCCATAAAAAAAGCTATCAGATTTACGAAACCAAAGGAGTAGATGAAGATCGTGAATATGCCCTAGAAGCAATGAATGCGTATCAGCCCGATGTGGTGGTTGCTGTAGGAGGGGATGGTACATGTAACTTTGTAGCAGATACCATTAAAGATAGAAATGTATTGTTTGGTATTGTTCCTCTGGGCTCTGCAAATGGATTGGCCAGAGAATTAGGAATAAACGAAAATCCTGAGCAAGCTACCAGGCTTCTGATTGAAGGCAAGAAACAGGCTGTAGATGCTTTAATAATTAATGATAAACACCTTTGTCTACATTTAAGCGATATAGGTCTGAACGCCAAAGTGGTAAAAAGATTTGAAGAAGAAAAAATCAGGGGTAAACTAGGTTATTTTAAGCAGTTTATGCGAGAGATTTTTCAAACTGTGCCTAAAAAATTTCGCTTTGAGATTAAGGGGCATAAGTTTAAGAAGAAAGCTCATATGGTAGTGATAGCCAACGCCCGGCAATATGGTACTGGGGCGGTAGTAAACCCAGTAGGGCGTATAGATGATGGCAAGTTTGAGATATGTATCGTAAAGCCGTTTCCTCGCTATGCAATTCTCTCAATTGCCTACCATATGTTTAAAGGTAGCTTAAAGACTTCTCCCTACATCAAAATTCTTTCGTGTAGAGAGATTACTATTCAAAACCCTCAAAAAGAAGTGCTTCAAATTGATGGTGAAATTAAAGGCTATCCAGAAGAAGTAAGTGTTCGTATAGAAAAACACGCTTTTCAGATCATCATACCTGGTAGCTAATGTTTTACTATTCCTGATTAACCATTCTGTCTAGTACTATTTGCAGATCACTAGACATCCTTTTATTAAAAGTTTTTTCGTCTACAATAGATTTAAGTGCTTTTGGTGGTAAATAACCCTTTTTTATCGCATCTACGGCTGCAGCTTCTGTATCTTCTACCAAAATCATTTCTGTATTATATTCTTTTAAAGAGTCTGCAATTTTTTGTACGGCATCGTGTCTGGAGCGCTTTACATCCCTTATGTAAATTGTATTAATTCTTTCAGCGTATTCTTTTACAATCTGGCTGTAAATTTCGGCATCGTGCTGCCCGCTATCACCGATCAGAATAAACTCTCTTTCTTCGTGCAGGTTCAGAATATGACGTATTTTATCCAGTTTATGGTTATGGTTACCTCCACCTGCTTTCCAGATTTTTTTCAGTGATACTTTTACTTCACGTAGTAAAAAAGGGCCTTTTGGTAAATCATGGTGAAGACAAAAGTCAGTTAATAAATCATAGAGGTTCCACTCGCTGCTGGATACGTAGAAAAAAGGGTTAAAATTTTTCTCATCGTTATTTTGAGTGCCTTTTTCTAATGCGCAATAAAATGCCGCTACACCATCAAAGGGAAGACGAGTTTTAGCATTTTTAAATAACATGAGGCGCAGCTTTTTCCTCATATTGGTGGCGTGCGAGATCAATAGTGTATCATCAATATCTGTTATTACGCCAAACTGTGCTTTCTTTCTTGTTAACAATATTTCGCCTACGCTTTCGGTATAGATGCGATCATTTCTCTTAATATAAAAGCGTATTGGCTGCCAATCTTCGTCATTGATAACACCTTGAGGAACTACTTGGTTAACTATAAAAAAACCATCATCGTCAGTAACATACTTTTTAGTCTCACCATTAAATTCTGCATACACCTCAACCTCAGATATGCCACTGCTACTGTACCGCTTGATCATAGCCAGTAGGTTTTGCCACAGGCTATCACTTTCTTCTGGCTGAGATAAACCTGTATCTTCAATAACTCGCCCTTTTATAAAAAACTGGTAATGGTTGCCATAACCCCTATAAGGTTGGATGATTGGTTTGCCTACCCAGCCTAGTTTTTTCTTTACAAATGACTTAAACTTACGGAAAGGATAGTTGATAATATCAACTACAATCGTAAATAGATCCATTCTTATAACATTTGATAGATATCATAAAAAAGCAAAGGACTTTGCCTTTGCTTTAGTAATCTGTTTCAAATTTAAATTATGAATGTGTGATCTCTGATTCAAATTCAAGTAACTGACTCTTAGTACCCTTAATCATTTTAAGTTGCTCCTGCACTTTTTCTTCCAGGTATGCAGGCAATTTTCCTCTTAGGGCATCGGTATATTTTTCAATAGCATGATTTTCTCCGCGTATGCATTCATCTAATACAGCTTTGGTATCATTGCCACTAAGTCCAGCTTTAAAATCTAACCATCCTCTATGTAATTTACTCAAAATAGAATCGTCACCTTTAGCTTCCTCTCCAAAATCTTTGATAAGATCATTTTCCAACTCTCCGCGGAATAGAGCTCTTTGTTGAGACAAGCGATAGAGAATAGTCTTAAAATCCTGTACTTCTACCTGTTCAGAAGCACGTTTGTAACCTCTTTCACCTTCTGCACAAATAGCAATCAATTCATTGATTGTATTAGTTATTTCTTTATTTCTTTCCATAGTACTCATAAAAAATAGAATTTAGATTTAAAAAATGTTGCTCACTTATGGGGAAAGTGTAGAAAAAAGTCTACATCAATTTTTTTAGGCTTTTCCCATAATCTTATAACTGTACAAAAGCTACTTTTTAATTTGATTATGTAGCTTATTGAAGCTGCCTAAAACAATCAACTTCTTTAAAAATATAAGAAGTTGATTAATAAGCAGATACCTCTTTAACAACTTCTGTAGTAAGGTGCATGTTTATAAATATTTGAAATTTCTGTCAGTTCCTATCATATATTTTTTGCTGATACATACCCTCACAACCACGTAATAAATATAGCTTATTGTAAATATTTATGAGTAGTTATAACTATATCATTATTTATTTTATGATAATATTTGACAAAAAAGTATTGTTTTTATGTTATAAGGTTGTTTAAAGTATTTTAAATTATAATAATTGTGCTATATTAGTTATGACAAATTAAACTACCTACTAAACATAGGCATGTAACTTATAAATTGTTTTGCACAAAAATTGATAGAGCTATGGTGAGAAAATACAACAGAGTAATGGATAAGTTTCAAATATCATTCAAATGTAGCAAGCAGCCTCAGGGAGCCAATGGCCTATTGGGGTTCGAGCCAGATAAGGCTTATATCGGTAGAGCTTATAATGGCTTGTATGAAGTTTCAACAGATTGGGGTAGGGGAAAGCCTACCATATTATTGGATAGAAAAATATTTGATCGCTATTTTGAGCTGGTCAGAGAAAACTAGGACAGTTTTAATATACAGAAAGCTAATTGCTTTCTGTTTTTTTTTATGAAGGTACATCAAATAAAAGAAAACTGCTTATATGTTAGCGATTTGGCAAAAACACGCCAATTCTATGAAAAGCTTATGGGGTTTGAACTTATAAGTTTTGTAGAAGGTAGGCATGTATTCTTTAAAGCTGGTAGTAGTGTGTTGCTGTGTTTTCTCCCAGAAGTGACCAAAAGTGAAACTAAACTTCCTCCGCATTTTGCCTATGGACAGCAGCATTTGGCGTTTGAGGTTGATCTTAAAGAGTATGAGGTATGGAAAGCCTATCTAAAAGAGCAGAATATAAGCATACTGCATGAACAGCACTGGAAGGATAATTTGTATTCGTTTTACTTCCATGATCCTGACCAACACGTATTAGAAATTTTACCTCCGGGTATTTGGGAGTAAACTATTAAACTTGCTGTGCGGAAACTAATATTTCCTGTGCTGCCATCACAATCAAACGATTGTTTCTACGATAATTAACACAGTTTTTAATGTACTCAGGTGAGTATCCTGTGATTTTACTGATTTCTAAATAGTCTTCTTGCTGAAGATGCTTTTTTATGTCCCTGATATTTTCCATATTTGTACTTGCTATAAGTACAAGTATATGCTTTAATAAAGTATATTGCAAGGAAAATAATTCTTAAATAAAGTATACTATAAATAAATGCCTGATAATCAGTATAAAAATCTTGTAAATGAGCGCTTCTTTGAGTGTATTAATATGCTTAAAAAAAGTAAGCAGGTGCATTCTGACAGGGAGTTTGCGACTAGTATAGATGTTTCTCCTTCTAACCTTGGGGATATCAAGGCCAATCGCCGCTCAGTAACGCTAGAGATTTTAAATCGTGCCTTTCAACGATTTGGAATAAATAGCGCGTATGTAATCACTGGAAAAGGAAAGCCTTTTCATGCTCAATCTGTTTCTGGAGAAAAAGATGAAGACCGTGCTACTGAAGTTATTGTTGTAGCCACACAAGATACAGAAGGAAATACTACTGTACCTCTCATTAATCATAAAGCTGCTGCAAATTATCTGACTGGCTACGAGTCTCAGGAGTGGTTTGAAGCGCAGGAAAGCATACAGCTGCCTACCTACATGCTTAAAGATGGACTTTGTTATGCTGTACAGGTCAGTGGGGATAGTATGGAGCCTACCTTAAGCGAAGACGATTGGGTAATTTGTCGTCTGTTAGATAAAAGTGATTACCGCTATATTAACGATGGTGCAGTATACGTAGTTGTTTCTGAAGAAAGAGGTATTCAGGTAAAAAGAGTGAAAAACCGACTACAGCAATATGGTTCTATTCGTTGTCTTTCCGATAACCCCAAGCATGAGCCTTACGAATTGCAGGAAGGTCAGATTATGCAACTTTGGAGAGTAGAGTGGCATCTAAGATCTCATTTGCCCGAAGTAAATTACGAGCTGGACGATATACAGGGTAAAATAACAAGTATGGCAGAAGAGATGAGAAAGCTTCAGCAAAAGCTCGGGTCTGTCTAGACGATATACAATAAAACCAGCTTATACTATCTCTTAGCCTTATGTATGGGCTAGCTGATTTTCTATTGCATTTTTTATATTAACTTTGCCAAAGTTTTGGGAGGCTATTCTCAAAACTTTTTTGCGTTAATAACTATTGTAATTACATACATTCACAGATAAGCCGATATTGCATGATCCATTATAAAAGTATTGAAGAGATAGAGCTGATGAGAGAGAGTGCGCAGATTGTTTCCAGAACTTTAGGCCTGATGGCTCAGGAAATTAAGCCCGGAATTACACCTCTATATTTAGACAAACTGGCAGAAGAGTTTATTCGCGATCAGGGAGCTGAACCTGGCTTTTTAGGGCTTTATGATTTTCCAAATACCTTGTGCATGTCTCTCAACGAAGCAGTTGTGCATGGCATACCTAATGATCGCCCATTAGAAAATGGCGATGTAATTTCTATTGACTGTGGGGCAAAGAAAAATGGCTTTTATGGTGATCATGCTTATACATTTGAGGTAGGTGAGGTCTCTTCTGAAATCAAGCAACTTTTAAAAGTAACGAAAGAAAGTCTGGATCTGGGCATAGAGCAAACCAGAGCTGGAAAAAGAATTGGCGATATTTCTTTTGCGATACAGCAACATGCGGAGAAGCATGGCTATGGTGTTGTAAGAGAGTTGGTAGGACATGGTTTGGGTAAAAAAATGCATGAGTCACCAGAAGTTCCCAACTTTGGTAAAAGAGGAAGAGGACCAGTAATCAAGAATGGATTAGTATTAGCCATTGAGCCCATGATCAATCTGGGTACACGCAGGGTAAAGCAATTAAGCGATGGCTGGACTATTATTACTGCTGACGGCCGCCCCTCTGCTCATTTTGAGCACGATGTAGCAGTTGTTAATGGTGAACCTGATGTACTATCTACTTTTAAATATATAGAAGAAGCTTTAGCAGCTAAAGTAAGCTAACAAGTCTAAGCTAAAAAATGTAGCTAGTGTTACGCTCCTGCGATTTATACATCTTTATTATAAAAGATATGATTCAAAAAAAAGCCCCAAACTGGGGCTTTATTATTTTAAAACTATTGTTTTTTAGGCACCTTGCTTAGCGGTGACTTCTTGTCTTCTACCAGAGAGCGTTCTGAATTCGCTGATCTGATCTACTAGTTCCTGCAACTCATCCAGATTAATATGCTGGTGTGTATCACACTTAGCAGTTCCTACTTCTATAAGGATGCCATCGTATAGGTACTCATCATCGTTCACTTTTAGCTTCATAGCCTCCACTGTTTTCTCCACAATCTGATCTCTCATTTTAGGGCCCAGAGAGTGACTAGGGTCAAAGTATGCAGCTATTTTACGATCAGCATGGCGTCTTTTGGTACGCATAGCAGTATAGTGGATAGGTAGATTACGGTATTCACCTTTAGCAGGCAGGTCACAACCTCTTTGGATAAGTATAGTTTCATCCGCAATAGAAGCATAGTTAACCAGTCCATCCCAAACGGTTTCAATACTGGTTTTGCCAGTAAAGTTAGGGCTCTCAGCTTTTTTGTATTCTTCACCCAGCCACTTACCGTTTTTAAGGCCTACTATCCAGCCGTGTTCTTCAGCGAAACCAGCCATTTGGCGAATGTGCCAACCCAATTGATCTACCGCTGAGTTCCATACCAGGAAAGGATCGTTAGCAAAAGATTTTTTGATACATGCTAGTTGAATAGCAGGTAGCATAATTTCAGAAGAAGGAATCAGGCCTGTATCTTTATATATCTTTTCAGCCATTACCACAGTGGGCAACTCCACAAGATCATCCGCATTACCGCCATGGCCGAAAATATTGAAGTTTTGCATAATCGCCTCAAAATCATAGCCCATGAATCCTGCGTCAGAATTTTCCATATCAAAATTAGTACGAGACTTCAGCCCGACAGTTCTGGCACCATAAAGTGCAGGCTTACCTTGAGCTTTGATCTCAGCCATCTTGTACACTTCTTCTATATTGAAGTCGTCAAGAGAATCGGGGCCAGCATAAATTTTTACTTCAGGATTTTTCATGATCAATGAATCAGGTATGCTAAACGTATAGCAATTTTGGAATTATAATTTACATAAGTTACAAACCTAATCATTTCCAAACTTTAATATAAACTTTTAGCCTAAAAAGTACTGGAGGGCTACATTTGATCTATGTTATGCGTAGATTTTTATAGTCATTTAGTACTAATTCAATAAAGACATATGCATAGGCTATTTTAAATTTAAATCGGTTGCATTATTTTAATAGGAGCGTAAGATTAAAGCAATAATTGATGCTATGCATTTTGAAAAATCATAAAAAAATATGTTTATATTCCTTTTCTTTTAATAATACACTTGTTTAATTAGATAAAAATAGGAAGATTTTATAAGTCTTTATATTTAATTCTTTACACTAAATGAGGAAAAAGCTACTAATACTCTATTTGAATACTCATTTTCTTTAACAATTATTCAACAAAACAATCTAATTATGAAAAATCATTTACCGCCTTGGCGGAAGTCCATGTTTTTCATCATGGCTTTCATGTCTTACAGTCTTTTTGCATGGTCGCAGGACAAAACCATTCGGGGTACTGTGACTGATGGGGAAACCCAGGAAACTTTACCGGGAGTAAACGTTGTCGTTAAAGGAACTACAACGGGTACCATTACAGATATTGAAGGAAAGTATACGCTAAACATTTCTGCTGATGCGCAAACGATTGTCTTTTCCTCAGTAGGCTATGAAAGCGAAGAGGTATCTATTAACAATCGTACAACTATAGACCATGTGATGATGCCTGATATTCAGTCACTCTCAGAGGTAGTTGTAGTAGGTTATGGTACACAGGACAAACGGGATGTAACCGCAGCAATAGCTTCCTTAGATAATGAGCAAATATCCAAAATTCCTGTTGCCAGCGGAGTGCAAGCTATGCAAGGTCAAGTAGCAGGGGTAGATGTGATGTCGTCAGGAGGGCGCCCAGGTCAGGCACCATCTATACGAATTCGTGGTAGGAGGTCTATTTCTGCTTCAAATGATCCACTATATGTTATTGATGGAATCCCCCAAACTAGTAGTACAAGTGCGATATTTGATATTAACCCTCAAGACATAGAGTCAATGGAGGTACTCAAAGATGCAGCAGCAACAGCCGTTTACGGTTCAAGAGGTGCAAATGGTGTAATTCTAATCACGACAAAAAGAGGTTCTTCTGGTAAAACTACAGTGTCATATGATGGATATTATGGTGTTTCATCTATCATCAATAAAGTAGATATGATGGACGGTGCTGAGTTTGCTGCAATGAAGCGAGAATCGAGACGTCGTGATCCTGAATCAAATCAAGTTGCTTATGATGGGGTGATACCAGCAGATGAACTAATTTTTGAAGATCCTATAGAGTTAGAATCAATTGCACTTGGGCGTTCCACAGATTATCAAGATCTAGTATTCGATAATGGTTGGCAAACAAACCATCAACTTGGAGTTAGAGGAGGGGATAAGAAAACTCAATTCAACGTCTCTTTAGGGTATTTTGATGAGCAGGGTATTATTTCTAATATGGATTACAGAAGAATTACAGGCCGAATTAACCTTGATCATAAAATTAATGATGTGTTTAAAGTAGGTATATCTACTTTACTTTCTAATTCAGTTCAAAATTATGGCTCAAATGCTACCATGGGTGAAGCCTTAGCAAATAATCCTTTAGGGCAGCCATATGATGATGAAGGTAATTTGAGGTTCTTACCAACCAATGATGGAATTCGTACTAATCCTCTTAACGAAATAGTTGAAGGAGCTTACGTAGATGAAAGAAAAATAAACAGGGTATTTGCTCCTGTGTATGTAGAAGCAAATATAACTGATGGGTTGACCTTAAAATCTACCTTTGGACCGGATATCAGACAAAGGCGCGATGGTGATTTTAGGGCAAGTCTTACAAATACTAATAGGGGGGGGCCAGCCAGCGCAGGAATATGGCAAAGAGAGGAGTTAGGTTATACATTAGAAAACCTGCTTACGTTTAATAAATCATTTGGTAACATTCATGATTTTAAATTTACTGCTCTTCAAAGTATACAGTCATTGAGAAGAGAATGGCATTCCACTTCTGTTTCTAACCTTCCTTATGAGTCTCAATCCTTTTATAGCTTAGGAACGGCAGAGGTTAAAGGGGATTTACATAGTCGCCTTGAAGAATGGACTTTGGCTTCTTACATGGGACGTATCAATTATGACCTTGCTGATAAATATCTATTTCAGGCTACATTAAGAGCAGACGGATCTTCAAGGTTAGCCGAAGGTAACAAGTGGCAGTATTTCCCAGGTTTTTCAGCCGGGTGGAGAATTATTGATGAAGACTTTATGTCTGGACTTAACTTCTTGTCAGAACTGAAATTAAGGGCTTCTTATGGTGCAGTAGGTAATACGTCTGTAGATCCTTACCAAACTTTTGGTAGACTGGAGCGTACTACTTATGCCTGGGATGAAACGCCAGCTTTTGGTTACAGACTGGGAGAAATCCCTAATGCCCTATTAGGGTGGGAGGTTTCCTCTACTATTAATGCAGGAGCAGACTTCGGTCTATTTGGAGGACGATTGTCTGGTAGTTTTGAATGGTATACTACTAATACTGATCACATTCTCCTAAGCCGTAATTTGCCTACGACGTCTGGCTATAATGATATCCTTCAAAATGTAGCTCTTACTGAAACTACAGGTATTGAAGTTGGCTTGACCGGAGTGATTATAGACAATCCTAATGGTTTTAGCTGGACTACAAATTTTAACTTTACTAGTTACGACGAACAAATTGCAGAGCTAGCTCTCAAAGACGAAAATGGTAAACCATTAGATGATGTGGGTAATAGTTGGTTTATCGGTCAGCCCATTAAGGTCTTCTACGATTACGAAAAAATTGGGATATGGCAATTAGGTGAGGAAGATTTGGCGCGCGATATGGAGCAAAAAGTGCCAGGTGAAATTAAGCTTAAGGATCAGGATGGTGATGGATTGATTACTCCTGACGATAGAATTGTATTGGGTACTGACGTGCCTGATGTAATGGGAGGATGGACTAACAATATAGATTATAAAGGCTTTAGCTTTAGCTTTTTCTTTTACTATCGTTTAGGGCATATGGTACGTAGTAGATTCCACGATAGTAATAATACGTTGTTTGCTCGTTACAACAATCTTGACGTTAATTATTGGACTATAAATAACCCTAGCAATGAAGCTCCCCGTCCTAATGAGAATCAGGAACGCCCTCGTAACGGATCTACTTTAACATACTTTGATGGAAGTTATGTCAAGTTAAGAAATGTTACTCTCGGGTATAACCTCCCTACCTCATTTACTGAGTCCTTAGGTATAAGCAGCTTGAGAGTTTATGCGTCTGCTCAGAATCCATGGTTCTGGTCTAAGTTTGAAACTTTTGATCCTGAAGTAGAAGATAATGATGATGATAATCAGCCTGGAGAAGTTGGGTCAGGAGTAGTACCAAGTAGCAGATTATTCTTAATAGGTGTTAACCTTCAATTTTAACGCTAAAACCTAAAGCAATGAAATCTAAGTTATTAATTATATCAGTCTCACTATTGGCCTTTTTTAGCCAGTCTTGTGAGGAATATCTAAAGGAAGAGCTTGTATCTGACGTTTCTGCTGCATCTTACTATACTACCCCCCAAGGGTTTGAAGATGCTGTAAAAGCAACTTATGCGGAAATGAAGAATTTCTATGGCCCGGAAATTGGCTTTACAATGACTGTTTTTGGGACAGATGTCCATACGAATGGCGCTGATGGAAGTCACAAAGCAATAAACAGGTACGATGGTGGTTTAAATCCTGAAGAGGGGTTTATCAGAGACACTTGGACCGTTTTTTATAGAGGGATCAACCAAGCCAATGCAGTTATCAACAGGGCAGGAGATGTAGAGATAGAAGATGAACTTAAAAACCAACGACTTGCGGAGGTTAGATTTTTGAGAGCTCTTTATTATTTTAACCTCACAAGAATCTATGGCGATATTCATTTAAGTCTTGAAGAGACTGAAGGAATAGAAACTACTGCTAACAAGACACCTGCCAGTGAGATATATTCTCAGGCGATTATTCCTGATTTAGAGTTTGCTATAAGTATACTCCCTAATTCACAGGCAGATTTAGGAAGGGTAACTAAACCAGCTGCTGAATATCTGTTAGGTTTAGCTCTATTGACAAGGAGCTATACAGATTTTAGTGCAAGTGATGATGCTTCAAGAGCAGAAGGACTATTTTCAAACATTATCAACAATTATGATTTTGAACTGGCCAATAACTATCTTGATCTGTGGGGTTTAGATACTTTAGGGGTTTCATCTAATATTTCTTCAGCTGAAGACAACCCTGAAATTATTTTTGCTGTACAAAACTCTAAAAACCAAGTAGACGAAGGGCTAGATGGTCAGGGGCATAGAGGACATTTATATTTTCTAATGGAGTATGATAAACTTCCTGGTATGACTCGTGATGTAGAAAACGGCCGTCCCTGGAAGAGATTTAGACCCACTGATTATCAATTAAGCTTATGGAACAGGGATATTGATCGTAGATATGATGAAACCTATAAACATGTATGGTATGCAAATAACGAAAGTAACATTCCTGTATGGACTCAAGATGAGGCGAATGCTGGATATTTACCAGATGGAGCGAGTGTGGGAGACTTAAAGTTTAATTTAGGAGATACAGCTATTTATATTCCTGGACCTGGACTAGAAGAAAACTGGGACGCAGAGGATAAGTTTAAAGCACCTTATATAGTAGTTACCCCAAATCCACAATTTGATACCGATCCGTGGTTTTACAGTGAGAGAGTATATCCAACGCTTAATAAATTCATTGACAACACACGTCCGAATAGGCAGCACACACAAGGGCAAAGAGACTTTTATCTTATGCGTCTAGGTGAGGTTTATCTATTGAGAGCAGAAGCTAGGATAAAACTTGGTAATACTGCAGGTGCGGCTGAAGACATAAATGTCATTCGTAGAAGAGCTGCTTGGGAAGGTATGGAAGATGAAATGACAATTACCCCTGCTGAAGCAACTTTAGAGTTTTTATTAGAAGAAAGAGCTAGAGAAATGGATGGAGAAGGACATCGCTGGTTTACCCTTGCAAGAACAGAAACATTAGTTGAAAGAGTGAGAATGTATAACCCTGAGGCAAAAGATAATATTCAGGATCATCATATTATTAGACCAATACCATTACAACAAATCGATAGAACCGAAGGAGGTTACCCTCAGAACCCGGGTTACCCTGGTGCAAGTGATGCTGGTTGATTAATATTAAATTTCTTACCTATGAAAGGTGGCTTTGTATTTGCCACCTTTTTTTTTGAATTATACTTTTTGGACAGGTTAGATTTTTCAAATTATTCTGAGAAGTGGTAAACAAATGATAAGTTTAAGCCATTGAAGTAAAACCAATAGGTATTTTGATTTAGTTAAAAAAAAAGGCGAAATAATTATATAAATATTTGCGGAGTATTCCTGATAATATTACATTGTACTAATATTACAAAAAAATACTATTTTAATGATATGATGATCGTTGACAAGGCTTTACAGTTTAGAGAGGACATTAACAATCCTATCCGTGTCGGCATACTTGGTGCGGGCTATATGGCAATTGGTATAGTTAATCAAATTGAGAGATATACTCCCGGTATGAAAGTGGTTGCTATTTGTAACAGAAATTTAGACAAAGCTATCCACTGCTATCAAAAGGCAGGCATAACTAGCGTGATGGATTGTGAGGACGATACAAGCTTTGACAGCTGTATACGTCAGGGTGTAGCCGTTGTCACTAGTAACCCGGAGCTACTTACTCAGTCTTCTGAGGTTGACATACTCGTAGAAGCCACAGGTACAATAGCTTATGCAGCAAAGGTAACCATGTCTGCTATAGAGCATCGTAAACCTATGGTGTTGATGAATGCCGAACTTGATTCAACTATAGGCCCCATACTTAAACATTATGCCGATCAGGCTAACGTAATTCTAAGTGGGAGTGATGGTGATCAGCCTGGCGTAATCATGAATTTATACCGCTTTGTTAAAAATATGGGCTTCACTCCACTTGTATGTGGTAATATCAAAGGCTTTCTGGATGAGCACAAGAGTCCGGCAGATATGGATGCATATGCCAAGAATGCAGGGCAAAACGTCAACATGATTACTAATTTTACTGATGGTACCAAGATTGCCTTTGAGCAGGCTTCTGTAGCTAATGCCACTGGCATGGGGGTTTCCAAAAGAGGTATGAATGCCTTCCGCTCACAAGAGCATATTGATAAACTTACCGATCTATATGATGTTGAAGAGCTCAAAGCTATGGGCGGAATTGTAGATTATGTTGTGGGAGCTCAACCTGGGCCTGGAGTTTATGTATACGCTACTACCGAGGATGAGATGTCAAAAGAATATTTAAACTATCTTAAACTAGGTAAAGGTCCTATTTATAGCTTTTACACACCATATCACTTATGCTATTTTGAGGTTCCCAACTCCATAGCCAGAGTTTTTCATTTTAGTGATCCTGTAATGGCACCCATAGGAGGACCAGTAGTAGAAGTAATAACTACTGCCAAAACCGATCTTAAAGCAGGACAAACTCTTGATGGATTTGGAGGCTATACTTCTTATGGACAGTGTGAGAATGCTGATATCGTGAGAAAAGAAAATCTGCTACCTATAGGTTTATCAGAAGGTGTAGTACTGAAAAGAGATATTGCAAAAGATGAGGTAATTAGTTTTGATGATGTAGAGTTCAATGAGGACGATTTTATCTTTAAACTTTATGAAGAACAGGTCAATCACTTCTTTCCTGAAAATAAATTTAAAAAGCCGTCTTTGCTGAAGCATTAAGCAAACCAAATTATGTATACAAAACCGGCTCAATGCCGGTTTTTTTCTATTATCAAAATATTTTTATGGATCAGGAGTTATTGTATAAAAAGGATGAATTCTCATCAAAAAAGCCTATATTAGCAGGATTAAGCAATTGTATGTATACCCTATAGTGAACTTTATCCATAAGTAATTTCTTTTTTTTATATAATTTAAAGGGATATGCAATTCTGATTTTGAGAATTGAATTACATATCTAAATTTGCGCATTCATTAAACGTTTCCACTATGAGCCAGGCAGAAAAAACAAGATACTCAGAAGAAGAGCTTAAAGAATTTGAGGTGTTGATAGACGAAAAACTGGCGAAAGCCAAAGAAGAGCTAGAAACCATCAAAGCAAGCTTAAGTCGTAAAAATGATAGTGGTACTGATACTACTTCAGGCAACACCAAATTGATGGAAGATGGAGCTGATACCCTTGAAAAAGAAAGCCTAAGTCAGTTGGCTGCTCGTCAGCAGAAATTTATCAATCAGCTAGAAAGTGCTAAAGCGCGTATCAAAAATGGTACTTATGGTATTTGTATAGATACCGGAAAACTTATCTCCAAGGAAAGGTTAAGAGCAGTGCCTCATACCAGGCATTCTATTGAAGCTAAACTGAAAAATCAGTAAATAAATTTACCTAACCTTCAAAAAGTATTATTCTTGGAGTTTTTGAAAAACCACATTGAGGCACTTATCTTTTGTGCCTCTAAACCTATTAGAATTGCTGATATACAGAGCTGTCTCAACGAAATGTTTGATGCCGAAATATCTGAGGAAGACATCAGGGCAGCAATAGAGCAAATTGTAGAGCAGTACCGCCAGGATCAATATCCTTTTGAAGTTGTACACATTGGCGGTGGTTACCAGTTTCTTACAAAACCTGCTTATCAGGCGAGCATCAGTATCCTGCTAAAACAGCAATCTAATAAGCGCCTTTCTACTGCTGCTCTGGAGACACTTTCTATCATTGCCTATAAGCAGCCCGTTACCAAAGTGCATGTTGAGCAAATAAGAGGGGTGGGTTGCGATTATGCTATACAAAAGCTGTTAGAAAAATCTCTTATTGAGATAAAAGGGAAAGATGATAGCATTGGCAAGCCTTTATTATACGGCACCACGGACTTCTTTATGCAGTATTTTGGAATTAACAAAATAAGCGACCTGCCTACACCCAAAGATTTTGAGAAAAAAGAGAATGAGATAGGGGTACAAGACGGTGATTATGAAGAAAGCGAAGGAGATGAAGAGACATCAGACACTGATACCGATATCTAGAGAGCATCATGAGATTTTGATGCTCGCACAGCTTCTTAAAGAAGGAGCACCCCCTTATCGTGGTATGCCGAAATCCCATTCGGATAAATTAAAGCATGCTGAGAAAGAATACCAAAGGTTGATCCTGCCTCACCTTAAAAGGGATATGGAGCGTTTATTTCCTTTCCTTCAGCCCTATCATAAATTTGAAGCTCAGCTTGCAGCTTTGAATATTTTACAGGAAGAGATAAAAGAGTTGTTTGATAAAGTACTCAGGCTGGAAAGCAAAGAAAAAAATGACCTAGGTTTAAAGCTTGAAAAGTACGTGAGAACAAAAGAAAGGTCTTTATTTCAGGAAGTGCAAAACGAGCTGAAAGAGAGCGAGTTACAGTCACTCTCTAATCATCTATATCAGTAAAAAAATTCAGAAATGAGAAACTATACAGTTTCTTCCTCCAGCATTTTCAATATATCCTCTACAAACTCTCGCTGATTAGATAGGCGTGGTACTTTATTTTGTCCACCTAGCTTTCCTCTTCGTTTCATCCATCTGTAGAAAGTGCCAGGTTCTACGTGGTGTATCACTGGTGCTACTACTGCTATATCTTTCTGACGTTTGGCATCATAGTCAGAGTTTATTTTGCGAAGTGTATCGTCTAAAGCCTGGGTAAAATCATCCAGGCTTGCTGCTGGCAGCTTAGAAAACTCAATAATCCACTCGTGGCAACCTTTTTGTCTGCCACTGATATATCTGGGTGCAGCTGTAAAATCATCTACCAGTGCGCCGGTAGCCTCGCAGGCTGCTGCTATCGCTTTTTCAGCATTCTCTACAATTAGCTCTTCTCCAAAGGCATTAATATAGTGCTTGGTGCGTCCGCTAATAACGAAGCGATAAGGGTTAAGTGAAGTAAACTTAATTGTATCGCCAATTTTGTATCGCCAAAGACCGGCATTAGTAGAAATTACAACAGCATAATTCTTATTTACTTCAACTTCATTTAGGCTGAGCGTACGTGGGAGTTCACTATCAAACTCCTCGCTAGGGATAAATTCATAAAAAATGCCATAGTCAAGCATTAGTAGCATCTCTGTAGACGCCTTTTGATCCTGTATACCAAAGAAACCTTCTGTAGCATTATATGTCTCCAGATAGTGCATTTTAGGTGAAGGAATCAGTTCTTTAAACACCGAGCGATAAGGAGTAAAAGATACAGCTCCATGCACAAACAGTTCCAGATTAGGCCAGATTTCAAGAATGTTATTAGCCCCTCTCATCTCAATAATTCGCTGAAGCAGAAAGATTGTCCAGGTAGGTACCCCGGCAATACTGGTTACATTCTCTTCAACAGTAGCTTTGGCAATTTTCTCAATTTTCTCTTCCCAGTTTTCCATCAGAGCAATTTCCAGCTTGGGAGTACGTGAGAGCTGTGCCCAAAAGGGAAGGTTTTTCATGATGACAGCAGAAACATCACCACTGTAGGTTTCCCCATTACCATCAAGTGGGTTAATCTGCTGACTACCCCCAATTGCCAGGTTCTTTCCGGAAAACATCTTACTCTCCGGATAATTGTTCAGATATATGGAAATTAGATCTTTTCCGCCTTTAAAGTGACAGTCTTCAAGTGCTTCATTGGAAACAGGAATGTATTTACTTTTGGAGTTGGTAGTCCCCGATGATTTTGCAAACCATTTAATCTTGCTGGGCCACAGTACCTGTTGTTCTCCACGCATAATACGTTCAATATATGGGAAGAACTGCTCATAAGATACCACAGGTACTCGCTCCTGAAAATCTTTTATAGTATGTATGCTCGCAAAATGATACTCTTTGCCGTAAGCAGTATTTTTAGCTGTATCTATCAGGTTAGAAAAAACTTCTTGCTGTACCTCGTTAGGGTATTTTAAAAAAAGCTCTATTTGATGAATTCTTTTCTTCATCAACCACGTCATTACCGAATTAATCAGTTCCATGCACTTAGTGTCTCAGGTTAATTTGCTTAAAGTAAAAGCTATGCCTGCTCAAATTAAAATTTACGGCGAAGCTCAAAATGCTGACCCAGATATACTCTTCTTACCTGCTCATCGTTAGCCAGGTCTTCTGCACTACCAGCTTTGAGTAGTTTGCCTTCAAACATCAGGTACGCCCTGTCTGTAATAGAGAGCGTTTCGTTTACATTATGGTCAGTAATTAAGATACCAATATTTTTGTTTTTAAGTTGGGCTACAATAGTTTGAATTTCTTCTACTGCTATAGGATCTACCCCAGCGAAAGGTTCATCTAACAATACAAAATCAGGATCTACTGCCAGGGCTCTGGCTATCTCTGTTCTTCTTCTTTCGCCCCCAGACAAAACCATGCCCAGGTTTTTTCTCACGTGTGTAAGGCTAAACTCTTCCAGTAGGGCATCAGCTTTTTCCTGGCGTTCTTTTTTGCTTAAAGAGGTCATCTCCAAAACGGCCAGAATATTATCTTCCACACTAAGTTTACGAAATACCGAAGCCTCCTGTGCCAGATAACCAATACCTCGCTTGGCCCTTTTGTACATGGGTAGGGTGGTAATATCGTCTCCCTCTAAAAATATCTGCCCTTCGTTAGGTTTTATTAAGCCTACTATCATATAGAAGGTAGTCGTTTTTCCAGCGCCATTGGGTCCCAAAAGACCTACAATCTCTCCCTGAGCCACCTCTACACTTATGTGATCTACGACTGTTCTTTTCTTATACTTCTTGACTAAATTTTCGCCTCTTAGTCTCTTCATTTATTTAAGTTGTAGTGTTCTGAAACGCCAGCACAAGCTGTATGTTACAATTTATAAAGCAAAAAACCTGCTATAATTCGTGTAAGAATAAGCTTAGGCAATTGTACTTATTTGCTTGACAGGTTCTCATGCTAAATATAAATAATGGTTTTGCCAGTTATTTAACTCTTATACCTTTTGCACTTAACATACATAAAAGTGGCGAAATTTACGTCTTCTTTGCCACTTTGCTATCACAATTAACGGATTAGAGTGTAAGTTTGCATAAATATTTTAGGATGAACTATCAGGAGGCAACTCAATACTTATATAATACTCTGCCTATGTTTCAGCGCATAGGTAATACGGCATTTAAAAAAGATCTAAGCAATACATTGGCCTTTTGTGAACAATTAGGCAATCCTCAGCACAAGTTTCCTAGTGTACATATTGCAGGTACTAATGGTAAGGGGAGTAGTGCACATAGTATAGCAGCCATATTGCAGACAGCTGGTTACAAAACAGGGCTATATACTTCTCCTCATCTAAAAGCCTTTACCGAAAGAATAAAAATAAATGGTATAGAAATAGACCAGAAAAGTGTAGTGAGCTTTGTAGAGGAGTATCAAAGTTTTATGGAAGCCCTTAGGCCTTCTTTTTTTGAGACTACTGTAGCTATGGCTTTTGACTACTTTGCCACACAGGAAGTTGATATTGCCATTATTGAAGTGGGAATGGGAGGGAGGTTTGACTCTACCAATGTCATTAAACCCCTGCTTAGCCTGATAACTCATATTGGCTATGATCATATGGCTTTTCTAGGAGACACCCTGGACAAAATTGCTTTTGAAAAAGGGGGGGTTATCAAAGCAAATACTCCAGTAGTAATAGGTGAAAAGCAGGATGAAACCTCTCCTGTGTTTGAAGAACTAGCTATAGATAGAAAAGCTATGCTGTATTATGCTCAAAACTTCTACAGAGCGGAAATAGCAGGTGTGGTAGATGCAAAATACAGTGTAAATATTTTTCATGATTCAGTACTGGCTTTTGAGAATTTAAGCCTTTCGTTGGGAGCACACTATCAGCTTAAAAATTTACCAGGCATACTAAAGTCTATAGACATTCTGAAAGAGAAAGGCTATACAATTGGTAATGACGATATTCGCAGAGGTTTAGGAGAAGTGAGCACACTTACCGGACTGAAAGGGAGGTGGCAGATTTTACATAAGAAGCCACTAGTTATTTGTGACACCGGCCATAATAAAGGAGCATTGCTGGAAATCAGGCAGCAGCTTCAGCATTTACAATACGATAAACTTTATATAGTTTTTGGCACTAGTGAGGAGAAAGATCCAGCTGAGCTATTGTCGCTAATGCCACAGGAGGCATATTATATTTTCTGTAAGGCAGACCTACCAAGAGCTATGGGAGTAGAAAAGTTAACGAGCTGTGCCAAAAATTTGGGCTTAAGCTCAGAAGAAAGTAGCTCAGTAATGGATGCCTTTAAAAAAGCAAAGGCATTAGCCCAGGGAAATGACTGTATTTTTGTAGGAGGTAGTACCTTTGTGGTAGCCGAAATAGATGATTTATAATGAGGAATAAACTAAGCAGATTTAAGGATAACGAAGAGCGAAGAAACGTTGTACAGGCAGGCAAGCCTATCTTTGAAACCATAAAAGGGAACTGGAGTCAGTTTTTTGAAAACGATAACCCTATCATTTTTGAGCTAGGTTGTGGACGTGGCGAGTATACCATAGGGCTAGCGCGCCGCTTTCCAGACAACAACTATGTTGGTGTAGATGTAAAAGGGGCCAGAATCTGGAAGGGTAGTAGCGTGGCAGTAGAAGAGCAACTGGAGAATGTAGCTTTTCTTCGCCTCAGAATATTAGAGATAGAGCAGCAGGTAGCAGAGAATGAGCTCAGCGAAATATGGATTACTTTCCCGGATCCTCGCCCAAAGAAGAAAGATATCAAGCGTAGACTTACCAGCGAGCGCTTCATGAATATATATAAGAAACTATTGAAGCCCGGGGGAATAGTACACTTTAAAACAGATAATGCTCCTCTTTTTGAGTTTACGTTGGATTTGCTCAATGCTAGACAGGATATTGAAAATCTGGAATACACCTGGGATTATCATGCCTCTCTATATAAGGATGAATTACCTGATATTGTAACCAAGTATGAGGAAAAATTTATGAAAGAAGGTTATAAAATAAAGTACCTGCGTTTCTCTTTTCCTAAATAAAGAAGATATACATCTGTCTGCTCAACTTAAAGACAGGAGCAGGCAGAGACCTATGCTATTCTTCTACTACTTATTTTTTTTATTATTCATAATTAATATTTTAAGCCCATCTTGTTTGAATAATTTTCATTATTTTCTATTTTACTCATGACGTTATTAACAATATGTTAGTATTATGGAAAATTCAATAGAGAAAGAAACTATCAATGGGCTGTTAAACCTGATCACTAACCAACATAGCGATATCAGCTGGAAAAAAAGATGCCTGTATAGTAATGGAGAAAATAACCATGTGCTTGAGATCCGGCTGTATCAATACCCTGATGATTACCCTATTGGTAGAATAGTATATAATGCTAATAATGGTAATGTTATTCAGATGAAATACCGGGGTCGTTATAACCGTAACTCTACCAATATAGTGGATGTTCTTCTGGATACTATTAATATGGAAAACCAGTCACACACCATCGCCTAAAACCTAATTTTCTTCTAATTCACTGGGCTCTTCTTATCTTTGCGGCTTATACTTTTAAGCAGCTATGGATAACATCTCCTTTTCGTTGGCTGATTCAGATATACCCGCAGTTGTATCTATCAGCCTAACTATTATTGGGTTTATAATTTTTTGGTTTACTGCCGAGTCTCCAAAACGCAAAAAAGCCTTTGATCAAAAATACCCTTCAGATAAGGCTACCGTACTTTGGGTACAGTTTCAAAAATATACTGGTGTTATATTTCTGGGAGTTATTCCTCTCATTATCAGTCTTTTGTTTTTACCCTATTCGCTAGCCGAACTGGGTTTAAACTTTGAAAACACAGCCACTTCCATGCTCTGGATTCTGGGGCTTTCCTGTATCATCTTTCCACTGAATATTAATGCGGCCAAGCGTCCTCAGAATCTGGCTATGTACCCCATGATCAGAGCCAGGGTCTGGACCACAAAACTCATTTTAATTAATGCTCTGGCAACTATCTCTTACCTGTTTGCTTACGAATTGCTCTTCAGAGGTATACTGCTAACTACCTGTGTAGATAGTCTGGGAATATGGCCTGCCATAGCCATTAATGTGGCACTCTACTCTGCCGTACACTTGCCTAAAGGTCCGGCAGAAACAATTGGTGCTATACCTTTCGGTCTATTAATTTGTTATATCACCCTAACCACAGGAACAATTTGGGTGGCAGTAGTTATTCATGTAATTCTATCATTAAGTAACGACTATCTGGCATTATACTATAATCCGGAGATGCAGGTAAAACGAAATTCATGAAAAAACTCAAATTTGAAGGTAAAGTAGCAGTAATTACAGGCTCTAGCCGGGGGATAGGAAAAGCTACAGCCATATTATTGGCTCGCCAGGGAGCAAAAATAGTACTGAATAGTAGAAGTGTAGACAAACTAAACCAGACTGCCGAAGAACTAAGTAATAGCGGGTTTGAGGTAATAGCTATTCCTGCAGACGTAAGCAAAGTTGAAGACTGCCGGAGGCTCATTGAAGATAGCGTGAGCCATTTTGAAAGAATAGACATTCTTGTGAACAATGCTGGTATGTCTTCCAGAGGCTACTTTGAAGAGTTAGACCCACAGGTATTTCAGGATATGATGAACATTAATTTTCTGGGCTGTATGTATCCTACACGTTTTGCTGTACCTTACCTAAAAGAGAGCCAAGGCAGTGTTGTATTTATTTCTAGCGTGGCGGGTATACGTGGTTTACCTGAGACAATTATGTATTGTGCATCTAAAATGGCGCTAACTTCTGTCGCGGAATCTTTGAAGGTAGAACTGGCCGAATACAATATTCATGTAGGTTTGGTGTACGTGGGAATCACTAAAAATGAAGCAGGCAAAAGGGTTATCGGAAAAGATGGTAAATTGGTGGCTTTAGAGTCTAGAGATGACCGAAATGCCCAGACGCCGGAAGAGGTAGCAAAGTCTGTAGTGCGCAACATACGAAAGAGGAAGTTCAAATCTGTACTTACAACTTTAGGTAAACTCAATTATGTAGCTAATCTTGTGATGCCCAGAGTTGTAGATAGAGTTTTGGTAAAAGCAAAGGACAGAATTAAACAAATGAACAAATAAGCAGACCGTAAGTAGTTTCTGTCGCAATAGCCAAATGAGAAAACCAACATAAGTGTCTCAAACTAGATAGTGTTACCAAAATGATTATTTTGGGGTAGTTTATTGTTGTAAAATAAAGAGCAATCGTTTTAGTATGCTATATTGCTGGATTATTGCAATAAAAAATTTATGCTAATGTTAGCTATTAAACACAGCCTCGCCCTGTCATCAAGTCTATGAAAAAAGTCAAAAAAATACTTTTGATAGATGATGATAGTATTGCCAATTTTGTCAACAAGCATTTGATCAAATGGATGCAGATCAGTGAAGAGCTTTGTGTGCTGGATAATTTTCAGGAGGCTCGTCAAGAGTTGTATTGCTCACTGGAAAATCTTGATAGTCAGGAGCAGCAGTGCGAAATGGTTATTTTACTGGATGCTCAACTTAAGGATCGTAATGAGCTGTTGCCTTCGCATGTATTAAAAAAACTAGCGGTAGATGAATGCAATCACCTGCTGATGATAGTAATACTTTACGATTCGTTGAACGATCCTTCCCTTCAATTTATAGTTAAAGACTCAATAGAAAAGCCAATCACCAGCGAAAAACTCAAGCAGGCATGGTCATCTTTTTAACGTGGCTTTCTTTAAATAGCATAAAGAAGACTTCTGAACATAAAAAAAGGCTGCTCCATAATTGGGACAGCCTTATGAGTAGGGGTAGTGTAATTTTAGTTTGCTCTTTGCTGTAAGTCGTCAGAGGCAGTGCCACGCTTACGTGCCTGCTTTACTTTATCATTTCCGAAGCGGTAAGATAAGTTCAGCATAAATATTCTTGACTCCCATTTGTTTTGTACACGGGTATCAATATCGCCCTGAACTATATTTACTTTGTTTTTTCTCATATTAAATACATCATCCAGACTAGCCTGTACTTTTAGTTTTCCAAAAGTTTTAGAAATACCAGCATCTACCTGATATTGTTCACCAATTTCAAATACACCCCAAAGCTGAGGAGATAGATACATACCCATCACTTCCAGCTTTACATCGCCTGGCAAAGAAAAGGTGTTCTGTGCTCTGGCCATATAGCTAAGTTGACTTTTATCAATCTGCTCTCCTTCAGAAAAAGGCGATTCAACAATATTGTAAAAACCTGTCAGGTTTAAATTTAGCATCCACCACTGCGATACGGGTAGGGGAGCTGCAATATTGGCACTGTAATTTACTCGCTTGTCCAGGTTTACATTGGTCTGATAAGTAGTCTGGCTAGCCTCATCCTGTTCCAGTACTTCAGTAATTGCATCAATAGTCTGGTTGTAGTTTAGCGTTAAAAATACCGCGCTTTTATAAGCATAGTTAAAAGCGTAGGCATTGGTATACTGAGGGTTCAGGAATGGGTTTCCTCTTTCAAAAGTAAAGCGATCCAGAAAGAACTCAAATGGGTTGAGGTTACCATAATTAGGTCTGTCAATTCTTCGGCTGTAAGATGCAGAGAAGTTATGGCTGTCAGACATTTTATAAGAAACACTCGCACTAGGGAAGAGGTTAAAGTACTCTCTCTCTGCTGTACTATCCAATGTAACAGAATAGCCTAATGAAGAGGTGTACTCTCCTCGTAAGCCAGCCTGCATTTGCCAGCTATCGTTAAACTTTTTACTCAGGTTAAGGTAGGCAGCGTGTATGGTTTCATCGTACTGGAACTGATTGCTTCTACTCGTATCGTTCACTAGTTGCTCATCAACCAAATGGTTAAAGTCCAGGGTATTATCTGTACTTACTTTGCTGCTTTTTAGTCCTGCTTCTAGCCCCCAGTCTCCTAATACTTTAGCAGAATAGTCTGTTTTTACAGCCATAATCTCAATCTCTGTATCCATATGAGTGCGAACTAAAAGAGGATTTTCGGTTGTGTTTCCCTCATTTCTATAATAGAAGTTATCATTTCGCTGAAAACTGGAGTTGTCCCATACTGCATAGTCCGCATCCAGACTAAGCTGGCCTTTGTTATTAAACTCATGCTTAAAATTCAGGTTATAGGTCAGGTTTTCCCAGTTATTACCCGAGCGGTTTTCGGCATTAAGCCCGTCAAAGTTATTTTGGTTGTATCCGCTTATCACAGTAAGCGATTTAGCGTCTCCATTCCATTCGCCTATACTACCACTAAACAGTACGCCTACTGTGCTTTTAGGCGTTAGATACCAGTCGGCGCCTGCTCTTAAATTGTTGTTACTTACCCAGTTAATCATGCGAGAAGACTGATCAAAAGAAGTAATCAACGTATCATTATCAGCATTCAGTACAGGTACATTTCTGTAAATATCATTGTTCTGAAAACGCTTGGAATAATAGTGATTGTAGTTACCGTAGAGGTTCATCTTTTCGGTACGGTAGTTCAGGTTAATACCAGGGTTAAGTTTAGGGTACTCACCATGTCCTACACCCAGGCTCAGATTTCCGTTTAGACCGAGGTCTGCTGCTTTTTTTCTGACGATATTAATAATACCTGCATTGCCAGAAGCATCATAACGTGCTGGTGGGTTATCCATAATCTCTACCTTCTCAATATTTTCAGCAGAGGTTCCTTCCAGTAATTGGGCCAAATCACTGCTAGATAGGTAGGTAGGCTTGCCATCCATATATACTAAAACATTACTTTTGCCCTTTACGCTGATGTTTCCATCCTGATCTACAACCACCCCGGGTGATTTTTTTAATACTTCCAGAGCATTGCCATTTTTGAGTATAGGGCTGGCATCTACATTCACAACCAGGGCATTGGGTGTCATTTCCAGCAAAGGTTTGGCGGCAGAAACAACTACTTCGCTTAGCTCGGTAGTGGACTCCTCCATACTAATTTGTGCTAAAACCGTATTTTTGTTAATATATGTGGGCTGAGAAAAGTAACTATTATAGCCTACCATCTGAGCGGAGATAAGGTAATTGCCCTCTTCAATTCGCTCTATGCTATAACGTCCTAAAGAATCTGTAATGGATCCTTTTACTAATGATGAGTCCTGAGCCTGAAGTAGGAGTACATTGGCAAAGGGTACCGCTTCCTGATTCTGGTCTACTAACTTTCCGGATAGATCGTACTGAGCCTGGCTAACATTGATGCAGAGCATAAGTGCCATGAAGGGGTAAATACATCGGCTTAAGGAAGAAAAAATAAAGGTAAGCATCTGGTATCTATGGTTTGGGTTAATGTTCTATAAGTTTATCTGGTAATGCCGGACAAACTAACTGCCTGACCGACACCTGCCCCTAAGTCAAGATTGATACCATTACGCAAAAATGTAGCAAAGACTATAGCTAATACTTCTCAGTATGTAATCAATGTTTTGTGAGTTAATATTCTGAAAGTCAATATTTTATGAATGAATAAAAAGTAATTCAAGAATTTGTATAAGTACAGACTTATTGAAAAAATAATTTTCTGATTTACACCCCACCTTGTACACAAGTGAACAAGCAGTGTCCGATTACGCACATAGAAATGAAGCAGAATGCATGCAATATATCTTTTATGACAAGTGATCCTTTTCAGTATAAGAATGACAGAAAAGATATCAATTTTTTGAAATTTCTATGAACAATGCCTGCTTTGCTACGCTTTTACGACGGTGAGAGAAACTAAGCGTCAGTGAAAAGTGTCTTACGAGTATAATGCTTTTTTGAAATATACCGGTAAATAAAACTTAGTGGTTATGACTTAAATGATCGGGCTAATTCACTTAGCTATTTTGCTTGTTTTCTCACAAAAAAGTAATAAGTTTGGTCGGTTTGGAAGTTATTTTTTAATACAAATAGTCCTCTTTTAATCAATTGATTTAGCGCGTATCGCGTAAGTCTTCCGCAAAGCATGATAAACCCTACAAATAAAGAGTCGCATAGGTTAAGTACGCTTCAGGATTACCAGATCATGGATACTCTGGAGGAGCGTGATTTTGATGATATTGCTGAGATTGCCTCACAGATTTGTGGTACACCTATTTCTTTAATTACGCTGGTAGATGATAAAAGGCAGTGGTTTAAATCACATCATGGCCTGGCTACGACTGAAACTCCCCGCGAACATGCCTTTTGTGCTTATGCTATTGAGCAGGCTCATGAAGTAATGGTAGTATCTGACCCATTAAACGACCCTCGTTTCAGAAATAATCCATTGGTTACACACGACCCTCATATTCGTTTTTATGCGGGAGCACCTCTATTAGCACCTAATGGCGAAGCTCTGGGCACCCTTTGCGTTATAGACCGCAAACCGAATGCCCTTAACGAAAATCAACTCAAAGCTCTTAAAGCTTTGGCTAATCAGGTAATGGCTCAGATGGAACTTAGAAAGAAAATCCGCCAGCTGGAAGAGATCAACAAAGATCTGAATGAGTATGCGTATATCGTATCGCACGACCTTAAATCTCCGCTGAATACTTTGCTCTCTATAGTTGAGCTTTTTAAGATTAATTACTTAAGTCATTTTGATGAAAGAGGCGGGCAAATGCTAGGTATGATGGAGAGTCGTCTGACGCACCTTAAAAACCTGATTGATGGTATTCTTCATTACTCATTACTAGGCCGCGACAAAGGTGGAAAAAATTTGCTGGATTTAAATATTGAAATACCCCAGATTGTAGATAACATTTCTACGGAAGAGGATATAAATATTCGTGTGCAGGAGTATTTGCCCAGCCTGCTGATCAATAAAGCTTCCCTTGAGCAGATATTTCAAAACCTGCTAACCAATGCTGTCAAATACAACGACAAAGACAAGGTAGAGATAGATATTAGTTGTCGTCCTAAAGGAGGAGCTTACTGGGAGTTTACCGTATCGGATAATGGCCGGGGGATAGAAGAAAAATTCATTCCGCAAATTTTTAAACCTTTCAGGACTAAGCATACCAAAGATCGCTATGGTAATGAAGGTACCGGCATAGGGCTAGCCACTGTCAAAAAGCTGGTCAACCGAAACGGGGGTAGTATAGAGGTAGAGTCTGAGCCAGGTAAGGGGAGTAAGTTCATCTTTACGCTACGTTCCAGCGAAGGGGAAGGGGAGTTGTAGATGAGCATTGATTGTTGTTAGAGCATCTATCTAATCAAATTTTATCAATTCTCTGTCATCATAACACTTTACAAGGGCAGCCACGTGATTTGTAAAACAAAAACAATATAGAGTTGATTGTAAATTTAACGGTTAGTGGCAATTTGGTTAAGTAAATTAGGTAGCGAATTCTTGTTTTAAATAAAAATCAATGGTTTTCAAAAGCTCTTTTTTATACTTATAAATATCATCTAAAGAATCAATAGGTACTTTTGTTTCATTCTTTTCACCATCAAAAAGACCAAGGTATTTAACGGTTTGAGCATTGAACCTTAGTCTTGCTAAGGGTTTTCTATTATTGTCATCTAGTAAAATACCAAAGTAGCTTTTGGTATCTCTAAACTGTACACGCTCACCTTCTACCTTTTCTCTTAGTATTGCTTTTATAATTAAAAAGCCTTCTTTTTCTTCTTCAGTAGTTTCAATACCATTTTCTTGACCCGACGAAGATTCTATTACTTCTTCAGTTCCTATAACTGGCTCGTTTTTGTTAATTTCAGACTCTTCTTTATCTAAAGCAGATTGGAATTTTTCGCTAATAATTTCATTTATCCAGATAGACAATGACTTTTTCACAATACCTGTAAACTGTTGTACCACCTTTTCTGTAGCGCGCCCTGAATAAACCTGAGAAATAAAATATTTTACAAATTGCTCGGAAGGTGTTTTTATTTCCGAATTCATCAATGTTCTTATTTCATTCGTGTACTTTAATTCACTAGCATTACTGAATATCTCCTCTACATCAAAATAGGATTTATGAAACTTTTTCAGCTCTTCAATTACATTATCTCTAACCTTTGTGATATCAAAAGTTAGAAAAGGTTTTTCATCCATTTTATTTGGATCAACTAAATCTGTAAAAAACTTATATTCTACACCATTGGTGAGAATAGCAAATTTAGCTTTAGTGGTATGGAAATATCTAAATAGTTGTGTGTCGTGAGGGTCTAACTTACAACCGGATGTTTTACATTCAATAAAAATTGTAGGTTCTTCTTTATCAATAATTGCATAATCTACTTTTTCTCCTTTTTTAATGCCAATGTCAGCTACAAATTCGGGAACTACTTCCAGTGGATTAAACACATCATAACCTAATGCACTTATGAAGGGAAGAATCAAGGCATTTTTAGTTGCCTCTTCAGTTGAAACCTGTTTTTGAAGCTTTTCGGCTCTTTCAGAAAGCTGCCTGATTTGATCTTTAAAGTCCATTGCTAATTGATTAGGTTGTTGTATATAATAATCTAATCATATTTTATAATAATATTAAGTAATAGTTAAGTAAATCTATTGAAAGTGCTCGTTTTCAGGTATTTACATTCTAATTTATTGAGCAATTTTATCTAATGGAGGTATATGCAAACATAAAAAAACCGCTTACAAGACAGTGCTTATAAGCGGTTTAGTAGATGTGCAACCGGAAGGAGTCGAACCCTCAACCTTCTGATCCGTAGTCAGACGCTCTATCCAATTGAGCTACGGTTGCGTTTTGGAGATGCAAATGTAGCGATGATATCTTTAATTCAAAACCATTTTCAAAAAAAATCAAAAAAAGGGGCTCAACCCCTTCTTCTTATTTGATCGTACGGTTTCTGAAAAGCCTCACATTTCCTGCCTCAAAGCCTCTTAAAAAATAGTTATCATTCTGTGTGGTAGAAGTAGGAGACAGGCTTAAATTACCGGGTGCGCGTGTGTCGGCTAAGGATAAGCCATGATCTGACAAATTGATATTTTGCAGACTGATATAAGTTCCTTCATCATCACTGATGGCATCTTTCTCGTGCTTTCTCCAAAGTGCTTCCAGTTTTTCCTGTGTTTCTGTTTTATGGTTATCCATGATCAAAAAATTTATGTTGTACAAAAAATAGTTGTTAATCAACTACTTACTGAACACATATCAGGGCTAATTGTTTGTGTGTAATCTATTGATAATTAGATGATTAAATAATTTCTCTCTTCTTGTCATCCTCATTTCGTTCACTATGGTTTTTGTCTTCAGGCTCTATCTTATCTATTTCTTTATCAATGGCCTGCCAGTAGTTACTCGCAAAATCTTCATAAGGCTCTATCTTATTCCCACTTAATACCAGTGCCAGCGTCATTGCAATGCTGGTAATCAGGATCATAAATAAGAGTACCCCCGAATTAAAATTAGGCTCCTGCATTTCGGCAGGTATGCCAAAGAAGAGCAAAATAGTGATGAGACCACGGGGTGCGATAAATAGTTGGGGTAAAATATTTTTCTGCACGAATATTTTCAGCAGAACGAAACGCAGAACATACACTATCCCCAGTAATATAAGGCTTACAATGGCGACTCTCAGGTTAAAAAGAGAGGCTATTGTAATAGTCATCCCAAAAATTACGAAGAAGAAAGTACGCACCACAAAAGCAGTTTCCATCGTTACCAGCCTAAAGTTATTGAGTATGCTATTGACAGAGGGACTGCTTAGCATTTTCTTTAGCGGACCAATAAAAAACATCTTATGATTATTCAGCACCAACCCAAAGATCAGAATAATAATCAGTGAAGAAAGGTGGAATAGCTTACCGATAGAATACAAAAGCAAAAGCACTGAGATAAGCAGAAAAAGCTTGACCTGTGTATCCAGTTTCTGGAAAACCAGTACCAGCGCATAACTGATAACTACCGAAAGTGTGATGGTAATCAGGATGTTACTGACTACATCCCAAACAATCAGGTGCGTATCTGTAGTATCAGCATTACCTATTAGGAAGTAAAAGAGCATAATCCCAAGGATATCAGAAAATGTAGCCTCATAGACCATAAACTCTTTCTTGTGCTCATCCAGTGCTCCAACACTGGGGATTACGATGGCACTACTCATAATAGAAAGAGGCACCGCATAGACTGTTGCCTTAAAAAAATCATCAATGTAAAAGTACTGAATGACATAAGCTGAAGCCACAGTGCCTATAATTAAGGCGACCAATGCCACTGAAAAAGACTTCCAGATGATGGGCCACTTATCTTTACTCAGTTCCAGGTCCAGAGCCGCTTCCAGCACTATCATTGTAAGTCCTACAATACCTAATATCTCCAGTATGTTCATGAGCCACTCGCCCGTTAAGATACCAAAGCTCTCCGATGCCCATTTAAGACCTACACCCAAAATGATAAGCAGCAGTACACTGGGTATATTTGTTTTTTTAGAGACTACATTAAACAAATATGATAGGATGATGATCACTGAGGTGGCGATCACCACTATATACGCATTAAATTCTGTCATAGATTTAAATTCCATCCGATGATTGATAGCTAAACGCTTATAACCATCATAGGTTTATAATAAATTTTTACTTTTTAGAAGAAACTATCTCAAGCAGTTGAGAGTTTCTGCTGCCTTCGTTAGTAAGCAGTCCGAAATTATCGCTTTTGTAATCCCAGTTAGCATAGGCGATGTCGTTTTCTTCAAAAATAGCTTTCATATCCTGATACCAGCGTAAGCGGTCTTCTTGCGGCGCGCTAGTAATAACGCCCCACTCTCCGCAGTATAATGGGAGGCCGGTCTCCTGCGCTACTCTGATTGGTTTACGCATCATATACGCTAGCGTATCTTTATGATAAGTTTGCAATCTGTGCCCAATCATATCCTTCATCTCCTGCGAAAGAGAAGCGTATTCATCTTCCTGCACAATGCTTCCCGGATAGTGTACAGGCCCTTCGTAATCAGCGAGATTAGTCCAGCTGGCCTGATAATGTGTGAGTAAAAAAGGCTCGTAAAAATGAAAGCTGAGTAGAATGTTTTTATCATTGGCGGGCACATTAAGCTCATCAAAAGTATCCGCAGACTGCCAGCGGTTAGAGCCAATTACTATGGTACGTTCTGGTTCCAGCTCACGTATGGCGGAAAATGCTTTGGCTACCAGCTGATTCCAGTCTTCCGGATCGTCAGCTACGGGCTCGTTCATAAGCTCGTAGGCCAGCATACCATTAGGGTACTGCTCAAACTCAGCAGAAAAAGCTCTCCATAGCGCGATAAACTTCTCCTGAGCAGCAGGCTCTGTCCATAAGGGTTTATCTTCAGCATTAAAATGGTGAGAGCGTAAAATATGCAAGTCTACAATAGCTCTTAGCCCATTCTTCTGACACCAGCCTAGCGCATTGTGCAGAAGTTGAAATGCCTCTTCCTCTTTATTGCCAGCCTCATCAAACATCTGCTCTTCGTCTACGGGAAAGCGCAAATGGTCAAAACCCAAATCAGCCAGATACTCTACATCTGCTTGTGTAAAAAAAGTAGCTCTTTCCTGCCCCCGGCGTCCACTTTGAGAAAGCCAGTGAGAGATGTTAGTACCAGCTTTAATCGTAAAAGACTCATAAGCTGGGTCTTCAGCTTTCTGCATAGGTTTCTCTTCCTGAGATGTTTTACAGGAAAGAATAAAAATACAACTAATAAAAAGTAGCGTATATAGGTTGTTGTAATGCATAGTTAATGTTGTTGGTTTATTCCTGACTAAGATATTAGTATTCTTAATATTATAAAATGTGCATGACCGCTGATCTTTTTAGTGACAAAAAATCGCTATTGGAATGCGCAATTGTTTTCTATTTATTTGCTGCTGACAGTAAGTTCCCAAAACCTATGAATAAACCTTTTGCCATTTACCGATCATCTGCCGGCTCTGGTAAAACCTATACCCTGGCAGTAGAGTACCTTAAACTGGCACTACAAAGCCCCGGAGCATTTAGAAACATACTCGCCGTCACTTTTACCAATAAGGCTACCCGCGAAATGAAAGGTCGTATTGTAGAGTTTTTGTATGAGCTGGCTAACGATCGTAATGCTCTTTTGCGGCAAACTTTTGAAGCCTCTACCGAACTAAAGGGCGATGAGCTACAAGAAAGGGCCCGACAGGTATTATCAAGCATACTGCATGGCTACTCATATTTTTCGGTAATGACGATTGATTCTTTTTTTCAGAAGGTAATACGTGCCTTTGCCCGGGAAATGGGGTTGCAGGCAGGCTTTGCGATTGAAATGGATCAGGAAAAGGTGCTGGACGAGGTTATTGATCAGCTGCTGGCCGAGATAGGAGGGGAGCAGCAAAAGCTTCTGCAAGACTGGTTAGTGCGTTTTTCCGAAGAAAAGGTAGAATCTGGTAAGGTGTGGGATTTTCGCCGTGACCTGAAGCAGCTCGCCGGAGAGTTGTTTAAAGAAGATTACAAGCTTTTGCAGGAAAAAACTCCAGAGCAGGATCATCTTCACTATCAGAATGTACTCTCTCAGCTTAAAGCCATCGTAAAAACATTTGAAAACAGTATGCAAAGCTTTGGAAAAGAAGGCTTACACATGATGGAGGCACATGGGCTGGAGTATACAGACTTTGCCTACGGCAAAAGTGGGGTAGGTAGTTATTTTGTAAGGCTGGCAGAGAAAACAGATTTTGACCCTAAAAAGAGGGCACTGGAAGCATCAGAGAATATTGAAAAATGGGCTACCAAGTCTTCCAAAAAGAAAGTCCAGATCTTAGAGGTGGTGAGTCTGGGGCTGAATGATATTTTACTTAAAGCCATACGGCTATACAATAATGATTTTGTGCTGTACCAGTCAGCCCTGCAACTGCTAAAATTTATTTATGCCTATGGTATACTTCAGGATATTGGTAAAAAAGTAGATCAATACAAAAGAGAAAATGACCTGATGCTTATTTCTGATGCATCCGTATTTCTCAAAAATATTATTGGCAAAGACGATACGCCTTTCATCTATGAGAAAATAGGCAGCAGCTTTCAGCATTTTCTGATTGATGAGTTTCAGGATACATCTGGTATGCAGTGGAATAATTTTCGTCCACTGATAGAGAATAGTCTGGACTCTGGCCTTAAAAACCTGGTGGTAGGTGACGTTAAGCAGTCTATCTACCGTTGGCGTGGTGGAGACTGGCAATTGTTGCTGGAAAAAATCCAGCAGGACATTCCTGAATGGAATACTGAAGTGTTTAATCTGGATACCAACTACCGCAGTACAAAACATGTAGTGGGTTTTAATAACTGGCTCTTTGCCACTCTTCCTCAGTTGGTGAGAGAGGCTATCTCCGATAAACTGGAAGAGCTAGGCGATGCTGAAAAAACTTGGCTGGAAAACAGAGCCGATATTATACCACGTGCCTATGAAGATGTACGTCAAAAGCTACCATTGCATAAGCAGAATACCGATGCCTGGCCCGGTTATGTGCATCTGCAAATGCTGGATAAAAAGCTGGAAGTAGATGATGCTTCCGTAGGCTGGAAAGATCAGGTGCGGGAGCGCCTGCCCCAATTGGTAGAAGATCTACAGGATAAAGGGTATGCACTCCGGGATATTGCTTTTCTGGTAAGAGACAAAAAAGCTGGAAAAGAAGTGGTAGACACTTTTATGAAATACAAAGCACAGGGTCTAGCCCGTGAGGGATATAATTATGAGGTAATTTCATCAGAGTCGCTTTTTCTTAGCAGTTCTCTTAGCGTAAACCTGCTCATTGACCTGCTTCGCATATTAGACAATCAGGATGATGCTATTGCGAGAGGAAGCGCCATTTTTAAGTACTTTAAGCTTAAAGGCATAAAGGCGGGCTCAGATCAACTTCATCAGGCTTTTGTAGAAGTGCACAACAAAGGTGAACATAAAGGGCTGGAGCTTTTTCCTCAGGCATTTGTAGAACTTATGGGGTATCTCAATAAATTACCTCTATACGAGTTGGTAGAAAACCTGATCGGTATTTTTGAGCTTAACCAAACTCATGAGCTGGCTTACTTACAGGCTTTTCAGGATGCGGTACTAGAGTACAGTGGGCATGAAACTGGCGACGTATACACTTTTTTGAAGTGGTGGGATGAAAAAGGAAAAGAAACTTCCGTGCAGGTATCAGAAGATGTAGATGCAATGCGAATTCTTACCATCCATAAGTCTAAAGGCTTACAGTATAAAGTAGTAGTTATTCCATTTTGCGATTGGGAACTGGATCATCGTCCGGGACAGGATAACATTATCTGGACCCAAACAGAACAGCAGCCTTTTGATCAATTTGGGCTCATGCCTATGCGTTATAGTAGTCGTCTGGCTTCTACCTATTTTAATATGGACTACTATCAGGAGATGATCAGAGCCTATATAGATAACTTAAATCTATTGTATGTGGCTTTTACAAGGGCTGAAGAAGCACTCTTCACCTATTCCGCACCGGCTGTCGCCCGTAATGGAAAGTGTCCTGTCAATTCGGTAGCTAATTTGTTGTACAATGCCTGCTCGCAAAGTGAGGGGGAGTATGCCGATGCCTGGGATGAAGAAAGCAGGAGTTTCAGGCTGGGAGAAATCGTGCAAAAAACTGAAGAGCAGAAAGAGACCTCCAATAGCCTGGAGATGAAATACTACCCCTCTGAACGCTGGAGAAACAGGCTAACGGTCAGGCCATTTGCAAAAGGTTTTTTCGCCTTTAGTCAGCAGGGGGAGATGATCATCAATAAGGCAATTATTATTAAAGATGTGCTGAGCAGGCTCTATCACTCAAATGATCTAGCTCAGGTTTTAGAGAAAGTTTTTTTTGAAAGAGGAATAAGTCAGCAGGAAAAAATTGAGCTGGGTACAACGCTTGAGCATATCTTGAAGACAGAACCCTTGGCTAAATGGTTTGGTGGTACATACGAAGCAGTTCACCTCAGAATGTCCCTTTCCAATGCTTATGGCACAATTTTTCAGCCGGACAGACTAATGCTCAATGGCAATGAGGCGGTAGTAGTACAGTTTCATGAGGCAAGAGGAGATCAGGAAAGTCTGCGTACGCTTAGGGGAAGTGTAAAAGTGCTTGAGCAAATGGGAATGCAGGTAGAGGCCTACCTGCTGGATTGTCAGCAACAGCAGGCCCTTCCTTTATCTTCTATTGTAACTGTAAAATAGCAATTTGTATTAGCCCGATTATGAAGCCAAGTACACCACCAAGTAGCTCAATAAACTTAAATTCTTTACTCATGATAGAGTAGAGTATGCTTTCCAGCTTATCGGTAGAGAAGTTTACTACTTTTTCGTAAACGGTTTTTTCCACATCTACATCTTGCTCAATTTTGTCTACGAAGCGGTCTATCAGTTCCGGAAGCATGAGCTGTACTTCTGCTAAAAGTGTAGCTTTAATTTTTTGCTTCAGTTCATCGTTCATAAACATGGCAAGCATAGGCATAATTTCAGTAAGGCGGTTGTCCAGAAAATCATCCAGCTTTTCGTTTACCACGGCCTCTACTTCTTCTGAACTTCCGGGTTTCTGTAAGCTTTTTTTGACATCTTCTACCGAGAATAATTCCTCCGCTACAATTTTACCCAGCTTTTCGGCCAGCTTCTTTTGTCTTTTAGGAAAGATACCCTGGATCTCCATAAATAGAAACTTCACCTTCTTTCTGGGGTGGAAGAGCATCTTGATAGCAATGTAATTAGTAATATATCCGGTAAGGGCGGCTATGATAGGTAGCGTCCAAATAATCATATTGTTAGTGTTAAATTTTTCCGCAAAAGTATGTGATAGAAAGTTTCATGCAAAGCTAAATCTGGCTTTTAGCAGGTCTGCAGGATGCAAGTTTCACAATATTTTTGTAGCTTTCGCATTGATAGGGCAAGCTAAGGCATGATACCTGATATTTTTTTTGCAGATGAAACAATCGATTGCACATACTTAATACAAACAATAACCAGAAGAATATGTCTAATAAACTTAACCGTAGGGATTTTATGAAATCTACCGGGGTAGCCGGTCTTGGTCTTGGCCTGGTAGGAGGTGTTTTTCCTGCATTCGGAAAAAATGCACCTAACGAAAAGGTAGTAGTGGCTGTGATGGGTCTGAATGGTAGAGGTGGAGGCCTTACCAACGAAATTGCCAGAATGGATGGCTATGAGATTGCGTATATCTGCGATGTAGATGAGCGTGCTGTAGAAAAGGGTATAGAAATTACCATGAAGCACCAAAACCAGAAGAAAAAGCCCAAAGGTATTAAAGATTTTCGCAAAGCGCTGGACGATAAGGATGTAGACGCTATAGTAATAGCTGCTCCCGACCATTGGCATACACCTGCCTCTATTATGGCGTTACAGGCCGGAAAACATGTGTATGTAGAGAAACCTTGCGGCCATAACCCTAAAGAGGGAGAGATGCTGGTAGACGCCCAGAAGAAATACGGCAAAATTGTGCAGATGGGTAACCAACAGCGTTCAGCAGAAGAATCTATAGAAGCTATCAACGAAATTCGCAAAGGCGTAATAGGTACACCTTACTTTGGTAAAGCCTGGTATGCCAATACACGCGGGCCTATAGGAAATGGCAATAGTGCTCCGATTCCAGAGTGGTTGGACTACGAGCTTTGGCAAGGTCCGGCACCAAGAGAAGACTATCAGGATAACCTGATTCACTACAACTGGCACTGGTTTAAAAAATGGGGAACCGGAGAAATCTGTAATAACGGAACACACGAAATTGATATTTGCCGCTGGGCTTTAGGTGTAGACTACCCCGTACGGGTAAGCTCTAATGGTGGACGTTATCACTACGAAGACGATTGGGAGTTTTACGATACACAGATCGCAAACTTTGATTTTGAAGATAATAAAACTATTACCTGGGAAGGTAGAAGCTGTAATGGCCGCCCGGTAGAAGGTAGAGGACGTGGATCTGCAATTTACGGCACGGAAGGCACCATGATTATAGACAGAAATGGCTATGAGTTGTACGATAAAGACAACAAACTAGTAAAAACAGTGACTCCGGAAACTAAAAATGCAACCATGGATACTGTAGGAGGTGACCGCCTGACGGCCCTACACTTTATGAATTTCCAGGATGCAATACGTACAGGAGCGAGCCAGAACTCGCCAATTGATGAAGGTCACAAAAGTGTATTGCTTTGCCATTTAGGAAATATAGCTCAGGAAGTAGGTGAATCACTGACAATCAATCCTAAAAATGGTCATATAGAAAATAACAAGGAGGCTATGAAAATGTGGGGTAGGGAGTATGCTCCAGGTTGGGAACCTTCTGTATAATTTTTATCTAGGTGGATAAATGCAAACTGTCTTTGGCAATAATGCTGAAGGCAGTTTTTTAATTTGTATGCTTAGGAGAATGAATTAAGGAGCGATCTTTTACCGGGCCATTAGTTTTGTCATTAGTAATCCTACGGTAATTTTCCATTTCCAGATCTTCCAGCTTTTGAGATTGTCGGGCGTATTCGTTAAGTATACCTAGCTCTACCAGGTCAAATTCCTCCTCCGAAGTAAGTACGAATGATACCTCATCATCCTCTTCCTCACAAGGGTAATTCTTACTAAACTCATAGCCATACTGGTTGAGTAACTTCTCAAATTTCTTTTCTGTACTTCTATCTACTGAAACGCTAAGTGTCGGCATATCACATATAAATTTTGCCTCAATCTATTAAAATAACTTCCTTCGGACATACAAAATCAAAGGTCAGGTGTACAATGTAAGGCTAATTGTCAATATGGCAAAAGTACAGGAATATGCTCCTATAGTGAATTAGTTTGCTTTTGCCTGGAATTTTATAGTGCTAATCAAATTAAATATTGATAAACAAAAAAGTAATTAACCTAAAAGATAAATATCTTTTTAAGCGCAGCAAAAAATAAGCTCTAAGCTACCAGCTACGCTACTCCGCTTGCTGATGCTCCAACTAGCTACGCATTTTTTTATTGGATGTCAAGTGTCTTACCATAAATGTTAGGTTCGCCACTAACGATCCGGATCGCTTCGCTATAAACTTTGCGAGGTAAATATTCTCCCCTTTGCTTAGCATCTGACAAAAAGTTAGCAACTTTTTCGCGGTCGTTCATCTCCATTAACTTTACTAGTAATTCTTCCTCCAGCTTTTCGTTGGTATTGAAGCTCAAGATATCTTCGTCATCCTGGTACTTCTTTTTCAGCACATGCCTTAAACTATACTTGCGATTAAAAACCGAGTAGCTCATACATAAAAATACAATACCATCTATTATACCGATCACCATAGGAATAAGCGTCCAGCAAAAGGCTAAATACCACCACCCCAGTTTTTTCTGATTCAGATAAAAGCGATGTGTGCCAAATATTCCTAAACTAAATGCTAGCAGGGTAGCCAGTTTCTTGTGCTTCATGGTACTCTTCATATCCCTGTCCTTAAATATTAATCTGATGTAATATTAATTTTGATTATACGTTCTGCAAAATATCAGACTGAGCTTTTTTAAACATCAAATTGATAATTTGTTAACCTACTAAAGCCATAAAGTAATCTGTGTTGTATGAAGAGTCAATTTACTAACCCTTTCATTACAAGCAACTTATTAAGTGCTCTGATGTTTATCTTTTAGCCTTAGCTGTTTATTGCGCTCAATATATGTCAACTATTAGTAAAGCAAATCAAAAACTGTGTGAAACTGCTAAACTTGATGATATTTTCAAGTAATAAATGAGCAGTTTATCGGGACAAAGCCGTTGGCTTAAGCATTGAAAGTCTGTATTGGTTCACGAAAATCGTAAGAATCATTAACTTGGAAAAGATCAAGCGAATTTACTGGCTGTTCGCCTGACTAAAAGTGTTTGTTGAAGAAAAATATATTTGCCTATGTCATCTATAGTTATTCCAAAAAAGGGAGATTTGCTGATCTCAGAACCTTTTTTACCAGACCCTAATTTTGAACGATCAGTAATATTAATTTGTGAACACAATCATGAAGGTTCGCTAGGATTTGTTTTAAACAAACCTATTGAGTATCATTTGGGAGATGTAATTGAGGAGGTCAATGGTTTTGAGAGTAAGCTTTACCGTGGGGGGCCAGTACAGGAAGATACGCTACACTTTATTCATAAGGCAGGGCAGGTAGTAGATGATACGGTAGCGGTGAACGATGGCATTTACTGGGGAGGTAATTTTGATCAGCTTCTGTCTATGATTAATACCAGACAGGTAGAGGCCAGTGACTTTATCTTTTTTGTAGGATATTCAGGCTGGGCACCCGGACAGTTAGAAGAAGAACTCAAGGAAAACTCCTGGATAGTATATCCTCAGGCCAGTCCTTATGATGTTTTTGACAGTTCACCAGCCCATCTTTGGAGAAAAGTTTTGAATAATATGGGAGGTAAGTACAAAATGCTTTCAAATTATCCTATAGACCCACGATTAAATTGAATCATTTTACTAATTTTGAGCTTTATTCTATTGAACTAATAATTATTGCTTATGTCAGAGGGCTCTGAAAATAAGAAGCAGGAAGAAGTAAATACTACTACCACAGCAAAAGAGGAAAATCAATCCACTCAGGATAGTAATGCGCAGTCTTCAGTAAAAGAGGAGACTCAGGAGTCATTACCAGAAGAACAACCTCTTGCTCAGGAAGAAACCACTACAACTTCAGAAACTAAAAATACTGAAGCTGCTACAGCCGAAGCTAGTGAGGAGAAAGCCCCTGACGACACTACCAGCTCTGAGAAAGAAGCTGAAAGTAGTGAACAGCAGGAAGTTAGCTCGCCTACGAATGTAGCAAATGAAGAAGAAGGCAAGCATGACAGCAAGCCTGATGCTGAAGATGCACATGAGGAGCATGGAGGAGAAGAACACCATGATGATCATCATGAAGAGGCTATAGATTACTCTCACTATTCGCGAGAAGACCTGGTGAAGGCTATAGAGCAGGAGGTGAAAAATGAAGATGTACGCAAGTCCAATGCTCATGCCCAGGAGATGAAGCATGTATTTGATGAGCAGGAAAATGAACTGAGAGAGCAGGCCTTCAATAAGTATATGGAAGAAGGAGGGGAGAAGGATGGCTTTGAGTACAAATCTGATGAGCTAAATGAGAGGTTCTACCAGGCTTACCGCACTATAAGAGAGCGTAAATCTTCTTATTACGAAAAGCTAGGACAGGATAGAAATAAAAATTACGAAACCAAGCAGGAGATATTGAATCGTCTGCGTGAGTTTGTAGATAGCGAAGAGACACAGGTAAGCTTTAATAAGCTTAAGGAGCTACAGAACGAATGGCGTAGCATCGGACCAGTACCCCCTCAGCACAACAAAACACTGTGGGCTAACTATAATGCCTTGATTAATCGTTTTTACGATAATCGTAGCATCTACTTTGAACTTAAGGAACTGGACCGGAAGAAAAACTTGGAAGCCAAACAGGCATTGTGTGAGAAAGCAGAAAGCCTGGTGGAAGATCCTGACATTAAAAAAGTACTGCGTGAGTTAGACGAATTGCACGAAGAGTACAAACATATTGGTCCTGTTCCTAAAGATGATCAGGAACCTTTATGGCAGCGCTTTAAAGCAGCTTCTGACCAGATACACGAGCGGAGAAAAGCTTACGTAGATCAGTTTAAAGAAGAGCTGAACAAAAATCTGGAAAAGAAGCAGCAGCTTAGCGATGAAGTAAAGCAGTTTGCGGGGTTCCAGAGCGATAGTATAAGAGAGTGGAACCAGAAAACTAAAGAGATTCAGGATCTACAAAAGCGCTGGGATGCAGTAGGTCCTATGCCCCGTGAGAAGGCTAAAGAAGTTAACAAAAAATTCTGGTCTAACTTTAAGCAGTTTTTCTCTCATAAAGGCGATTTCTTTAAAAAGCTTGATGCCCAGAGAGAAGATAATCTGGAGAAAAAGGAGAAGCTCGTAGAGCAGGCAGAAGGCTTGAAAGATAGTACTGACTGGCAAAAAACAGCGAATGACCTGAAGAGATTGCAAAGAGAGTGGAAAGATATAGGTCCGGTACCAGAAAAAGTTCGGAACGAGGTTTATCAGCGCTTTAAAGCTGCCTGCGATGCATTCTTTGAGCGTAAGCGTGAAAACAACAAAGAACTTGAATCTTCTTACGAGAAAAACCTTGAAGCAAAAGAAACAATCTGTGAAAAGATAGAAGCTTTGGCAAAAGAGGGTTCATCTGATATTGATCAGCTACAAGACTTAAGCGAAGAGTTTGCCGAGATTGGTTTTGTGCCTCGTAATGCGATCAAAAAGATCAATCAGCGTTTTGAGAAGGCAGTAGAGTCTTTCATGAAGGAAGCTAAAGAACTGGATAGCGAGCAGAAGGATGAGCTTAAGTTGGAACTGGAGGTGACTACCATAAAAGGTACGCCAAGAGCTGAGCGTAAACTAGACCATAAGCAATCTTCCCTAAGAAAGAAAATTGGCAAGCTGGAAGAAGACATTTCTCTCTGGAAAAACAATATTGGCTTCTTTGCCCACTCTAAACAGGCAGATAAGTTGAAAAAAGAATATGAGCAAAAAATAGAAGATGCCAGTGCTGAACTGGAGCATTTAAAATCGCAGTTAGACATTATTGAAAATTTGAGATAATTTTTTTGCTCAGGGCTTGCGGTATATAAGGTGACTTTCTATATTTGCATTCCCTTTCGCCTCCATAGCTCAGCTGGCCAGAGCAACTGACTTGTAATCAGTAGGTCGTTGGTTCGAATCCGACTGGGGGCTCTTAAAAATCAAGCACTTACGAGTAAAATCTTGTAAGTGCTTTTTTTATGCCTCATCTTTGAACTGAATAGTAAGCAGTAAAAAAACGGCACAGGAAAACTCCTGAACCGTTACTGCTAAACGACAAATCATAAGTGTTTATTGAATGAAGCGAATGCCCTGCTTTTCACAGATTTGAGAGACTTTCTCAAAGTCTGGAGGTCCGGGAGGAAGTTTAGCCAGTTCTTCAAACATTATCTCTATACCAGCAGGAAAAGCGGAGGTAATCATCTTCGCTGTTTCTGTACCTACCACCTTCCAGGCGTGAGGTATATCCTTAGGAGCAAAGGCAGTATCTCCTTCTTTTAAAATAGTAGTTTTTCCATCTACCATAATTTCTACTTCCCCTTTAACCACTCTAAAGATTTCATCCTCCTTAGTATGTACATGCGGAGGTATACCCACGCCAGGTTCAACATTGTCTACCCATTCCACAATTTGGTTACCAGTATCCTTACCAGTCAATTTATGGGTTTGTACATCACCGATAACATTAAAAATGGATCCCTCAGTATTTTTAACAATCTTAGGCTGAATTACCTTTTTGATATGAGTATTAATGGCTCTGGCAAATCCAGCTACTAAAGTTAGGCCAAGCCCAAGGCCTGATGTTCTGATAAATTTTTTCCTGTCCATCATCTTTTTATTGACAATTTAGGATGAATACCCAGGGCTGTACATATTAAAAATACCGTATAACCTATGAATTTGGGAACTAGCTTTAAAATCTAAGGCTAGAGGGACTGCTGCCACTGTGAGTCTTAAAAAATGAGCTAAAGTATTCAGGTGAGGAAAAGCCCAGTTCAAAGCTGATCTCTTTGATGCTTTTATCAGAAAATTTCAGAAAATGTCTGGACTTGATAAGCAGTTGTTCTATAATAATGCTCTTTGCACTAACAAGTAATATCTCTTTAACACATTCATTCAGGTACTTAGGCGAAATATGAAGTAATCGTGCATAGTCTGCTACCTCATGGTACAAAGACAGATTTTCGTCTACCAGCTTTTTAAACTTATAGACTATGGTAGTTTTTGTTTTATTGTCCGTTACAATAGACTTTATGTTGCACCTACCATCGCAGTAAATAAAAAAGGTATTGAGGAGCGATAGTATTGCGTCATCTTTATGATTCAGTTGAGAGCCCAGCAGTTCATCAATCATTTCCAGAATGGCTTGGGTTCTCTTTTCAATACCGGGAGTGAGTTTAAATAAAGGAATTTCTCCGGTATTAAATATTCTGACTTTGTTAATATGTAAATTACTTAAAAGCGGATGATCTAATACTTCTTTTGCTATGTACAAGATATAGCCACAAGTGCCAGTATCAGTTTCAGGATGTATCATCCATTGCACCTGTGGCGCGAAGAAGAAGATAGAATTTGAGACCTGAGAGTATTCTTCTTGATTAATATTAATAGAAGCCACCTTATTTTTTACCCAACACACCACGTAGTTATCAGTATTACCTGCTGAGCAAACCTTGTGGCTTATTTGTGTTATATTGATACTATTGCTGGGCATAGAAAATTAACCTAAATGATCCAGAGCTCTTTAAAATAGTGATTTTTTGGATACACTGCTCATCATTGAACATAATAACAAGCCGGCTTTGTTTTGCTCTCCTACCTCCCTTCATAGATAAACCTTTACACCCTAAAGTTCAAGTTTCTCTATAGCCACGATTAATAGTTTAGCAGCAATTTAGGCAGGGTTTAAAGTGATCATACAAAACGATTAATAAGACAGGCTATCTGGCATACACTAATCCTAAGCAATGGGCTAGCATTATTATCATAGGTAGCTTAATTAATTTGAAGCCTGCTATCAACCTTGCAAAGATCCACTGATAACATTAAGCTTGAATTATTCTTTTTTCATCATTTTAGCTTGTTGTTCAAAAAATGCATGCAATTTGTGCTGACCATAGCAGGGAGCAATATTATGCTGACTCATCATAGTCAGAAAAAACTCATATGGGCCATATGTTCTTGAAGAAGTAAAAGCTTTCATTAGTGTAATAAGTGCCTTACGAAATAAATCTGGCACATGTATTATCTTACCTTTACTACTTAAGCAATTAAGTGCCTGCCTGGCAATTTCATTCTGGGTAATAATTTCTGGGCCACCTACTTCAAGCTCATGTATAGGTTGGGTAACAGCATCCATAATCACTCTTGCCAGATCCTTGCCATGAATAGGGTTAAGCTTATAGTTGCCATGTCCGAAGAGGTAAACCTTTCCAGTGCTAGCCATTTGCAAAAAGTCCTTCATATCAGAAAAGAAGCCATTAGGGCGAATAATACAATAGTCTATACCAGAAGATTTAAGAGCATCCACAAACTTCTCTTTCGCTTCCATTATTTTGAGGTGCCTCAGTTGCTGTCCGTTTAATGCGGCTACGTAAACAAATTTACCCACACCTGCGCGTCTGGCCTCTACGAGCAGGTTCATATTGGCCTGATAATCTACATCCATGTAGCTGAGACCATCTTTTTGTCTGGTAATACCAATGGTAGAGATTATTGTATCTATACCAGTCAGCCGGTTGTAAATTGTCTCAGGGTGGGTAAGCTGGCAAATAAGCATCTGCTCTTGCTTGAGGCCTAATGTTCTTAATTTATCATCGTTTCTGGCCAAAGCTTTAAAATCAGCGTTTCTATTTTGCAGCTCTCTTAATAAGTGACTTCCTAGGTAGCCTGTAGCTCCTGCAATCAGAATATGATTCATGTGTTTACTGGTTCATATTGTACGGTGTGACAAAAGAAAGTCAGCTGAATCACTCATTCGTCAGGAATTACTATTCAGTACACATAAATGAAATTCAGTACCTAAAACTAATTATTAAGAGTTTGTCAGTACTTAGCCTTTTCCTTCAAATTCTGAGAGTTGGGAGGGAAGCTTGCCAAATTGCTCTTTGAACAACTTTCTAAAATATTTCTGATTGCTGAACCCTACGTTAAACGCTGCCTGAGATACAGAAAGACCTTCATCCTGAATGAGTTTATAGGCCTTGTTCAGCTTAACCATACGTATATATTCATTGATGTTTTTGCCGCTTATAGACTTGAGTTTACGGTAAAGCGATGTACGGCTCATTCCCATCTGCTGAGAAATATCTTCTACATTTGCATTGTCACTCTCAAGTTGTGTGAGTATGGCTTTTTCCAGGTCTTCTAAAAACTTCTTCTCTCTTCTAAATAGTGGTGAGTCTGGCTCTTTTTGACTTTTTTGCTGTGGGCTGCCAAAATACTGCTTGAGCTGCTCTCTTTGTTTAAACAGGTTGCTAATTCTAATCAGTAATAGCTGGCTGTTAAAAGGTTTGGTAATGTATGCGTCGGCACCTTCCTCAAAACCCGCTTTATGCGATTCTATCCCTCCTTTAGCAGATAATAGAATCAGAGGGATGTGCGAGCTTTCGGCGGAAGCTTTAAGCGCTTTGCACAGGTCAATGCCATCTTTCCCAGGCATCATTATGTCTGAGATAATCAGGTCAGGTATGTATTTTCGAGCTTTTTCCAAGCCTGCTTCTCCATCGGGAGCACTTATAATGTGGTATTCTTCAGCGAGCAAACCTTTAAGGTACTGAATCACATCAGGATTATCGTCTACCAGCAGTATGCATTTTCTTTGCTCAGAAGTGTGAATTATACTTTGCTCGTAGACGTCAGTAGACATCTGCTCAATACCTTCCGGAAGCAGGTACGACTGATCAGAAAGCGAAATATCTGCTTCTTGCAAGTCTAAAGGAAGGCTGTATTCTTCACCTTCTGTAGGTAAGGAGATGGTAAAAGTGCTTCCCTGATTAGGTTGGCTACTCACCATGATACTGCCATGGTGTAGCTCTACAAGTTTTTTAGAAAGAGCCAGGCCAATTCCGGTGCCTTGCAACTTTTTTACATGACTTGCACTAAAATACCAATTAAAAATATCGGCCTGTTCCGCTTCAGAAATGCCAATGCCAGTATCCTGAATTTTGATAATTAGTTGTGAGCTTTCTTTTGATAAGCTCACTTTTACCTCGCCTCCTTTTGGAGTGAATTTTAAAGCATTTGAAAGCAGGTTGTTGATAATTATATGCATTTTTTCTTCATCCAAGAAGATGAATAAACGCTCTTCGCTAGAGTGAAAACTTAGCTTTATTTTTTTATGATTTGCCAGCGTCTGATAGCTCTCTGTCCAGTTTTTTAACAGCAGGCAAATATCGTTTTTACTAGTATCAAGCTGGTTTAGTCCGGTTTCTGATTTTCTAAGCTCCAGCAATTTGTTAATGAGCTGTAAGAGAAACTGTGCGTTTTTATGCACCATTTGCAGTGCTTTACTGTGGGCAGAAAGGCTTTTGTTGTTCACCATATCTTCTATCGGAGCCAGAATAAGTGTAAGTGGTGTTTTTAACTCATGAGAAAAACTGGTAAAGAAGCGGAGACGTTCTTCATTGATATCGTGTTCCAGTTCCCTTTGTCTGCGCTCAAACAAAAGTGAGTTTTTAAGGCGTATTCTATCACCATAATAGCGTACGGCACCATATAAAATAGCAACTATCGTGAAAATATAGAGAAAGTATGCCGGCCAGGTTTGCCAAAAAGGTGGGTTTATAATGATACTTAAGGCTTTACTTTGCTGAGGTGTTTCTCCTCCTCCATGATTTGTTTTTACTTTAAAAATATACTCCCCTGGAGGTACATTACTAAAATTTGCAGTACCTGCATTTCCCCCATCTATCCATTGATCATCATAGTTTTCCAGTATGTATGAGTAGCTTACATCATCTGAAGTGGGGTAGCGTAGCGCATTAAAGTCTATAGAGAATAACGTCTGATCGTAATTAAAGACAAGTGTATCCTTGCTAAAAAGTGCCTGGTCTAAGAGGCTCTCCGACCCTTTTTCTACTGCTACTTTTTCGTTAAACAGTTTGAGTTGTGTTAATACCAGAGGATAGGTTTTATCCTGTTGGAGAACCTTATCAGCATGAAAAGTAATTAGCCCCTTATTGCTACCGAAATACAGTCTGGACCTGTCGCAAAGGAGTGCTGACCCTACATTAAACTCATCATATTGAAGGTTTTTGAGCGTAACCATCTCATATTCTTCACTACCAAGGCAAAAGCGGGTAATTCCTCTGGCTGTACCCAGCCATATAGCCTCATCTTCCTTTGTAATAATGCTGTTAATGGTGTTGTTACTAAGTCCGTCTTTTTCAGTAAAGGCTTTAGCTGTACCATTATTAATATTTAGCCTGACAAGTCCACCGTAGCGAGTGCCTGCCCATATTGCGTCTTCTTGTAGCTGTATAAGATTAAAAATTACATTGCTGGTGAGGCCGGGGGTATTATCAGAGTTGTAAGTTCTGATGCTGTCTTTTTTTGGATGATAGTAGTAGATTCCTGAACCGAAAGTTGCCAGCCAGAGCCCACCATCTTCTGCCTGAATAATGTCTCTGATATCAATATAGGCCAGGGTGTCTATGTGAGTAAAGCTATCACTTTCTTCAAGGTAGAGGTAAAGGCCGCCACGATTGGTACCCACCCAAATATTACCATCGGAGTCTTCAGTAATGCAACGTACATCACTACCTTCTTGAATATCACCCTGTAAATAATGCGAAAAGTGGCCGCTTGCCGTATCCAATCGGTTGATGCCCCCCTGGTAGGTGCCTGCCCACAGCCTTCCCCGGCTGTCTCTCAAAAGAGAAAGAATATAGTCGTTGCTTAAACTGTAAGGGTTAGCATCATCATGAATAAAGTGTTGAATATCACCGCTAAAAGGGTCGTAAAGATCTAAGCCTCCACCATCGGTGCCTACCCAGATTTTACCCTGCTCAGCATGTTCTAGCGCACTAATCCGGTTATGGCTTAAGGTGTTTTCCTGAGCGGAATTACGGGTAATTCTGATGATCTTCTCTCCACTGGGGTTGACAAAATTTAAGCCGGTACTGGTACCCAGCCACATATTTCCGCTACGGTCTTGTAAAATAGTAGAAACAGTACGGTTATACACACTTTGCCCATCATCCTGAGGAAGGTACCACTGACAAAGCAAGCGAGAGTTTTGCTCTAAAAAACTATTGATATTGAGAATATTGAGCCCTCCGTTTCGTGTGCCAATCCACATGTTCCCTCGCTCATCTTCTTCAAAACATAGCACCTCATCATCACTGAGTCCATGCTCTGGCTTGGACTCAGTACCCAGTGAGAGCGTATCTCCAGCCGCTGTAATGACAAACAGCCCACTTCCGCTGCCTATCCACAGATTGCCAGAGCGGTCAGTCTGGAGCTCGTAAATAGCGCTGGCTAAAGCAGATTCATTGTTTTTAAGTAAGATTTGTTCTACAGACCAGTCTTTCAGCCTTATTTTGTTAAGCCCCGCATCAAAGGTGCCTACCCATAGTATAGAATCACCTTCCAGCTCCAGACTGGAAATTTCATTGGAAGATAGCCCCTTTGTAGAGTTTTTGTCATATTTCAGATATTCAAAGCTGCCATCAGGCATCAGAAAGTGTAACCCACTACGGTAAACGCCCATGATCATCTGTCCATCAGGGCCTTCAATTACCGAATTCACACTATTGCCAAGCATGCCATTGTCCTCATTGAAGTGGCGGTAGCTTTCTTTATTTATGTCATACACATACAAGCCTCCATCGGTAGGTATCCAGATTTCTTGCGCGGTGGTGTGCATCTTCTGAATAAAGTTGTAAGAAAGAGACAAGCTATCGTGCAGGTCTTTTTTGTGTGTGATAAAGTTACGTCCATCGTATCGGTTAAGTCCTTCGGTAGTGCCCACCCAGATAAAGCCTACACTATCTTGCACAATACTATTAATGGTATTGTTAGACAAACCACTTTCTGTATCCAGTAGGTAGAAGGTAAGCTTATCTGCCAACTCCTGAGCATAGCCTGCTACACCAGAGACCAACACCAACACAACAAACGCTACCGATTTCATAAAGCTTCAGATAAAATATTCAAAATTGCTCCCAAAATATATAAAAATAGCAATCTGTGGACATTTTGTACCCTTAATTTTGACAATTTATCCCCCATCTGGCCTTCCTATATTCCTCAATTTTGATAGATGCTAAGTAGCAAAATGTGCTTCATTTTTTAAAGTAGCACTTCTATTACTAATTATAACAATCTATACTTATGGAAAAGCCTATACTCAAGGTGTTGAGGTGTTTTTCAATACTGATTCTTTTACTCCAAAGCAGCGGGTTGGCCTTTGGGCAAAATGTGCAGGTTAGTGGTCAGGTAACGGATGAAGTAGGTGAAATGCTTCCCGGAACATCCGTCATTCTTAAAGGTACAAGCAATGGTACCATCACCGATGCCAATGGAAACTACACGATCAGCATACCTGATGCTAATGAAGCGGTGCTGGTTTTTTCGTTTGTAGGTTATCTGGCTCAAGAGGTTAATGTAGGGCAGCAAACAACCATTGATGTCTCTCTGCAACCCGACGTACAGTCGCTGGAAGAAGTGGTAGTGGTAGGTTATGGTGCCCAGAAAAAAGCAACCCTCACTGGTTCAGTCTCCGAAGTTAAGGGTGAGGCTATCGCAAAAAGTCCTCAACCCAACGTTTCTAACTCTTTAGCTGGTCGTTTTTCTGGTGTTATTGCCAATAACCGTGGAGGCGAACCGGGTTACGATGGTTCCAGCTACTCTATCAGAGGCCTGGCCACTACTGGTAACAACGATGTGCTTGTGGTGGTAGATGGTGTTCCCGGGCAGATTGGTGGACTGGAAAGGTTAAACCCTAACGACATAGAAAGTATTTCTGTGCTAAAAGATGCCTCAGCGGCTATTTACGGTTCTCGAGCTGCTAACGGAGTTATTCTGGTAACTACCAAAAAGGGTGCGCTTGGCAAGCCAACAGTAAGCTATAGCTTTAATCAGGGTTTTACTTCTCCTACACGCCTGCCCAACCTGGCAGATGCAGCAACCTACGCGCAGATAAGAAATGAGATTGCCTATTATAACAATCCTGATGGTGGGCTAAACCAGATTTATGATCAAAACGAAATACAGAACTTCGCTAATGGTTCTGACCCGCTAAATTACCCCAATACGGACTGGCAGGAGGCTACTTTGAAGAATGTAGCTTTGCAAAATCAACATAGCCTGTCTATTAATGGAGGCTCAGAAAATGTGCGCTATTTTGTGTCTTTAGGCAAGCTGTATCAAGATGGTCTCTATAAAGATGGAGCGACAGATTATAACCAGATCAACTTTAGGTCAAACGTAGACGCTACCATTACCGAAGGTTTAGATATTGGCCTGTCGCTGGCAGGGCGTAAAGAAGACCGCCAGTTTCCTATCGCGAGTGCAGGAGATATATTCCGTTCAATTTATCGTGCATACCCAACCGTAGCGGGTATTTATCCAAATGGTCTCCCTTCTTCTGGTATTGAAAATAACAACCCAATACTAATGGGAACTGATATTGGCGGTACTAACCAGAATCCTTCATATGTTTTTAATGGTATTCTACGAGCCAGCTACGAACTGCCATTTGCAGAAGGCTTATCCGTAGATGGATTTTACTCTGCTGACCAGTACTTTACAAAGTCAAAAGCATTCAGTACACCTTATACGGTATATGATTATGTTTCAGCAGATGATAGCTTTAACGAAAGAAAAATAGGTGGAGGTCCCGACCAAATGGCCTCACTGACGCAGTCACAGACCGAAAGATCTATGACGGTAGCTAACATTAAGCTGAATTACGCTAATTACTTTAATGGCCATAGCATTAATAGTTTTGTAGGATATGAGCAGAGCGAAACCAGAGAGTCAGTTTTCAGTGCTACTCGTGACCATTTTCCTACTCCAGAAACACCTGAACTTTCTCAAGGTGGATCTGCGGCAACTGATTATGATAACTCTGGAAGCAGCTACCATTTTACCAGACAGAGTTTTATAGGGCGACTGGCTTATGACTTTGAAGAAAAATATCTGGCTGAAGTACAGATGAGGGTGGATGGTTCTTCTATTTTTCCGGAGGGTAATCGTTACGGTTTTTTCCCTTCTGTATCTGCCGGGTGGAGAATTTCTGAAGAAAGCTGGTTTCAGAATAGCCTTAACTTTATCAACGACCTGAAAATACGTGCTTCTTACGGGCAGTTGGGTAACGATAATGTAGGGCAGTTTCAATACTATGACAACTATGCCATCAATAACCGTTATGTGGTAGGAGGTCAGGTGCATACAGGTATTGACCTCATCAAATTGGGTAACCCTGCAATTACCTGGGAAGTAGCCAAAAAAACTGATATAGGTCTAAATGCTGTATTCCTAAAGAATTTCTCTCTGGAGTTTATTTACTTCCAGCAAGACCGCTCCAATATACTGGCTAACCGTAATGCTTCTGTGCCTGCCATTACTGGTATTGTAAATCCTTATGATGCAGATCCACTGGTGCCCTCAGAAAATATTGGTGAAGTGAGCAGTAATGGTCTGGAAGCTACACTTGGCTACGAACATAGTGGAAACTTCACCTTTGGCGTATCTGCCAACGCTACTTATGCCAAGAGTGAGATTAAGTTTATAGACGAAGCTCCAGGCACTCTGGATTATCAGAGCCAGACCGGGCGTCCACTAAATACTTACTTGCTTTACAATGCTATAGGTATTTTTAGAACTGAAGACGAACTGGATGACTACCCTCACGTGCCAGGTGCCAGGTTAGGCGATCTGATTTATGAAGACTATAATGAAGATGGTGTTATTAATGCGGATGATATGGTTAGAACGACCTATGGCAACATCCCACAATTAACTTTTGGTCTGAACCTGAATGCCGGATGGCGCAACTTTGATTTTACTGCATTGTTTGCGGGACAAAGTATGGTAAGGCAATATGTACTACCTGAATCTGGTACTATCGGAAATTACTATAGTAGCTGGGCAGACAATCGCTGGAGTCCTTCTAATACTTCTGCTTCATACCCTAGAGTAGACGAAAGATCTTCATCTGCCGTAAGTGGTGGACTGTACAGAAACAACTTCTGGCTGAATAACTCATCTTTTGTTCGTCTTAAGAATTTACAACTAGGTTATACCCTGCCTTCTTCACTTTTATCACAGATCAAGATATCCTCTGTTCGTGTTTATGCCAGTGCTTTTAACCTGTTTACCATTACAGAAGTGGAAGATTATGACCCTGAAGGTAGCAGCGAAAGCGGTCAGTTTTATCCTCAGCAGAGGATTCTCAATCTTGGTGTAAATGTTAGGTTTTAATCTGAAAAATTGAGCTCATGAAATTCATAAAGATAAATTCACTTTTCTTCGCCTTATGTGGCGCACTGCTCACAGTATTTACAGCCTGCGACAGTGACTATCTGGAGGTAGTACCTACCGATAGAGTGTCCGATGCCTCTATACTATCAGACTCTGTACTTTTCGAATCCTATGTCATTAATCGTTACCTGGGGGTAAGACTGACCAACAAAGAAGGAGATGGTAACCAGCCTGGTTTTGGGCGCGGATTTGAGTATGCACTCTGGAGCTCTTTAACCGATGAGTCTATCTACAATAATGATGATAATACCTGGTTTATTCAGCAGGGGCAATTGGCTCCTGAAAACACAGGAATTGCAGGTACCTTTTGGGGTAGAAGCTACCGTAGTATCAGAGAGTGCAACTATGCGCTTAATAACATCGCTGATCTTGAGATGAGCCAGGCTCATAAAGATTTGCTGATTGCAGAACTCAAGTTTATCCGTGCCTTCAGGTATCATGACCTGATCAGAAATTATGGTGGTGTAGTACTGGTCGGTGACCGTGTAACCGAGCTTGATGATGATTTTTCTGACCCGGAATTATACGAGAGAGCTAGTGTGCAGGAGAGTTTAGCATATGCAGTACAACAATTGGATGAAGCCGCAGCAATGTTGCCTCTAATGAACGATGGTAGCTGGCAGCAAGGACGCGCCACTAAAGGTGCCGCATTAGCGCTTAAGGCCAGATTGTTACTTTATGCCGCCAGCCCTCTGTATACTAACGACGCTAATGATCAATCTAAGTGGCAGTTAGCGGCAGAAGCAGCTAAAGATGTAAGTGAGCTGGATATGTATAGCTTATATCAGGGTGGGTATCGGAACCTGTTTTTAGATACTGAAAACAATAGTGAGGTTATTTTCGCCCGTTACTACAACCTTAACTCTTTACATACGGCTTTAGAGATAGCAAACGGACCTAATGGCTATGGAGGTTGGGCAGGTAATACACCGCTTCAAAATCTGGTAGATGATTATGAGATGATGGATGGTACTTCTTTCAGCTGGGATAACCCTGAGCATGCGGCAGCGCCTTATGAAGACCGTGACCCTCGCTTCTACGCTACCATATTGCACAATGGAGCGCCCTATCGCGACCGTGAAGTAGAAACTTTCTTACCAGGTGGTTTAGATAGTAATGATGGCCCATCTAACTGGAATACGTCTAAGACAGGTTATTATCTAAGAAAATTTGTCAATGAGGATTTGCCTATTCAGAACCCCTGGGGAGTAGCCGGTACTCAGGACTGGATTTATTTCCGCTATGCAGAGATACTTTTAAATTATGCAGAAGCACAAAACGAGGCTGTAGGCCCTGATGCCAGTGTTTACGAAGCTATAAACGCTATAAGAACACGCTCTGGTGTAGAGATGCCGCCACTGCCTACTGGTCTATCGCAGGAAGAAATGCGTGAGCGTATTCGCCATGAGCGTCAGATAGAACTGGCTTTTGAAGAGCATCGCTTCTATGATGTTCGTAGATGGAAAATTGCGCCTACTACCGAAAATGAGCCAGCCTATGGTATAGAAATTACCAAAGCTGAAGACGGTACTCTCAATTATAATAGAAAAATCGCATTGGAGGGCCGTAGGTTTGAAGAAAAGCATTATTGGTTGCCAATCCCCAGAGAAGAGATACAGGCATCCAACAATATGTTAGAACAGAACCCGGGTTATAATTAAACGCTATTCAAATTTACTGCACGCTCTCTATGCCTGGTATTTGAGCGTGCAGTTTTGTTTGACCAACATACCTATGACATACAGTTTTTTTCCCAAAGGCACTGCCTTTTTACTTAGCCTCATCTTCATTTTTTCCTGTAATAACCATCAGGATCCCACAGACCCGAATACAGCGACAGATGATGAAACCCATACAGTCAGGCTTAAGCTAGACCTTTCACAGCGCTATCAGACGATAGATAACTTTGGCGCTTCAGATGCCTGGTCGTGTCAGTTTGTAGGTTTGTGGCCCGAAGATAAAAAAAATGCTATAGCCGATCTGCTATTTAGTATGGAAACAAGCCCTGATGGACAACCCCAGGGAATTGGCTTATCTCTTTGGCGTTTTAATATTGGAGCAGGTAGTGCAGAGCAGGGAGAGGCAAGTGATATTCCGGATGAGTGGCGAAGAGCAGAGTCTTTTATGCTGGCAAATGGACAATATAATTGGGAAAAACAGGTAGGGCAGCAATGGTTTTTACAGGCTGCTCAGGAGAGGGGAGTAGACTACTTTCTTGCCTTCCCTAACAGTCCGCCGGTACATATGACAACAAATGGCAAAGCATATGCTTTTAACGGGAAATCAAACCTGGACTCTGAGAATTACGAAGCCTTTGCTTCCTACCTGGCAAATGTTGTAGAAGGTATAGCGGACCACACCGGAATCAGTTTTCAGTACCTGAGTCCGGTTAACGAGCCTCAGTGGGATTGGAGCGATGCAAACCAGGAAGGTACACCCTTTACAAACAACGAGATTGCGGGTATTGTAAGAGCCCTAAATACCGAATTAGAAAACAGAAAGCTAGCTATCAGCATAGATATTGCAGAAGCAGGTAAAATTAATTATCTGTACGCTACAGATGATAAACCACAACGAGGAGAACAGATTAAACATTTTTTTGACAGCAACTCAGCCAACTATTTGGGAAACCTCTCCAAGGTGGGAAATGTAATCTCAGCACATAGCTATTTTACTACATCTCCCGCCCAGGAAGCCATAAGAATGAGAGAAGAGTTAGCTGATGAGCTGGCAGGAGTTCCAGGTTTAAAATATTGGATGTCGGAGTACTGTATTCTGGGAGATAATAGTGGTGAAATCCAGGGGAATAGGAGAGATCTGGGTATGGAAGCAGCCCTTTACTTGGCAGAGGTAATTCATCGTGATCTTACTATTGCAAATGCCAGCGCATGGCAATGGTGGCTGGCTATCTCTCCATACGATTATAAGGACGGACTAATTTATGTTGATAAAAACAAATCTGACGGCAACTTCTACGAAAGTAAAATGCTCTGGGCATTAGGGAATTACAGCCGTTTTATTCGTCCGGGAGCCCAGCGTATTGGTGTGAGTGAGGAAAACTCTAAAAGTCACCCTTTACTGGTTTCATCCTACATCCATCCGGAACTGGAGCAAAGTAGTACGGTAATCGTAAATAATAGCTCCGGTAGCTTTCAGCTGGCATTATCTTTTGAGGATGCTGATATTGATAGTTTACAGGCATATGTAACTCATTCAGCAGCGAGTCTGACACCCACAGTTTCCTATTCTGAGGAAGATGAGATTACTATTGCACCAAACTCTATCACAACATTGGTAGGAAAGATTCGCTGATGGGAAATGCAAAATAATGTGTGCCAATTGCACAAATTTGCCCATTTATAGCGTGTCAAATAAATAGGAGCATTAATGCTATCTCTTTATCATTGAAGTTTATTATCAAATGGTATGTGCAATAGAAATATACACAAGCCATACGCATTATTGAATTAGTTTATGTTAAGATTACCAGCAAACAACTTGAAAACTGCAAATCATTTTAAATCACTTATTAGCGGTAGTCTGGGCTTATTAAGCCTGCTCTCTGTAGTAGCCTGTAGTGAGCAGCAACCTCCCTGCGAAGCCGTAGATAACAGTGCATCATTACGAATCAGCGATTCGCTCCGGCAATCTTTAAAGTGGCCGGAAGAGCTGGAACTCAATTATTTTGCCGGACCTGAGCTTACACCCAGTCCTGCCTGCCTGGCTGTTGATCCCAGTGGAGCGGTATTTGCCGGAGTTGATATGATGGGGTCGTTAGGGAAAGATCCTGACAAAGGAGCTATCATTAAGCTGACAGACTGCAACCATGATGGAGTGGCAGACAACCATACAGAATTTGCGAAAGTAGATAACCCCAGAGGTATTCTACCAGTAGGGGATCAGGTTTTTGTACTACATACTACCTTCTCTAAAGAAAGCGGTATTGCCAGCGGTATGGATTTAGTTGTATTTACAGATGCAGACCATGATGGCATAGCAGACGGGCCCTCTCAACCTTTAATCCAGAATATAAGCTCACCCAAATTTTTGCAGGATAGAGGGACAGACCATGCTACCAATGGCATACGAATGGGTATTGATGGCTGGATTTACATTGCAGTAGGCGACTTTGGGTTTCATGATGCGGTAGATCGTACCGGTAAAAAGATGACTATGCTGGGAGGAGGAATCGTAAGGGTGCGGCCCAATGGAGAAGAGATGGAGGTATATAGCCATGGCATGCGTAATATTTATGACCTGGCAATAGATCCATTCATGAATATTTTTACCCGTGGTAATACAAATGATGGTGGGGGGTGGAACATACGTTTTACTCATCAGATACAATCTGCCGAATATGGCTATCCGGTCCTATTTAAGCACTTTACCAACGAGATTATCCCTGCGATGATAGATGTAGGAGGAGGTTCAGGTGCCGGAGCCTTATTTATGGATGATCCTCATTGGCCTGGAAAATATAATCAGCTACCTATGATGGCGGATTGGGGTAGAAATCATCTCTATATTCATAGGGTAAAAACAGAGGGAGCAAGTTTTACTCAAGCAGATGAAGAGTTTATCAACCTGCCACAGATTACTGATCTGGATATTGATGCTACTGGACAGCTCTTTCTCTCCGCCTGGGATGGAGCAGGCTATAAAGGAGATTCCAGTAAAGGTTTTATTGTACGTACGGTACCCAAAGGTTGGGAGTATAGTGCTCCACCTAACTTTAAAGAGGCTTCCTCTGATCAGCTTGCTACCTTGCTTACCTCAGAAAGTGGAGTAGTACGATTACATGCCCAACAGGAATTGTTAAGCCGATCAGAAGATGACGCCGCTGATGAAGTTTGGAAAGTTGCAGCTAATCAAAGTCTTCCTCTATATGCCAGAGTAGCCGGAATATTTACCTATGCTCAGCTAGCAGAGAAAGAGGCTATAGAAGGCTTACTGAATTTGACCGAAGATCAGGAAGTGAAAGAGTTTGCCTTACGCGCACTTAGTGACCGTAAAGCTTTTCTGGATCAGGTACCTCTTGAACCTTTTGTACAAGCTCTGCAAAATGACTCTGAACGGGTGAAGGCAGCAGCCATAATCGGCTTAGGTCGTCTGGGTAAAAAAGAAGCGGCCTCTGCACTGCTTAATGTTTCTGTACCCGACTCTTTTAATGCTCCCGCACAAGGAACTGAGGGCCCTCATGCTACACCAAACACCGCTATAGTTCCTGCGCACCTTGCGGTTAGGTCATTAGTAGAACTTAACGCAGTAGATGCTTGCATAGAGGCTGTAGGTACAAAAAACAATACTTTAGCACTCTGGGCACTACGTTATATGCATGATACAAAAGCGGTTGATGGATTAATCTCTGCTTTTGAAGCTGCCAAAGATGAAGTTCTGAAAAAAGAGATACTGAGTACCTTATCTCGTCTTTATAAAAAAGAAGCACCTTATGATGGCTCCTGGTGGTGGAGTACCCGCCCAGATACGCATGGTCCTTATTACAAAGCCATAAGCTGGGAGGCTTCTCCTAAAATTAAGGAGCTATTGGTCAGAGAAAGGGAAAAAGCTGATACTCAGGGTAAAGCTTTCTTCGCAGAACTTAATGGAAAGCACCGTATGGGAATTGCCGACTTTGGAGGTGAAGAAGCTGTTGCCTCTGCTGAGGAAGAAGTAAATGTTGACCTAAGTAGTATCAGCAAAAAGAAAGGGCAAATCGGTAAAAGTTCAATAGAAGACATTATGCTGGTCTTAGATCAGGTAAAAGGAAATCCTGAGCTTGGTAAGACCCTATTTACCAAACAGGGCTGTATTGCCTGCCACAGCATTAGCACCAATGAAACTATGAAAGGCCCATTTATGGGGCAGGTAGGCTCTATCATGACCCGTGAGCAAATTGCTGAATCTATTCTGAAACCTAATGCTTCTATTTCTCAGGGATTTGCTTCGGTCAATATTGTTACTAATGATGGGAAGAATATTACCGGCTTCGTTTCTGAAGAATCAGCTGAACGATTGGTTATGCGTACAATCACCGGACAGGCGCATACCATTCAGAAGGAAAATATCAATAGTAGAAAAGAGCTGGAAACTTCTATGATGCCCGCAGGCCTGGCCAACTCATTATCTTATGAGGAGTTTGCTTCTCTGGTTAACTACTTGGCCCAGCAGAAGAAATAAATACATACACCCTAACTATTAATAAGGGAACTGAGCTCTTTCGTCCAGTTCCCTTTTTTTTGTCTGCTTATGCTTGTTCTTTGGTTTATCTACAGAACAAACCTACTTACCACATTAATCTACATCCAGCTTAAACTGTAAAGTCGTGTAAAAACTGCGAGGCTCAGAGGGTATAATTCCAGGCCCTGGGTAACCTGTCGCCCTTCGGGTAAAATAACGCTCATTTAATACATTGTTGATGCCAGCTTCAAGCTTCCATCTGTTTAGAGCGTAGGATGCAGAAACATCCAGTACAGTATATGCCGGAATCTCTCCGATAATTCCTCCTCTTATATCACCAGCTTCAGGTATCTCAGAGTTTTCTACATCTGTATATTGTTTGGATAAATGAGTAAGCTGAAGGTTAGCTAACAAATTTTTATAGCCTGCTCTTACGCCTGTTTTTAAGTTAATTGAGGGGATAAACTCTACTTTTTTACCTGCAACATTATTCTCTTCAGATTTCAGGTATTCAGAATCTGTGAAAGCAGTATTTATAAAGTAGCGTAACTGATATCGTTTAGTATTCATATAGAAAGTTTCTGCCATATTCCAGTCAGCAAATACTTCTACACCATAAATAAAGGCCTGCCCAATGTTTTTTCTTACTCTTTCAGCCCGATCATTAATAACTATTCCAATTTTATCATCGTAAAGAAGGCCGAAAGCACTAAAATCGTATGAGATTTGAGACTTAAGCTTACCCCTTAAACCCAGGTCAGCTGTAAACCCCTTCTCGTCAGAAATATCTGGGTCTACCACAAATGAAGGGTTAACCGTTCGGATATTACTAAATGTGACTGAGCGGTAATTCTGAGAGATGTTGGCATAAGCTTCAAGATTCTGAAAAGGCTCATAACTGGCTCCTAAGCCAAGTAATACGAAAGACCGGTTAAGGGAGCGGTTGTCATCAAGCTTCTGATTACTAATAGGGTTTCCTGCATTATCGTAATTTACCTGCTGGTAGGTACCTTCAGTTTCTGTACGAATATGCTCCCAACGAATTCCCGGAGTAATAGAAAAGCGATCAGATACAAAAAGAATATGCTCTCCAAAAATAGCCAGATTACGGTTAGGGTAGGTGAAGCCAGACTGGTTGGCATAGTTGGGAAACCGGTCTGTAGCAAAGCTAAAATCTGCGTCAGTTTTGTTTGTGCCGGGGCCTTGCATTGCGGAGTTATTGGCTTGGTAATATTTGCTGCCGATAAGAAAGACAGCACTTTTGTTCAGCAACTCATAACGAGTGAGTAAACGGGCCTCTGCTCCCCAATTATTAAACTCATCAACCATAAGGTCTCTTGGGTTAATGAAATTACCTCTATCATCTACCTCATCAATCGCAGAAACTGGATTAATATTCAGCTTGGTAGCATCTCCACGGAAGCCTACGGCTTTTCGTGCCGCATCCAATCCAAACAGGTTGAAGCTAAAGTCAGTACTGCTAGAAAACTTATGTTTGAACTTGAGTGCCCAAAGCTTCCAGTCTACTGCAAACCAGTTTCTGCTGCGGTTGCTGTAGTCTGGATCAATAGCGAATTGCGCGTCTGTTAAACCTCCAGCTTGCTGAGCCAGATAGTTAAGGTAGGTAGTTTCCAGACTAAGCTTACTACCTTCGTTAATATTATAGTCCAGATGAACATACAGATTTTTAGAGTCGTAAGCAGAGTTTGGACGAAAACCCTCACCTTGTTTATAGTGGAAGTAAGTATAATAGCTAAACCTGCCTAAATTGCCTCCCAGGCTGTTGAAGCTGGTTAATAACCCATAAGAGCCTACTGACTGTCTGGAAGTCCAACTTAATTTCTTGTTCGTAGGAGCTTGTTTCATTACGAAATTAACCAGACCGCCAAATTGGGTACCATATTGTAAAGATGCAGCTCCTCTTATGACCTGTATTTCACTTAAGGCTTCTGCTGGAGGGGTATAGTAGCTTTCGGGGTAGCCCAATACATCGGCACTAATGTCATAACCATTTTGTCTGGTATTAAAATTTGAGGAGCGGTTAGGGTCCAGGCCTCTTCCGCCTATACTTAGTTGTAAGCCAGCATCGCCACTTTCGTAGATGTTAAGGCCAACTACCTGAGAGTAAATTTGCCGGGCATTGTTTGCTGCCAGGTTTCCTACTGTTTGATCAAGAAGTACAACTTCTGTTTTTTTGCCGGCATAAATGGAAGTCCCTTCTACCGGCCTCAGCCGACTGATACTAAAAACCTCTTCTCGCTGCTGCTGAATCACTACCTCTGACAGCTCCTGGCTAAGCTGCCTTAAACCAAACTGAATGTCTTTGCTTGCATACAGGCTGATCGTAGTATCAAGTGTTTGGTATTGGTAAGAAAACACGACCAAATGATACTCTCCCTCAGGTAAATTGTCCAGAATAAATTTACCATCCTGGTTTACTGCACTGATTTTTTTGGTGCTCTTATTATAGATTTCTGCCTGACTTACGGGCTTATGGGTAGTATAGTCAGTAATCTGCCCGCTCAGGCGATATTGTGCCTGTGCAAATTGTGCAATAAGCAACAGACAAAAAGAGATATTATAAGCCTTTAATTTCATCATGGAAGGGGAGTATCCAGGGTTTTGGCTGGAGTGATTCTTCATACTGAATAAGATTTACCTCAGGGTTAATATAAGAGCGGCTGGGTCGCCCATTCAGAGCCACGTAACTCTCTACGTAGACTTCAATATTCTGATGACCTTGTGACTCAAAATGTTCTTTCAACATGTGAGCATACTCCAGGATAAAATCTGGCTGAGTTGCCATTTGTTTTTCCTGAAAGGGAGTTAAAAAGTCTGCGTTGTTTACATAAAAGCGTTTAGCGGTTTTAGCATCTACAATTTTAAAATTAGCATACCCTGCCTTTTCCATAAGCATTACCCGCCACGAAAAACGATAACCCTCTTCAGTCCAGAAAAGCTCTCCCGGATACAAAAGATAACGAAACGGAAAGATTAACTGGAAAATTAGAAATGCTGATATCAGAACTATTTGTAGATTAACCCGCCAGCTAAAGTTTGTGTAAAGAACTTTGTGCTTGTTGCTTTCTGGCTTGCGAATTCCCAAGGCTTTAGAAAGAAACGATATAATTTGCTGATGGAAAGAGGCCTCAAAGAAAATAAGGGTACTTACGATCATGATATAGGGAAACATGCCGATTGGAAAAAGTACTCTGGTTATTACATGAAAAAATATGACAAGAGTGAATGCAAATATTCTGCTGCGTTTCCATAACAGCAGAAAAGGAATACACAAGTCGTATAGCATACCACCCCAGCTAAAGGTATAGTGTACCCAGCTCTGTTCTAGAAGGTTGCCTATCAAAGGTAGGTCGTAATGGGCTGGAAGCCAGATTTTGAGTGGCATCGCTTTTAGAAGCCAGTCTGAGTTTATTTTAGCAAGTCCGGCATAAAAGTATACAATGGCAATTAAAAACTTAATAACATCTATGGTCCAGCGGGGAACGTAATAATAAGCTAGTTCAGGATTACGACGGGCGTCTAATGAAAAATAAGCATTTGCTGGAAGAAAAATCATGACAAAACTCAGCACACTAATAAAATAGTAGTGATTTAGGTATGTAGTTTTGTCCATGAGTTCTATATAGGTGAAACTTAAGAAGAAGCATATGATAGCTATTCGGTAGTAGTACCCTAAAAGTACCAGCAAAGCTGCGGTGGCACAAACTACAAAGATGAGGTAAGTGTACTCTCCAATGGGGCGAACAAACTCAAAACCATAATAACTAAAAAAAAATCTGGGCTGTATATATAGTTTATCTATCCATCCATAGCTCCAGAAACGCAGGATGCTGATAAACATCATCAAACCAAAAAAAATACGAAAGACGGCTAATGGAGCCGCCTCTGTGCTTTGTCGCAAATAACGCATAAAGCCTGATTTTTCTTAAAGCCTAACTACATCATTAATCACCATCCGCATCTACGTAGTCTACTCTAATATTTAGAGCCTGAAACATATCAACTTTCATTAAAATGACAACTTTTTGAAGCTCATCATAAGCGCTGAGAAAGGCAGAATTGTCATTGATGATTTGATCAGCAAAATCTTGATTTAAGCTTTCAATAGCTTCTCTAGCAGAGTTGAACTGACTATTGATGTTGGCACTTAAATCTTCTTCATCTTTAATGCTGTTCAGGTAATCTAGGTAAGTGCTCAGGCTTTCACCCTTGGCATCTCCAGAAAAAGCCTGTCCATTAAAAAAGCTTTGTGTAGCATTTAAAGCTTCAAGCAATAATACTTTTGAGATATCTTTGGCATAGCGTCCTTCTACCGTATGGGGCAAAGGAGAACCAGAGAAAACTCCTGCAGGAATACCTACTTTGCCAGCTCGTAGCATTCTCTCATAATAGAAAAGGTAGTCATTAATCAACTTATTAACAGAGCTGCTGGCAGAAGAGCCACTGGCGTCTACAAATGTATCCTGGTAGCTATCAGTCCAATGTTCTAGAACTTCTCCGCTTAGCGTTTGTAAGCGCTCAACTACTTTAGAAAGATATTCTCTATGAGACTCGCTATTCTGGTAGACGGTTATAATCTGCTCATCATCTTCTCTTAGTCCATAAAGTAAGTAGTCAAGAGCAGGAAAACCTTGTTCGTCATATTTAGAAGGGAGCTCAAGTTTAAAGTTTTGTGCGCGAATATTTTCTCCAATCGCCGAAGTATCTGCAGGATAAATATTTGTATAGTTTCGCAGATTAACTTCTTCTGCTTTGCCTATTTCAAACATAGATACCCATTGCCAGGCTTTATAAGCTTCTAGCCATGCAGCTCTAAGCGTAGATAGTTCTGTCATTTCAGGTTTTTGGATAAAAGCCTGAGTAGCGGCATTAAGGGTTGCCAGTTCTTTGTTATACTGTTGATAAGCCGGGACGATAATATTATCTGCCCAATGAGTAAGCATAACTTTTCTGTCAAACTGATCCTCGCTAAATTCTTCAGGCTCTTCTTCGGAACTACAAGCAAAAAGGATAAGCAGTAATGATAGACTAGCTAGTAGATTTTTCATTGCTAAATCTATTTAATCGTTGCTGGCAGCTTCTGCAACAGTAAATTCAAAGGGTGAAGCTATAGCTTCAGATAACTCTTCCAGTGTCTGAGGGCTAACATTCCATAGGCCATTTGCTCCTTCGTTCATAAGTTTTTCAATAAACTCATTTACTTCTGCACCGCTGTGGTACGGAACATTGGAATTAGGCTGGCGAGTAAACTGTAGGCTGTAAATAAAGCCATAGGCTTCCGAAAGGTCATGGAAAATGCTACCATAATCAGGAGTATCCTGCTCTAGTTTAAGCTTTGCCTGTTGCAAATAGTAAACTGCACGAATGCCAATCACTTCAGAGACTTTTTTTCTTATGATGTTTGCTTGTTCGTCACGAAGTTCATAATTATGCTCAACTATCGCAGCCCTCCCTAACTTAAACGCATCGTAAATTTCATCTGCAATACCGGTAAAGTCAGCATCACTTTCTACGCGTGCTATATACTTACTTAAAAAGATATCATTATCACTTAAAGTTGAGTTGGGGTTTGACGGGTCAGCGGCAGTTCCATAAGCGTAGCCATAAGCTTCGTCCCACTTGTGTTCCATAGTGGTATAATTCTGTCCCTCCTCAACACTAGCACTTTCATTTAATTCTCGGTTAACATTTTCATCAAGTACTGCTTCACTTAAATAGTTGTTAAGCATTTGGTCAGTCATTAACGCACCTATTAAACCCTTGTTTACAAGCTGATTGTATTCCAGTCCCTTAGCGCTTACATAACGGGTAGACGATCCATCGGCAATCTGGCCAGCAGTACCAGGTTTCGCCAGTACCTCTTCATTTGGAAAAACTTCATCTACCTGACTTTCAATCCAGAGTTCAAACTGATTTTTGATGTCTGTTCCTTCGGTAGTATTAGTAAAAAACAAGTCTCGAGATGCCGCAACCTTTGAGCGAACACTTTTATCTGAATCGTTTAAAGCGGCCTCCTGATAGGGGTTTGCATCTCCACCCTCTGGGGTTTCATTGCGGTACATTTCTAATAGAGTGCTTTTAGTGGCAGCGTCAAAATTACCTAAAGCATTGACCAACTCGGTAGCCATTTTTATTCTTGTGGTCTGGCCACTAAAAGAGACTGTACTCTGTCCATTTCTTTCAAATGTATAGCTGGCGGGCGCATTAACTGATGGGCTGTTGTCCTCATCCTCAGCACAGGAAACCAGAGTGAATAGGGCACTTGAAAATAATGCCAGTAGTAGATTACGTGTACTCATATAGTTGTTTATAGTTAGGTTATTAATCTGGGTAGCAAAGATATATGTGACCTTAAAGAAGATCAAAATTTATTTGGATTAATTTTAAATAGGTTGATAGGTCTACCTTTTACCCTATAAATTAGATGATAAATGCATGTTTAGAGTACAATGAACAAAGCTTAAATAAAGGTTGAGGCCTATAATACTTAAGTAAATGTTAATGCATTGTTTGTTATTATTAGTTATAAACTTTTAGTAATAATATTTTGATATTGATTATTTATTACCTGAAAACAAACAAGGACAGTCAGCTTTTTACTGCATATACTACATAAGTATTTTATTGGAAAAGTACAATTTAAATAGTTGATACCAGCTTTAAATGTCTTTCCAGACCTATTCAGAAAAAAGTGGACCAATTTATCATTAATATTAAGTGAATTTTCACATACTGTTTGACATACTTTTTTTGTCAAACTGCGCTAAATCTTAGCTCGTAGATAATATGCATGCCTGAAAGTAGCTTCTGCTGTAATATTGCAAGGAATAAAATGTATGTATTTACAGTAAGAACCTCCTATGAAAAGGTCCCGTTTACTAGCAATTCGCCTGTCAGCTTTTCTACTGATATTTGTACAAACTTTTGAAAGTCTTGCCTTCTCATTATACAAGCTCTCAAACATGGAGCTGTTTAGTGTGCAGTCAACCCTGGATACAGATTATGATGGTGTAGCCGACGATACCGATGTTGACGATGATAATGATGGTATCTTGGATACGAATGAAGGAGAAGATGGACACAACCCAATAGGTGATGAGGATGGTGATGGTACGCTCAACTATCTAGATACTGTTGATGACGGAGATGCCGGTGATGCCTCTTCTACAGATTATACCGATGCCGATGCAGATAGTATACCTGATGTGTACGATACAGACCAGGATGGAATAGTAAACCATTTAGATCTGGATAGTGATAATGATGGTGTTCCAGACAATATAGAAGCTCAAAGTACATTAGGCTATGTGGTGCCTAATTCTGACGATGCACCTACCTATACAGCCAATAACGGTTTAAATTCAGCCTATACCATTGGTGGTGGATATGCTACTGATGGTATCACACCTGTAGATACTGATAATAATATTTTAGAAAACCTACCTGACTTTCTGGATACAGATAGTGATGATGAGGGTGAAAATGATACCAGAGAAGTAGGGTTTGTAACTGCTTCTAGCAGTACGGATATTGATGCAGATGGTTTACTAGACGATTATGAGCGGGGGACACCCAATGATGGCTATGTGCCCAATGATGGTATTACCAACCCTTCAGTCATTTTTACAGATAGCGATAGTGACGTGAGTAGTGGAGGAGATGTAGATTATCGAGATGCCGTAAATGATTCAGCAGGTATCATGTGCGGACCCGTAAGTACGCTTTACCAGACAGTTGGAAACTCATCTAGCAAGAAAGCCGAAGTATACCGCTACAACCCATTCTTACAGCAGTACCTTAAAGTCGGAGAGCTGGAAGGAGTTACTAATGGGTCTGCTACTAATTCAGCCTACAATGCGGTTACTCAGCTAGTTTATTCCAGTACCGGTGGAAAAGACTTACGAGTTTATGACCCCGCAAATGACTTCTCATATGTAGGTACTATTACCATTAATAGCACACAAAGTTTTAATAACGTACTATTTGCGCAGGGCAATCTTGTAGGATTCATTAAAGGCACCAAAATAGTAAAATTTGATGTCTCAACTATTAGCTCATATCCAGCAACGGTCAACGTAACGGAAACTAACATTACCGGTACTTTTTCTACCTCTAACGACTATGCATTGTTAGGGGATTATGTATATGGCGTTACTGGTAATAGCCCTCCTAAGCTCGTTAAAGTAGATGTTAATACCGGTGCTGCTACAACTATTGACCTTACTTTTGCAAATAATACTTCTAATACCGAGGCAGCTGGCGGTGGGTATGGTGCCTCCTGGCAGGACAGGTTTGGCAACTTCTATACGTTTAACAACAATAATGGCGACATCTACAAAATTGCAGATGTAGAAAACGCCACTACTGGAGCAGCCATTACAAAAATATTGTTAGCTGCGCCATCAGGACAGAACGATGGTTTCGGCTGTGAGCTTAATCCTGACCCATTAGATTGGGATGGTGACTCTATTAGTGACGATATAGATGTGGATGATGACAATGACGGAATTCTGGATACTGAAGAAGATGCCAATATTGATGGAGACAACGACCCCTTAACGAACTTTACGGATACTGATGGAGATAATATTCCTGATGGCTATGATCAGGATGCCGATGGAGATGGTATACCGGATAATATAGAGGCGCAGACAACTGCTGGTTACATTGCACCTAATGGAGTATATGATGCTAACGGTCTGGATACCGCGTACCCTCCGGGTGGGCTTACGCCGGTAAATACCGATGCGGCTTTCCTAATCTCAGATTTAATACCCGATTATCAGGATGTAGATTCAGATAACGACGGAATTTATGACCTGATTGAAGCTAACCTGGTACTCTCAAACAGAGATCAGGATGGAGATGGATTGGATAATAATATTGACACTACCATAGGACTGGAAGACGCAAATGGTATTATTGGTGACCCTACTACTTTACCCAATAGTAGTGGTACCGGAGATATTGATGTAAGAGATGCTAAAGATACTGATGGAGATGGGCTTCAGGATGTGTCGGATGATGATGATGACAATGATGGTATTCCTGATGCTCTGGAAGCTCCTTCTGGTAATGACCCACTAGGGGATGCTGATGGTGATGGAGCGCCAAACTTTGCCGATGTTGTAAACGGAGGAGGAGGAGGAGACGGCTCTACTACCGACTATACTGATAGTGATGGTAATGGCATACCTGATATTTACGACATAGATGGAGATGGTATTCCTAACCATTTAGATCTGGATAGTGATAATGATGGTATTTATGATGCTGTAGAAGCCGGGCATAGCCAGGCCCAGACAGATGGGAAAGTAGATGGACCGGTAGGAACTGATGGTTTACCAGACGCTGTACAGGGTGCAGGGCAGGAGAATAGTGGAACAATAGATTATTTGCCCCTTGACTCAGAAGCTACGCCAGATGGTACTTCAGACTTTATAGAAATTGATGCCGATGGCGATGGCTGTAATGATGTCAGGGAAGCTGGCTTTACAGATGGAGATAATAATGGATTCTTAGGTGAAGGAACATTAGGAGCAGGCCTTAAGGTAAATTCTTCAGGAGTAGTAACTTCTGGCACCGATGGATATACCACTCCGGCAGCAGATTATACAGACGAGACAGTGAAAGTAGCATGTAACCGTCCGCCCACGGCAGCCGACAATACGCTTACTACCAACGAAGATGTTGTGCTTACTATTACTTTGACTGATCTGGGATACTCTGATCTGGATAGCGACCAGCTTGATAAAGCCACTATTGAACTTGTTCCTGTTCAGGGAATACTCTTTGTAGACAACAATAATGATGGAATTGCTGATGCCGGTGAGATATTGTCCAATAATGACGAAGTGTTGTATGCTGACATTAATGATAATAAACTAAAGTTTGTTGCCGCTGAAAATGCAAGTGGTGATCCCTACGCTAATTTTAGATTCAGAGTTAACGATGGAGTCGTAGATTCAGATTCAGCATATACCATTACCCTTGATGTTACAGGAGTTAATGATGCTCCGGAAGTGAGTGTTCCGGCGAGTCAGACTATCAATGAAGATGCTACACTGGATTTCACTACGGCGAATAGCACCTTAATCAGTGTGAGCGATGTAGATGGGGATATTCAGGAAGTCACCCTCACCTCTACAAATGGTGTACTCAGTCTATCCCAGACCACAGGCTTAATCTTTACAACAGGAGATGGTGCATCAGATGCGCTTATGACCTTTAGTGGAAGTATAGCCGATGTAAATGCTGCTTTGGATGGGGCTAGTTTTAGTCCGGATGCAGACTATACAGGCAATGCGAGTGTAGAGGTATCAACAGCTGATGGCAAGGGAGGGAGCGATACAGAAACGATCAGCATTACCGTAGATGCGGTCAATGATGCTCCGGAAGTGAGTGTTCCGGCGAGTCAGACTATCAATGAAGATGCTACACTGGATTTCACTACGGCGAATAGCACCTTAATCAGTGTGAGCGATGTAGATGGGGATATTCAGGAAGTCACCCTCACCTCTACAAATGGTGTACTCAGTCTATCCCAGACCACAGGCCTGACCTTTACAACAGGAGATGGTGCATCAGATGCGCTTATGACCTTTAGTGGAAGTATAGCCGATGTAAATGCTGCTTTGGATGGGGCTAGTTTTAGTCCGGATGCAGACTATACAGGCAGTGCGAGTTTAGAGGTATCAACAGCTGATGGCAAGGGAGGGAGCGATACAGAAACGATCAGCATTACCGTAGATGCGGTCAATGATGCTCCGGAAGTGAGTGTTCCGGCGAGTCAGACTATCAATGAAGATGCTACACTGGATTTCACTACGGCGAATAGCACCTTAATCAGTGTGAGCGATGTAGATGGGGATATTCAGGAAGTCACCCTCACCTCTACAAATGGTGTACTCAGTCTATCCCAGACCACAGGCTTAACCTTTACAACAGGAGATGGTACATCAGATGCGCTTATGACCTTTAGTGGAAGTATAGCCGATGTAAATGCTGCTTTGGATGGGGCTAGTTTTAGTCCGGATGCAGACTATACAGGCATTGCGAGTTTAGAGGTATCAACAGCTGATGGCAAGGGAGGGAGCGATACAGAAACGATCAGCATTACCGTAGATGCGGTCAATGATGCTCCGGAAGTGAGTGTTCCGGCGAGTCAGACTATCAATGAAGATGCTACACTGGATTTCACTACGGCGAATAGCACTTTAATCAATGTGAGCGATGTAGATGGGGATATTCAGGAAGTCACCCTCACTTCTACAAATGGAGTACTCAGTCTATCCCAGACCACAGGCCTGACCTTTACCACAGGAGATGGTACATCAGATGCGCTTATGACCTTTAGTGGAAGTATAGCCGATGTGAATGCTGCACTGGATGGCGCTAGTTTTAGTCCGGATGCAGACTATACAGGCAATGCGAGTTTAGAGGTATCAACAGCTGATGGCAAGGGAGGGAGCGATACAGAAACGATCAGCATCACCGTAGATGCGGTTAACGATAATCCAACTGCTCAAAATCAAAGTGTTAGCTTTAATGAGGATGTGGAATATACCTTCACAAGCACAGATTTCACCACAAACTATGCTGATGTAGAAAACGATACGTTTGTAGGTATTATCATCAAAAGCTTACCAGCATCAGGCAGCTTAAAACTTAATGGAGTTGATGTAAGTGTAGATGATGAGATAAGCGAAAGCGATTTAGCAAATGGTAACCTTACTTTTGAGCCGGTAGCAGACCAAAATGGAGTACCATATACTACATTTGATTTCCAGGTAAAAGATGCTGCAAATAGGTATAGTGTAAGCTACACTATGACAGCAAATGTTCTTGCAGTGAATGATGCTCCAGTAAGTGCAGATAAAACAGTAAGTACGCCTGAAGATACAGATTATGTTTTCTCAGATGTAGACTTTGCCTTTAGCGATGTAGCAGATGGAGACGCCTATACTTCAGTAGTAATTAGAAGTCTTCCTTCTAGTGGAACACTATTCTATAACGGTATTGAGATTACGCAGTCAGATGTAGACGATGCTACAAAGTTTGCTGATAGAGCACTATTTACATTTAGCCCGGAGGCAGACGATAATGGCACTGGCTATACAGCATTTGATTTCAGTGTTGAAGATAATGAAGGTGCCCTTAGTGAAGTCCAAACAATTACCATAGATGTAACTTCGGTAAATGATGCTCCGACGCTAAGTGCTGTGGATAAACCTGCTGCTCAGGACAAAGTCACTCTTTTTAGCAATATTGACTTTACTTCGGCATATGCAGATGTTGAGGGAGATCAACTGGTAAATATTCAAATCAAAAGTTTGCCTGCCAACGGAACACTAAAACTTAATGGAGTTGATGTTGCTGTAAATGATGTGATTGCAGCCAACAATCTGTCAAAACTTAGTTTTACGCCTGTGGCTGCGTATACAGGTATAAGTAATTTTAGCTGGAATGCATATGATGGTGCTCAATATGCGGCCTCAGATGCCCAGGTAAACCTCAATGTAGTACCTCAACAAGCTCCGCTCTTGTCTGACGTTACTGCAGAAACTAATGAGGATGAAACACTCGTTTTTACAGTAGCAGATTTTAGCGACCAGTTTAGTGATGCTGATGGTGATGCTCTTTCAAAAATACAGATACTTAGCTTGCCCACTAATGGAATATTGCTACTAAATGGGGTAGAGGTTTCGGTTGATGATGAAGTTTCAGTAGCTGATTTAAATCAGTTAAGCTTTGTTCCGGCACCAGATTTTAATGGTATTGTCTCATTCACTTGGAATGCATTTGATGGGTTCCAGTATGCAGATGCACCTGCAAGTGTAGATATTACAGTTAATGCCGTACAAGACAGTCCTGTCTTGTCAGATATTACCAAGTCTACGAATGAAGACGAAGCAATGAAGTTTAGTGTATCAGATTTTACCACTGAGTTTGAGGATGTGGATGGAGATCTTCTAAACAAAATTCAGATTGTTAGTTTACCAGAAAATGGTAGTCTACTGCTAAACGGTATTCCGGTCTCTGTCAATGATGAGATTACATTGACACAGCTTGATCAACTCACTTTTGAGCCGAATGAGAATTACTATGGTACAGTGTCATTCTTATGGAATGCAAGTGATGGTAATAGTTATGCAGCAACTACGCAGTCGGTTTCTATAAAAGTAGATGCTGTAACTGATGGAGCACCTGTAGCTTCCGCTGCAAGTTTTGAAGTAGAAGAAGGAGGAAGAGTAGAAAGTGAGACTTTAGCTTCTTTCGTAAGCGATCCTGAAGGCACAGGTTTAGTATTCTCAACTTCAGCAGTTAGTGCGCCTCAGCATGGTACCCTAACGCTAAATACCGATGGCACCTTCACTTACATTCCCGATGAAGGCTATACTGGTGAAGACTCATTTACTTACGAAGTCTGCGATGGTAGTACTCCTGCGCAATGTGTTATAGGTACAGTAAACCTTAGTGTAGTTAATGCAGGGCCAGCAGACAGTGATGGTGATGGTATCCCTGATTCAGTAGAAATTGGTACAGACTCGGATAACCCACGCGATACCGATGGAGATGGAATTCCAGACTTTGAAGATACTGACAGTGATGGTGACGGTATTCCTGATGCTGTAGAGGCAAAAACCAACCTTAGCAGCCCGGTAGATACTGACGCTGATGGTACTCCGGATTATAGAGATACAGATAGCGACGGTGATGGTATACCTGATAGTGAAGAAGCCGGAGACAATCCTGCTAAACCTACAGATACTGATGGTGATGGTATTCCAGATACTCAAGATGAGGATAGTGATGGCGATGGTATACCTGACTCTATAGAAGCAGGTAGCAGCCCCGCTCAACCTCAAGACTCAGACAGTGATGGAATTCCAAATCATCTGGATACCGACAGTGATAACGATGGTATTCCTGATGCTGTAGAAGCTGGAGCGGATTCTACTTCTTTAATAGACAGTGATGGTGATGGTATTCCTGATGTTCAGGATACGGACAGTGACAACGATGGAGTTTCTGACACTATAGAGTATGGAAGTAGTAGTGATAATGCAGCTGACTCAGATGGCGATGGTATTCCTGACTATAAAGATACCGACAGTGATAATGATGGTATTTCTGATGCTATAGAGGCAGGACCAAATCCAGAACAACCTAGAGATACTGATGGCGATGGTATTCCTGATGCTCTGGAAACTGATAGCGATAACGATGGAGTAAGTGATACTCAGGAAGCCGGAAGCGACCTGGATAATCCGCGCGACCTGGACAAAGATGGCATTCCAGACTATCTGGAAACAGATAGCGATGGCGATGGTATACCGGATAGTGAAGAAGATGTGATCGTTGTTTACAAAGGTTTTTCTCCTAATCAGGATGGTAAAAATGATGTTTGGTGGATAGATGGTATAGAAGATTATCCTAACAATACCGTACAGATTTTTAACCGCTGGGGTAATAAGATCTTTGAAATGAAAGGCTATAATAATCGTGACCGTGCCTGGACAAGTGACTCTTCGCTTGGGCTGGTGCTCGGCAACTCACAGGTACCAGACGGTACATACTTTTACATAATTGATTTAGGAAATGGTGAAAAAGCCCGTAAGGGATATATAACAGTTCACCGCTAATCCACAAAGTAAATAAGGCTAGTAGGTATGAGATCTATTTCAAAATGGTTATTGATGGTTTGCATAAGTATGTGTTCAACACTTGCTTATGCCCAGCAGCAAGCCATGTTCACACAGTATATGTTTAATGGATTGGCCATTAATCCAGCATATGCCGGAAGTCATGAGTCCTTAAGTCTAACCGCTTTGGGGCGAGAGCAATGGCTGGGGCTTGAGGGTGCACCGAGTAGCCAGACATTCTCGGCACATGCTCCATTGAGAAACAAAAAAATAGCGTTGGGTATGCTGTTTACACATGACCAGATTGGAGAAACCAATCAGTATGGTGCGTATGCTATCTATGCCTATCGCTTAAAATTAGCAAAAGGAATACTATCTGCAGGACTACAGGCTGGCTTTAATACCTATAAAGCCAGCTTTAGTCAGGTATTTGTCAGACAGGGAGATGATGGTGCTTTCAATGCTGACGAATTGCACTCCTTTTTACCAAATTTTGGTGCGGGGGCTTACTATAATACCCGAAGGTTCTATGTAGGCTTTTCTTTACCCCATTTGCTAAACAATGCTTATCCTGGGCAGGAAGATACTCAGGCTCGTCAGTATCGTCACTGGTTTCTTACCTCTGGTTATGTATTTGACCTGAACCATAACTTGAAATTGAAGCCTAATATGTTGATTAAAGCAGTAGAGGGCGCTCCATTAGAAGTGGATATTAATGCCAACCTCTTGATTAAGGAGCTGGTCTGGTTTGGCTTGTCGTATCGTTCTTTTGATGCTATGAGTGCACTATTAGAGTTTCAAGCTACCCAACAGTTCAAATTTGGTTATGCTTACGATTATACTTTAACCGACCTCAAGCAATTTCATACAGGTACGCATGAGCTTATGCTGAATTATCGCTTCCTTAAGAAAGATAAAAAAATGCTTACGCCACGATATTTTTAATGCAAAATGATGAGATCATTAATAGTTTATACAATATTAAGTTGGATAAGTATTACTCAGTTGATGGCACAAAGCCAGCTTATTCAACAGGGTGATCGTTACTTTCAAGAAATGGCATTTGTCCGAGCCCTGGACTACTATCAGTCTGCCTACAAAAAGGACAGTACCAACCACGAAGCTAAACTCAAAATTGCAGAAAGCTATCGCAAACTAAATCAGCCGGAAAAAGCAGAAAAGTGGTATGCATTAGCAATACAGGAGGAAAGCTCTACTTCTGCAGAATACTACTTGTATTATGCTGAGGCATTAAGCAGTAATGGAAAGTATGAAGAGGCCAAAGAGTGGTACGAAAAATACGCACAGAAGCAGGGAAAGGAAAGAAGAGTACTAAACCGCATAAAGGGTATAGAAAATCAGCAGGCTCTGTATCGTAATGAGGATTATTTAACAGTAAGTGAAGCTCCTTTTAACTCTGAGCAATCAGATTTTGCCCCTACCTTTTTTGAAAATTCAATTGTATTTACATCAGCCAGAAGTGGTAGAGGTAATTTTGCCTGGGACAACTCAAGTTATCTGGATCTGTATAAACTAAATGGTGAAAACGGAAAAGCAGAAGCCCTAAGTAAGGAGATTAACACTAAATATCATGAAGGTACAGCTGTCTTTTTTGATAACGATACTAAGGTGATATTTACGCGCAGCCATTACCATGAAAAAAAGTTGGGCAGAAGTAAAGAGGGTATTAACAAGCTTAAGCTACTCTACGCAGAAAAGAAAGAAAATGGAAAGTGGACTAAGCCTGAGTTGCTTCCATTTAACAGTGCTGAATACTCATGTGGTCACCCCACGATGTCTAGCGATAATAGGCTTTACTTTTCCAGCGATATGCCAGGTGGGTTTGGTGGCACAGATATCTATACTACCAGAATGGAAAACGGTGAATGGCAGGAGCCTAAGAACATGGGTAAAGATATCAATACTGAAGGAAATGAGATGTTTCCATATCTTCATAATGATGCAGAACTTTATTTTGCCAGTAATGGTAGAGAAGGCTTAGGAGGATTAGATATTTTTGGTGTAGATATAAAAGTAGATGAGTCAAGTCACATCACTAATCTGGGGTACCCGATTAATACATCAAGCGATGACTTTGCTCTTATTGTAAATTCAGATGGTCGTTCTGGGTATTTTTCTAGTAATAGAGAAGGAGGGAAGGGAAATGATGATATTTATACATTCACTTCTACTAAATCCTTACTGGACCAATGGGTGGTTAAAGGTGCAATAACTGATGCGAAAGACGGTCGTAAGCTGAAAGGGGCAAAAGTGATCTTGCAAGGTGAGAACAACAATATACTTGCTAGCACTTATGCAAACGAAGAAGGTTATTACCAGTTTAATATTCAGCCAGATACCAAATACACTGTGCTGGCACAGCAGGAGGATTATCGGGAAAAACTAAAAAGTTTTGAAGCAGACATTACCGAGACAAGCTCTGAAATAAACCTGGATCTTAAAAGAGATTTAGATTTCTCACTGTTTGGTTTAATCACTGAAAATAATTCATCTCAGCCCATTCCTGGTGTGGAAATTATTATTGTAGATAAGTCTTCTAACGAAGAAGTTTTAAAAGTTACTACTACAAAAGAGGGTTCATTTAACCATGTTTTAGAAAATGGTAAGATAAACGATCACTTGAGTTTTGAAATTCAGCTTTCAAAAAAAGGATACTTAAATAAGACTACTGATTTTGAAACAGTACTTAAACAGCCTGGGCAAATTAATCTCCATGATGTTCTAAATGTAAAACTGGATAAAATTGAAATTGGAACAGATATAGGAGAGTTAATAGACGTTCAGCCGATCTATTTTGATCTGGGTAAATATAACATACGAAAAGACGCCGCCATTGAATTAAATAAAATTGTTAAAGTGATGAAGGAAAACCCTACTATTGAAATAGAGCTAGGCTCTCATACCGATGCCCGGGGAAGTGCTTCATCTAATATGCGTCTTTCAGATAACAGGGCTAAGGCTTCTGCGGATTATATAGTTTCTCAAGGTATTAGTGCTGTCCGGATAAAAGGGAAAGGCTATGGAGAAAGTCAACTGAAAAACCGTTGTAAAGATGGTGTAAAATGTTCAGAAGATGAGCATCAGATAAACCGTAGAACTGAATTCAAAATCACAAAATTTTAGAAATGCCAGTGCGTTTGTAACACATAAAAAGTTTTAGTTTGAATGTTTGTAAGCAGGCCTTAACTCACTTTGAGTACAAAGGCCTGCTTTTTTTTGCCATATTAACGACAAGCAATTGATACTGCTACAAGAGGTATTATGTATATTGTTTATCATTATAAACCTACGATGAAAAACCTTTTACTACTTTTTACATTTAGCCTCAATTTTATCATCTGTTCAGCACCTTCACAAACTGTTAATGACAATCTAAAAGTGATTGTAACAACAGATGGTGAATTTGACGATCGTTGCTCCATGGTTAGGTTTTTACTTTATGCAAATGAGTTTGATGTAAAAGGGATTGTGCATACTAGTTCAAAGTTCCACTGGAAGGGTAGGGGTAGTGTAGCTGGCCATCAGTGGCATGATGTATCCTGGATTGAGGAGCATTTGGAGGCATATGAAAATGTATACGATAAGCTTATCGTTCATAGTAGTACATATCCGTCACCTACCTATCTCAGAAGTATTGTAGCAGAAGGAAATATAGACCTGGCGGGTGATATGGAGCATGAAACAGAAGGTTCTCAACTGATTGTAAAGGTATTACTAGAAAATGACGATAAACCGGTATACTTACAAGCCTGGGGAGGTGCTAATACTATTGCCCGTGCTTTAAAAACAATAGATGAAAAGTACCCAAATAGAAAAAAGGAAGTGAGTCAGAAGGCAAGACTCTACCTTATTATGCAACAGGATTCAACATTTGAGCAGTACATTAAGCCTAACTGGCCCGAACTTACTACTCTTATTAGTACAGCTTTTCCCGCTATTGGCTATCCATGGAAGAAAAGTATTCCTGACAGTTTGCAGCACTACTATTCCTCAGAATGGATGAATGAGTATTTATTCAAGGGGAATGGGCCTCTGTTAGAAATTTATAAAAATCATTTGTATGGAGCACGTCAGACTGGTGCGTTCATTTCTGAAGGTGACTCTCCTGCTTTTATGTATAGCATACCAAATGGATTAAATAGCAAACTAGATCCTTCATGGGGAAGCTGGGGTGGTAGGTTTAAAGAAAAAAACAGTACCTGGCAAAGCGCAGAAGATGAAGAAGGTTTGTATCAATCAATCTATCGGTGGATTCCAGCATTTCAACATGATTTTGCTGCAAGGGCCAAGTGGTGTGTTTCAAGCAATTATCATGAAGCGAATCATCCACCTCAGGTAAGAATAAACTGTAAAGAGCAATTGAAAGCAAAACCTGGAGAGTACATTCAAATAGATGCCTCTTCTTCTACTGATCCAGATGGAGATACACTTAACTTTAACTGGTGGCAATATCATGAAGCAGGAACTTACCAGAAACCAATTGCATTGGATGGGGCTAAAACTTCTTCAATTAGATTTAAAATTTCAGAAACAGCCAAGCCAGGCCAAAGTCTACATATCATTTGTGAGGTATCCGATAATGCCTATCCTTCCATGACCCGTTACAAACGAGTGGTAATTCTGATAAAATAATACCATGCTCATTTGTTCTGTGAAAGAGCCATTTTATCGTTTTGAATCTCTCAGCTTTAGATCATAAACAGTAAGTAAGACCATGAGTCAGCAGTAAAAGAATATATAGACAGGAGTAAATTTTCCTTTTGCTTACATAAAAAATTTGCTAATTTTCTATTGGAAGTCACTATTTTTTTGCTCAAAATTGAGTCGGAATTCAACACTTTTTTAGTTTCTGAGCTAGCGTATAATGTACCATTACGTATTTGGTCCTAGCTAACTTTTCAATTGATTTTTCTAAACTACTTATCACATCATGAAGACACATTTACCAAACTACCACCTACTTTACAAAAAAACTATACTGTTTTTGTTGTGCATATTATGTTGTCCTCTGTGGACATTAAAAGCCAGTTCTGGTAGCTTACTATTTTATGGGGAGCTATTTATTCCTTCAATTCCGGCAGGACAACAGTTTGAAGTTGTTGAGGGTAGTGCTACAGGTACAATTGTAGGTACCGTACAAGCTACTGATGCTGTGAGTATTAACAGTTTTCAAATTACAGCAGCAGAAGCTATGAATAGTGGCGCCTCCCCAAATGACCTTAACATTAACGCTGCTGAATTATTTCAAATAGATAATAATGGTGAACTAACTGTTAAAGACCCTACCCATCTTTTGGCAGTAGTCGGTCCAGTAAAATTAACGATTCAGGCAAGTAACATTAATAACGAAAAATCAAGTTCAACAGTAGATGTATTGATTAAAGATGAAGTAGTAAACACCACCAATTCAGAAACTATTTCATGGTCAAATGCTAAAGCGCAAGATTTTGGAAATAGCGAAGGGCAAAGCGTGGTAGTAGGAGGGAAGCTTTACTCTTTTAGTGGATTTGATATTGAGAAAAAACCATACTATACCCCTACCGAAAGAGCTTATGCCTATGATCCAAAAGGTGATAGTTGGTCATTGCTAAAAGCCATGCCTAAGATGCACCCAAATTCTGCTCACGGTGGAGTAACCCACGCCGGTTTTACTACTGATGGTACAGATATTTATTTTGTGGGTGGGTATGCAGCAAGTAGTAATGGTATAGGGCAAATTTTCGGGACCAAATATGGTTATAAATACAACGTGGCTAATGATACTTATGAGCGCCTACCTGACCTACCCCATGACCGTTCAGCAGGTACTTTAGAATACATTAATGGAAAACTATACTGGGTAGGAGGAACCAACCTGGCACGTAATCAGGAACAGAGTGATTTGCTGGTGTTAGACTTGAGTAACTTAAGTGCTGGATGGAAGTATTTAACTTCTAGCCCTTTACCGAACCCAAGAAATCATATCGGCTCTGCCGTACTAAATGGGAAGCTATACATTGTTGGTGGGCAGCATAAACAGGATGGCGAACTTACCACACAGGACGATGTACATATGTATGATCCTCAAACTGATAAATGGACCAAAGTCACAGACCTGCCAGACATTAATGAAGTACCTGATAATTTAACCCCCGGTAAAGGACATATCACGGGCTCTACATTCGCTTATGACGGAAAAATATTTGTTTTAGGTGGTGAGTATAAATTTTTGGGACCATACTCTAAAGCAGTATTGGCTTATGACCCTGAAAATGACGAATGGACACGCTATACTGATATGCCTGCTTCTAGAGCTTCTGGTATAGCAGGTGTGGTAGATGGAGTATTATATTATTCTACTGGTAAAAACGCATCTACAACCTTTAAAGCAGGGCTTGGCCCTGCATCTAACGACAAAGGTATATGGTTGGAAAGTGAGTGTGGAGAGGTAGGTAGCAGTTGGACAACAGTAGAAGACGCTGATGCTTCAGGTGGTAGTTATGTTGTTGCTAAAAATCTTAACAGCTATAGTGAGCCAGCCGACGCTCCAGATAATCGCGTACGATTTACTTTTAACATATCAGAAGAAGGAGTATACCATCTTTTTGCACGGGTCCGAGCCTTTTCAAGCAGTGATGATTCTTTTTGGGTACGATTGGATGATGGTAACTGGATACAGTGGTGGCAGGGAATTTCTACAGGAAGTACTTTTAACTGGAATGAGGTAAGCGAGAGTCCATTTACACTGTCTTCAGGTAATCATACTATAGACATAGCCTATAGAGAAAGTAATGCACAACTGGACAAATTGCATTTGAATAAGTCTGGTAAGTCGCCAGCCGGTATTGGGGGCGATGCAGTCAATTGTGGAACTAGCCCTAACCAGGCTCCAGTGGCTTTGGCAAGTGCTAACCCTAGCAGTGGAGCAGCTCCTTTAACAGTAAATTTTGACGGTAACTCATCTACAGATGATAATGGGATTGAGTCATACAGTTGGATTTTTGGAGATGGACAGAGTGCAAGTGGAGCGGAAGTGTCTCATACCTACTCTAGCTCAGGGGTATATACAGTTATACTTACTGTTATTGATGCTGGTGGATTACAGGATAAAGATACATTGCAAATAAACGTACAAAGCGGAACAGCTTCTGGGGAGGAAATTTGGCTAGAAGGCGAGTGTAGCGAGCTAGGTAGTAGTTGGACTGTAATAGAAGATGGAGCAGCTTCGGGAGGTAGCTATGTTGTTGCAGAAAATGTAAATAATTATAGTGAACCATCTGATGTTCCAAGTAACCGAGTTCGGTTTAATTTCAATCTGTCAGAAGCCGGAACATATCACCTATTTGCACGCGTGAGAGCTTTATCTAGTGGAGACGATTCATTTTGGGTACGATTGGATGATGGCAACTGGATACAGTGGTGGCAGGGTATTACTACAGGAAGCACTTTTAACTGGAATGAGGTAAGCGACAGTCCCTTTCCTCTTTCTTCGGGTAGTCATACCCTGGATTTTGCCTACCGAGAAAGTAATACACAGTTAGATAAACTACATTTAAATCAGAGTGGCACGCTACCCGTAGGGCAGGGCGAAATCGCCAATAACTGCTCAGCTAGTAGTAATAAAGCTCCGGTGGCTTCTATTAGTGCCAGCCCTCTAAATGGTACAGCCCCACTAAATGTAAGCTTTAATGCTAGTGCATCTACAGATGATAGTGGAATAGTGTCATACAATTGGGTTTTTGGAGATGGACAAAGTGCAAGTGGCTCCGAAGTGTCACATACTTACGCTAGCCCAGGAGAGTATACAGTTACATTAACAGTAAGCGATGCTGAAAACCTTAAAGATGAGGCAACTGTAAAAATTACAGTAAATCAAGCTCAGCCTGCTTTTCAGGCCATACGCTTAAACTCTGGTGGAGCTACCCTAAGCATGAATGGTAATGAGTTTGTGGCAGATAATAGTACAAGTCCGCCATACTACGATAGTCAGCATACATATGCTAACACAAATCTGAATGCACCAGCTTTGTATCAGACAGAAAGAGGATCTGAACAAAACAATGGTACCATTACCTATCAGATTCCTGTACCTAATGGTAACTATACTGTACGGACACATCATAGTGAGCTTTATTACGGCTTTAATGGCCGTACTGCCAGAAAGGGCAGGCGTATTTTTGATATCAGTATTGAAGGTAATCTGGTAAAAGATGATCTTGACTTATTTGAAGAAGGGGTAGGAGTTGACAAAAATTATTTGGTACTCACTTTTAACAACATTAGTGTGAGCGATGGTACACTTACTCTCTTAATGGATGCTTCTGTAAATCGTCCTACAATCTCTGGTATAGAAATAGAAGAAGCTGGGTCAGTCAGTAATGAAGAGATTCCTGTATTGAGTAGTGCCAAAATTGGAAGGTTTTCAGATTACAAGGGTTTGAATATCAGTGTGTTTCCTAATGCTGTAGGTCAAAACAACATACTAAACCTTCGTACTGATATGCCTGAGATAAAGCAAGGAGTAGAGGCTACAATTTTTGATCAGAATGGAAGAGTACTCAGTGAAGGACTGCATCTAGAAAAGATGGTAGGCAATGATATTACTATAGATATAAGTAGCTTAGGTCTGGCACCTGGTGTTTATTATGTGCAGCTTAAGTCAAAATTAGAGCTTTCTGAACCTATACGGTTTATTAAAGAGTAGAAAAGAAATTACTTCATTCATACCAAGCTACCGTAGGCACGCCTTACGGTAGCTTTTTTATAATAGTAAATACTAGTTCAAAGTACGTGTTTATACTTGTAAACTATAGTCATTATTGAGATTTAGGGTTTGTTAACTAACCCTAAATTACATTTTGTTAAAATAAGAGTGAAAATTTTTGTTATTGTTATAAAATAGGTAAGTTATCATTGATTTTATGAGAAAAGTATAATCCAACCTTAAGCTACCGTTTTGCAAACTCTTGACAGTAACACCGATGCCCAACTCATATTGAGTATCTCATTAGGGGATCATCATGCCTTTCGTGTGCTATTTGATAAGTATAGAGATGTGCTGTTTGGTTACAGTTTTAAGTTTACCAAATCAAAAGAACTCTCAGAAGAAGCGTTGCAGGAAGTCTTTATGAAAGTTTGGCAAAACAGAGAAAGCCTCAACCCCAACTTATCCATTAAGTCTTACCTCTTTACAAGTATTAAGAATTATACATACAATACTTTAAGAAATGCTGCATACGACCATAAGTTAAAAGAGCAGATTTTTTATCGTTATATGCACGCATACAACAACACAGAAGACTTGCTGGAATACCAGGAACTTCAGGCTTTTAAAGACAAAGCAGTAGAAAGTTTACCGCCTCGCCGAAAGTTAATTTTTCAGATGAGTAGAGTAGAAGGCCTTAGCCATGAAGAAATTGCCGTTAAACTGGGCATTTCCCCGCATACAGTTAAAGACCAGATGGTTAAAGCCCTTAAGTCTATCAAGAAGTATCTTCAGGTTCATACCGACATTGCAGTAGGCTTAATCTTATTTATACACCTTTTCCTATAATTCACTTTAGGCTGAACTTGAAAAAACTTAACTTTTTTTTCAATTAGAGTCGTCCCTGATTCCTGTTCATGTGTATAAGGAGGTAAAAAAAATAAAACTCCAATACCTTGAGCAACCCCAATTACATAAAACACCTTTTTTTAAAATTCTTATCTGATGAGTGTACGCCTCAGGAGGTAGAAGAAATTTTAGACTACCTGAAGTATTCTACAGATAGAGGTAGGGCTTTGCCAGGTGTGGAAGAAGTAAAGGCTAAACTGAAAGAACTCCCCAAAATGGAGGAGCAAAGGGCAGATCAGGTGTTTGCCGACATCATTAAGTCATCACCGAATAAAGAAAAATACTCAAAAACTCCGGGCAAAACTATTACAAGAACTTGGGTGCAGAAATGGAAGGTTGCTGCTACGCTCAGCGGACTTCTGCTACTCTCAGCAATGCTACTACTATATCTTAAGCAAGAGGAGACTATTCGCTATGCTACTGAATTTGGCGAGACCAAAACTATAGTATTGCATGATGGGAGTAAAGTAGTTCTCAACGCTAACTCTTCGCTTACCCTTCCTTCGCAATGGAATGGTACAGGAGCCAGAGAAGTGTGGTTAGAGGGAGAAGCTTTCTTTTCTGTAAGCCATACGCAGGATAACAGAAAGTTTTTGGTGCATACCACCCATCAATTAAGTGTAGAAGTGCTTGGGACAGAGTTTAATGTAAACAGTAGGGAGAATAAAGCTACCGTGGTACTAAACTCTGGAAAAGTCCAGGTTAACACCCCGCCCACAGAACAAGTAGAGCAGTGGATCATGCAGCCCGGTGATCTTTTAGAATACGATTTAGAACAAAAGCAAATACAGCAAAAGGCTGTAGACACCACATTGTACACCTCCTGGCGAAATAACCTTTTAGTCTTTAAGGATACCCCTCTAATAGAACTGGCTCAATTAATTGAAGCTAATTATGGCTATCAGCTTTCCTTTGAAAGTGACAGCCTGGCAAACTTAGAGTTTACGGGTTCTAACCCGGCAGACAAGCTAGAACTTTTACTTATGACCATAGAAAAATCATTTAACCTTAAAATTAAACAAGATGGAAAACAGATAATGCTCAAAAGCAAACCATAACAACTGCCTCTTTATGAGGCTAAGACTAAAGAAGCTTATAAACTACCTAAAACTACTTCCACCATGAAACACCTTCAACGATGTTTGGTGCTAAGCATATTCATGAGCTTAGTGGCTCTTAATCTCTCGGGGCAACAGTTAGCCTCTGCCCTAAAGATTGATCTCAAGCATGTTCCTCCCCAAACCAACAGACAATCTCTCACCGAAGTAATTCTATCGCTAGAGACTCGCTATAAGGTGAGGTTTAATTTTAACAGTCAGCTATTTAAAGATAAGTTTGTAGAGACGGAACTGGTAGAAAGTATTAGTGACGATAGCCTTAGTCATGTGCTAGAGCAGTTACTGACTCCTATGTCACTGACTTACGAGAAGATTAGCCCTGGTCATTATGTAATCTATTCTGATCTCAAAAATGAAGAGAACCAGCTAACACCCCTTCAGAAGAAGCACCTTGGCTTGACAGGGAGCAGCACTCCTTCGTTCTATGGTAACCTCAGTCAAATTAAAAACAACCTGCCTACCTATAGTAAAAAGCTCGTTAAAACACTTAGTGGTAAAGTAACAGATGCAGAAAGTGGCGAAGGTCTGCCCGGCGTAAATGTGTTGGTTAAAGAAACTACAGTAGGTACAGTAACTGATATTGACGGCAACTACCGCCTTACTGTTAATGATGATGTGACTACGCTGGTCTTTTCTTCTATCGGTTATACTACCGAAGAAGTTGCCATCGGCGGTCGTACAGTTATAAACCTTGAATTAGTGCCTGATATTCAGTCGCTATCTGAGGTAGTAGTGATTGGTTATGGAGAGCAAAAACGCGAAAGTGTAGTAGGCTCAATTGTGCAGGCTTCAGGGGAAGAACTCTTACAGTCTGGAGGGGTAAATACTGTTGGGCAGGCGCTAACGGGTAGGCTGCCAGGTGTAATATCTATAACCTCCAGTGGACGTCCGGGCGCAGAAAACCCAGAAATTTATATCCGTGGTCGTAGCACCTGGAATGGAAGCGGTCAACCCCTAATACTGGTAGATGGTATTGAGCGTAGCATGAATGACATCAATATCAATGATATTGAAAAAATTTCGGTGCTCAAAGATGCTTCTGCTACCGCGGTGTTTGGGGTAAAAGGAGCCAACGGAGTAATCCTGATTACTACCAAAAGAGGAAAAGAAGGGAAACCACAGCTATCTATTTCTGCCAATTCTACTGTAAAAACTCCTTCCAAGCTACCACTGAAACTGAATGCCTACGATGGTATACAGGTTGTTAATGATGCCATTGTTAGAGAGGTTAGCGCCATAGAAGAGTCGTGGGCAGATTATACTCCAATGGGCATCTTAAATAAGTATCGCAATCCGGCGAACCAGTACGAAAGAGAGCGATATCCGGATGTAGACTGGGCAGATGTGGCACTTAAAGATTATGCGCTGGATCATAAACTAAACCTCTCTATCCGGGGAGGAACAGAATTCGCGAAATATTTTGGCGCGCTGGCCTACCAGCACGTAGGCGATATTTTTGATGGTGATAAATATGATAACGGTCGCACCTATACGCCAAATTTTGCATACGACCGCTTCAACTATCGTAGCAATGTGGATTTTGACATCACCAGTACTACCAAAGTATCTGTAAATTTATCTGGCTACTACGGTATACAGCAAGCTAATGATGGAGATATGCGCCTGGTGTACTCCAGCCTCTACGGTATGGCCCCAAGTCTCTTCTATCCTATACACGAAGATGGTACCTACGGTAAAGACCCTGCAAACATCTGGGATACTACTAACCCTCTAATGGTAATGACCACCAAAGGAGCGGTACAGAACCACCGTATACAGGTGAATACTGACTTTATGCTGGAGCAGAAACTGGATTTTCTTTTAGATGGGCTTTTGTTCAGAGGTAGATTGGCTTACGATAACAATTTTGAAGGACAGGGGGGAGTGAAAGAATCTAACCCTGGAGGAATGGATAATGTAGTTTACAAAAGATATCTGGATAATGGCGAAGAACTCTATATTACACCTCCTGGCGACAACCAGTTTGACTTCGCTATACAGCCCTGGTACTATAATGCTGTTGATATTTGGGCTCCCAGCAGGCGCCTGTTTTATCAGCTTTCACTAAACTACAATCATTCATTTGGAGAAAGGCATAATACCGATGTTCTGCTGCTTATGAACCGCGAAGAATATGCGGAGGGCTCCATGTTTCCTCGTTTTAGAGAAGATTGGGTAGCAAGGGTGCAGTATAATTTTGCCGAGAAGTACTTTCTGGATGTTAATGGTGCGTACAATGGCTCAGAAAAATTTGGGCCAGGCTATCGTTTTGAGCTTTTCCCTTCTGTTGCTTTGGGCTGGATGCTTTCCAATGAGCCTTTCCTTAAGTCAAAAAGCTGGCTGGATATGTTTAAGCTGCGTGGCTCATACGGTAAAGTGGGAGACGATAATGTTTCCAGCAGATGGGGGTATATCTCCCAGTGGGCTTCAGGAGGCTCAGCTTATATGAACAATTCTAATCCCTGGAATGGAAGGTCTCCCTACACTTATTATAAAGAAGATGTTATTGGCAACCCGGATCTGCACTGGGAAACCTCTACCAAACTTGATGTTGGCTTTGAGTTAGCGGTGCTTAACAATATGCTTACTGTTGATTTTGATGTTTTCAAAGAAGACAGAAATGACATTATTGTGGTAGGTAGCAACCGGAGTGTGCCTTCATTTTTAGGCTTTAACGCTCCAGACCTGAATGTAGGAAGAACTACGGTTAGTGGTTACGAACTGGCAGTAGGCTTCAATCGCTACCTGAACCCCGACCTTAAGCTGTGGGCCAATATGGCTTTTACCAGAGCGCAAGATGAAATTCTATTTAGAGAAGAGCCTGAGCTTAAAGATGCTCACCTGAAAACGGAAGGCTTTCCCATTGACCTGATCAAAAGGCCTATCAATGCTGATTTGATGACCAGCTGGGATGATGTTTACATGTCGGTACCTTTGGTAAATGATATGCAGTACCGCCGTCCGGGCTATTATGATCTGGTAGATTTTAATTCAGATGGTCGCCATGATGGTAATACCGATAGCGCACCCTATGGCTTTCCTGTCCGCCCCCAGAACACCTGGAATCTGACAGCGGGTACCAACTACAAAAACTTATCACTGATGGTGCAGTTCTACGGGGCGTATAATGCTACCAAGCAGCATACCGTCTGGGACTTTCATAAGTTCACCCCGCTCTATTTTGAGCATTCTACCAACTACTGGACTATGGATAACCCCGGAGGAGACCAGGTGCTACCCAGCTGGAAAGGTGGGGCTAGTACAGATGCTTATCGCAACTATTTTGATGCCTCATATGTGCGCCTTAAAAATGTTGAAGTGGCTTACACATTTGCCGGAAGAAATGGTGGGTCCTATAGAGTATACGTAAATGGAAACAACCTCTTTTTGTGGTCGCACTTACCAGATGATAGGGAAACTAACGGAAGTGGCGAAAGCCATGTGAGAGGTGATTATCCTACCTTCAGAAGGTTCAATATTGGCTTTGATATCAACTTTTAAAGAAGGCTACTATGAGCAATAACTACATAAAAATTTTCAGTATGATTTGTCTAATCTGGTTGTCTTCTTCTTGTGAAGATTACCTTGACAAAACCATAGAAACAGACCTTGACGTACAGGAGGTATTTAAAAACTTTAATAATGCCCAGGGCTTTGTAGAAGAAATGTATGCCCTGGTGGTGAACTATGGTACCGGTACCCACTGGCAAAGCTACATGTGCTATGGGGATGATGCCGTAGGTACTCAAAACTGGCAGTTTGACTACCGTATAGACCAGGGGCGGTACTGGGATTGGATGATGAATGGTGGAATGGGTACCATATTTTATGAAGGAGCTACCAATACCAATGCCGATTATCCTTTTGATAGGGCAGGCATCTGGCAAAATAGCTGGGCGGGTATTCGCAAAGCCAATATTGTTATTGAGAATATAGAGTTAATGGTAGATGCCACCCAGGAAGAAAAAGATATAATACTAGGCCAGGCTTATTTCTTCAGAGCTTTCTTTCATCATGAGATCATGAAATTCTGGGGAAGAATTCCATATATAGATATCCCGTTAGGGTCAGAAGAATGGAAGTTACCCCGCCCGGAAACATTTAAGGAAACTGCTCTGGCTTTAGATCAGGATTTTGAAAAAGCTGCCCAGCTACTGCCTGTAAGCTGGGATGAACACTCTGCCGGACAGAAGACTTTCAATTCCAATATGTTTAGGGCTACTAAAGGAGCTGCCTGGGCTTTTAAAGGTAAAAATTTGTTGTTTGCTGCCAGCCCACTCATGAAGGGTTCTACCGACCCTTACGACTATGACAAAGAGTTGTGCCAGATGGCAGTAGATGCTTTTGCCGAAGTATTGAAAATAAGCGATGGTGGTCGGTATCAGTTAGCGAATTGGGATGATTACGAAGATGTCTTCTACTCGCTCTCTTCCAAGACCGGCTATGTATATCCGGGCAGTACAGAGTTTATTTTTAGCCAGTCTGGTGATGTGGGGTGGTTTCCAAGATTCTTGGCACAGGGCTTTCAGATTGGTAGTCATTGTGAGCAGCGCGATACACAGTTCCCTACTCACAACTACATTCACTATAATTTTGGAATGGCCGATGGACTTTCCTGCGAAGATAGCCCCAACTATGACCCTTCCAGACCCTGGGAGGGCCGCGACCCCCGCTTATACAAGTGGGTAATACTGGATGGAGAGCAGATGGTAGAGAATCTGGGAGCTGCCAGCGGAACTAATGAGGTACACCGTTTTGCCCAGCTCTATGAGGGAGGTGCACACCGTTATCCCTCCGTTGATCTGGGTAGCCGAACCGGATACATCTGTAAAAAATGGTTTGGACGTTCGTTCAACTGGTTTGATAACCAGATAGGCAATTACCTTCCTTTCAGGTTGCACATGCGACTAACAGATGTGTACCTGATGTATGCCGAAGCAGCACATATAGCTTATGGAGCACAGCAGGTGCCATCTTCTTACGCACTAACAGCCGAGCAGGCAATTAATGTGCTGCGAGATAGAGCAGGAGTTGCTCCGGTACAGTTTGTAGCAGATGCCAGAAAGTTTATGGATGAAATCCGTCGTGAGCGTGCAGTTGAATTGAGCTGGGAAGGGCATCGCTGGATGGATTTACGCCGCTGGCGGTTGGGCGAACAAGACCGCTATAAGGAAAAAACCGGGCTAAAATTTGACAAGGAGCACACCTCCTTTAATGTAGAGCTTATTCGTACCAAGGTGTTTGACGAGAAGCACTATTGGCTGCCTTTTCCTCAGAACGATACAGAGCTTTATGTTGGCTTTGAGCAGAACCCAGGATGGTAAGCTATCTACTAATCTTCAACCTTTAGAGCCAGATTAACATGATATATTCAAATACACTAATAAAAAGCTTTGCCATAGGATGTTTAGGAGCCTTTGCTGCCACTTTTGCCGCCTACGGACAAGACAGCTTACAACAAACTACTCAGCGGGTAGAGGAGCGTTACCAAGAGCCGCTTCTACAATATGCAGAAGACACCATAGCTTTGGGTTTTAGCAAAAAGGCCAGAAAAAATGTGGTAGGAGCTACCTCAGCCATACGGCCAGATAGTTATCTGGAGTATGACAACAGTCAGTGGGTGAGAGCAGCACTCATAGGGCGTATTACCGGGCTTTCTGGTAGTGATGTAATTCGCGGGCTAGGCAACGCTATGATTGTAGTAGATGGCATCCCCAGCAGATCTATTGATCTGCTTAACTCCGAAGAGATTGAGCAGATTACAGTACTAAAAGATGCCAATGCGCTGGCACAATATGGAGCTATGGGTAAAAATGGCGTAATCGTCGTTACCACTAAAAGAGGTAGTTCTAAATTTAGAAGAGCCAATGTGATAGTAAACTATGGCATCAGTAGGCCGGTTTCTTTGCCAAGCTATCTGGGTTCGGCAGACTATATGGAACTGTTTAATGAGGCTCGCCTCAACGATGGGCTGGACTCCGCATTTTCTCAGGAACAGATATTTAATTATCGTCAGGGTACAAACCCTTATCGTTATCCCAATGTAGATTATTACTCCTCTAAATATCTTAAGCCAAGCAATAATTTTACAAATGTACTGGCAGAGTTTTCCGGAGGAAATGACAATACCAAATATTACGTCAATCTGGGCTATAGTAGCTCCGGTTCTTTAGCCAAACTCAATCCGGATGTTGATCAGGGTAACAAACGTTTTAATGTAAGAGGTAACATAGACTTTAGGGTCAATAATTTTATCTCCAGCAGTCTGGATGTAGTATCAATCGTCAACTCCAATAAAAGCGCACATTCAGACCTGTTTTATCAAGGACTTAGCCTGAAGCCTCATGTTTATGCTCCCTTACTACCGGTTTCTATGATAGATACTACGCTCAACGAGGTGCTCGCTGGTCAGGTTAAAGGAGCTAACCTTTATGATGGTTTTCTTCTGGGTGGGGCACAGGCTTATCAGAATAATACACCGATTGCCAATATTCTGGCTGGTGGTTATCAGGAGAGTATATCAAGAGTTACCCAGGTTAACAATGCCATAGATATAGACCTGAATAGTTTAGCTAAAGGCCTCACTGCCAAAACATATGTCAGTTTTGATTTCTATAATACCTACGCGCTCTCTGTTACTAATCAGTATTCAGTATATGAGCCAGTATGGAGCAATGACACAATAGTGGGACTTAATCGTCTGGGTAATCAGGATAAGAAAGATTTAACTGAGAATGCCACAACTCAGGGTTTTATTACCCGCTATGGTTTTTATGGTTTGCTTAATTACGATAAGCAAGTGGGCGAAAAGCATCACATAAATACCTCGCTGATTGGTTTTGCTAACAATATGTTTGTTAGGTTTCAAAAGCAACCTGCCAAAAATGCTCATGTAGCTTTTCAGCTCTCATATAGCTTTGATGACAAACTGCTATTTGATTTCAGCTCGGCTTATGTCAATTCAGTAAAGCTTCCAGAGGGTAATAGAGGAAAATTCTCACCTAGCTTGGGACTTGCCTATGTGCTTAGCGAAGAAAATGGATTACAGAACGTATCATGGCTCAACTATCTCAAACTAAGGGCTACGGCTGGTGTAATCTATTCTGACTTAGGTATTGAGGGGCACTTTATGTATAAAGAAGTATATGAACAGCAGGGTGGAGGTTACAGTTGGGCTGATGGCTTTAGCAACAGCTCTACAAAACTCTTACAGGGCCGAAACAACAACTTCGGCTATGAGCAACGCAAAGATATTAACCTGGGCTTTGAGTCTATACTATTCAACAGCTTATGGTTAGAAATGAATGTATTCCAAACTGATATTGATGATCAGGTGACTCAATTGAACAATCAGTACCCCTCTTACTATGCAGATTTTATGCCTAATAGCAACTATAGCAAGGACAGATACAAGGGTATAGAGCTGGGAATAAATTATTCTGAACGTGTAGGGTCACTTAATCTGGATTTAGGTCTTCGGGCTATGTATACCAGTTCAGAAAGGCTAAAAGTAGATGAAGTCTATAACGACAATTACCAGTATCGTAAAAATCTCCCGCTGGATGTATTCTGGGGGCTGGAAGATCAGGGCTTTTACAGTGTAAATGATTTTGATGAAGAAGGAGTTTTAAAAGACGGTTTAGCGGTGCCAGCTTTCGGGGATGTACAAGCGGGCGATATTAAATATAAAGATCAGAACAATGATGGTGTGATTAACAATCAGGATCAGGTAAACATAGGTCGCTGGTTTGCACCCTGGACTATGGGCGTCAACTTTAGAGTAGCGTACAAAGGGCTTAGCCTGTTTGTGCTGGGTGTAGGTCAGTACGGAAATCAGGCATTATTAGAAAATAATTACTACTGGGTAGATGGTGACGATAAGTATTCCGAAGTAGTGCGTAACCGCTGGACAGAAGAAAATGCTGAAAATGCTACATTTCCTCGCCTCTCTTCTCAGGAAAATAATAATAACTTCAGAAGGTCTACATTCTGGATGTACGACAACTCCTACTTCAGTATTAGCAGAGCACAGCTCACTTATACATTACCTGTAGCCTGGGTAGATAAGTTACAGATGCAGAATCTAAGCGTGTACGCCTCAGGCTCTAATTTGCTGGAGTTTTCAGAGGCTACCAAAGAAAGACAGCTGATTATAGGCTCATCTCCTATGTACAGGTACTTTTCTGTAGGCTTAAGAGCCAAATTTTAAATAACAAGACCTTTAGCTATGAGACAACAACATATAATACTGACATTCCTTTGCCTGTTGCTTGGGTTTACCTCTTGCGAATCCCTTTTGGAGCCGGTTGATGAAAACCTGCTGGACGAAGACCGCCTTAATTACGATCCTGCCTTTGCAGAAGGAGTACTGATGAATGCTTACGAAGCCTTGATAAATCAATACGATTTTATGGCAGTAGCCACAGACGATGCCGTAACAAACACACTTTCCAATGGCTACCGACGTATGGCCGTAGGGGAGTGGTCAGCACAATTTAATCCCGCCAGTCGCTGGAATAAGTACGAGCCTGTTTTCTACATCAATAAGTTTATTCCAACCATAGAGAATGTACAGTGGAAGAGAGACCCTGAGATTAATGAGCTTTTCAAGAAGCGCATGATTGGAGAGGCACTGGCCATGCGTGCATTGCATCATTTCTATATACTTCAGGCACATGCCGGACAAAGTCAGTCCGGAGAGCTTTTAGGTATACCCTATTTCTCAGAATTTATAGAGTCTGACGGAAACTTTGATGTACCCAGACTAAGCTTTGAGGCATCAGTACAGGCAATTAATGAAGACTTTGAAGAGGCTCTGACTTACCTCCCTATGGACTATGACGACGACATCTCAGAAATACCTGCCGCTTATGAAAGCTTTGACCCTGAAGCTTACAAATTTGTGTTTGGCTCCAGTAATAATCTACGTATCAGCGGAAGGATAATTAAGGCTCTTCAAGCCAAGCTGGCGCTTTTAGCAGCCAGCCCAGCTTTTCTGGACGGAGCAGGAGACTACTATCAGCGGGCAGCGGAGCTATCGGCAGCTCTGATCAATGATATTGGTGGTGTGGGCGGTCTGGATCCTGGTGGTTTGGAGTTCTATGATGACGATGGGGATAAATATCTGCCAGAATTACTTTGGAGAAGCTCAGTCTATAATGGTTCTTGGGTAGAGCTTAATCATTTTCCGCCCTCCCTGAATGGCGAGGGAAAGCTTAACCCTTCACAAAACCTGGTAGATGCTTTTCCTATGGAAAATGGCTATCCCATTCAGCACCCCTCTTCCGGTTACGATGAAGGCGCCCCCTATCAGTCTCGTGATCCTCGCCTGAGCAAGTACATACTTTACAATGGAAATACCATAGGCTGGAACACAATATACACAGGTAGAGGTGCGGGTATTGACAGAATAGACTCCATTGCCCAGAGGTCTACACGCTCTGGCTATTATCTCAAAAAACTACTGCGTCCGGATGTCGTCATTAGCTCTGACGGAACCACTACAGGGCAGGAGCACTATAACATATTTCTTCGCTATACAGATATATTTTTGGTTTTTGCCGAGGCTGCCAATGAACTGGGTGGTCCAGACTTAGCTATTAATGGGATAAGCGCAAGGGAGGTTATCAGTGCCATTCGCCAAAGAGCGGGTATCAGTCAACCAGATGCCTATTTGCAAAGTATTGCTTCTCAAGATGAGATGAGAACGCTCATTCGCAACGAAAGAAGACTGGAACTCTGCTTTGAGGGGCATCGCTTCTGGGATATGCGACGCTGGAAGCTGAATCTGAATGAAGATATCAGAGGGGTATTTTACAATGGAGAACGATATGTGCCGCTTGAGGTAGAAGTCAGGAATTACAACGATAATGCAGTTTACGGCCCCATTCCGCAGCAGGAAACTGTAAAATTTAGTAGCCTGGAACAAAATCAGGGTTGGTAAACCAAACACAAAATGACTCTAAAACTCTCAGTTATGAAACTTAAATATATAGTCTGTATACTATCAGTTATGGCTTTGGCTTCCTGCGAAAATCAGGATATTGTATATCCTGACTATGAGGTTAGTGCCTGTTATTTCCCTTACCAGACACCTATACGTACCCTGATTTTAGGTAAGTACGACCAGGGCAATAACGAAAACGATAACAACCAACGTTTTGAGATTGGTGTAACCATGGGTGGTGTATATAGTAATGAGGAAGACCGGCAAGTGCACTTTGAGCTGGACAATAGTCTGCTAGACAATGTTGCTAATGTGCAAACGCTTTCTACGGAATTTTACACAATTGAAAGCACTAGCCCGGTAACTATTCCGGCAGGTAGTACAAAGGGAAGAATTAGTATCCAGCTAAATAATGCTTTCTTTAACGACCCTATGTCTTTTGCCCCCGATAATGAAGTAAATTATGTAATACCCCTAAGAATTACAGAAGCAGAAAACCTGGATACTGTTTTGGTGGGCAGAAGCTCTCTGGAAGCCCCAAATAAGGTGAATCCTGCTGACTGGGATCAGTTGCCTAAAGATTACACCCTTTTTGGAATAAAGTTTATCAATAAGTATCACGGCCATTATCTGCGTAGAGGTATAGATGTACTTACCGATGCAGATGGTAATGAAGTAGAAAACGTGTATCACAATGAGTTTGTGGTAAAGGATGAAGTGGTTATGTTAACTACTTCTGGAAATCAGGCCGTTCAATTACAGAATATAGTGCGACGTGGAGGGGAGAATAGTCCCGGAAACTTAAACATGGAGCTAGTTTTTGGTACTGACAATAGCTGTCGCATTATCAGTACTGAGGGTGATCCCTATAACATTAGTGGAAGTGGTATGTATGTGGAAGACGCGGATGAGTGGGGAGGTTTGCCCAGAGATGTGATTTACCTTGATTATAGCTACACAGATATGGCTAATAACGAAACTCATCAGGTAAAAGACACACTGGTCATCAGAGATAGAGCAGTGGTTTTTGAAGAGTTTACAGTTGAGTTTAATGATTAGATTCTGATAACAAAAAAGGCGGTGAAGTATATCATCGCCCTTTTTTTTTAGATTGTCCGTCTTAGAATAAGTTGTTTATTTTAGCTGAGCCGCATATTGTCTAGCTAAGTTCAGGTATTTATCTGCACGGTTTTGCCACTGTTTATCTCCCTGGTATTGTTTGTCTTTGAGATGCTCAATACTTAAGCTGGCTCTGAGGCAGGCTCGCTGGCATTGGTAAAAAAGAAAGAGTTTGTCTTCAAAATTATCCTCAGTAATCTGTCGGTAAGTGTGGATAAACAAATCTGCGCTCTCTTTGTCTCCTAGCATCGTACATTCTACACTTAACTGGGCTAACTCATCCGCCGGATCAACAATACGAAGTTCACGATCAAATTCCAGGCTATCTATAATCTGGGGCTTAGCACTAAGGTAGATATGCTCTGGACGTAAATCTCCATGCCCTTCTATAATCTTGCTTTGCTTTACTCTATTCTCCAATAAGTGCTCTTCATGAGTCAGAAAATTTTGTAATGAGGCTACAACCTCTTTCAGCATATCTATTTGTATGAGGTTTGGGTAGTCTAGCAGGCTGGCATAGTTACGTTTGATAGCTTGCATTAGCTTATTCCAATAGTCAAAGCTACTAATGGCTTCGGGCGGTTGTGCCAGATAATAGTCCGAAAGGTGTCTGGCGGCTTTAGCCAATAAAGACTGGTCCACCTGCCTATTTCTGATTTGTTGATCTAGCATAAGCTCACTATCTAGTTTACGCATTTTTACCAGCCAGTCCACAACCTTACCTTTACCTTCTATTTGCAACTGTTTCTCTTCGTTCATGCAAAGAGCCACCAGCCTGAGGTAAGTATCAGGAGCCAGCCTTTTGCTTAGCTCAATTTCCTGCTCACAAATTTGCTTGCGATTCTGTATACTAAATAGATTCAGATAGGGGAGGTGTAAAGGTTTTTTAAGTTTGTAGGCATACACATCTGTCATAAAAATCCACGACAGATGAGTTTCGTGATTAAACACTCTTTTAGGTGCCTCTGCATAATGCTGAGCTTTTTTAAGAAAATTTACTTTGTTCTGGAAAGATGCGAGATGATCCTTCCTAAACGCATGATTAAATGGTTTTTTTCTGATACTGGAAGGCATACTAGGCTAATTAAAGTGTAGTAAAATAAATAGAGCTGCTCCCCAGGGGATAGCAGCTCCTTAATTTATGCTATCGTATGGTATGAGCTTGTCATAAGTGCCTGATAAACCACTCTTTACTTAGGAGTGCAACTTTTTGCAAAATGGGTGGCGAGAGAAAATCACCTCCGCCATCAGCTATTACTTCTAATTTAGAAAAAGAATTAAAATTAGATAAGGCTTTCTCATGAAAAGTAACATTAGCGTTATCTGCATCTCCTGCCAGGTAAAGTACTGGTGTATTAATATTTTTAAGGCTGTCCTGCGCCAAGTCAGGTCTGCCTGCTAAAGAGACTAAAGCATTAATACTACTGTCTGGTTTGTTAAGTGCCTTAATAACTGCCGCTGTGCCCGTATTCATACTAAAAAATCCAGTGTTCATGTACTCTGTCTGAGGGTTTTCAGCAATCCAATTACGAACATCACTCACTCTATGAGCTATATGGTTAATATCTAGATCTTGGGTAGAAGTGAGGGTTTCTTCTTTTGTAAGCAAGTCTACTAACAAAGTAGCAAAGCCCTCTTGCTGCATATAATCTGCCAACTGAAGGGCGGTTTTGTTATGTAGCACATGTCCCAGGTCACCTACAAACACTATAATAGCCTGGCTTTCTTCGGGTATTACTAATCTGCCGTTTAGAATTTTATCATCAGAGCTGATTGTAATCTGGTCATCAAAATTTATCAGTTTTTCCATTACTTCAAGTTTAAAAAGTTATGCGTTTAACATATCAATAACCTGCTCGTCGCTTACCTGATGAAAATCTTCATAGAACTGACCCACTGCGGAAAACTCTGGAGGTGTCTGTAAAACCACAAATTCGTCAGCCTCCTCTTCAAATATTCTAACCACATCAGGTGGCGCTACAGGTGTAGCTACTACAATTTTACGAGGATTTTGTTTGCGTACCAGCCTGATTGTAGCCAGCATGGTATTACCAGTAGCAATGCCATCATCTACCAGGATTACGGTGGTTCCACAAATGGGAAGCCTATCTTTACCACCCATATACTTGTGGTAGCGCTCACAAAGCAACTTCCTGATTTCCCCTGCCATGTCATTGAAGTATTTTTCTGGTATTTGTACCTGGCTTACTGCTACTTCATTATCCATACTAACAGCGCCTACTGCCAGCTCAGGATTTTCAGGATGGCTGATTTTTTTTGTCATTACTACATCAAGTGGTGCCGAGAGCATCTCATGTATGTATTTGCCCATTACTACCCCCCCTCTGGGAATACCTAAAACTACGGGCTTTTCGTCGTGTAGGTGCATTAGCTCTCGGCCCAATGCCAGGGCTGCTTCTTTGCGGTTAATAAACATAGTCAAAAAAAATATATGACTTACTTAAGCTCAAAAAACATATAATTCTACTTATTAAATACACCGCTGTCAATGCTTATGTTTGAAAAAACATTAAATATTAAAAACTGAGGAGTATTGCCTCATTAGATGTCATTACAGTTGCCCGTCCTTTATAGGAATATTACTTATTTGTCTAGGTGATTTTGTTTAGCAAGCTTTATATAAGCTGTGAAAAATCTATTTTCATAGCAAGCTCAATTAAAGCCATGCAAACGGAATCACAAGAGTACCATAGTATTTGGCAAAAGGATCGTTGGAATCTGGTAGAGAAAATAGTTTTTCGTTTTGGCTTTGCCTTTATTAGCCTTCATGTTACTAACAGGCTTTTGTTTTTATGTATTAAGTTTTTTGTGGGAGGTATCTACTTTCCTATACAAAACTTTGTGAAGTGGGTAGGTAGTGTATTTATCCATAATCACCTTTTGATAAAGCAGACAGGCAGTGGAGATACTGCCTACCATTACGTAGAGGTATTGACTTTTTTGCTCTAGCGGTATGTATAAGTATATGTTTGGACACTTGCAGATAGAAAAAGCAATGCTTATACATTATTGCTGTACTGCTTAAGTGTAGTTGTACGTATCTATCTGGGTTATTTTAGTATTCTTTATGGGATGGTTAAAGTTCTCAAAGTTCAGTTTGGTGATTATCTGCTGATTAATCTTCTTACCCCTTTGGGTGATTTCTCATCTATGGGTTTACTCTGGAACTTTATGAGCTTTTCTCCTGCATACAATGTTTTTGTGGGTTTGGGCGAGGTAATTGGTGGGGCGTTACTCTTTTTTAGAAAAACGACTTTACTGGGAGCTATGATTTTAATTGCTGTCTTTAGTAATGTAGTTATGCTCAATTTTACTTTTGATGTGCCCGTGAAGTTGTTCTCCTCTCTGCTGCTACTTCTGGCTCTCATTTTATTTTCTTTAGAAGGCAAAAGGGTGCTTTATTTCTTCCTAAACCAGCCTACTATACCTAGTAGCCCTCCCGTAATTTTTGAGGCCAGAATAAACAGGAGAACAATAGACTATATTAAAGTATTATTTTTGATCATTTTGTTAGCCGAAACTTTCGCATCTGCTTATCAGTCAAAAGTGTCATTACCTCCTCTCTACGGAATATATGAAGTAGAGAGCTTCAAGCTTAATCAGGCTGAAGTGTCTTCTCTTGGAAATAATGAGCATCGCTGGAAAAGAATGATCATAGACAAACACAATTTATTTTATTTGCAGAATAGGTTTGGAGACTATCGTCTATACCAATTTGAACCTGGCACAACCCAACATAACATTAAAATATACCGTGGTAAAAGAGGGAATGAAGCCTTATATGAGTTCACTTATAAAATTGATGAAACCAGTCAAATGATTCTTAAGGGAAACTATATGGGCGACACACTAGAAATTCTGTTGACGCATCGTGACTCGGATGATTTCTTACTAACAAGCAGAGGCTTTCATTGGGTGAACGAAAAAACATTTAACCCTTTCCCTTAAGCCACTAATTTTTTATTAGCGGTTGTGGCTCTGATAGCAATCCAACTACAAATTGTAATGACAATAATAATAAGGATTGAGGTCATTATAGTGATTTCAGTGTTATGGCTAAGCCCGTAGCCAATAATGATAGGGCCGATAGCTGAGGCAAGAACCATCATAGTGGTAGCCATACTTTTAATTGCCCCTAAATGGCGAACACCGTATATTTCAGCCCAGAGAGAAGAGCTGGTTAATCCACTGAGACTGGCAGTAATACCCGCCAATATCATATACGACATAGCCAGCCATGGATGAGTACCCATCAACAATGTGCCTAGGCCCAGCGCAATAGGAAATAGATAAAATATAAATACATTTCGCGAGGAGAATCTATCAATTAAGCTTCCTGCTATAAAGTTAGTTGTGATACGTGCCATACCAAAGCCTACGAAGCAACTTGCCATCCACTGCATGCTCCACCCTTTAGAGTCTGCGAGAAGGTTTTGGTGGATAAACATACCTGTAATAAAAAGAGGAAGAAAAATAAGGCCGGGCAAAAGCATATAAAATCGCCAGTCGCGCAATACCTCTTTACGAGATACATCCTGTACCCTGTCTAAATTAGCCTTCCCTTTATCTTTTTCCTGAGGTACAAACTGAAATGGGTTATCACCCTTAACCAGTAGAATAGCCAGGGGGATAAAGACAACTAGTATAGACCCTGATAATATCTGCCAGCTTACAGACCAGCCAAAATTTTGAATCAGCAAGATAATTAGAACGGGCATAAAAGACTCTGCAATAGGTAGACCCATACTGGAAAGCGAAAGGGCTTTACCTCTGCTGAGGTCAAAGTAGCGGGCTATGGAGGTAGAACCTAATAATACCATCATGCCCTGGCCAAAGAAACGAAGGCTTAATAGTCCAAAAAACAGCACTATAGTATTGGATGCGAAGGAGGCCAGCAAGCATGCTAACGCCAGACCTGCACCTGTCAGCATGCTAATATTTCGAAGGCGAAACTGATCAATTAATTTTCCTGCGAAAGGAAGGATCATAGCACTGCAGATTGTCGCCAATCCGTAAATTAAGCTAAATGAATTATTGGTAACCGAAAGACTTTCTACAAATGAGGGGACAAAAGTACTAATGAGAAAAGTTTGGCCCATGCAGGAAAAAAAATAGTGAAGCATTCCGTAGCCCAAATAATCAGGATAGCTACGTGCCAGACGTATGTAATTCATAAGTTATTATTGAGGTATTCGCGAAGGTAATACGAATTATATAATAAATGTACTCATATATTGTTTGATTGCTTCTGTTTTAGTGTGTTTTATTAAAATACTTGCAATATTTTGTGGGTCTTGGCTTGGAAAGTTATTACTTCACCTGCTTCTTTACCTTGAAGTGCCTGACCTAAGGGTGTCTTTATAGAGATGGCAAAGTAGGTATCTTCTTCCACTTCAAGCCTACCTGCGCTAATAGCTACAAAAAGTTTAAGGTGATTCGTTATAACTAATGCGCCTCGCTCAACACGAGTTTTTAGATTGTTAATCCTAATCATTTTCAGCGCTTCCTGCTCGTTCAAAATTTCCTGTAATTGTCGGTTGAGCTTTTCTGTTTCCAGTTGCATCATAGCACGACCGGTTTCATGCTTATCACCCGCGCTACTTTTTGTCTCCTGGTTTGCTGCCTCCTGAGCTTCGTTTATTGCAGTTTTTACATCCTGAAGTCTCCTTGAAAGACTTATTTCACATGCTGTAAATAACTTTTCTTTAAGCACTAATCCCTCATCCTGATTCATATTGATAAAGTTATAATCTAAATAAGATACTACGAGGCAAAAAAATCATACAAATGTAGTACGTAAAACCTTCGTATGCTTGCTCGCACGTGATAGAATTAAATTAATGCAACATTGTTGCATTTATGATTAGATTCTGCTTAATTTACATGCTCATCAAAACTCTTATTATTCCTCAAATGGTGAGAATTTGATTTACAACTGATTAAAAATTAAAGTATGCTAAGATCTAATCAATTTGATGTAATAATAGTAGGAGGGAGTTATTCTGGATTATCTGCTGCGCTGGCACTAGGTCGTTCTGTCAGAAAGACATTAATAATAGATAGCGGGAAACCGTGTAATACAAGCACACCTCATTCTCACAACTTTCTGACTCAAGATGGTAAAACTCCTTCGGAGATTTCTGCTATTGCAAAAGAGCAGGTACTGAAATACGAAAGTGTTCAGTTCTACAAAGGTTTGGCAAGCAGTGCTAAAAAGATGATTGACAGTTTCTCAATCCTAACAGAAAGTGGAGAGGAGTTTATAGGAAGAAAAGTGATTTTTGCCACAGGTATCAAAGATATAATGCCTGATATAGAAGGCTTTGCAGAATGTTGGGGAAAAAGCATTATCCACTGTCCTTACTGTCATGGCTATGAAGTAAAAGGTAAAAAAACAGGAGTACTTTCCAATGACAATTTTACACTGGACTATTTGAAAATGATTAAAAACTTAAGTCCAGATATAACATTGCTTACAAATGGTAAGGTAAACTTTAGCAAAGATGATTTGAATAGGATAAAGCGAAACAATATATCTATTGTAGAAACCGTAATTGATTCTTTTGAGCAAGAAAACGGAAAACTTAAAAGCGTATTGTTTCAAAATGGTGAGAAGCTAAGTTTAAACGTGCTGTATACTCATCCGCCATTTGTTCAGCATTCAGAAATACCACAAATGTTAGGTTGTAAGATTAACGAAAACGGACTGATTGAAGTAGATGAAGGAGGGAGAACTTCTGTATCTGGACTTTATGCATGTGGGGATAATTCCTCTATGCGTTCACTCACTGTGGCATCATTTACTGGAATGGTAGCAGGCGTGCACGTGAACAAATTACTTTGCGATGAAGAATTTTTGTAGATGGTTTCTATAACATTTTAAGGAAGCTCTGGGTAGCTGGTTCTACTTATCAGTAAGTACGATTTCATTACCTAATGGTAAAGAAACTGCCAGCACAGAGTTTCCGCCCATTTCGTCTTTAGTAATAAACAAGCAGAAGTACTCACCATTTTTTAGTAACTGAGGATTAGTGACTACAAGATGCTTATTATGTACAAGAGTAACTCCTTCAGGCAAAGCACCTTTTATTAAAGTTACATCCGTTATAATACCATCAGGATCACGGAAAAGCGCAATAACATCGCCAGCATTGTAATGGCTTTTTGCATTTTGGTTTAATGATTTTGGCGCTGCTACACGTACCGTTGCATAATGATCATTGCCAGTACTTTCAATCAATTTGAGTTTTATTCTTTCTGTATGTTGTTTGCCATAACTATCAATAAACTCAACCTTGATATTATGCTTTCCTGCTTTTATTTTCTCACTTGGTTTTGTTAGCGCGAGTGTACCGTCATCAAAAAGCATAAATCCCTCAGGTAACTCTCCTTTAACTACCTTAGTAGACACTACTTTTTGATTTGCCACCCCAAGTATTTTACCTGCCTGTAGATGATTAATAGGTGTGGGGCTTAAAACATGATATTGGAATGAGTTCTCTGAAGAAAGTTGCGCAAAACTATCGTTAGATGACATAATTGTCATCATAAATAGAAGTCCTATTTTGATTTTCAATAATTTTCTCATTTTATGAAAAATTACAATGAGGGTTTAAGAAATAGCTATTTATAAGCAATTACTACTTAAATCTATATAAATCGTAGTATAAATAACGAGGAGCAATAGCATACCTATATCGTATAAGGTGTGGTATAATAAATCTAATTACCACAGAGTTTATGTAAAAATTAGAGTCTCATAAACCACTATTAAATACAAGAAAATTAAATGTGCTATAATCAATACGTTTAGAGGGATTTTAAAAGGCGGTAAATTGGATAAATTTGATTAAGCTTAATAAATACTTATGTAATATTGATTATATACTTAAATTATTTTCAGTTTATATATTAAGGAATGAATCTTAAATATTTATGTATTTATATAAATCATACCACTTAAGTGTTTTGAGTTTACAAACTTCCATCTTTATTGAATTTAGTAAGCTTCAAATAGCTGCTAACGCAAGAGCATCCTTCTATATTTTTTGTGCTATAGCACTTTTCCTATAAGTATTTTCATGCAAGTTATAGGGTGATTGTATTCTACTTCATCACTCATAATGAACTATTACATCAACAGGGAACCCATATGCATGCATTTAAAGGTCTAAAAAGACGTCAAAAATAGTTACAAAGCCATTTCTACATACTACTTACGAATAGCTATTTATTTTCTTACATACTTAGGTGTAGCTTAAGAGAGAAGTTTTTTAGTCTATCTCTAAAATTATATTTGTCTCAACGACAAGAATCTACTTTTTAATAATGAGAAAGATTATAAAAATATTTTGCGTAGAGGATGATCTCATGTATAGCAAAATGATCAAGCTTACCCTTGAGAAAAATAGCGATTATGAGGTAAAGGTATTTTCATCCGGTGAAGAACTATTCAACAATCTTGGCGAGAACCCAGACATCATTACCATAGACTATAACCTTCCTGGTTTAAGTGGGCTGGATGTTCTAAGGAGGGTGCAAAAGTATAACCCCGAGATATCCACAATTATTGTTTCTGGCCAGGAGGAAGTGAGTGTGGCAGTAGAGTGTTATAGAGAAGGAGCTAACTACTACATCATTAAAAATCCGAATACCTTTGCTGAACTAGAGCAATGTGTAGGCAAATTGACCAGTCACATACAACTGAGACGAGAAGTAGATAACCTTAAAGACCAGATTATAGATAGACATAAATACTCTTCAATTATAGGAGAAAGTCAATCTGTTTTAAAAACTATAAGCTTACTGCAAAAGATAGAGCACACTAATATTCAGGTGCTGGTTACTGGTGAAAGTGGAACGGGTAAAGAAGTTATTTCTCGAGCTATCCACTATAATTCTCCTCGTAAAAGAAAGCCTTTTGTAGCTGTAAATGTAGCAGCCATTCCAGAAGACCTCATTGAGAGTGAGCTTTTCGGGCACGAGAAAGGGGCATTTACGGGTGCCAACAGTAAGCGCATAGGCAAATTTGAAGAGGCAAGTGGGGGAACCATACTGTTAGATGAAATTGGTGAAATGGATATCAGTCTTCAGACTAAATTGCTTAGGGTACTTCAGGAAGAATCAGTTTGCAGAATAGGAAGCAACAAAGAAATTAAAATTGATGCTCGTGTTATTGCAGCCACCAATAAAAACCTTGCTCAAAGAGTAAAAGAAGGTAAGTTTCGTGAAGATCTATATTATAGGCTACAGGGTTACATTATAGAACTTTCCCCTTTGCGTGATAGAGGTAATGATGTACTCTTACTTGCCAGAAACTTTCTACAAGAGTTTTGTACACAAAGCAAGATTACGCCTAAATCCTTTTCCAGAGATGCCCTGGAGGCCATGCTACATCACAACTGGCCTGGTAATATTCGTGAACTTAAGTCTTTTGTTGAACGTGCTGCGCTGATCTGCGATGGCGACAAAATTGAGGTAGAAGATCTGATGTTTTCTCCTTCCATAGCTTAAAAAATCTCATTATGAAAAACAGAAGAAATCTGAGACAAAATGTATCTACTTCTACCAAACAGAAGCAAACATTAGTCTATGCTTCTTATGGTATAGCATTGGCGTTGTTGGTGAGTGGTGGAGTGTTCTTTTATTTGAACTTAGGTAACAGCTCTGACGGTAGAGCAGCTAACACATTTAATTTTACCATAAAAAAAGGCCTATGGGAGAGTGATTCCATTTGGAATGATGGAGTAGCTCCTGATGCTTCCAAAGTAAAAGCAAGCATAGAGATTTATAGTTATGTGACTCGTGCAGGTAGCTTAAGCTTTAAAAAAGGAGGTGAAAAGACACTTACTGTTATAGATACACTTAACATACTCGGAGATCTAATTCTTGGTAAAGAAAATAAAATTAGAGTAGCTGAAGAAGGAGTGCTGATGGTAGGAGGTAGTATTTTTACTGACAAAAAGAACAGTATTGATAATGAAGGAGTAATTATCGTTTCGGATAACCTGGCATTTGATGAAGAACGTCAAAACAGTTATAAGGCCGAGCAAGGACAGTTATATGTGTTGAGAGATGACAAAGTATCAACGTCGCTTTCGCAATACAAGCAGGGGCTATCTTCATTGAAAGTGCAGCATCCTATGTTATATAGGTTAGTTGAGTTGGAACAGAGCGCACTAACTTCATTTGATGTAGATATGATAAATGCAAAGGTTCTAATCAACTGGTCTACGGATGAGTCATTGCTTGGAGAGAACTTTACTATAGAAAGAAGTATTGACGGAATTAATTTTCAAGCAGTAGCTACTGAATCAAACCCTGAAAGAACATCAACTGAAGGTATGTACTCAGCTATTGATGCTAATCCATTGTCTGGTGTGAGTTTTTACCGACTTAAGCATACTGCCCCTAACGGAAAGCAGGAATTTTTTGATGTAGCAGCAGTTAGAAACGATAACTATGAAGCTAATCAATTAATCAGCAATATTTTGGTAAGTCCAAATCCATTTAACAACTCTTTTAATGTGGAATTTAAAATGGCTCAAGCTGGTGAAGTTGAGCTTTCTGTTAAAGATTTAGAAGGAAAAACATTAGCTACACTAAAAAGTGACGTAACTGATGGCGTAAATCAAATAAACTATGAAGACCAATTAGATTTGGAGCCCGGAACTTACCTCCTGAGCTTAAAAACAAATGGCTACCAGTCCAATAACCTCCGTCTTACCAAACTTGGTAAAATTGAAAGTGAAATAGTGTCAAAGTGAAGAAGCTGTAGTTTACACAAGCCTACTTCATAGACAAAGTACACTCAAGTTATTATAGCCTCTATTAACAGATAGAATATATATTTTTAGTGCTACTGCTGAAGAGAGTAGTACTCGTGAAAAAACAGTGTGAGAAGTTCAGATTAAAGTCTGAAAAGGACATGTGTTCAAAAAAATAGAACGAATGAGCATGAGGTGCGATATACCAGCAAATGAAAAGGATCGCTTAAAAGCGTTGCACAATTACTTTATTTTAGATACTCCCCCGGAGAAAGCATTTGATCGTCTTACAAAACTCGCGGCTACAACTTGCGAGGTGCCGATAGCACTTGTAAGCTTAATTGATAAAGATCGTCAGTGGTTTAAGTCTAAGGTAGGAGTAGACCTGGAAGAAACTCATAGAAATGATTCATTTTGTAAATATGCGCTCATGGAAAATGAGCTTCTTGAGGTAGAAGATGCTACCACAGATGATCGTTTTAAAAATAACCCTATGGTTGTGGGCGGACCGAAAATTAGATTTTATGCGGGTTGCCCTTTGATAGACGCAGATGGCTATGCACTAGGAACAATATGTGTATTAGATAAAAAGCCAAAAAAACTTTCCGAAAGTCAAAAGGAAGTTCTTAAAGTTTTGGCCGAAGAAATTGTAGATCAAATCGTAGCAAGAAAGAAAAAAAGTGAGCTTGACAACTATGAAAGGTTATTTCAATTATCAATAGATTTGATTTGTGTCGCTGGTACAGATGGGTTTTTCAAAAAAGTGAATCCTACTTTTACGAGTGTTCTTGGCTGGGAAGAAGATGAGTTGTTGGGCGAGTCTTTTTATAAATTTATTCATCCTGACGATCTACAAGTTACAAAAGATGAAATTGCTAAGTTGGCATCTGGTATTAATACGCTTAATTTTACACATCGCTTTCGTATAAAGTCTGGTCAGTATAAAGATTTACAGTGGGTGGCTTCGCCTGAATTATCTACGGGAAAACTATATGCGATTGCCCGAGATATTACTGATAAAAACAAAATGGATGACGAGATCAAAATTGAGCGTCAACGTTTTGATCAAATTATTAAAGGGACAGATGCCGGAAGCTGGGAGTGGAATATCCACTCTGGAGAGACTATTTTAAATGAGCGTTGGGCAGAAATTATAGGCTACACTTTAGAGGAGCTTGAGCCTATATCTATTGATACCTGGCTTAAATTTATTCATCCTGACGACCAAAAACGTTCTGAGGAAAAACTAGAAGCACACCTAGGAGGAAAAACAGATTTTTATGAATGCGAAATGAGAATGCAGCATAAAAATGGGAGCTGGGTATGGGTATTAAACAAAGGAAAAGCCATTAAGTTGGATAATCAGACCTTATGGGTTTCTGGATCTGCTTTAGAAATTACAGACCGCAAAAACAATGAAATGCAGCTACAGCATTATAAAGAATTGCTGGAGAGAACAAACCATGTAGCTCGTATTGGTTTCTGGGAAGTAGATTTAGAGACAAACCTACCAGTCTGGAGTACCGTAACTCGTGAGATCCACGAGGTTGATGATGACTTTGAGCCTACTATGGAGAGTGCAGTTAGCTTCTATCAGGGAAAAAGTAAAGACAAAATACTTAATTCAGTTAATGAAGCTATAGAAAATGGTAGGTCGTTTGATCTAGAGGTTCAGATTAGTACAGCAAGGGGAAATAGCAGATGGGTCAGAGCTATAGGTCTTCCTCAGTTTGAAGACGGCAAGTGTATGAAGCTCTATGGCATGTTTCAGGACATAGACATTGATAAAGCCAAAGAGCAACAATTATTAGTTAGTGAAGAAAGGTTTAAAGGTGCGTTTGAACATTCTGCCAATGGCATTGCCCTGATTGGAATTAATGGTAGCTGGTTGAAAGTAAATCAGAGTCTCTGTAAAATGCTTGGCTATGGTAATGCGGAGTTGCAATCTAAATCATTAAAGGAGATTACCCATCCGGATGATCATAAAATTGACACGTCACAGATCGCAGATTTGTTCGCAGGCAAGCAGGATAATTACCAAATAGAAAAAAGGTATTACAGAAAAGACGGTGAACTACTCTGGGGACTAATCTCTGTATCTTTGATCAGAGATAGCCTTGGCAATCCTTTACATTTTGTTTCTCAGATTAACGATATTACCGACAGAAAAAACGCCGAGAAGTCTGCACTTTACGCTAAAGAACATGCAGAAGCAGCTAGTAAAGCAAAATCTGAATTTCTGGCGAATATGAGTCACGAAATCAGAACCCCCCTTAATAGTGTTATTGGCTTTAGTGAGCTGTTGATGAAATCTGAACTTAACAGTTCACAAAAGCAATATATGCAGGCGGTACATCAGTCGGCGAATTCTTTACTAGATCTTATAAATGATATTTTAGATTTTTCTAAAATTGAAGCTGGTAAACTGGAAATTTCAGTAGAGAAAACAGATCTATGGGAGCTTTCCGCTCAGGTAGCAGAAATTGTTAAATACAAAGCTGATGAGCAGGGGCTGGAGCTATTACTGCATATTTCCCCGGAACTACCCAGGTTCGTTTGGGTGGACCCGGTAAGGATCAGGCAAATTTTAATTAACCTGTTAGGTAATGCATCTAAGTTTACCCATCAAGGTGAGATAGAGCTCCGTATAAAGTGTACAGCCAACCCCTGTACTAATGGCGAGGTCAATATTGAGTTCTCTGTACGTGATACGGGTATAGGTATTTCAAAAGAAAAGCAGAAGCAAATATTTGAAGCTTTTGGGCAGGAGGATAGTTCTACTACACGTAAGTACGGTGGTACAGGGTTAGGGCTTACAATTTCAAATAAGTTATTATCTCTAATGGGATCTCAGCTACAGTTAGAAAGTGAGTCCGGAAAGGGATCCAGGTTCTTCTTTAATATCTGTGTGAATAGCGAAAATAGTGATCTCTCTGAGTGGGATACACTTAAGGCTATCAAAAAAGTACTGGTAGTTGATGATAACCAAAACAACAGCTTTATTCTAAAAGAGATGCTTTCTTTGCGAAGTATTGAGTCAGACATCGCGGATAATGGGATAAGCGCTCTGGAAAAAATTAAGACTAATAATGATTACGACTTAGCTATCATAGATTTTAATATGCCATTTATGGATGGTATTGAAGTGATACGTCAAATCAGAAATGTGCTTCAGCTTACTGAAGGTGAGTTGCCAATAATTCTACTACATAGTTCTTCGGAAGAGACGACCATACAAAAGCACTGTAAAGAACTGAATGTACATAGCCAGTTGAGTAAACCAATTACTATTCAGCAGTTGTTCAATACAATCACCAATATTAAAAGTACAAATACTGATAGTTCTAAGATTAGTATTCCTGAAAAGGTGGAAAATGATACTACAGTCTACAATATTCTGATTGTGGATGATGTTCCCTTCAATATCCTTTTAGCGAAAAATATGGTGAAAGAAGTCTTGCCAAATGCGAATATATTGGAGGCTAAAAATGGAAGAGAGGCGGTTGAACAATTTTCTATACACTCACCAGATTTGATACTAATGGATATTCAGATGCCAGAGGTAAGTGGTTATGAAGCTACCCAGCAGATACGGGAGAAAGAAACTGGTAATAATGTAGTAATTATAGCACTTACTGCCGGTACTGTAAAGGGAGAATACGAAAGATGTATAGAAGCTGGTATGGATGATTATATGAGTAAGCCTTTTGTGTTAGAAAGTCTGGAGCAAAAATTTAATGAATGGTTATTGAATGAAAATAACGAGCCGGAAAATATGGAAGTAAAGAAGCCTAGGTTGAAACACGTAGATCATTTTGATTATGAAGGGTTTAAGGATAAAACCGGTTTTGATGATGCCACTGCTACAGAATTAGTTGAAGAACTACTTCTTCAGTTGGAAGACTCATTGAAAAGTTTGAATACCGCCTTTTTACAGCAGGATATAGTATCTATCAAAAAAATTGGTCATAAGATCAAAGGAAGTACTTCCTCAGCTAGCATGCCTAAACTGGCAGTTTTAGCTGCTTTTTTAGAAGATCAATCAGTGTTTGATATTAATAACATCAATGATACCATTACAGCACTTAGTCGTGAGATTAATAATGTGAGTGAGGTGCTTGAAACTGTTAAGTTGAAGTAATCAATTAATTTATTAGATACGAAAAGTCAGCTCGCCTTCAAAAATTAAAGCGGGCTGACTTTTTTTATAAAGTACCATGTGTAAGCCTTCCTTCATACTCCTTTTTGTACTGTAAGGGTGTTCTGTTCGTTCTGGCTTTAAATTGACGATTAAAGTTGGTCAGAGTTTGAAAGCCACTTTCATAACAGGCTTGTGCAACATTCATTTTATCTTCAATCAATAAGCGACAGGCATGACCAATACGTACCTCACTTACAAATTCCGAAAAAGTCTTATTAGCATGTACTTTAAAGTAACGGCTAAATGATGTCGGCGTCATATTGGCGAGAGTAGCTACATCATTAAGCTGGATTTGCTGTTTAAAGTGGTCCATAACGTAGGCATGTATGCGATTCATTACTTCTGTGTCTCCTTCTTTAAGCGAGTTGGTATAACCCGGGCTGGATAGCTCATGAACATCATCTGAATGAATCATTAGGTTCAGGATTTCTAAAAGATATATAATACTTTCAAGCCCTGACTTGTGTAAAAGTTTCTGCATCATTCCACGAACCTTTTTTGCTGTATTTCCATAAAACTCTAGCCCTCTGCGAGAGCGTTCTAATAGGTTCTTTAGCTTGATACTTTCTTCTTTAAAAATAAAGTCTTTTCCCGGAAAGTGTTCCTGAAGATAAATAACGATACCCTCGGATTGTATATCTTTATTTCCGTCAAAAAATTTGCGATCGCTGCGCCACAAGTGGGGGAGGTTAGGGCCGGTAAACACCAGGTCACCGGCATCAAAAGACTTTATATGGTCACCAACAAAGCGGGTACCGCTTCCTTTAAGCACCACAAAAAGTTGATATTCCTGATGAAAATGCCAGTTGGGGTCAAAGTTAGCTTCCTTTAAAGCTTTAATGACGAATGTCTGACTATCAGGTATTGGAGATTTTCTTAGAGCTAGGGGCATATTTACACTAATATATCATATTAACACATGTATACAACAAATTAAGATATAATAGTGCTGGTAAGTGCTAATAAACAGTAAGAATTTATAAACATAATTACTCATTATTGTAAATAATAGTTGCATCGGTAAAGCTCATCTCATGTATACTGATTAGAATGAGCTTATTGTTAGTCTACAATTGTAGGCACTAGCAGAATAGCAGATTTTAAAGACAACCTAATAATGATAAATCCTCAATTTGGAGTCAGTACCTGGCTCTGGACATCCCCTTTTACTACTGAAACAGCCTTTGAGCTTTTTCCCAGGATCAAAAATATGGGCTACGATCTGGTGGAAATACCTGTAGAGTATCCTGAGCAAATAGATGCCAGGCAGGTAAAAAAAGCACTGGATGATTACGAGTTGAAAGCTGTAGTTTGCGGTGCCTTCGGTCCCAGTCGGGATTTTACTCATACTGATACTAAAGTACAGCAGAATTGCCACCAATATATTCTGGAATGCTTTAAGCTCTGCCAGCATTGGGAAACCAAATTTTTAGCAGGGCCAATGTATGCTGCTGTAGGTAATGCGCGTATGCTTAGTCCTGAAGAAAGAAAAGTAGAATGGGATAGAGCGGTCCACAACCTGCGCGTGGTTTGTGAGCATGCGGCAGCAGAAGGACTTTCTATTGCGTTGGAACCTCTGAACCGATTTGAGTCTGACATGGTAAACACTGTGGAAGACGTGGAAAAACTGATTCAGGACATTAACCACCCGGCAGCAAAAATTATGGTGGATGTTTTTCACATGAATATTGAAGAACCTGACCTTGCCAAGGCAATAGAACAAGCAGGGAATAAGCTAATACATGTACAAATAGCTGACAATTACAGAGGTACTCCAGGTACCGGAAGTGTACGTTGGGATGTGCTCAGCAAAGCATTAGCAGCCAATAAGTATGAAGGTGCTATTAGTATAGAAAGCTTTACACCAGACATAAAAGAACTGGCTGAAGCTGTGTGTATATGGAGGCATCTGGTACCTGACCAGGATGCATTCGCATCTGATGGGCTCGCTTTTATGAAGAAGACGTTTAATTATTAATACAATACCGATGACTAAAAATAAAATAAACATAGCCATTGTTGGTTTAGGCTTTGGGGCGGAGTTTATACCTATTTATCAAAAACATCCAAATGCCAATATGTATGCCATTTGCCAGAGAACACAATCTAAACTGGATGAAGTAGGAGATGCTTTTGGTATAGAAAAAAGGTATACCTCATATGATGAGCTACTTCAAGATCCAGATGTTGATGCAGTACATATCAATACACCTATTCCCGACCATGCATCACAATCCATAAAGGCGCTCAAGGCAGGAAAGCATGTAGCCTGTACTGTGCCTATGGCTACTACGGTTGAAGAATGTGAGCAAATCGTCAAACTTACTCAGGAAACAGGGCTCACCTATATGATGATGGAAACTGTAGTCTATGCTCGTGAATTTTTGTACATGAGGGAGTTGTATGAAAATGGTGAACTAGGGAAAGTACAGTTTCTAAAAGCAAGCCATCAGCAGGATATGGACGGCTGGCCTAATTACTGGCCAGGTTTACCTCCTATGTATTACGCTACGCATTGTGTAGGTCCGGTACTTGGATTAACCAGAGCAGAGGCAGAGTATGTATCCTGTTTTGGGTCAGGTACTATAAGGGAGGAGCTTCATCATCATTACAATTCTCCATATGCAGTAGAGACAACCCATATCAAATTTCGTAATTCGGATTTGAGTGCACATATCTATCGTTCACTTTTTGATGTTGCCCGACAGTACAGAGAAAGTTTTGAAGTATATGGCTCAAAAAAAGGAGTGGAGTGGCCTCTCATAGAAGGTAATCCATTGGTAGTACATACTGCTAAAAAACCTGAGCCAGAGATTCCTCAAGAAGTAGAATGCCCAGATTTCGCGAAACTTCTTCCTAAAGAAATTCAGCATTTTACTACCAAAGGGGTTTATGATGAAGATGACAACCAACATCTCTCCTTTACTCAAGGTGCGGGTCATGGTGGTTCGCATCCTCATTTGGTTCATGCGTTTTTAGATGCCTTGGTTAATAATAAAGATCCATATCCAAATGCAGTACAATCAGCTAATATTACCTGCGTAGGCATTATAGCCCATGAATCAGCGCAAAAGAACGGAGAAGTGATGAAAATGCCTGATTTTACACTACCGTCATAGTAAACATTATCCTCATATGCAAGCCTGTCCGCTGTTAGTCACACAGGCTTGCTTTTGCTTTATTAATGCTACACCCCATTAGTCATGAAGACGATCAACTACTGGTACATTCTCTTGTTTAGCTTTACATTGCTTGCTTGCTCTCAAGAGAAAAAAAGTGCCGATAACAATCCAAAGCCCATAGAAATACTGTTTTTAGGGCATGATAGTGAGCATCACAATTCTGAAGCTTACATGCCTCTACTATCTTCCGCTTTGTTTCAAAGCGGGATCAACTTTACCTATACCGAAGATTTAAATGATTTAAATGCTGAAAAACTAAGCTATTACGATGGCCTTTTGCTCTATGCAAACCACGAAACTATCTCAGCTGCACAGGAGAAGGCTTTAATGAATTTCGTTGAAGGTGGTAAAGCGTTTATCCCGGTTCATTGCGCCAGCTACTGTTTTCATAACTCAGATAAGTTTATTGATATGGTAGGAGCTCAGTTCCTCAAACATGAAACAGGTACTTTTGTAGCAAATATTATTAATGGAGAACATGCTGCTATAGAAGGTGTGGAAGAGTTTTCTGTGTGGGATGAAACATATGTACATCATAAGCATAATGATGATCGTGTCGTATTGATGGAAAGAAAAGGTAAGGATGGTGAGGCTGAACCCTGGACCTGGGTAAGAGAGCAGGGTAAGGGTAAGGTGTTCTATACTGCTTATGGACATGATGAGAGAGTATGGAGTCATCCTGAGTTCCATAAACTTATTGAAAAAGGTATACTATGGGCAGTTGATGATCAAACAAAAGAAAAATGGCAGGCTTATGTTCAGGACATGCCTCAGCTACAATATGTTGATAAAGATAGTATTCCTAATTATGAAAAGAGAGACCCTGCTCCACGGTATCAGTTACCTCTTTCTCCGGAAGAGTCAAAAAAACTGATACAGGTGCCTCCAGAATTTGAGTTAGAGCTATTTGCTGCCGAACCAGACATTATTAATCCAATTGCCATGGATTGGGATGAAAAAGGCCGTCTCTGGGTGATTGAAACAGTAGATTATCCCAACACTGTACGAAATGACAATGGTAAAGGGGATGATCGTATCAAAATATGTGAAGATACGGATGGAGATGGAAAAGCTGATAAATTTACCATTTTTGCAGATCAGCTAAATATTCCAACCAGCCTGGTATTTTCTCAAGGGGGAATAATTGTATCGCAGGTACCTAATTTTCTCTTTCTAAAAGATACCGATGGCGATGATAAAGCTGATGTAAGAGAAGTAATTATGGAAGGTTGGGGTACTTTTGATACTCATGCTGGGCCTTCAAATTTAAGGTACGGGGTAGATAATAATATATGGGGAGTAGTAGGCTATTCGGGGTTTAAAGGTAGAATTGCTAATCAGGAATTTGAGTTTGGACAGGGGGTATACCGCTTTACACCGGATTTAGAAAAGTTTGAATACATTACACGTACCAGCAATAACACCTGGGGTTTGGGCTTTACTGAAAATTTTGATGTTTTTGCGTCTACTGCAAATAATACACATAGTGTATATGTAGGAATTCCTAATTCGTATTATGAAGGAGTAGAGGGCTTAAGTCTACAAGGTAGTAGTAAAATTGATGGGCATTATGCCATGCAAACACTTACCCCAAATATACGTCAGGTTGATGTTTGGGGAGGGTACACAGCAGCTTCAGGGCATAGCTTTTATACCGCACGTAGCTTTCCGCGAAACTACTGGAGCAGGGCAGCACTAGTTTGCGAACCAACTGGAAACATATTGCATACAGCTATCATTGAGAAACAAGGCGCAGGCTTTATAGAAAAAAATGGAGGAAACCTAATGGCTAGTGCTGATGAATGGGTGTCACCAGTTGAGGCTAAAGTTGGTCCTGACGGTGCAGTATGGGTAGCAGACTGGTATAATTTTATTGTTCAACATAATCCGACACCTACGCCTGACCGTGGTGGTTATGAAGCAGAAACAGGCGACGGAAATGCTTATGTCAACCCTTTAAGAGATAGAAAGCACGGTAGAATCTGGCGTATTGTCTACAAAGATGCGGAGCCCTATTCTAAGCTACAGCTTGATGCTGAAGACAATGAGCAGCTATTAGAAGCACTAACGCACGATAATATGTTTTGGCGTCTTACTGCCCAGCGTTTATTGGTAGAAAAGGGAAATAAAGAGGTATTACCAGATCTTTATCAAATTCTGTCAGATAGAACAACAGATGACTTAGGAATGAATACCGCAGCTCTACATGCTCTATGGACCATTCATGGTTTAGGTGCATTAGAAAACGAAGAAGCTTATGATCATGTGGTAAAGGCACTTAAGCACCCAGCGGCTGGAGTACGAAGAGCAGCAATGCAGATTTTACCTTCAGAGCCCTGGAGTAAAGAAGCTATATTAAGAGCTGACCTACTGAATGATGAAGAACCTACTAACCAACTGGCGGCTACCCTAAATCTTGCCCATTATGCCCCATCTAATGGCTTAGGAGCAACTTTATACAGTAGAGCACAGGATAATACCATCCAACAAGATAACTGGCTGGCTCAGGCTACCTATTTGGCCGCAGGTAAACATAGGGAAGGGTTTATCAGTGCTTTTATAGAAGATAATCCCAGCTACTCTGATGCTGCTGTTCAGGACATGATGACGCCTACCCGAGAATCCCCTGACTTTAAGGATACTTCCTGGAAAAGCATGGCTTTGCCTACATTAATAGAAGATGCCGGTTTAGATATAGATGGTATTATATGGTTCAGAAAAACTATAAGCATTCCATCTTCAGCTGTGAGTAATAAAGCTATTATTTCCTTAGGTGCCGTAGATGATACCGATGAGGTCTGGATCAATGGAATTAGAGTAGGAGGGATTAAAAACGATTATCAGGCACCTAGATCTTATACTATACCTGATGGTGTACTTAAGGCTGGTAACAACCTGGTAGTTGTAAGAGTAGAAGATTACCAGGGAGGTGGGGGCTTTAGTGGAACTCAGGATGAAATGCACATCAAAGCTAAAAATAGCCTTATTTCTTTAGCGGGCGATTGGAAGTATCAGGTTGAGAAAGAGTTTAATAGCGTAAAGCTCCCTTTCTCTGAACAAGGGCTGGCAGCTTTTTTTATGGATAACTACTGGAACAAGCCTATCACTAAACCTAATACAGATGAGGGAGTAGAAATGGCCGATGTACAGGTAATCCATATTAAGACTGTTAAAAACGCGATGAAGTACGATGTGAGCGAATTTGTAGTAGAAGCTGGTAAGCCTGTTAAAATAGTGTTTGATAACCCTGATTTTATGCAGCATAATCTGCTTATCATCCAGCCTGGTACTTTAGAAAAAGTGGGTAAAGCCGCTGATAAAATGGCTACCGATCCTAATGGTGCTGAGAAAAATTATGTGCCGGATATGATAGAAGTTTTGTTTAGTACCCCGCTCATAGATCCGGAGGCAAGTGCAGAACTTATTTTTCAAGCTCCGCAAAAAGCAGGTGAATACCCCTTTGTATGTACATTTCCTGGCCACTGGAGAATTATGCAAGGTATAATGAAGGTTGTTAGTAGTAGCCCGGCATAGGTTAAGCAACTTATACTTTGGTAAACTACTTCATCTGCTGAACTCCATTAGTTTATGCTATAGCTAATGGAGTTTTTTATGCTCTCCAAATTTCTAAAAAAATATGGTGTTAAAAAGTGTCTTTTTCATTGAGAGCTTAGCTGCTTAGTGAAGCATTGTTCATCGTAAAATAGGTCTACTTCCAATAAAAAATATACCAAAACACAAAAGCGGAGCTCATGTAAGTTTTAATTGTATTTATGCAATATTTTATATAAATATAAGTAGTAAGTTTAAAATTATAAGGAAAGACGGATTTTGAACATGAGCTATTTGTATTCTTCTTTACTTTTTTTAGCAAAAGGGTCACAGTATTACTACAATATGGTTTTACTGGTATTAGCCTTATTTTTATGCTTTGCACCTATTACAAAGCTCTTTGGACAAACAGTAGTAGGTATGGGAACGGATCAACCTAACCCAAACGCAGTACTTGAACTAGTTTCAAAAGAAAAAAATCAAGGTTTACTAGTGCCCCGATTAAACTCCTCAGAAATAGCACAACTACAACAAAAGCTTACTGAAAATGATAATGGACTATTGGTTTTTGTAGAGAATGAAGGTAAGTTTTATTACTGGTGGATAAATAAATGGTATGCATTATTGCCAGAAAATAATGAGAGCCAGCCTCAGGAAGAACTGATAACACTACCTGGAAATAGCAATGAAAATACGGCCTTAAAGGCAGGCGAAGGAATTGAAATTAGCAATAACCTGATCAATAACGTAGGTGATTTAGATAATACGAATGAATTGCAGGATCTTAACTCAGTGCTTAGTAGGGGAGCTAATGCAAATGGTTTAAGAATAAAAAATATTGGAGAACCTGTGGATGCTCAGGACGCAGCTACGCGAAGTTTTGTGCTATCCCAGATTGCCGCGGCAGAAACTCCTGCTTTAACTTACGATAGTACTTTAAGAGTATTAAGTCTGGAAGGCGGTAATAGTGTTACCCTTTCTAAGGATAAATTCTATCAGCAGGATCTTAGCCTTAATGCTAATCAATTAAAAGTTACGGACAATCCATCAGCCACTAGTATTGATTTAAGTCCTTATCTGGATAATACAGATAACCAAACGCTTAACCTCTCAGGGAGTACGTTAAGCATAAGTAATGGTAATAGCATAAATCTTACTAGTCTTAATACAGACTCTCAGAGCCTTGCGTTAAGTGGAAATACACTATCAATTAGCGGTAGTGGTTCAAGTGTTGATTTAAGCTCCCTACAGGATGGTACAGGTACAGACAATCAGAATCTAATTGGTAGCAGAACAGGTAATGATATTACGATAGGAATTACCAATGGGGGTGGTACCAGCTTTTCGGTGGAAGATGATGATTCTGATGCCACTAACGAAACTGTAAGTGATTTTTCTTGGAAAACGGCTGATCGTCTTAAGATTGTAGAAGCAGGTAATACGCATGAAGTAGATTTCTCTTCTTTCCAGAAGAATGATTTACCTGAAGGGCAGGTGCTGGTGGGTAACTCAGCGGGCAAAGCAAGTTCTGTAAATATATCGGGTGACATTCAGCTCAATAGCGATGGTACAATGACCATCACACTGGATGCTATCACTACAGCCAAGATTCTTGATCAGGCCGTTACTACGGCTAAAATTGCTAACCAGGCTGTAACTAAAGACAAAATTAATGCGGATGTAGCAGGCGAAGGTTTAGCACAAAATGCTGATGGAAGTCTTGAGTTAAATATTGGAGGTGGAGGCCTTCAACTCAATGCTGACCAACTTCAGCTAAGCAATACGTCAAATGGTCAGATCTTGATTGGAGATGGATCGCAGGTAAATGCGAGGAGTATCAGTGGAGATGTGTCACTTGCGAATAATGGAAATACACAAGTTACTGCTATTCAGGGAAGAAATGTGAGCACCGATGCTCCTGGACTGGACGATGTGCTTACCTGGAACGGAAGTTCCTGGGAGCCTGCTGCAGTAAATAGTAGCCTGTTTGGCGACCAGCAATGGTATTCCGGAACGATTACTCCCACTTCCTTAAATCCTATTGAAGCAGATAATGGTGATTATTATTACGACACAAATGATAATAGGGTATACCGTAAGTCTGGTGGAAGCTGGATTTTGTTGGGAGGGTATAACACAGCTGCTCCCGCACCTATTAATACTGGGGGAATAGCAGATTCCTACCGTACACCTATACTTTACATGGGTGATGAAAAACCTGTAGAGGGGGATAATATTGGAAATATAGGGGATTTCTATTACAGCGTAGATGAGAAGAAGTTGTATTACCGATATCTGGATAATGGAGATATTAAGTGGAAAGGGTTATAATTATGAGCAGTTTCATTTCTACCATATTGTTTTGTGTAATCTTCTTTGCAAATCTGCAAGCGCAATTTGTGGTACAGGATGGCACTATGAATGTAGATCAGCCAAACGCAGTAATTAGCGTAAATCAATCATTCAACAATAATGGAAATATCAAACAAAGGGGAACATTAGTGCTGGGAGGCGATCTGTCTAATCTACAAAATTTTGATGCGAGTGAGGCTACAATCATTCTAAATGGAGAAAATCAGAAAATACAATCAAACAAATTGAGCGTTCAAAATCTGATTATCAATAATGGCCATATAAAAACGATTGAGGGAGAAGTTGAAATTACTAACGTACTCCAGCTAAACGATGGTAAAGTAATAATTAACCAAGAAGATGGTCAGATTACTCTAGAAAATGGGGTAGCAGTATATGCCAATGAAAATTCCTATGTAATTGGCAATATTTTCCATCGTGGTATAGGAGATAAATTTTTTCCAGTTGGTGACCAGAATACCTACGCACCGGTTACTTTGTATGATCTTGAAGGTGAAACACCTACTGTAGGCATAGCCTATTCTTTAAAAGGCAAACAACCTTATTGGCGTCAGATAGAAAAAGAGGGTACATACAATGGAGCACTAGTTGAAGTATCGTTTCCAAGTCAGGATGAAGATCAAATCTATTATCAGGATTACCTTCAGCTAAAAGCTGGCCTTAACCAAAACGCAACAGATACCTCACTTGGAGCGAGTAGTGTGTATACTACTTCCAATAACATTAGTATTACAAGTAAAGAAAAAACAAATCTCTCATGGCTTACAATTGGTTTTATAGCCAATGAGGCTATGGAGAGAGTGTATGTGCCCACTGCATTTTCTTCCCAGGCTAGTAATGTAGAAGATCAGGTAATTAAGGTATACGGCAACCTTATTTCATTCAGAAACTTCCATTTTGGTATTCAGGATGCCTGGGGTAAATGGGTGTACGAAACTAATTCATTAGAAAAAGCTATGGGTGAGGGCTGGTTTGATTATTCATCGTCAAACAACACCTATAGGTATGTATTGAGCGGAAGCTACATCTCAGGTGCTTCATTTCAACAGTCAGATGTAATTATGAGGTTTTGATATGCAGTGGAAGGTATACACCATATTAAAATTAGTTTTATCTATCTTAATTTTGCTCGTCCTGGAGCTTAAGGTAGAGGCTCAACAAGTACCTCTGAGTCAGTATTATGTATCTCCATTAAATATGAATCCTGCGTTAGTCGGATGTAGTACTCGTCCTTTTATTTCTTTCCATCATCGCTCTCAATGGAACAGTTTTTCTAATAGTTATCCCATCAACATAGCATCTATCGTATACCCTATCGTTCAGAAGTACCCTAAAAAAACTTACAAAGGAGGTGTCGGACTACAGCTCATTCGTGAAGTTGCTGGTATGCAGGGTTGGCTTAAAAACACAGGTGTTCATTTTGCAGGTGCTTACAATCTGCCATTGGATTATAAATACAAGCATGTGATCTCCTTAGGGGTGGGTGCCGCATATACACAAAAAAATATACAAGCCGAAGGCCTCAAATGGGGGTCGCAGTACGATCAGGAGCATGGATATTCCTCGGATATTACACCTTCTATCAGTTTAGATCAAACACGCTTAGGATATTTTTCTGCAGAGGCAGGCATTGTATGGACCTATAATACTTTTAAAAACAGACTATTGAGCCCCTGGCAGGCCCAGAGCGGTATTTCCGTATCTAATATTAACCAACCCAATGTATCTTTTACCAATAGTGAAGAAGTAATACCTATGCTTTTAAAATGGTATGCCGGAGTGTCGTATTCAAAAAATAACTGGAAGCTACATCCACAAACCTTAGTGATGTGGAGAGGTAAAAGCTATCACTTTAATTTGGGTGCCTATGCTCAGTACAGAGTGAGCTATTCTGATTATAAGGGAAGCAGCACTAATTTGATCGGCGGTTTGTGGTACCGCTGGAATGATGCCATAGCAGTTTCTGGTGGAATCCAGCATCACAACATACAAATTGCTCTGAGCATGGATTTATCCAGTCACCCAACAATTGACTACCTGAGTACTGGGCAGGCCTGGGAGGCATCAGTAGTATACACCATCTTGAACAAAAAACAGAATGTAGGTAGGAGATTTACTCCACTGATATGAGAACGCTTTTATTATTTATATTGCTTAACTCTTTTTTGGCAGTTGCAAGCCCATGCAAAGCCGAATTCAAGCCTGACCCAATAAAAGAATTACTAAGGTCTGCTTATCAGCATTATTTGCAAGGGCAGTATTTTGAAGCTACACGCTACTACGATAAAGTGCTAGCCCTTGACTCAGTTAATAATAAAGCTCATTACTATTTGGCTTCATGCTTACAGCAACTGTTTCAGTATGATAAAGCACTACATCATTATCAACTGATTCAACCCAATGCTACGGCTGGCTATCCTCTTTTATCACTTAATCTGGGGTTAGTGTATAAATCACAGGGAAGTTATAAAAAAGCAAAGTCGTATTTTGAAGCCTTTCTGGATAATGTAAATAATTACAGGTTTGAAGATAAGGAGTATTGGACAGCTAAAGCCAAGGATGAGCTAAACAACATTGAGAAGCTTTATAAAACACCACTTTCTCCGCTAATTGAGATAGATCTAAAAAAAATGCCTGCTCCGATTAATACTGAATTTCATGATTTAGGGGGCGGCCTTTTTTACGATTCACTTAGCCTAATCGTTACTTCTACCCGACACGCAAGTAAAGGGCATCATTATCATGACCAACATGGACAATCTTATAGTGACAATTTTATATTTGGGCTAGATTCAAACAAATGGCATCCTATCTCTGCTAATAACTTTTCATCTACCAATTCACTTTTGGATGAGGGTCCTGGTTGCTTAAATACAAATTCCAATACCTTTTATTTTTCCAGATTCACATATAAGGGTGACTATCATATTTATGAGAGTACGCTGCACAATGGTGAATGGTCTGATCCCAGGCCTCTATCCGGGGCCGTCAATCTTCCGGGGTATATCAGCAAGCACCCTTCACTTACTACAAGTGGAGACACACTTTTCTTTTCGTCTAACCGCCCTGGAGGTTATGGAGAAAGCGATATCTGGATGAGTGTGAAGATAAACGGAAAATGGAGTGAACCAAAAAACCTGGGTGACAAGGTAAATACAGCTTATCAGGAAGTGGCCCCTCATTGGTATGCCTCGCAGCAGTCACTGTTTTTTTCCTCAAATGGGCAGCCTGGATGGGGTGGCTTTGATTTATATATGGCTGTCAGTGTTGGGGAGCATACTTTTTCTCAGGTGATGAATCTAGGCAAACCATTCAATTCACCTAAGGATGATACTTATATTTATGTTAGCAAAAATTCAGGCTATATCACGACCAATAGAAGCGAAGCTAATACTGGTTTTGATATCTATGAATATCGCTACAATGATAAGCCTAAAGTGCTCCTCACCTTAAATAGTAAAAGCTCTGTTGACGACTGGGTTTCTGAACTTTACACGCAGCAGAGAAAAAAAGAGATGGGTGAGTTGTACCAGTATTTTGAACAACTGCCACCAGAAGAGAAAGCTAGATTACAGAGGAGCTCTCAGTACAGAATATTTCAGGCGCTCATGGCAGATAGTACTTTTGCCCAAGCTATAGAAAATCTACAGCATATAAGCGGTAATGATATAGAAATGCTGGATGAACTTGTAGAAAACAAGTTGAGCTTATACCAATCTTTTCAGATTGAAGAATGGAGTCCTAAACTTGAAAAATGGTTTTCTGAACTGGACTCAGAACAAAAGCAGAAAATTGATAAAATGGCTGATCTGCTGGTATTTAGAAATTTGTTAGAGCAAAACGATGTAGATGCTCAAAACGAAAATTATGTTTATCAGGAACTATCAACAGAACAAAAAAAATATGTAGACCAGGCTACTGCCTATGGTTTAAGGCATTTTAAGCAGGCCTCTAACACTTCAGTAAAACTTGAAGATCTTTATCAGTGGCAGTCACTTCCTCCTGAAGAAAAAGAGAGCCTGGGTAAAGAACTGAGGCAAAGGTACTTTGAAAAGGTAGTAATTTCCGATGAAACTTCTGCCGAGAAGTGGCAGGTGCAGTATGAGCAACTTCCTTCAGAGGAAAAGAGCAAAATAGATAAGTATGCCAGAGCTTTAGTTTTTGAAAAAAGCGAAGATGGGGCACTTTTACTCAGCGACGATGAGTTTCTAAATAATGCTTCTGAAGCGGAAAAGTTAAATTTATTAGCATTGGTAATGTACAGAGCCAGTCAGCTTCAGGATGATAGTGAGACTAGTGAGCAGAGAAAATGGGAAGAATTACCACTGGAAGAAAAAAGTCGCCTGGAGCGTGCTGTAAGTAATCGTACATTTACAACTCGGATGGTTTTGGATTTCAGCATTCGTAATAATAATGATACCAGAGAAATCAGCCTTCGTACCCTCATTGCTTCAAATCCTGATATTGTAAAGATCCGCGGAAGCTTGAAAAAAGTAGATAAGCCCAGCCTTATTACTCTAGTCAGCCAGAATAAAGAGGTGAGTACTTATACAAATGAAGGAGAGTTTATTTTTGATCGGGTAGATTATTCAAAACTTCGTCAGCTAAGCGTAGGCGAACGGGGAGATAATCTGGCTGATATGCTGGCAGTATCCCTGAGCGAACTGGAGTTTACTGTAGTTCAGGATTCACAGTTTATAAGCTCTTTTGACAATATCTATTTTGAAACCAATAGCTCAGAAATAAAAGTTGAAGCAGATTCTATACTGAACAAAATTTTGAGCTTTCATCAACTTTTTCCTGACGTGAGTATACAAGTGCATGCTTATGCAGATAGTATTGGTAGCAAAACTTATAATTTAGCATTAAGTGAACGTAGAGGTCAGGCAGTATACACAGCATTGGTAGAAAAAGGAGTACAAGCCCAAAAGTTAGAGGTTTTTGCCAGAGGTGTAGAAAATCTGAAAACTGATCAGACTTTATCATATAGCAGAAGAGTAGAGTTTAAGGTAAGTGGAGTTAATACCACATACAATCCTACACAAACTATTTATCTACTAAGCACCGATACAGATATACACAACATTGCCAAAAAATATACGGTCCCTATTCATCAGGTAAGTGTGAGCAAGCAGGGACTTACTGGTGCAGAATCACCCTATAGGGTCTATCAAATCCAGACTAATATAGTACGACAATGAGGAGTAGTTTATTGATATTAGGTCTATTATACTTGCTTTCTTGGCAATGCCTGGGGCAAACACCTGAAAGATGGGAAAAAAGCATCAGGTTTGATCGCTTACCCAATGCGATTCAGGATAGTTTAAGTCAAAAACAGGTTAATTGTTTATTAAGACATGAAAACGGTACTACCTGGTTTGGTACTAAGGAAGGCTTACTTTTATACAATGGACAGGAAATTCTAACCGTAAAAGACACCACTACTTCAGGCGTTTCTATTGAGGAAATTGACATACAGACGCTAATGCAAGTGTCTAATGGAGATATTTGGATCGGCACCGAGAATCATGGTGCTATTTGTTACTCGATCACAGACACAGAGTTTAAGCAGTATCAACTGATATCTACTTCTCAGGCAAACCGTACTATCTCTTCAGTTTTAAGTTTCTGTGAAGGTAAAGGTCAAAGAATTTGGGCGGGTACCTTTGGTGGAGGAGTCTATTTTCTGGATAAAAACAAGACTGCATTTCGTGCATTTGAAGATAAAAACGATTCTACTAATGTGCTTTCTACATCAGTGGTTATGGATCTGCATGAAGACAGGCACGGAATTATTTGGGGAGCTACTTTTGGAAATGGCCTGATCAGGATAGATCCTCATTATCATACCTACAAGCAATATTCAGCTAACAGCGAAGGTGTTTCTTTACCTACAAACGACCTTTTTTGCCTGGAAGAAGGAGAGGAGGGGACACTCTGGATAGGTACCTATGGTCATGGTATGCTTCAGTATGATCGCCGTAATGAAACTTTCAATATGCCTTTTGCAGACTTAGAAAGTAGCTTTATTGAAAGTATACAATACTATCATTCTTATTTGTGGATTGCTACCCAAAATAATGGCTTATGGGCATATGATAGTCGGAACAGAAAACTACATGCGTTTCAGAAAAAACTTAATGAACCCTATTCTTTATTAGATAATCATGTAAGTCATGTATCTGTAGATGCTTATGGCACCTTGTGGGTAATTACAGAAAAAGGAGTTAATATCGGCCATGCGGAAAGTTTCGCTTTCACTTTTTTTGGCAAAAATTCTGAGTCTGATCTATTCCAGCCTATTACTGCCCTCACTAAAGATAATAAAGGTGATTTATGGGTAGGTACTGCCAATGCGACTTTGTATCAGTGGGCAATGGTTAATGGTGCCTATACCCTTATAAAGCACACTACGAATCAGTTTTCTGAGCTAGAAGATGGACTCACCAGTAATATTATTACCGCATTGGAACATGATGATGAAGGAGGGGTGTGGTTAGGAACATCTAATGGTGCAATAGCGCGCTGGGATCAAACGCTAAAGCACTGGGTATCTTACCAGCTGCCGGCTAGTGAAAATTTTGGAAATCGGGATGCTATTGAGTCTATATACCAGGACTCACAAGGGCGGCTTTGGATAGGAGTACTTGAAAAAGGACTGTTTTTCTGGGATAGAGAGCAAGATAGTATCCGTTCAGCCTCTCAACTGGCGCCGACTTTAGGAAGCTCCTTTACTCCTAAAGTTTTTGCTGAAAATAATAACTACTTATGGATAGGGACTATTAGCCGCGGACTTATTCAGCTTGACAAAAGTAATGCGCAAGTGGTACGCTACAATAGTACGCTTAGCGATAATCCAAATGTTCTCTCCAGTGATCAGATTACAGGGCTGGTAGTCAAAAATAACAACCTTTGGATTGGTACATTTGATAAGGGAGTTTGCAGGCTTAACATTACAACTGGGGGGATAGAGCAAATTAATGAGTCAGACGGATTGTTCAGCAATCAGGTTACCAGCCTATCTAAAGGAAACGGAAATGATATTTGGGTGGGTTCTGTTAAAGGAATTTCCGCATATAACACTCAAAACAGCAATGTAAGGCTCTATTCCAGCGAAGAATATCTGGGAGGTAAAGAGCTTATGCATTTTAGTTTTGATGGTGACGAAGATAAATTATACTATGGAGCACTAACAGGTGTATTACAGTTAGAATTATCAGGTAAGACAAACAGATTTAAACAAGCACCTTTATTAATTACTCGCTTTTCCTCTAAACAGAAAAACCTGAATTTTAATGGAGGCAAAAATACTCAGGAAGCTATTCACCTATCTTACGACGACAATGCTATTGAAATTAGTTTTGCTCTTCAACAGTATTTGTTTACAAAGAATCATCAGTACGAATATCGTCTTGAAGGTCTTGAAAATGAGTGGAAAGCAGTAGGTCATCGTACTTTGGCATCTTATACAAATCTATCTCCTGGAACTTATAAATTTTATATAAGGGCACGTGCTGATTATGGTAACTTCACAAATCTTAACCAGCCATTAATCATCATAGTACACCCTGCCTGGTATCAGACTTTACTGTTTAGAGTATCCGCTATACTTGTGGTGCTAGGTATTGTTGTCGCAGTATATTATTACCGTATTGCCAGTGTTGAAAAACACAATCGTGTGTTAGAAGCTCAGGTAGCTGAACGAACTCGTGAGCTTACAAACAAAAATGAATACATAGAAAAACAGCATCATGATATTCAGCTTCAAAATCAGAAGCTGGAAGAAGCCAAGTCTATAATTCAGCAAAAAAACGATGATTTACAACATCTGAATGAAGCACTGGAAGAAAGAGTAAAGCAACGAACACAGGAATTAGCCGCTACAAATGAAGCTCTTCTTACTACCAATGAAGAACTGGATTTATTTGTATACCGTGCCTACCATGATATTATTGGACCCATAGCAAGAATAGAGGGGCTATGCCAACTTGCTACTCTGGGTGCTAAGCCAGAAACTATGGAATATCTTGAGAAGCTTCAGGATAATTGCCTGAAGGCTAGAACTACACTTCAAAAAGTATTACAGATACATCATGTCCGCCATCATGAGATTAATCAGACTCAAGTCAGTCTACAGGATCTAATTACTCAAATTTATGAGACCGAACGCTGCAAACTGAACGATGTACTGCACAATATCAGCTTTACGGTAGAGGGAACTCTAGATATTCAAATCAATACTGACCTTGAACTGATGACCCAGGTGTTGACCAGCTTATTAAATAATGCCATTCAATACAGTCATTCCTCTGCTGACTCCTGGATAAAGGTTAAAATAGAAAAGAATGTGCACGATGAACTACAGATAGTAGTTGAGGATAATGGCGAAGGTATTGTAGAAAGTGTACGCGATAAAGTATTTTCTATGTTTTTTAGAGGACATGAGACTAAAAGTGGAACTGGCCTAGGACTTTATATTGCGCGCCTGGCATTAGAAAAATTAAATGGAACAATTACCTACGAACAGGATAATACATGCACTCGCTTCACCGTAGTTATTGATACAAATGAAAATCATGCTGTCCCAATCTCGTCTATTAGTCAGGCGCAGCCCATAGACTCAATATCTTAAAGCCGTAGTTTCAGCTCTTTTGTTCTTGATTGAGAGGCTTGAAGCCTCCCGCGGAGGCTATTAGTTTAGAAGGATAGCGATGAAGAAGTTCTTCGTAATTTTTGACTTTACTTAAATAAACTGCGGCTACACGCTGGTAGTTGTTATGAGCAATTTGCAGTTGGTGATAAGCTTCGCTGTAAGGAGAGTCCTTGATATAATCCTGAGGTATGTCGTTGATTGAAGCATTAACTTTTTTTTCTGCTTCAATTTTTTCTACTGTGCTTATTTGCCCCTCCTCATAATCGTTCAGGCTATTCTTCACCCTTTGTACAGTTTGTAGTAGGGTAGCATCTTCATGACTAATATTAGCCATTCTTTTGATTATAGTGCTGCGTAAAGCTGCCTGCTGAAAGACCAGTTTGGAAGCTTGCTCAGCTTCAGCTTTCTTTAGTTTAATACTATTATAATTAACAATAGCCCAAAGAAAAATAAAGCCAAGCAAGGCTAGTATGATTGGCAAATAGCCCATACAAAATGTTTAGATGCTTAGTATTTTTACCATTCTAAGTAAGTCCTGCTCCAAAGGTTTAGCGGTATTGATACACTCCTTAAAACTGGTATAAACTACTCTGTTATTGATAATACCGGCCATCATATTCTTTTTACCTCCTAGTAGACCTTCCAGAGCAGCCAAACCTAGGCGGCTACCGATAATGCGGTCCATAGCGGTTGGGGCTCCTCCACGCTGCATATGACCCAGGATAGATACTTTCAGGTCTTTACCTTTAAGTCTGGATTTTACTTTATTAACCACTTCCATTGCGCCTCCTTCTTCATCGCCCTCGGCGACCACTACAATTGAAGAAGTTTTTTCAGTATTTCTTCCCTGGTTTAGGTCAAAGATTACGTCATCAATAGAAGTACTGGTTTCAGGAACCATAATAAGTTCGGCACCACCACCAATACCTGACTGTATGGCAATGTAACCGGAATCACGACCCATTACTTCAATAAAGAATATACGATCGTGTGAGTTGGCTGTATCACGAATTTTGTCTATGGCTTCTAAGGCAGTGTTTACTGCGGTGTCAAACCCGATAGTGTAATCCGTTCCGTAAAGGTCGTTGTCTATAGTACCGGGAGCGCCCACAATAGGGAAACCATATTCTTCATGGAAAACGCTGGCACCGGTAAAAGTACCATCACCACCAATTACTACTAAACCTTCAATTCCTCTTCTCTGTAATTGTTGATAAGCTTTTTTTCTACCTTCTTTAGTACGAAATTCTGTACTTCTGGCAGATTTGAGGATGGTACCACCCTTTTGAATGATGTTACTAACGGAGTAAGATTTCATTTTATAGATATCTCCTTCAATTAGTCCGTTGTATCCATATTTAATACCGTAAGCTTCTACCCCATGATAGATAGCTCCTCTGATTACAGCCCTAAGACAGGCATTCATACCTGGTGCATCCCCTCCCGAGGTCAATACCGCAATTTTTTTCATAGAAAAAAATGACTAAGATTTGAGTGTAAAACTAAAGTGAAAGTAAACGTTCATCCTCGTAGCTGTTAAATGCTGGTTTTAACATAGACTTTTGGCATAACGCTCTTTCTAATAAGAAGTATTCATTATAATTGACCGTAAATTTTAAAAAAAATTCATTAAATAAAACGTATTGCTTCATTTTTCATGAAAATTCCTTTCCTGAACTTACAAAGACAGCAAAAAGAGCTGCTTCAGCCCGTTCAAAAGCTATTGACGGAAACAATGCTTGAAGATATACTTTTAGGCGGTAAAGCAGTACATACTTTTGAAGATAAGTTCGCCCGCTATCTAAATGTAAAATATGTAATCGCTTGTGCTAATTGTACTGATGCGCTGGAAATTGCCCTTCGGGCCTTGCAAATTGGACAAGGAGATGAGGTGATAGTGCCAGCAAATGGCTGGATGTCAGCTGCTGAAGCAGTCTGTCTGCTTGGAGCTGTTCCTGTTTTTGTAGATAGCCTTGTGGATCGCTATACTATAGACCCGGATAAAATAGAAACGAAAATCACCAGTCGTACCAAAGCAATAATTCCTATTCACCTTTACGGCTATGGGGCTGATATGGAGCGGATTATGGGCATCGCTGCTGCTTATGGTCTTAAAGTTATTGAAGATTGCGCACAGGCACAGGGGGCAACTATTCAAGGAAAAAAAGCTGGAAGCTGGGGAGATATTGCCGCTTTTAGTTTTTACCCTACCAAAAACTTGGGGGCAATAGGAGATGCAGGCGCGTTAGCAACAAATGATGAAGAACTGTCTACAACTTGCCGTCAGATTGCTAATCATGGTCAATCAGGAAAAAACTGTCATGTCCGTCTGGGTAGAAATAGCCGGATGGACAGCTTTCAGGCAGCGGTACTATCTTATAAACTGGGGCTTTTAGATCAATGGAACTTAAGGAGGCGAGAACTGGCTCAGCGTTATAACAATGCGCTTCAACCTTATTATCTGCATCTGCCTCAGGAAGATGAAGGGTATTTTCATGTATATCATTTATATGTTATTCGTTGTGCTGATAGAAAAAGGTTAACCAAATTACTGGGAGAGAAAGGTGTAGGTACGGCAGTGCATTATCCAGAAGCGGTAGCAGATATGCAGGTGTTTGAAGCTTATAGCTTTGCCGATACACCTGTAGCAAGTAAACAATGCCATGAGCTTTTATCACTACCTCTATATCCACAGCTAACAGATGAAGAGCAGATGTACATAATTGAGGCTATGAAAGAGGCTTTAAGTGAAATGGACCAACAAATTGTTTAGTACCTGTTGATTAGCGCCTTAGCTTTATCTAAGTAACCCTCAATTAATTTGTTGATCTGTGGATCAGTATTAGAGAAGTAGATAGCAGAGGTAAAAATGATTGTAACTAATACTCCTTTTATTAGAATATCCAGTATAAAGTGCTGAGCAGGAGGTACCAAAATTACCAGGCCATAAGTGACTAAAGCAATAATTAATATAAAGAGGTGAGCCCATTTGTAGGGCTGGAAGCCAAATTTGGCATACAGAAAAAAATATCTTGCTATATTAACTATAATAACTGATAGCAAAGAGGCCAGTGCCGCTCCGCTAATTCCCATAATTGGCAGTAGCCAGTAATTGCTAAGTATCAGTAATGCTACCCAGGCCAGCATAATGTAGGTATTCGTGCGATAGTATTCAGAATAACCAATAATTACGTCATTTACTCCTCCAGCCATCTTCACAATATTCATGAGTCCAACATATAAAATAACATATTTACCGGCTTCATAAGACTCCGGGAGTATTTCAAACACATTATCAATATTTATCCATATGCCGAGAAAGAAAAAGCAGCCTGCAACTAGTTGGGTAATAGTACTTTGTGTATAAATACTGGCTACAACTTTAAGATTATTATGTTTGAATGCATCAGCAATCATGGTAGGGGCGATGCCCCTAAGAGCTCTGGAGGGCAATAAAACCAGTGTGCCAAAGTAAAAAGTTGTCAGGTATACGCCTACTTCTGCATCTGAATAAAAGCTGTTGATCATAATACTATCAATCCTGATGATAGCCAGCGTTCCAAATCCAGTAACCAAGCTGAATAAACTAAGACTCAACATGCCTTGTCTTCTTTCTTTGGTTAACAGGCTAAAATCCGGACGGAGACTTAATTCTCCTTTCCAATACAGAAAAAGCAAAAGTAGCAGAACCAGTACACCGCGAGAAATAACATACCAGTTGAGATAATCGTCAAATTGATAGATATCCCAGATAAAAAGGAAGACTAAAACCAATACAAACAAGCGAGAGATGGTCTCATTGAGAAGGGAGCCAGTGGTAGCATTATAGAGTGCCCGGTTGTAGATGTCCAGAATGACAAAGAGCAAAGAAAAAAGTGTAAAAGGAATAATCAGATAGATATGTTTTGCAAACAAAGAGTCTACGCCGGCATCTTCAATCATCCAGGGCTTTATGATAAAAAAGATAGCGAGAAACAATAAATACCCACTGAGCACCACCATTACAAGCAAAAAGAAAAAGCCATGATGCTGTTTCTCTTTATCTCTGAAGTAGGGAAAAAACTTTATTGTGGCACCGCCAAAGCCTAATGTGGCAGCCTGCGCGAATACAGAACTCCATGACACCAGCAAGCCAATTACTCCAATCTGAGATTCAGTCAGGTATTTGGGATACACCAGGGCACTGGTTACAAAACCAATCAGCACACCTATATAGATGTATATGGTAGACTTAAGGGTTTGGCGTTGAATTATACCCACAGTGGTAAGTTAAGAAAGGTAAAAGCTGATTTGTTGTTGCAGGTCGGAAATGCTGATCTGTGGGGCAAGGTCAGAGCGATATTCAAAAGTTTCTGGAAGTTTTTTTCCTGTCTGTTTCCAATGTTGGTATTGCTGAGTATTAGGATTCAGGTATATGTAAAAATTCTCCCACTCAAAAGTGTATCGTACTTCTTCAGATGACAAAGCCTGCTCGTGTATTTTTTCTGTCAGCCTGGGTCCTGTATCTTGCTTTGCAAGCTTTAAGCCCATAGCCCTTACCAGCTTTTCTAGGGTGTAAGCAGACATTTTTGGTACAAATACTTCTCCGCCTTTCATACACTCCAATACCTTTAGAGCTGAATGTACACCTTCTTCCATACTTAGGCTAAAGCGGCTCATTTTAGGTTGCGTAATTCTGACTTCGTGCTGAGCACTATCTTCGTTAAGCGCATACAGAACCGAACCACGGGAGCCAAATAAATTGCCTAGTCTTATTATGGCAAACTGGGTAAGATCTGCATACTTCTCATTAGCACCGACTAATAGCTTTTCAGCACTTAGCTTAGATGCTCCGTAGAGGGTGGTTGGGTATACTGCCTTATCAGTAGATAAGGCTATTACCTTTTCTACCTGCTCATGCACAGCAGCTCTGATAAGGTTGCGTGTGCCATCTATATTGGTTTTTATAAACTCTTCAGGATATACTTCTCCGCTTATATTTTGCTTAAGTGCAGCGGCATGAATTACTACATCAATATTACGACAGGCTTCAGTTAAGGCCTTTTCATCACGTACATCACCAATGATGAAGCGAAGGTTGGTTACTTCGTTGTATTTTCTGCGCATCTGGTACTGCTTGTACTCATCGCGAGAGAAAACGGTGATAGAAGAGAAAGATTGCTTAATACCAAGCAGGTGTCCAATTAGCGCTTGCCCAAATGAGCCTGTTCCCCCAGTAACTAGTATTGATTTCCCTGTCAGCTTGTTCATGACTTATGTTGAGATTGATTATCCTGCGCCAGGAGTCTAGCTAATTTAAGGTCGTATTCACTAAAAATTCCTAAACTAGCCTGTTGGTCAATTACAACATGTCCTACCTTTCCGCAGATAAACTGCTGCTCTTTTTTAAAAATCTCAGATTTGGTTACAGATATACCCCCTGTGTATTTAAACAAAGCCTCGCGTTCTAGTTTGGTAAACTTGTCCTGGTTTAGTATAGCCTGCATTCCATGACCGTGATGCTGAAAGAATAAATGTGTATCTGGTCGTACAGAAATTAAAGAATCTGAATCAAAAAGATAAAGTGTATTTATCGCATTATCTAATGTTAAAGCATCTACAAAAGGAAACTCAATTGAGAGGACAGCTATAGCAGAAGGGTTGAAAGCCTCCATATGTTTATGTGTCAAAATATGGTTGACAGTACCTACTAGCCCTACATTTAATCTTGCCTGCTCAGTAGGTCGGCTTACAAAGAAGACTTTATCCTGATATTTTTGCTGTACAAATTGTTTTACTTTCTCATCAGGAGAGCTTACCACTACCTGTTTGATATTTTCTGCGAGCAGTGCCTGATCAATCTTGTGCTCCAAAAATGTTTTGTCATCAAGTAAGGTAAAAGCAAGCTTGTTATTGACCGCATTGGCATCCCTAACAGGAATTACAGCAACTGTATTATATTTTGCCTTATCTTCTTTCAGGTAGTCTTTGTTGATGGTAGCTCGTGTGGTAAGAATACGGTTTTCGTTCTTGGTCAGGTTGTTGCCGTGCTGGCGGTAATAAAACAAAGGAGTGTTAATGTTTGACACTTTGTGCTGTGCCGTAAACTTCACCCAGAGTTCATACCCGTCCTGACAGCTGTAATCTTCATTATAGCCTCCCAGCTCTTTTAAAAAACTAGTTCGGATCATCGTACAAGCCCCATGAGCTGCCTGGTCTAAAAGCGATACTTCTTTGTCAAAATCATGCCTTTTATGGATAGATTCAGGAGTACCGTTTTCATCAGTAATGTAGTAATCAGGGAATACCAAACCTAGCTCATCATCACGCTCCAAAGCGTTGGACATCACTAATAACGCATTATGGTCAAGAAAGTCATCAGCATCTAAACGCATGATGTACTTGCCGTTAGAAACTCTTAAAGCAATGTTATTGGTAACGTTAAGCCCTTTATTCTTTTGGAAGATTACTTTGATTTTAGGGTTGTCAGCATAAGCTTCTATTAATTCACGTGAGTTGTCTGTAGACCCGTCGTCTATAATAATGATTTCAAAATCATCCAGCGTTTGTTGAAGCACACTTTCTACTGCCTGGGAGATATACTTACCGTAATTATAATTGGTAATATATACGGTTACCAGCACTTCGTGGTCTATCACTTTTACTACATCTGACATAGAGATGAATTATGCTTTATGTTTGTTTTTGGGAACCCCTACTAAAGTTAGGCCATCAGATAGTTTGGCTTCGTCCATCATTTGTTGCAGACTTAACTGAACATCACTGGTCTGGGTAAGAACTTCATACTGGTCCAGTTTATGTCCTAATTGCATAAAGAGCTCATAAACATCCATACCATAGTACCAGGCGGCTACGGGGTAGAAGTCTGTCTGGTAGTAAGCCTCAGCAGCAGAACCATCTGTGTAACAGCTGATATGCCCCATAGGGTCCAGGTGTCTTACAATGCTTTGGTTTAGGATATTCTGAATAAAACCACTGAGGGAGTTCCAGCGGGGTAATTTGGCAATTACCATTCCCGCATCGCTACTTTCAAATATAGACTGGCTTACGTTTAGAAGCTCTTTAGGGTTAGGAGTATGTTCCAACAAACCCCAGAAAGTAACTACATCATAACCAGAGTATTGATTGTATACCTGAGTGTAGTCATTTCCGTCTAACTCTATACCCCAAATGTCTTTAGAGAATTTACGGCTAGACTCACTAAGCTCTATGCCATCTGCCTGAAGACCAGAACGGCGGCAGGCTTCTACAAAATGTCCTGCACCCGAGCCTACATCAAGTATTTTTTCTGGCTTACGGCCATATTGCTTCTCAAATACTTTTACCATCCAGTCTCTCCAGGGTACAGCAATTGCCTGAAGTCGTGATTCAGCAGCACTTTTATCTGTGTAGGTAGATGCATAGTTTACATCGCTGAGGTAAAAATTATGGATGGCATTAGGGTTAGGACGATTTAAAACATAGATGTGGGTGCATGCCTTGCACTGCGCGTAATTTGCTCCATATACGTTAAGCTGGCTTACTGCTTTGTCTGAACTGCTACCGCATACCGGACACTCTTTTACCATCTCTGCACCTGCTTCAGCATACACTTCAGTACGAGTTTTCTGGAAATATTCCAGGGTCTTTTTTAGGTTGCCTACTATGTTTTTTTTGAGTGAAAGCAGGTCTGTTTTTTTCCCCAGATAGGTATCTATTTTGAAGCTTTGCAACTCGCCATTGCTTTCCCTAATCCACTGCTCAGTACTCTGTGTCTGATGCTTAATTGTTAATGCATCTTTTCTAAACCATTCCATAATATTATTCAAATAAGTTCCAGTCTAATTTTTGATGTGCGAGCACATCTGCTTTTAACTTTTTACCAACTACTTTATCAAAATAGCGAGCATCTATACCGTGGTTAGGCCTTAGGCTTATCAGGTCACCCTCCGAAACGATAGTGCCCGCCTCCATATTCCTGGCAGGGTATACTGCTCTACGAAATGTAGTTCTGTGGTCGCCCTCTACTTCAAGCGGTCTTTTTAGAGCATTACCCTGTAATAATATGATGTCAGTAATTTTTTTACCCAAGTCCTGCACTTCATCTTTGGTAAGAGACACTTTATGATCTCTAAAAGTTTTACCATCTCTGCTATCTGTAAAATGAAACTCTAATACTTTTGCTCCCATTGCCGCAGCTATTTCCAAAGCTTTACTCCCCTCTGTATGATCAGAGTAGCCTACGGTAAGTTGGGTAGACTGTTTAAGGAGTTCCATTACAGAAAGATTAGCATCCTGATAGGGGATAGGGTACATGGAAGTGCACTGTAAGATGGCCAGGTAATCTGGGTGCTTATATCGTTCATCCAGAGATTGTATGTATTCTACTGCTTCTAAAACCTCCTGTAAAGTAGCTAAACCGGTAGATATAATGATAGGCTTCCCTAACTTTGCTATTGCTTTGATTACATTATAGGCTGTAAGATCACCTGAGCCTATCTTATAAATAGGCATATATGGATCTATCCAATGCAAATACTCTGGGTTCCAGACAGAAGCCATAAAGCCTGCACCTGCTGCTTCGCATCTCTTGGCTAGACTAATGTACTGCTCCCGAGATAACTCAAATTTTTTAAAATGAGCATTTCTCTGAGCCCCCTCTAAACGGCTTACAAGAGAGTCGCCGCTGTACATCTGATACTTGATGTAATCGGCACCTGACGCTATGGCCAGGTCAGTAAGTTTTAGTGCGTACTCAAAATCTCCTTCATGATTTCCACCAATTTCTGCGATGAGTAGGGGGCCAAATTTTCCGTTCCAGGGACTGTTCATTTTACTTTTTTTGCTTGCTGATAATAGTGTATTAGTTCTGATAGTTCAGGTGTGTTGCCTGCTTCCGGCATTAGGGAATAAATGGCTTTAGCTAAGTTCAAATCTTCAGGAGTATCTATAGCCAGGTGCGCCCCCTCTGCTTCTGGCACCGTTTGATTGTAAAAATATTGTCGTTTACCCAAGTTTTCGTGCTCGTACAGATACAAAGTGACATGCTCCTGGTAATGAGAATTATTTAAAAATTTTTGCAGGCAATGCGCATAAAAAGATATTTTAACCAATTCTACACTCATACCAAAAGGATAAGTTCTGTTCTTTACATTGCTTAAAAAATCATATGAGGGATTTTGAGAAACTACCTTAAGCATTTCCTGTATACAATCCGTGGCTACAAACAGGTTATCACCATTAATGCGAAAAGCAAAATCGTACTGATAATATTTAGCGCACAAATAAAAGCGCTCAGCCACATTATCCAGACTACCTCGGAAAAAATTGATCTGATGTGTATTGCAAAAAGAAACGATAGGCTCGTCAGTATCAGAGTCTGAGGTAGCCACAACAATTTTTTCTTTAGTAAATATTGTCTCAAGGGCCTGATATATTTGTAGGAGTATCGGTTTAGCACCTACCTGCATCAGAGCTTTACCGGGAAGCCTGTTAGAATTATACCGTGCTAAAATAATGCAACCAATGCGCATACAGCTATTTGTGATTTGAACTAGGGCAAAGTTAGAAAAAACTACGAACTGATGTGTGAGTGTCTATTCTCTGAAAGAAATATGCTTGGCCGGTATACCACCTACAATTTCATAAGGCTGTACATCTTCCTTAACCACAGCCCCAGCTGCTATTACTGCTCCATCATGTATAGTAACACCCTTTAAAATTTTTGCTCCTGTTGCTATCCACACATCATTTCCGATATGTATTGGAGCCGTAATGTTGGGCTGCTGATTCATAAGGGTATCTTTAGCTATACCATGGTCACTATCAACTAGGTATACAAAGGGAGCAATCTGACAATTATTACCAATACTTATTTGCTGAGAGGCAAAGATGTAAGTATGATACCCAATCGTTGTATTATCACCAATGCTAACAGAAGATTGTTCGTTGCAGGGACATATTTTTGCCCCTTCTTTAACAATTACATGATCACCGATGCTAATCAGTTTTGGGTATCGCATAAAGGATGCATTTTTTTCAAAAAACACCCCCTTTCCACATCTACCCAGCCGCTTCTTTATATTCCAGATACGAAGTTTATCTTTAATAGTCGGCTTAATATGCTTACGAAGTTGCAGGTTAGCCATTAGTTTCTTTAAGTGTTAGCCGGTCAAACGCATCAATATAGGAACCCGGTGTCAGGTTGTAAATATTTGTTTTTTGTGCTTTTGCGTATTCTTTTAATTCCCAGTACGATCGGAAAGAATAGTAAAACTTATGCAGAATTTCATGAAGCCTGCGCTCTTTACGGGTACTCCCTACATACATGGGCCTAGCCTCATCGGTATAGGTTTTTGATTTAAGGTGGTCGTCATAAAAATGTTTTTGGCTTAGGTATACTTTATTATCGTCTGAAACGATAATTTCTTGTAGCCAGGAGTGATCCGCACCAGTAATAAAACAGTTCTTAAATCCCATATTCAGGGCAAGGGTCAGGGTGCCTACCAGTACATTATGCGGACGTGGCATGCCTAACCACTGACGGAAGTACCAATGGCTCAAACAGGTGAGCCCCTCTACAGGTGTGTTGTTAAAATATGCAATATTAATTTTAGCGTTCTTGCTTAGAATATTCTTCCAGCTTTGGTGTTTCCTGGCTAGTACTGGTACAAAAAGGGTTAGTTCCCATTCAGTCTTCTCTACCAACTCATAAAATATTTTATACCTCTCTTCTTTCCAGCCTGGTTTCTCTTCCTTTGCCCAAAAATCTGGAGCAACAATAACATAGTAGTTCGGTTTTACAATCTGATAGGCATGAGTTCTTACAAAATTGTTAACGCAAAAAACTACTTTGTTTTCCAGAAAAGACAAATCCTCTTTTAAAAATTTTTTTAGAGAAGGTCCATTACCCAGGATTACACAGTCTTGGTAAGGGCTTTGGTTTTTTATCCTTTTTAGAAAGAATTTACTTAGCAGCAGCACTTTAAAAGTAGTAAGCAAAGATGCTAAAATATTATCTAAAAAGGTGATATGTTTTGGTTTCATGTGGTAGCCGTATTGCTAAAGGTTTATATTCTCAATCTTATCGGAAAAAGCCCAGCAGCACCCAATACCTGAACTTCATGAGCATCCAACCTTTGGCTAACTCTCCTTTTAGTGTATAAAGGATAAACAAAATGAAAGTACCTCCGATTTTAATGAGTTCTTCTAAAGCTCTTTTTACTTTTTCGGTTCCATTTTCGTTTTTCAACCTTCTTTTTTCACTTTGCCCGACACCTTCTGCCAGCCCCTGTATATATTCCATTTTCAGGCGTTTTGGGGGAATCACATGCTCTACAATCACATCAGGCACATAGTAGACTGCTTCATTATTTTTCTTAAGCCGGTAAATCATTTCTTTTTCATCACCGCCCATCAGTCCACTTCCTATGCGCCCCAGTTTGACATTAAAAAGTCCATAGCGCTCAAAAACAGATTTGCGAAAAGTTACATTTGCTCCTACAGGAAATTTTCTGCCAGTAAAAGCTTTGGGGTGCTTGCCCATATCTAATGCGGAAACTAATGGTAGTAAATAATGCGACATCCATTTTGGCTTCTTTTCCAGATATGCGGGTATAATTTTTCCACCTATAGCCTTTACATCATTTCGCTTATTAAAGAACTTAATAATATTACTCCCAAATTCAGGGTGTACAAAGGCATCATCATCAATATAAGCAATCAGGCTACCCTCAGATTCGTTTACTCCTCTGTTTCTGGCATAGGAATGGCCTTGTTGCATCTCCAGACAGTATTTAATCCTCATTTCCGGATGTTGACTGATAAACTCCTGACAGATTTTCTCGGTATTATCTGTACTGTTGTTATTAACAACAATTACTTCAAACTGATCATTATCAAGTGTTTGACGGCTTAGGTGATCCAGCGTTTTTCCAATAAATTCCTCCCGATTGTATGTGCAGATTACAATAGATAGTACAGGTGCAGCAGTCTCCATTTTCTACTTACTTAAGCTTTTTGCTTATTTTCTTTTACACTCACTCCGATGCTAGCAAGCAAGAGCAGGCTTACTAATATTGTACATACCAATGATACTTTGCTTCCTATAAAATAGGACTGAGGTTTAAACTCAAACCTAATGCTGTGCTGTCCGGCAGGTATGGCTAGCCCACGTAGTATGTAGTTTACTCGTACATGTTCTACGGCTTCATCGTCAATATAGGCCTGCCAGCCTTCCGGATAATAGATTTCTGAGAATACAGCAAAGCTTTCTTTAGCTGCATCTACTTTATAGCTAATGGCGTTGGGCGCGTAGTTTGTCATTTGTATACTACCCTCACTGCTAAAACTAGTGTTGTCCAACTGAAAATCTGAAGTGTTAATGATAGCAGTATTAGATAAGTCTGTATTCCCCAATGCATTGATTGCTTCATCAGCATTAGATACTGGATTTACCTGATTTACCAGCCAGGCATTACCCAGAGCCTGCTCATTTACAATTACAGCGTTCTTTACATCACCTGCCTTGAAATAACGTGCGTTAAGCATATTAAGCACCGATATGTTGGTGAAGTTTGTATTTCCATTCTGAAGGTTCTGTATAATACTTACCAACTCATCATTTAAATAATAATTAATCAGATCCTGATAACGACCGATTTTAGCCCCATGATATCCGCCAATAGAGGAATGGTAATAAGAGGTAATTCCATCGTTCCAGGGATTCCTTAAGTTTAGTACTCTGGCTCTATCTTCATTTTGTTCCAGTATAAAGTTATCAGCCTCCGATGCAGACATGAGGTCGTATTTATTACGGTCTCTTACGTAGCTGCCTTCGTCCAGAAAGCGCGCTCCAACTGTCCATAAATCCAGTGTTGATAAGGCAATAACACCAATAGCTAAACCTGCATACGGAACGCTCTTTCCTTTGTAGAAGAACATTAAGGCTGCTGCTAATAGGGTAAATATTAAAGAACGAATGGTATCACTTCTCAATAAAGCCTCACGGTCTTCTATTACTGCATCTACCAGAGTTTGATTGCCCATCTGCATTAGACGGCTGTCCTGAGGACTTTCAAAGCTCATGCTGCCTCCAAAAATTAGTATAAGCAGCAATAGTCCGGCCGGTATGCCTACCGCCGTGTAGAAGCGTTTTTTAGTAGCATTGTTCCATTCACTTCTAAGTAGGTATTCAATCCCTAACATTCCTAGAAATGGAATACAAAGCAGCGCTATAACTAATGCCATCTCTACTACCCGGAACTTGTTGTAGCCGGGCAAAATATCATACACCAAATAATTAAATGCGCTGAAGTTGTGCCCCCAACTTAGCATGATAGAAAATACTGTTGCTATGATCAGCCATGTACGATGTACTTTGGGCGCAAAAAAGCATCCTACAAAGAAAAGAAGCGCTATGACAGCCCCGGCATAGGTAGGGCCAGCGGTACTGGGCTTACTACCCCAGTAGGTAGGAGCATTATTTACAAAGCTTTGGGCCTGCTGTGGACTTACGTTTGCTCTCTGAAGCATCTCTCCTAAATTAGAATCCATGCCAATATTACGATTGCTGGCTCCGCCGGAAAAATCCGGAATCATCAGTGTAAATGTCTCGGCAATGCCAATACTGTAACTAAATACATAGTCTCTGTCCAGACCTTTATCGTCTCCGGTACTGGCGCTTTCTGTTAGTGGAGAAGGGCCACGGGTAGAATACTGACCATACTGGTAGGTGTTCCATAGCCTACCCAGATTAGTGCCGGCACCCAATGCTGCGGCAAGTATGAGTATTAGAGATTTAGTTATAAAAGGTTTGAGGTCTTTTTTCTTAATGGCATCTACCAGCATCGTGATACCATAAATAAGCACAATAAGTAATAGATAATAGGTGATTTGAAGGTGGTTACTATCAATTTCTAACGCTAGGGCCAAAGCAGTTAGCGTAAAGCCCCATAGCAGTTTGCCCCGATAAGTAAGATGTATACCGGCAAGTACCAATGGCATGTAAGCGATAGCTTCTATCTTCCAGATGTGTCCGGCCTCCAGGCTAACAATATTAAATGTGCCCAGGCCATAGGCTATTGCTCCTGCAATGGCTAGATAGGGCCTAACGCCAAAGATCAAGAGCATAATGTAAAAGCTCAGGAAGCACTTAAAGATAACTTCTGCCTGCCGGGGTAGCCAGAAGGAATATAGGTTTTGCATAAAATCAATAATAGCTTCGCCTTCATAGCGAATGCTTATCAGATAAGCAGGCATACCTGAAAACATAGCATTGGTCCATAAGGCTTCTTCTCCGGTTCGCTCACGGTATTCTTTGATTTCCTGTCCGGAAGATAAGCCCATAATGACATCGTTCTGCTGTATGCTTTTATTCTCAAAAAACATAGGGCTAAAAAAGACGATAGTGACAACCAAAAAGATAACAATGGCCACAACATGAGGAAGTACCTGCTTCTTAAAATCAATTTTAAGCATGTGAAAAATGATTATATGCAAATTTAGATAGGCAGCGAAGTTAGCATGCTGCGAGAAAAGATAAATGATTATGTATTAAAAGTTTAATCTTTAGGATATACTTCTTTCTTTAGGTCATGCTCATTTTACTTATATTCAGTGTTCTTGCTTAGTTTTTTCCTAACCAAACTCTTACCCAAATATGAAGAAGACTCTACCAGTATGTTTTTTTGCTATTTTTTTAACCTTAATACCTGCTGTTTTAATTGCTCAAAGCTATCCTCCAAAACGTGAGTTTAGGGGGGTATGGGTAGCTTCAGTCGCCAATATTGACTGGCCGTCTTCTCAGGGGCTTACTCCAGAAGAACAAAGGAACGAGTTCAAAGAACTGGTTACTTTTCATAAGAACAACGGGCTCAATGCTCTTATCGTACAGGTCAGGCCAAATGCAGATGCACTATACGACTCATCTTATGAGCCCTGGTCGCGTTGGTTAACCGGCAAAGAGGGTAAGGCTCCAGAGCCATATTATGATCCGCTGGCATTTATGATAAAGGAGTGTCGTCAGCAAGGTATGGAGTTTCATGCCTGGTTTAATCCTTACCGGGCTATTTTTGATTTCAACAAAGCAGAAATTGATTCTGTTAGCCATGTCTTTTTTGATCATCCGGAGTGGATAGTCACCTACGGAAAACATGCTTATCTGGATCCTGGCATACCAGGGGCAAGAGAGCATGTAGTCAATGTTATAATGGACGTAGTGAACCGCTACGAAATTGATGGAGTACACTTTGACGACTACTTTTACCCCTATAAAATAGATACACTTCAGTTTTCTGATAGTACTACTTTTCAACGGTACAACGAAGGTTTTGGAAATATTGAGGACTGGCGACGAAACAATATCAATATGTTGGTAAAATCAGTCTACGATAGCATACAGTCAGTTAAGCCCCACGTAAAGTTTGGTGTTAGCCCTTTTGGTGTCTGGAGGAATCAGGACGTAGACCCTACCGGGTCTGATAGTAAGGCCGGACAGACCAGCTATGATGATCTTTACGCCGATGTGTTAACCTGGCTTAAGAATGGATGGATTGACTATGTTGTGCCTCAGATATATTTTAGCATAGGCTACCCACCAGCCGACTATGAGAAGCTACTGGACTGGTGGAGCCGAAACACCTACGGCCGACAACTGTATATTGGACAAGCAGCTTATAAAGTAAATAACAATCATGATAGATCCTGGCTAGAGCCTACCCAGATTGGAAAGCAGATTGATATGAACCGCCGAAATTTTCAGGTAGACGGTAGTATCTACTTTAGCGCACGCTCATTCAACAAAAATCCTTTGGGGTTGGCAGATACGCTCAGGCGTAACCATTATCGTTATCCTGCCCTTATTCCGCAGATGAGTTGGTTACCTAAAAGTGAGCTACAACCACCATTAGAAGTTAAGGCAGCTAGAGACCGTCATGAAGTACTGGTTCAGTGGAACGAAGATATCCATCAGGATGTGCGCTATTATATCGTCTATGCTGAGGAAGGGGAGAGCGAGCCTAACCTTAGCGATAGCAAGACGATCATCGGCAGAACTTACAGCCCCCACCTGTCATTTAAAGAGAAAGGTAGGGGGCTATTTAGAAAGAAGCACACCATTGTAGTAACTGCTGTAGACCGACAGCATCAGGAGAGTATTCCTAGCCGCCCCATTCGGCTAAAGCTTCATTCTTTAAAAGATTAGATTCTAAAATGAGGCTGCAACATAGTAGCCTCATTTTTTTTCTGATGTATGAGTATATTCAACCTGGATCAACCTAAACTCACATTACCATGGCTACTCAGTTTTCAATTAGTATTATGTCAATCTCTCTACTCTTTGTTGCAGCCTGTACTCAACCTCTTGCAGAAGGTACTTTAAAAAACCCTCAGCTTGTGTATCAGGATTATGAGCCTCAGAAAAATGACATTACCATTGACCGCAATGCTTACAAAGATAAGCTCTATGGTTTTTGGTTGGGCCAGTGCATCGCTAACTGGACAGGACTGGTTACGGAAATGGACAAGATTGGAAATATAGGAGAAATTAAAACAGGTGATTTTTACACGCGTGAAGACTGGGGCGCTATGGATCAGCCCAGCATTTTTAGTGAAGATAACATGCCTAGTCATCTTTCTGAGCGTATAGATTTTGTTTTTGAAGAAGAAGGTGAGCTGTGGGGTGCCGATGACGATACAGATATTGAGTATATGTATCAGCACCTGCTTTATACCAATCAGACTAGTATACTAAGTCCTGAGCAGATTAGGGAAGGTTGGCTAAAACATATCAAACCAGAGGAAGAAAATTATCTGTGGGTATCAAACCAGCGAGCTTTTGACCTAATGCAGCAGGGAATGCTACCTCCTGAAACGAGTAATCCAGCTAATAACAAAGAATATGAAATGATTGATGCTCAGCTTACTACCGAAATTTTTGGACTTTTTGCCCCTGGCAGGCCGGATATTGCCCTCAAAATGGCAGATTTGCCCATACGTACAACGGCTAATTATAATGCTGCGTGGATATCTCAGTTTTATGTAGTTATGCACGCACTGGCAGCTCTGGAAAAGTCCAATATAACCATGAAAGAACAACTTATGTGGATGGCTGAAGAAGCAAGTAAGCAACTTCCCGATACATCGTATGCTGCCAAAATGTATACTTATGTTAAAAGCAAATACAAGGCCCGGGTTCCTTGGGAGCAGGCAAGAGACGATATCTATCAGCGTTATCAGGTGGAACAGCAGGATGGATACCGGCTTACAGAACAGAACATATATTGTAATGCCTGTTTTGCGGCTGGGATAAACTTTGCTGCCAGCCTGATTAGCCTTTTTTATGGAGAAGGGGATATCAAAGAAACTATTAAGGTCGGTAGCCTCTGCGGATGGGATTCGGATAATCCAACCGCTACCTGGGGTGGTTTGCTGGGTTTTATGTTAGGCAAAGAGGGCGTAGAAAAAGCTTTTGGTCGGCAGTTTGCCAGTCAATACAATATTCACCGTACTCGCCAAAACTTCCCTAATGGAGGCATAGACAATTTTGAAGATATGTCACAAACTGGAATTTATATTATAGACAGAGTAGTGCAGGAGCAAATGAAGGGTGGCATTGATCTGGAAAAAGGGCAATGGTATATTCCTGAGGTCTACCTAGAGAAGGATTAAAGCTTACTAATACTACATTAGAGCTAACTCATGTTAAAATAAGCAGGTGTAAAGTTCCGTAAATTGCTGATTACCATACCCTAAGAGTTCAATTGATAACATCTGAACTTAATTTCTTGATTCAATACAAAATAGCATCGTAAAATAGATGATTTCTGTCTTTTGCTTTAAGAAATCAGAAACCTTTCGTGCGAAATATTTAGTGTTTATTGCAACTTATGTGTATGCAACATGATGTAGTAAATATTTATATATAATAATTGATAAATAATAGAATAAATATTCTATATTATCTTTAAATGACTTATTAAAATTCAGGTTATCTACCGAAATACAGAATATAAAAATATGTATTTCTGCAATTTTAAAATTATATTGCTTGTGTATAAACCATTGAGTCTTTTGTCTTTGTAACACATGATAACCCAAAAATAATAAGTGAATATACATGAGTTTATATGTGTGTTTTTGCTTTTTAAACCAGCGCCCCACCTAACCTATGCTTACAGATTGTATTGTGCTTACCATACCTGAAACCCTATGCTATTAGGTATGCACCTTTAAATCATGCAATACAAACTCAAATGGCCAGACACAAAAAAATAAATTTATGGAAAAGTCTGAAAAGCACGTTCATGGTAATCAAGGGCTTTTTGAACAATATTCATACGATATGATTGGTGGAATGGAGGAGGGGGAATATGATTTTTATGCCAAGATGGCGGCTAATCTTTGCGAAGTAAAAACAGCCCTCATTTGCCTACAGGATGGTGAGCAACAGTGGTATCTCGCCTGTTACGGTATGGACAAACATAAACTCCCTCAAAAAATTCCTATCTATGCAGACACGCTTGCTGATCAAAAGGATGCTTTTATACTTGAAGATGCCAGACAGGAGGCTTCATTAAAAGATAGTGGGCTGCGAAATGGCTATAAAGAGCTGGGCTTCTACGCGGAAATTCCTCTCCTTACCGAAACTGACAAAAAACTGGGCAACCTATTACTTACACATGCTACTCCCAAAAGCTTAAATAAAGATCAGCTAACCTGTCTGAAAATGATAGCTCGCCAGATAGTGGGCCTACTGGAACTACGCAAAAAGTCTAAAGAAAATCATCTGCTGAATGACAAATTGTCTCACCTAATCTCTCTTTTTAACGAAAGCCAGAGCGTAAGCAAGGTAGGTGCATGGGAAATAAACCTTACGGACAATACAACCATCTGGACAGAGGCTGTTTATCATATTTTTGAAGTACCCGCTAACTTTGACCCAAAACAAGAAGATATTGCTGCCTTCTACCACCCGGAAGACAGGCACATCATGGACGAAGCACTCAACCTGGCGGTAAGTAAAGGCCAATCTTTTGATGTTAACTTCAGGCTTATCGCTGATAGCGGTAATACCAAGTGGGTTAGAGCCAGGGGTAAAACACTTTTTGACGAAGTTAAACCTTATAAACTGATTGGTTCATTTCAGGATATCACCCAGCAAAGGCAAAACGAAGAAAATCTGGAAATGGAACGGTCTCGCATCGCCAGTATTCTTAGTGGTACCAATGTAGGTACCTGGGAGTGGAATGTACAAACCGGCGAAACTATATTTAATGCGCGTTGGGCAGAAATAGCAGGTTATACTTTAAAAGAACTTGAACCGATTGATATACATACCTGGCACAGGCTGTCTCACCCTGACGACCAACAGACATCAGAGCAATTGCTGGAAAATTGTTTTAGGGGAAAATCTGAGTATTATGATATAGAAACCCGCATACATCATAAAGATGGACATTGGGTATGGGTACACGATCGCGGAAAAGTATTTAGCTGGACAGAAGACGGTAAGCCACTCATGATGTTTGGCACTCGCCAGGATATAACGCAAAGGAAACTGACCGAAAGTGAGTTGGTGCTGATCAATTCGGCTATCAATACCACAGAAGATGCTATCTTCATGTTTGACCCTATTGAACTGAAGTTTTTCTACGTTAATGAAGGAGCAGTTCGGCAACTGGGTTATTCAGAATCAGAACTACTGCAAATGACTCCCATAGATATCAAAAGTAAATTTACGGAGTCTGGCTTCCGCGAAATGATCAAGCCCCTACTAAACGAAGAACAATCTTCTCTTTCTTTTGAGACTGTGCATCAGAGGAAAGACAAACACGAAGTACCGGTAGAAATTATACTACAGTACACTAAGGGATCCGAAGGAGAAAAATATTTTATAGCGCTGGTCAGAGATATTAGTGCCCGCAAAGCCTCAGAGAAGGAACTCAAGCGAATTACTACCGCAATCAACACAATTGAAGATGGTATTTTTATGTTTGACGCAGACAGCCTGAAGTTTTTCTATGTTAACCGTGGCGCGATACAGCAGACTGGGTATAGTGAAGAAGAGCTACTGCAAATGACTCCGATAGATATCAAAAGTCTATTTACGGAAGAAAGCTTTCGCAAAATGATTACCCCGCTCCTGCGAGAGGATAACTCCTCATTTTCTTTTGAAACGCTGCATATGAGAAAAAGTGGGTACGAAATACCGGTAGAGATTATCCTTCAGCATATCAAAGGCAGTCAGGGGGAAAGGTATTTTGTGGCCCTGGTCAGAGATATCAGTGCTCGCAAGCGCTCCGAGAGGGTACTCAAAAGAATTACTTCCGCGATCAATACCACCCAGGATGCCATCTTTATGTTTACTCCCGATTCCCTGCAATTCTTTTACACTAATAATGGGGCAAGGCTTCAAACCGGCTACAGTGAGTCTGAGCTATTGCACATGACCCCTGTAGATATCAAAAGTCGCCTTACCGAAGCAGCTTTCAGAGAGATGATTGCCCCACTTATTAAGGGCGAGCAGTCATCCTTAACCTTTGAAACTTTTCATCGGAGAAAAGATGGTTACGAAGTGCCGGTAGAGATTATACTTCAATTTATAGAAGCGGATAACCATGAAAAATATTTTGTGGCACTGGTCAGAGACATCACAGTGAGAAAGCAAACTGAAAAAGAACTCAAGAGAGAGCAGAAGTTTAAACATGCTCTGCTGGAAGCAGTAGATGATGGAGTAGTAGCCTGCGACGAAAATGGCAACCTGGTACTTTTTAACCGGGCTGCTCGCGAGTGGCATGGTATGGACGCATTGGCGGTACCTCGTGAACGCTGGGCTGATTATTATGATCTGTTTGAAGGTGATGCCCGAACGCCGCTCAAAACAGAAAATATTCCTCTTGTTAAAGCTTTTTTAGGCGAGTATGTGCAGGACGAAGAGATGAGTATTATTGCCAAAGGCACGAAGCCCCGCTACCTGCTTGCCAATGGCGCTCCTTTTTATGATAGTGATGGTAGCAAACTGGGGGCGGTAGTTACCATGCGCGATATCACTGAACGAAAAAAGGCAGACGAAGCACTTCGTCAGAGTGAGCAGGCCTTTAGAGGTAGTTTTGAAAATACTGCTGTAGGCATGGCGCTACTCAATAAAGATGGTAAATGGCTTAAGGTAAATAAAACAGTATGCGACATTATTGGCTATACTGAAGACGAAATGTACAAGCTGACCTTTCAGGATATCACACACCCTGAAGATTTGCATGCCGATCTCAACCTTTTACAAGAAGTGATTGAGGGCAGCAGGGACAGCTACCGTATGGAGAAACGCTACTTTCACAAAAAAGGGCATGTAATTTACATCATACTCACTGTATCTGTAGTAAGAGATCAGCAGGGAGAGGTTTTATATTTTATCTCTCAGATTCTGGACATTACTGGTATTAAGCATAAAGAACAAAAGATAAGCGAACTTTTGAGAGTGACCGAAGATCAGAATGATCGCCTCAAAAACTTTGCGCATATCGTGTCTCATAATCTGCGTTCGCATGCTTCAGGTATATTAGGCCTGCTGGAGATCTTTAAAGAAGAGAAACCCGAACTTTACGAGGAAGAGATTATGAACCTTCTTGTAAAAGCTTCAGAAAACCTGAAAGAAACTATAGATAATCTCACTGAGATCGTAAAAATCAACCTTTTGGGCAGTGAGGAAATGCAGATTATACCTTTGCGCGAAAGCGTATTGAAGAATCTGAGCAGTATAACTTCCCTTGCTAAAAAATCTGAAGTAAAGTTGGAAGAGGAAGTAGACGCACAGGTAAGAGTACGTGCATTACCCGCTTATCTGGATAGTGTTATTGTAAATTTTTTGACTAATGGCATTAAATATCGCTCTAAAGACAGAAAGAGTTTTGTGAAAATTTCTTCTTATATTCAGGAAGACTTTGTTGTGCTTTCTTTTGAAGATAACGGCCTCGGTATAGATCTGCAAAAGCATGGTAATCGCCTGTTCGGCTTGTATAAAACGTTTCACGAACACAGAGAAGCCAGAGGAATAGGTCTATTTATTACCAAAAACCAGGTAGAAGCTATGGGAGGTAAAATCGAAGTAGAAAGTGAAGTGGACAAAGGTACTCTATTCAAAATCTACTTGCATTATGAGAAAATTTAACCTGGCCTGCATCGTAGACGATGATCCCACACATGTCTACATTACCAAAAGGCAGGTACTGATGACTGGTATGGTAGAAACCATCATGATCTGTAGTAACGGAAAGGAAGCCTATGATAAAATGAAAGCCATCATGGGGGCAGGGGAGACCTTACCCGAACTTATTCTTCTTGATCTTAATATGCCGGTCTGGGATGGATGGCAATTTTTAGAAGAGTTTATAAAAATTCCGGTAGAGCAAAAGATTATGATCTACCTGCTAACAAGTTCTACCTCAGAAGAAGACCTGCAAAAAGCGGATTCCTATAACTTAACCAGTAATTACCTGATTAAACCTATTACTTACGATCAGCTTAAACAAGTATTTCAGGAAAGTGCTTAGCTTTCCTGCTTCCCCCCTCCCTCTGCTGTCTAGCTTCTTCCTCAGTTTAAATTAAGCTTATATTTCTTTTCTGCTTCTAGCTTGTATTTCCGCCGGTATTCATGCTCTCCACTGCCCATATACTGTGTCTACTTCCTAAAATACCCCTTCTACAGGTATTAAAGACTGCTTTTGCTAGGCAGATCAGATTTATTCTTATAGATTAGTTAGCTCATACTAATACATACCTACCTAATGATTAAAACTTGTCTAACTACTGCCTTTGTTGTATTACTTACGATTCATACTTATGCCCAGAAACACTGGAAAGAGATCATTACTGCCAAAGACCTCTGCCAGACCTATCCCGAACTGATGCGCAACACGCTGGATCGTTTTAACCTGGACTACCCCGGACTTGAAAAGGTCAAAAGAGCCTACGAGAAAGGAGAGTTAGAAGCTGCCTCACTTTACTTGCTTGACTATTACCAGACTAGCGCTATGGCAGAGCGCCTGAAAGCAGATTTGCCTCAGCCTTCAGATCGTATAATTGCCTCAGCTGATACCATACTGAATAATGTTTTTACCATACAAAACGTTAGAGGTCAGGTACCTTATGGAGATGATGGACACCGCGACTGGTACTATAAAGGACCTAATAACGATAGAGAGTGGGCATGGTTGTCTAATCGGCACTCTCAGCTTTACTTTGTGTACAATGCCTACCTGGAAACGGGTAATCCTAAATATGCGGAGTATATAGATCTTTTCTTAAGAGATTTTATCATCAAAAGTATGCCTTACCCGGCAGTTAAAAGTTATGAGTCTATCTGGAGAGGACTGGAAGTAGCTGCCCGCGCCAAAAAATGGACAATTATTTTTTATGGTCTGATAGACAGTGAATATCTTTCAGAAGCCTCACGTCTGCTTATTCTGAGTAGCCTGCCCGACCATGCACATTACAACAGAAATTTCCATGCCGCTAATAACTGGCTCACTATGGAGATATCTGCACTGGCTACCGTTGCCGCTTACTTTCCCGAATACAAGCATACTGATGAGTGGTTGAGTTATGCCATTGAGGTAATGGGTGAAAGTATGCAAGACCAGGTCTATCCTGATGGGGTGCAGACAGAGCTTACCTCACACTACCATAATGTCTCTATGTTCAACTTTGAACTATTTCAGGAGATATGTGATCTGGCAAATAAAGAGCTTCCGGACTATTTTACCAATACGATCGCACAGATGTACAACTACATTGCCAGCGCTATGCGCCCTACGGGCTACCGCATACTCAACAACGATGGAGACAAAGGCAGCGACCGAGAAATCATATTAGAAGGAGCTGAAAAATTTAATAATCCACACTGGAAATATATTGCTTCTAACGCCAAGTTGGGGAGTAAACCTTCAGAGGGGCCTTCCTACTTCTTTCCCTGGGCTGGGCACCTGATCTCCAGAAGTGGTTTTGAAGAAGATGCTCACTGGTCATTTTTTGACATCGGCCCCTGGGGGAGTGGGCATCAGCATAATGATAAGCTGCACCTCTCCATTACAGCCTACGGACGAGACTTACTGGTAGATGCCGGTAGGTTTGCCTATACCGGTGAGGTAGCGGACAAATTCAGAAGCTACGCAAGAGGGAGTGCCGGGCATAATCTGTTTCTGATAGATGGTCAGGGACAAACAGCCGGACCAACACACGCAAAAGAGCCTATGGCAGATAGTTTTTATAAAATAACGGATAGCTTTGACTATGCCTCCCATACCTCTGAACCCTTTTCAGATATCAAGGGCAAAGTGCAACATATACGCTCTTTGATGTATGTAAGGGGAGAGTTCTGGCTGGTAGTAGACAGAATCATTAGTGATGAAGCTCGTCAGGTAGAAGCGCTATGGCACTGGCACCCTGAGAATACCGTAGTGCGGGAGGGTAACATTAGCAAAACGGCAAATGAGAAAGGTAACCTGGCAGTTATACCTCTTAGTCAGCAATCGTTTGAGGTAGAGTTCATAAAAGGGCAGGAGAACCCCGAACTACAGGGGTGGTATAGTCCGGAGTACAACCTATATGAGCCTAACATCAGTAGTACTTACCGAACCAATATTGATGGTAATAGCACCCTGGTTTGGCTGCTGCAACCCTCTTCTGCTAAAGAGCTGCCTACGCTGGAAGCCCAGGTTCTGCGTGAGAATGAGAAAGAAGTTGTGGTAGAAGTAAAATCAGGCCAGAAGCAGTGGCAGCTGACCATCCCCTTTATGGACAGCAGCAGAGCAGACTTAAACATACAGTAGCATTAATTTAAAATGCCGCTGATATATTCAGGAAGAACATTGTAAAGGTATAGCAATTGTGTATAGAAAAAAGACTTGTGGGCAGGCCATAAGGTCAGTATTATCTGTCTTATGGCTTTTCGGAACAGGTCTTTTGCTTTCAGGTAAATTATATACCATAATTAGTAAAGTTGCTATTACTATCTAACTGGCATCCTCCCTATTTTAGCTGCATAACTCTTAAGCTATGGAAAGAAGAAGTTTCCTTCAGAAAACTACTGCAACCACCGCATCTTTACTATTGCCATTTACCGCTATCTCTTTGGCCGACAAAACGATGGTAAAGAGGCAAGAGGATTTAAGTTTTGGTATTGTGAGTGATGCGCATCATGGTATGCTGCCTGATACTAATCAGCGGCTGGAAAAATTTATTGCGGAGGCGCAGCGCAAAGAAGTAGACTTTATTATCCAACTGGGAGACTTCTGCCACAAAGAGCCCAAAAGCAAGACTTTTCTCAATACCTGGCAGCAGTTTAAGGGTAATAAATATCATGTGCTGGGCAATCATGATATGGATTTGTCGGACAAAAAAGAGATCATGGAGTTCTGGGAAATGCCTCAGAGCTATTATTCATTTGTAGAAAAAGGAATTCGCTTTATTGTGCTGGATGCTAACTTTCTGTATACGGAAGGTAAATTCATAGACTATGCCCACGCCAACTTCTACGTAGATAGCAATCTCAGAACCTATATAGATGAAGAGCAGATAGAATGGTTTGCCTCCGAGCTATCAGCTTCAGTCCTACCCACCATAGTAGTATCTCATCAGAGCCTGTGGCACTATCAGTGGGGCGTTAAAAACCGGCTGAGCCTGCAAAAACATATGGAGAAACATAAGGAAAAGATTATCTGCTGCCTGAACGGCCACAACCATATAGATTTTCATCATCATCAGAATGGGATAGACTATTTTGAGATCAACAGTATGTCTTACCAATGGATAGGAGATAATTTTAAAAAAGGGCAGTATTCTGAGGAGCAGCTGATCGAGTATAAGTGGTTAGAGCATATTGCTCCCTATCAGGATCCTTTATTTGCCACTGTGCATATTGAGCCAGGCAAGAAGCTACTTATAGAAGGTGTAAAGAGCCAGTGGGTGCCTCCTTCACCGGAAGAGGCAGGTATCCCTGCTCAGGTTTATGGGAACCAGTATAGTCCTATTATCTCTGATTACGAGCTTAACCTAAAGGCAGAAAATTGACACTAAAGCCTGTACACTCAGGCTGGCTTAAGCAGTGATGGGTAAGGAAAATAGAAAAAATGCTGCCCTGATTGCCAGGGTATAAGCCACAGGCTTTCTGTGCAACTGTTAGCATTATAGAAAGCCTGAGCTATATGCCCTACACAAAAATTGTAGGTGTTTTTTTGCGAATGATACAGAAGGTGAATCATTATGCCTTCACCACCATTCCCAGAGCTTCCAGCAGTTGTGGGTTATCTCTGAGTGCCATCCGAGCCACATAGCGAAAATCGCTCATCCACACCTTTAGAGCTTTAATAGAAGCATTACGACTGCTCGTAGCCTCTTCCGCTTCACCTTTCTTTTGCATACGTCGGTGTCTCAGGTCGGAGATGGCGGCAATCATCGCTTTGGCCTGAGCTGTCTCCTCACTACTTAGTCCCTGAGGAGCTAAGGCTTCGGCATGTTCCTCTACCTTATCATAAAAGTAAATGGCCTGTAGAGTCCACTCACTTACCTTCTTACTGAATTTGGTGGCATTAAACTTAGACAAGCGAATAGGGTCCTTGCGATACACATGTTTTACTATGGCTACATGATCCAGAAATGTACTACGGGCTTCTTCCACCTGAGTCTGGTAAAGACTACTTAGCTCAGATTTTTCTCCATACATAGTGTTCTTCTGATGATGTAGCAGCTTACACTCGGTAAGAAGTGCCTCACCCTCTAAAAATATGTTTTGCTTGTAGCCTTTCTGACTTAGCTTCTTCTTAATCTCTTCATGCTCCATCCCGTTCTTTAGATAGGTCTCTGCCTGAGCAAACAATTCAGAGATTGACTCATAATTTTTTCTTTTCATATAATTACAATTAAATATATAGGTAAATTTGAATAGATATTATATGTAATTCATGAAAATGTGTATAGGGGTTATTACATGAGTTTTTTTGTTAAACTACTGTTAACAAGAGGGTTATATCTATTAGTTTGACTGGTCTTGCACAAATCATTACTTCCGGAAATGGCAAAACCTTACGGCAACCTTATTTCTGACAGTACAGAAATGACAAAACCTTACAGTCAGCTCATTTCATTGAGTTAAGAAACCTGCTTACCAGATGGAAATAAGGTTGCTGACACTACAGAAGGAAGATAATCGGGCTGAAGGGGCATTTCTTAAGAAACATAAATGCCACATCTCCAGAAAAGCATAGCTTACTACCGACAAAAAGTCTTTAAGGAGGTGGTATTTGAGCCATCGCGATAGTTTTAAGTGTTGCTTAGGTTAATATTTGTCAAACCTGATTGCGATCACTATTATTATTTGATACCTTTTAGGTAATACTCACATGAACTCACGCTATGAAAGCTGTATTACTCTGCCTTATCTTAATAGTTAGCCTTATCTCCTGTAGTTCAGAGGAGACTTTGTCTATGTTAAACAAGCAATGGAAAATAGTAGATAGCCAGGGTTTAGTGGAAGGAAGCTTATGGTTAGTAAGTGAGCCAAATGACATTCTGGACTTTCGTCTGCTTAATAGTAAAAGTAATAGCGACAGCTCAGGGATTTATCTGGAAAAGAATTCTGGCAAAAGTATTATTCGCTTCAGCGAGTCCAGGAGTTATTTTGAGGTGATTGAGTATGATGATGAGGAACTTAAACTGCAACTGTATTCGCAAGACTCCTCGGAGGATAGAGTGGTGCCCATCGCTATAATTAATTGCCGCGCTCTTGACCGTTTGTAAACCCGCCTTTACAAGTTATCTTCTTTAGCCATAAAAAAAACAGGCCACATGAGTGTAGCCTGTTCGTTTGTATCTGCATCCAATTTTATAACGAAGCCTCAACTTCTTCTTCCGCTGCTGCTTTTAAATATTTGTCCAGAAATTCAAGTATGGCCTGATAGCCTTCTATCTGGTTATCTTTCTTTAAAAAGCCGTGTCCTTCATCTTCAAAAACAACATACTCTACTGCTACGCCATTGGCCTCTACTTTTTCTACAATCTCGTCTGATTCAACCTTTAGCACTCTGGGGTCGTTTGCTCCCTGCAATACCAAAAGTGGTTTAGTAATCTGGTCAGCAAAAAATAAAGGCGATTTATTATAAAGTTTGGCAGAGTCAGTTTCTGGATTTCCCATTTCGTTGAAAAGAGACTCACGAGCTGCACCCCACCAGGGTGGAATACTCTTGAGCGTACGCAACCAGTTGGATACGCCAAATATATCTACCCCTACGTCAAATTCTTCAGGTTCAAAAGCCAGTGCCGCTAAAGTCATGTATCCCCCATAGCTGCCCCCCATTATACCGATGCGGGTAGAATCTATATAATCCAGCGAAGCCAGGTAGTTTTTGCCTTCTACACAGTCTTGCAGATCATCTTCTCCGTGCTTTTGATCATCAGCAGCAAAAAATGTTTTGCCATAACCGGACGAACCGCGATTGTTTACCGCAAAAATGGTGTAGCCATGATTAACTAAATACTGCACCAGGGCATTATATCCGAGGCGAGACTGCCCCCCGGGTCCTCCATGTATCCAGAGCATGGCGGGTGCCTTATCGCCTTCCTGTAGTACCTTAGGCTTATAGAGTATAGCAGGAATCTCCATACCATCAAAAGAAGCATAGCGTACCACTTCACCATTAACCAGATCCATCTCGTCAATTTCAGGATTCATGGTATCAGTAAGCTGAGTGTACTCCTCCGTCTCAAAATTGTAGACATACAAATTGTTAGGGGAGGTAGAACTATTGACATAAAAGGCCATTAGCTTTTCGCTATCAGAAATATTGACCGAAGTAATCTCTCCACTAGGCATCTCAGGCAAACTAATCTGTGCGCCGCTGGCTTCTTCGTAGATTTTAATTTCGGTCTGTGCGTCATTATTAATGCCTACCACCCGGTATTTTCCGTTTTTAGATTGGTAAGCATACATAATATCCCACTCAGCTTCTTCTACCTTATTAATTTCTCCACTGGCAATATCGTAGCTACTGAGGTAGGTAAACTCGCTGTTTTTGTCAGAGAGAAAGTAGAGCTTACTGCCATCTTTACTAAAATACTGGGGGGCATAGGCTACCTGATCTTCCGCATCGTTCAGCATTTTGGTATCGCCAGTCTCCATATTATAGAGGTACATATTTACCTTCTGTCGGGTAATGCTCTCCGTGAGAGACATATACTTTTTATCTTCGGAGATAGGGCCTGGGTAAAAACGTCCATCATTCTCAAACAGCATTTTGGGCTGATAAGCTGCCACACTGCTTTCTACTTCTTCTATCTGGTCTATGTTTAGCTCGTACACATCAAATGCTTGCGGGTTGCGGCTATTGTTGGCATAGAAAAGGCTCTGGTCATCTGCTGCCCATCCCATAAACATGGCCTTCGCAGTAGAGTCTGGAGTAAGATCGGTAATCTCACCATTCAGATTTTTAACAAAGAGGTGGTTGATTTCATTACCTCCTTTGTCGCTGGAGAAAAGTATGCGCTCATCTTCCGGAAAGTAGGAGTAGGCAAATACCGACTCACTCTCTGAGTTGGTTAGTTGCTGTGCCTCGCCCCCTTCTACAGCTAGCTCATACGCATTGTAGATACCGGTTTTTTTGCTGGAGTACATGATTTTACTTTCGTCAGGAGAGAATGCGCTGCCACCAATCTGTTCAGTATTCATAAACTGTTCAATGGTGTAGGTTTCTATCTCGTTAGGCTCTTCGGCCATATCTGCCGGGCGGTCACAGGCCAGCAGTAGCATAGAGAGCAGCAAACAGGAAAGTTGGGTAGTTCTCATGATGGATGAACTTTGGTTAAAAATAGGTTAATGTGAATGCTATTTTTGAGTTTTAGCTTAACAGTAAGCAAGCAGGAGTATCAATTTAGGAGAAAAACAGATAGGAGCAGACAGAAGTGATACCAGTATCTGCTCCCTGAGTATGAATTTACATATTTGTAAGTAAAAATCTGTTAAGAGATGTCGGATAAAAATCGGGGAGCCTGTCGGTGCTGACTAATCTGCTCATAAGCGTATGCTATACTAATAAGTTGCGGCTCCGACCAGGCTTTACCAAAGATAGAAATGCCTACAGGCAGCCCGTGCAAAAAGCCGACTGGCACTGTTATATTAGGGTAGCCAGCCTGCGCGGCAGGAGAAGAGCTGCCACCCAGAAAGTGATCTCCTGTTACCACATCGGTAGGCCATGCCGGCCCTCCGGTAGGGGCCAGTATCGCGTCTAGCTTGTGCTCAGCCATAATTCTGTCTATACCTTCTGCGCCATTCAGCCGTTTTACCTTGTCCAGAGCTTCCTGATAAGCTTTGGAGTCCAGTCCTTCTTTCTCCTGCGCCATCTCCAGTATCTCCTGCTTAAAGAAAGGCATGGCAGTACTATCATTTTCTTTGTTGTAAGCGATGATTTCTTCTAGCGATTTCAGTGGCGCGTCGGGGTGTTGCTGTAAATATTTGTTGAGGTCGGCCTTAAACTCATAAAGCAGAACATCAAAGCCAGCGCTGCCCATAGATTCTTCAGGACGAATTTTTTCTATGTCCAGCAATGTAGCACCCTGCCGTTTCATCTGCTCAAAAGCAGCTTCCATCAGCGCGTCTACACCTTCATGGAAGCCCATAGCCCCCCGCCAGATACCTATGCGTTTGTTTTGCAGGCCATCTGTCTTTAGGTAAGGGGTATAGTCCTGGTGAGCCTTTCTTTCAGACTGCTGCATAGCCTCATCTTTTTCGTCTACCTGAGTCATGGTACCCAGCATAATTGTAGCGTCTTTTACTGTGCGTGCCATAGGGCCGGCGGTATCCTGGCTGTGGGCAATAGGTATGATGCCGCTACGGCTCAGCAGGCCGATGGTAGGCTTAATCCCTACGATGCCATTGGTAGAAGAGGGGCAGACGATAGAGCCATTGGTTTCGGTGCCTATAGCCAGTACACAGAGGTTAGCAGAAACGGCTACTCCAGAGCCCGAACTGCTGCCACAGGGGTTACGGCTCAGTACATAAGGGTTTTTGGTTTGTCCGCCACGGCTGCTCCATCCGCTGGATGATCGGGTAGAGCGGAAGTTTGCCCACTCGCTAAGGTTTGCCTTGCCAATAATAAGCGCACCCGCGGCTCTCAGCTGAGCTACTATGCTGGCATCTTCCGGGGCAATATTACCTTCCATTGCCAGTGCTCCGGCAGTGGTCTGCATTTTATCCGCAGTATCTATATTATCTTTAAGCACAATTGGAATACCATGCAGCGGCCCTCGAACTTTGCCATCGGCTCTTTCCCGGTCAAGCTCCCTGGCGATTGAAAGCGCGTCGGGGTTTACCTCAATAATAGCGTTAAGCTGCGGGCCTTCCTGATCTATAGCCTGTATACGATCCAGATAAAGCTGTGTAATACTTTCGGCAGTGCGCTCACCTCTTTCCATACTTTGCTGAAGCTCATCTATGCTAACTTCCGCCAGTTCAAATTCATCCTTACCAGCATTGGAGGTATCGGTTGAGGCCTTCTTGTCGGTTGAAGAAGACGTATTACATGCGGTAATACTAAAAACAGGCAAAGCGATAGCCGTAAGGCTGCTATGTTGTATAAACTTTCTGCGATTCATAGGTTAAGTCTGGCTTATGTTGACCTGATAAATCTAAGAAATGCTTACCTAAAAGCAATATGCATAAGTATGAGCTTAGCACAGATAGTTTAGGGTGAAAAATACAGTGTTTGTGCAGAATAGTGTTTTTAAAAGTGAGGGCTTTACTTATTGTATTTATTTCAAAAATTACTTAAGATTAGTAATCGTTTTGCGCTTCTCTTAATTTACCCATGGCACAGGCAGATGCATGTATAGTAGATCAACACTACTGGAAAAGTTTTCTGGAAGGGGATAGGCATGCTTTTTCAGTGCTCTTTAAAAAATATTATAACTCTTTGTTTCAATATGCTTACCGGCAAAGCCAGGATGAAGAGGTGGCTCATGAGTGTGTACAGCAGCTATTTTTTCAGTTATGGAATAGCAGGGCAACTATTTCGGAAGCACATAACGTAAAAGCCTATCTTTTTAAAGCGCTGAGATCTACTCTTTATAAGGAGAAAAAATATCATCAACGTTTTCAGCAGCTAGAGAAAATCAACACCCGTGAGATGTGCTTCTCTCAGGAAGACCTGCTGTTGGAAGAAGAGGCTGATGAGCTACGCAAAAAGAAGATGAGCCAGGTACTGAACGGCCTGCCCAGGCGCCAGCGTGAGGTTATCTATCTTAAATATTATGAAGAACTGAGCTATCAGCAGATTGCTCAGGTGCTGGACATGAATTACCAATCGGTAGTAAACCTGATACACAGGGCCATCCAAAAACTCAGAGAGGAAGATGAGCTACGTTCGCTCGTACTATTGTCATTGCTACTCTCTTTAGCCCTGATAAGTTATTTGTTAATAATTTAGGAGGGATCAGAGTATTTAGCCTTGTGGTTCATCTCTGTGCATCTTGATGATACGTCTTTCTTCGTCAAAGAGGTAGTTAAATTTCCATTCAGCCTCTACCATATCTGTAAGCTGAGTATCATACGTCCCTTTCTCTCCTTCCTGGTCTACCCAGTCTACCTTCCAGCTGGCAGAGGTAGTAGCTGGCCTTTCTTTTTTTTGTAGTAGCTGTCTGATTCTTTTAAATATACCCATGCAGTTGTTTAGTCGTTCGCTGCTCAAAAATACGAGGCAAATGAATAAGTAGTTTTACAATTCTTGTGCTAAGCTAAGTGCTTGACGCTTAAATACTAAGGGGTAAGTATAAAGTTGAAATATATTTTTTGAATAAAATAATGAGCTTTTTAGTGTAATGAGAAAGGTTTTTATGCTACTTCTTTAGATATATCATTAGCAAAAGGTGACTTTTTTACATTTTGATTAATTAAATAAGTGTGCGATGTTAAAAATTTTACCTGCAAAGTGAGTATAAAAATTAGTCAGGATGCTCCTCCCTATAAAGCACCACTAATTCTCAGGATGTGAAAGCAAGCTATACATTGTACGACTTACTGGAAGATGACTCTTTTCAGCAATATGCCCGGCAGCAGGATGAAGATGCTTACCAGCAGTGGAAAAGCTGGCTGGAGATACATCCGGAGCAGAAAGCCCTTGCCGAAGAGGCCCGGCAGATGATAGTAGGTGTGAAGTTTAAAAAACAAAGTCTTGCTCCCGAAGTGGTAGATGATGCCTGGGAAAGTTTGAATCGTAAGATAGATCATCAGGGAGGAAGTAAGTGGGGTAGTATTATAAGCTTCTACCACGGACTGGCTGCAACAGTAAGCCTATTGATTGTTGCTATGGCTGCATGGTGGGTGCTGGAAGCCTCTTATCATATGCGTCTGCAAACTGACTATGGGCAAACCAGCTCTTTTGTGCTTCCCGACGGGTCAGAAGTAACGCTTAATGCAAACTCTTTACTCAGCTACGACATCAGAAACCTACAGAGTGCCGAACGGCAGGTGATGCTCAGCGGTGAAGCTTTCTTTCATGTGATAGAGCGAAGCATACAGGGAGACCGACATACGTTTAGTGTGCATACTGAAGAAGGTGGTAGGGTAGAAGTACTGGGTACATCTTTTAACGTGCATAGCCGGAGAAACAAAACGCAGGTAGTACTTGAAAGTGGTAAAGTAAGGTTTAAGACCGCCCAGGATGCTACACTGCTACAGCCAGGCGAAATGGTGGAGTATTCGGAAACTACCCGGCAGGTTTCTAAAAAGACGGTGCAGGCAGAAAAATTCAGTGCCTGGAAAGAGCAAATGCTCTACTTTGACGACAGCCCCCTAACGGAGCTTGCTCACCTTCTGGAAGATAACTACGGACTTCAGGTCGTATTTCATCAGCAGCAGCTGGAAGGCAGAAAGATAAGCGGTGGCGTATCTGCCAGAAATCTGGATGTACTACTGCAAGCCCTGGAAAGACTACTGCAAATTGACATAAAACGAGATCATGATAAGCTACATTTTTATTCAGCAGATGCTTAAACACACAAACTATGAAAACAACCTTCTACAACACAAAACTGTGCTGGTGGCTGGCCCTGCTCTTACTTTTTCCTGCAGGCGGTAGCATAGCTCAGGCCCTGGCCTCCCATCAGCCGGTCAGTCACAACCGACAGGCAGAAGATTCCAGCAAACAGCTGGAACAGCTTATTGAATTACTACAACAGAAATACGACGCTTCTTTTTTGTACGAAAAGAAGAATGTGAAAGGCAAAACGGTCAATGTGCTACTTAACTTCAATGATGAGCTGGAAGTTAACCTCAAAAAGATATTGCAGACATCGCACCTTACTTTTGAAAGGATAGATGACCAGACCTACATTATATTGAGCGAAGAAGAAAAAGCTCAGAAACTAAAAAAGTTAAACCAGAAAAAGACTGAAGAAGGGCAGGTTCGTAAAGATATAGCTAAGCCTGAGCTCATCGCTTCTCTAGCTACTATGGCGGCTTCGCTTAACCAAAAAGAAGTGGAGCAGAATATTTCCGGAAAAGTGGTAGATGAGGAAAGTCAGGCGCCGCTGCCAGGAGTAAATGTACTGGTAAAAGGAACAACCATAGGTACAGTAACAGACATTGATGGTAATTATGTACTGGTAGCTCCTGATGATGCTACTACGCTTATTTTTTCGCTGGTAGGTTACCTCAGCAGAGAGGTGGAAATTAATGGCAGGTCAACAGTAAACATTGATATGCCCGTAAATGTGCAGGAACTCGGAGAAGTAGTGGTAACGGCACTAGGTTTGGAGAAAGATTCGCGTACGCTGGGTTATGCTACTGCTACTGTAGCTCCCGAAGAGTTAACGGTAAACCGTACGCCCAACCTGATGAATGCTTTGCAGGGCAAAGTGCCAGGTGTTAATATATCATCTTTAGGTACCGGACCGGGAGGAACCTCTAAAATTCGTATCCGGGGTCAATCTTCTATTTCTGGTCAGAACAATCCGCTGATAGTGGTTAATGGAGTGCCTATAGATAACTCTAATTTTGGTACTAACCCCCGGGGAGAAGACCCCAATGCGCTTGGCCCCACAGGTAGTGGTATTACCTCAGATGGTGGCGACGGTCTTAGCAGCATCAACCCCGACGATGTAGAGAGCATGACCATACTCAAAGGAGCTGCCGCGGCAGCACTTTATGGTTCTCGTGCCAAAGATGGGGTAATTATGATTACCACCAAGAAAAGAGGCGAGCGACAGGGAATAGGCGTTACCTACAATCTCAACTATACCCATGAAAGCCCATTGGACTTTACAGATTATCAGTATGAATACGGGCAGGGAGAAAATGGAGTACGACCTACCACACCTAATCCTACCTCAGGGCAGTGGTCTTTTGGTGAGCGCTTTGAACCCGGTATGACACAAATTCTTTTTGATGGGGTAGAGGTGCCTTATGTACCAGTAAGAGATAGAATAGACAAGTTTTTTAGAAACGGCCAGAACCTGACCAATACCATATCCCTTGCCAGTGGAGGAGAAAATGGAGGTTTCAATCTATCTATATCTAACTTGAGTAGTCAGGGAGTAGTGCCAAATAATGAGTATCAGCGTAATACCATTAACCTGGGTTTTGATTACGATCTGTCAGATAAACTTAAGGTTAGCGGTAGTGTCAATTACTCTAGTGAGCATAACGAAAATCCGCCTAACGTTGGAGAGCAGGATAATACCATTCCGGTAGCAGTCTATAATCTGGCGAACTCTATGCCCCTTGATCTGCTGGATGAGAAAAAGTACGATGCTAATGGTAATGAGTTTGTGTACTCTCGTTTCCGTAATCGTACCAATCCGTATTTTACCCTAGCGGAGCAATTTCAGAATGTAAGGCGCGATCGTATTTTCGGAAATCTGGCACTACGTTACGATCTTACAGACTGGCTGTTTGTACAGGGACGGGTAGGACAGGACTATTGGTCAAGAGACTATGATGCTAACAACTTTCCTACCGGACAGGCTTCTCGCCCTCCTGCGCCAGAAGGTTTTGTCAATGGTATGTACTCTCAGGAGTCGCGTCGTTTCAGAGAAATCAACGGAGACTTTTTGGTATCAGGTTATCGTGAGTTCGGAGATATAGGTTTCAACCTTAATCTGGGTGGGAATATGATGTATCGCCGTATGGACAGGAATTATGTTACCGTCACCGACTTTGTGATCAGAGATTTGTATACCGTCCAAAATGGCAGGGTAAAAGATCCTATTTACGGGCTGAGTGAACGAGGGGTCAACTCCCTTTACGGTTCAGCAGAAGTATCCTTCCGGGATATGCTGTTCCTTACCGGTACACTTAGAAATGACTGGTTCTCTACCTTATCCGCAGAAAACCGTAGCATTATGTATCCATCAGTTTCTGCCAGCTATGTCTTTACCGAAAGCCTGAACAACAGCCCTGAATGGCTCAGCTTTGGTAAGTTAAGAGCAGCATATGCCGAAGTAGGTAGCGATACAGATGTTCCTCCTTATTCAGACGTGCTCTTTTACGATATTAATGCTAACCTCTTCCCTTCTCCCTCTGGCGCCTTGCAGCCCGTAGGCAGTATTAGTGGAACTACAGTGCCAAATCCGAACCTGAGACCTATGCGCTCCTCTGAAATAGAGGTCGGTCTGGAAACCCGTATGTTTAACGACCGTTTGGGCGTTGATGTAGCAGTGTATCAGAAGAATACCGAAGACCAGATTGTGCAGGCTCAAATATCTGATGCCTCAGGTTTTGTGAACACCTTGATCAATAGCGGGGAAAGTGAAACACGAGGAATAGAGATGCTGGTTAATATTGTACCTGTAGAGACTGATAATTTCCAGTGGAATTTCACATTCAACGGCTCATATAATAAAACTGAAGTACTGAGTTTGCAGACCGACACTCAGGGAGAGACTATTACGGCGGGCAGGCACGTATTTAATGGCTTTTTGCAGCACATTGTAGGTCAGGAAATGGCGCAGGTGGCGGGTTTTGGTTACAAAAGGGATGAGCAGGGCCGAATTATTTACGGAGGTAATGGCGTAGCCCTCCGTACCGATGATCTGATCACCTTCGGGAGTGCACTGCCCAATTGGGTAGGAGGCTTTACCAACTCTTTTAACTACAGAGGAATCAATTTCTCTTTCCTTATAGATTTTAAGCTGGGTAATACCATGTTATCGGGTACCAACTTCAACGCGATTCGTCATGGTTTGCATAAAATGACTTTGGAAGGCAGAGAAGGTGGTGTAGTAGGTGAAGGGGTTACCGAAAGTGGAGAAATTAATAATGTAGCTACCGATGCGCAAACTTATTGGGAGGTTGTTCGCTCCAAGCAGTTAGTAGAGCCTGCCGTATATGACGGAGGTTACTGGAAGCTTCGCCAGATATCTCTGGGCTACGACTTTACTCGCTTCTTACCTGATAATCTGCCTTTCCGTGGGCTTAGACTTAACTTTGTAGCAAACAACGTAGCTATCCTCAAGAAATGGGTACCTAATATTGACCCTGAGTCATTTGGCTTTACCTCTGACAACCTGGTGGGGCTGGAGTCTACCGGGGTGCCTACTACAAGAGGACTGGGATTCAATCTTAATGTGAAATTCTAAAAAGCATTGACCATGAAAATCACCTATAAATATTTAATTGTTCTTCTGATATTTTTTAGTGCCTGCGATAATGGTTTTGATGAGCTAAACACCAACGAAACCGATGCCACGAATATTGATCCGATATTTCAACTCAATGATGCGATTATTAATACCTCTTTCCCCGGCTCTGTCTTGGTGTACGATATGGGAATTGTGCAGCAGATAATTACCCCCAATTCGGGAGTCATTACCGGGGCCAACTTTAACCAGGATAATCGTAACTCTACTGAAGCCATGTGGGTCAACTATTATCGGGAAGTGATACTGAACACCCGCGATATTATCCGCAGGGTAGAAGGAGAGCCTGAAAGGAATAACCTCTATCAGATGACACGTATCCTACAGGCCTATGCCTTTATGCTCTTAACTGATAGCTATGGAGATGTTCCATATTTTGAAGCAGGAAAGGCTTTTTCAGATCAGGTTTTTTTGCCAACGTATGATACCCAGCAGGAAATTTATCCGGAAATTATAGATGAGCTTAGTGCTGCTACCGCTGCCCTGGATGCAAACGGAAAAGTAGAAGGTGCTGATATACTATACGGAGGCGATGTAGAGAAATGGAAAAAGTTTGGTAGTGCGCTATTGTTGAGAGCCGGAATGAGGCTAAGTAAAGTAGACCCCAGCAGGGCTGCCGAGGTAGTACAGGCTGCGGTGCAGTCAGGAGTTATTACAGATAATGACGATAATGCGTACATCAGGCATGACGCAAATTATGTCAATGGCGTAGGTAGAACTTTAAACGCTACGGAGGCTAACAATTATTATCTGGCAGCGCCCTTTGTAGATTACCTTAAAAATAATAATGACCCCCGTCTACGGTCAATAGCAGTTACGTATGTAGGCGCTGCCTCGGGGCCGGAGCAGGTGCCGGGGCCAGATGGTAATGGTTCAAACGATCCTGAAATTCAGATTGGTATGCCCATGGGTAATAATGACGAAACTGCTAAACAGGTGGCTGCTGAGTTAGGGCTGGCTAGCTTTTATGAGTTTGCCCAGGCAGATCGTTCCAGAGTTGTTAAGCAGACTGCGCCTATGTTTCTGGTGACAGCTAGTCAGAGTCAGCTGCTTATGGCTGAGGCGGCCGAGCGTGGATGGATTTCAGGGGATGCGGCCAGCTATTTTGAGCAGGGCATAAGAGCTCATATGGAGCAGATGGCTACCTATGATGAGGATTCAGCTATCCCTGGTGAAGAGATAGACACTTATGTGGCAGCAAACCCATTGCAGGGAGCCAACGCTTTGGAACAGATCAACACTCAGTATTGGGTAAGCTCTTTTTTAAACGGGCCGGAAGCCTTTGCCAACTTCAGAAGAAGCGGCTACCCTGAGCTGGATCCTAATCCGTTTCCCAATCAGGACATCAGTGGAGACTTCATCAGAAGGCTGACATATCCTTCTTCTGAGCTGGCAGTCAATACGGCTAAAATTCAGGAGGCAATCAGTCGGCAGGGAGCTGACAATCTGGAAACCAGAGTCTGGTGGGATGTAGACTAAACTATCAGGCGAACTACAAACCTGGACTGTAAACAGACAGGTTTGTAGTCTTATACGCAACCTTAATCTTCAGCATGAAAATTAATACTCTATACTACAGCTGTTTTCTGATCGTATCCTTAGCTTGGCATACAGTTGCAGCTCAAACAATAAGTAAAGAGCAGATGCAGCTGTATACTCAAAAGTGGGAAGGAGAGCGCTTTGCTGATGGCAGACCTAAAGTTTCTGACGATTTACTTCATCGTATGAATAAAGTAACTCATGAAGAAGCCTGGGCTGTCATGAAAAACGAAGGCTATCGTCATCAATATGAAGAAGGCTGGCTTTGCATACATCCTGATAGTGTGCTGGTAGGCCGGGCTTATACCGCTATGTTTATGCCGGGCAGGCCAGATGTGTATGAAGCTGTGCTGAAACAGGGACATGCAGCAGGACATATCAAAGGGCAAAACTCATGGCCTGTGGATGCCCTGCAGCCTGGTGACGTATATGTGGCAGATCAGTTCGGTGCGCATGCAGATGGTCCTACCATAGGAGATAATCTGGCTAATGCGATCTACACCAATTCAGGAAATGGGATTGTTTACAATGGTGCCATACGGGATATAGAAGGACTAAAAGAATTGCCGCACTTTACGTCATTTGTCAGAAGTTATCATCCTTCGCATCATAATCCTTCTCATGACCATAACACCAGCCTGATAGGCATGAATGTGCCTATTAACCTAGGCAGGGTGATGGTAGTGCCCGGAGACGTAATTTTAGGTAAGGAAGGGGGCGTAAGCGTAATACCGGCACACCTGGTAGAGCAGGTTGTAAAGACCTCTGAAATCGTACGTTTGCGGGATATGTTTGGCCACGAAAGGCTAAGGGAGAAGAAGTACACTGCCGGGCAGATTGATACTCGCTGGTCTGACGATATAGAAAAGGATTTTTCTCAGTGGCTGGAAGCATACATAGATCAACTTCCGGTATCACGAGAACAGATACAGGAAATTTTGAAAAACAGAACATGGTGATGATTGCACTGCACGAGAGGTACACTTCATACAAAAAAATGCCACACAATTTATCATGTCAATCAGCTATTACTTATGAACTCAAACTACTCAAGAAGGTCGTTTTTAAATAAAGGGGCTGCAGGAGCACTAGGGCTTACGCTATTTACCAATTTTGCTAATGATTTATTTGCCGCTGTGCAAAAGCAAAATCTGTTTTCCGCTCCCTCTGACCTTAAAATAACTGATGTCAAATGCGCTTACATTCGTAGCGGACATAGCCTATTTGTTAAAGTTTACACTAATCAGGATATTGTAGGGCATGGCGAAGCAGTAGATGCCACGCCTGGTACCTACTATCTGGTCAGGATGATGGGAGATAGAATCAAAGATGAGAACCCACTCAATATCCATCGTATTTTTGAAGATGTAAGGCGCAGAGGTTTCTTTGAAGGCGCTCAGTCGGGTATGTATATAGCCGTACTCACCGCTATAGAAACTGCCCTCTGGGATCTGGCAGGTAAAGCACTTAACTTACCCGTTTATCAGCTACTGGGTGGAAAGCACCGTGATAAAATCAGAGTCTATATGGATACAGCCTTGTATCAGAGTCAGCTTCCTGGTCCCGAAGATTTTGCCAATAGCGCCAAAGAAGCAGTAGATATGGGCATGACTGCTGTTAAGTTTGACCTGGACCAGTACAACGACCCTAAAAAATATGATCACTACAACTGGACAGCCAGCCCCGGTGAAATGCAGCGCATGTACGACCAGATGGCAGCGGCCCGCGAAGCTGTAGGTACCGAAATAGATATCTGTGCTGATATGCACGGCAGGTATGACCTGACCACTGGAAAAAGAGTGGCTAAAATGTTGGAGCCTCTTAATCTGATGTGGCTGGAGGAACCTATACCCGCTGAAAACAGTGATGCCTATTATCATTTGTCCCAGTCTACCTCTACACCTATTTGTGCGGGCGAAAATATTTACCTTGCTCATGGTTTCAGGCCCTTACTGGAAAAGGGTTCTGTAGATATAATTATGCCTGATTTACAGAAAGCCGGCGGGTTAGGAGAAGCGCAGCGGATAGCCAACCTGGCTAATTTGTACTATGTCCCTTTTGCGCCGCATATGGTAGCTTCCTACCTGGGTGCTATGGCTTCCAGCCATGTGTGTGCTTCGGTACCTAATTTTATGATACTTGAGTGGCAAATTTACTTTCATAAAAACCCTATGTTTAAAGAGATAGTCCATTACGAGGGCGAGATGGTAGTAGATGGCTTTATCCCTCTTTCTGAAAAGCCGGGTATAGGTGTGGAGATAAACGAAGAAGGGCTGGCTAAATACGCGGACAAAGAAGTGCCATTTTTTGCCTAGGCAGTTAGCGTACCTATGCTAATATTTGTAAATGTTAATGCAGATGCCTATGTTCATAGGTGGGCATAGCAGCTTTAACAGCATACTTTTGCCTGACTGCAATTCTTTTATACAACAAACTAAACTACTTTCTAATGAAGAGAAACTATTGGATCTTCTGCATCTCTCTCGTACTGCTGTGCTCCGGCACCCCTGCTTCTGCGCAGTTTATTACCATGACCAAAGAGGCTATGGTTGAGCTTACATCTGACTGGAAAGGGGAACGCTATCCAGATGGGCGCCCCAAAGTGTCTCAAAACTTACTGGATCGTGCTAAAAATATTTCTATTGAAGAAGCCTGGGGGGTACTGAGAAACAAAGGCTACCATGCCCAGTTTGATGGGGGCTGGAAGATGATACACGAAGATGAGCCTATTGTGGGGCGTGCTCTTACTGCGCAATACATGCCGCTACGCCCAGATATGGATGAAGACATCAAAGCTCAGGGAGAAAGAGAGGGGCGCATAGGAGGCTCTAATTCCTGGCCTATAGACGAACTACAGATGGGTGATGTATATGTGGCAGATGGTTACGGAAAAATAATTGATGGAACACTCATAGGAGACAATCTGGGTAATTCTATTTATGCCAAATCAGGTAATGGAGTCATCTTTGACGGCTCTTTGCGCGACTTAGGCGGGCTTGAGAAAATTGAAGGCTTTAATGCTTTTGTCCGTGGTTGGGACCCTTCCTTCATTAAAGATATGATGCTGACTGGCATCAACAAGCCAATCCGAATCGGTAGAGCAACTGTACTGCCAGGCGATGTAGTACTGGCAAAAAGAGAAGGTGTCATTTTTATTCCGGCACATCTGGCTGAAGAAGTTATTACCCATGCAGAATTTATAGCATTGCGAGACCAGTTTGGGCATCAGATGCTAAGAGAGGGGAAATACACTCCTGGAGAAATAGACCGGCGCTGGACCGATGATATTAAAGAAGACTTTTTGAGCTGGCTGGACGATAATCCCGACAAACTTCCTATGACTCGTGCGGAACTTGATGCTTTTATGAAAGACCGTACCTGGTAACATTCAATTACTATGCATACAACAACCTATTATGAAAAAACAGAAAGCATGGATAGGCAAGCTTTTGCATCCTGCTCAGGAGAATAGTGCTCAGGGCAGAAGAAACTTTATGCAAAAGGCGGGGTTGGGAGGGCTAGCTATCGGTTCAACTTTTTTAAACAGCCCGGTAGAAGAGACCCTGGCATATAGCACGCAAAAGGTGAAAAGGCTGAGCGCACCAAGCGAACTAAAAATTACCGATATGCGCATTGCCCAGTACGATAATGTTCCTTTGCTGAGGATAGATACCAATCAGGGAATATATGGCCTGGGAGACGTAAGAGACGGAGCTGATAAGCGGTATGCCCTTTTTCTGAAAAGCCGGATTTTAGGAGAAAACCCCTGCAATGTTGAGCGTATTTTCAGAAAGATAAAGCAGTTTGGCTGGCATGGCAGGCAGGGAGGAGGTGTATCCGGAGTAGAAATGGCCCTCTGGGATCTGGCAGGTAAAGCTTATGGTGTACCAGTATATCAGCTTTTTGGAGGCAAGTACCGTGATAAAGTGCGTATCTATGTAGATACGCCCACCGTAAATGATCCTGACGAGTTTGCCCAAAGAATGAAGGCCAGGGTGGAGCAGGGTTATACAATCCTCAAAATGGATGTTGGTATTGGGCTGATCAAAGATATCCCTGGTGCCCTTACCAATACATCGCATTGGGGAGAAATGCGTGGCTGGTCCGATCTGGATGTAAGCAGCTATACCCAAACCATGCATCCCCTCACACGGGTGCAGATTACTGAGAAAGGAGTAGACCTGCTTACAGAGTACATTGCCAAAACCAGAGAGCTAATAGGTTACGAAGTGCCTCTGGGAATTGACCATCTTGGGCATATGGGTGTCAATAGTATGATTAAGCTGGGCAAAGCTTTTGAGCCATACACTTTGTCCTGGCTGGAAGATATGGTGCCCTGGCAACATACTGAGGACTGGAAGACCATTTCTGACGCTCTTGACACTCCCACTATGACAGGCGAAGATATCTACCACAAAGAGAACTTTTATGATCTCATTACCAAAAAAGCAGTAGATATTGTCCATCCAGACCCGGGTAGTGCGGGTGGCTTGTTACAGACTAAACTTATCGGAGATCTGGCAGAAGAATATGGTATTGCTATGGCTGTTCACCATGCTGCTTCACCGGTTTCTTTCCTGGGCAGTGTACATGCTGTAGCTTCTACTTACAACTTTATTGCGCTGGAACACCATTCAGTTGACAAAAGCTGGTGGGATGACCTGATTACAGGCGTGGAAAAACCTATTGTGAAAGATGGCTATGTCAATGTACCGGAGAAGCCGGGCATAGGCGTAGAACTTAATGAAGATGTAGTGAAAGAACACCTGAGAAAAGGAGAAAAATTCTTTGCGCCTACAGAAGAATGGAACGAGATACGCTCCTGGGACCGACTATGGAGCTGATTATTTTGTTTTAACATCAACAACCTAAATACTATGAATACCAAAAAATTACATCAATTATTTAAACTACCTTCAAAAGGAAAACAGGAAGGAGGAGACCATATTTCTGAAGCACAAAATGGCCGACGAGATTTCTTGCAAAAAGCCGGACTAGGTGGGCTCGCTCTGGGAGGATTTATGCATCGCTCCGTAGAAGAGACCTTAGAATACAGCATGCAAAAAGTCAATCGGAGCTCCAATCCATCAGATTTAAAAATCACTGACCTGAGAGTTGTTGAGATCGCGAATGCACCTATGCCTTGTCCGGTAATTAGGATAGATACTAATCAGGGAATATACGGCTTGGGAGAGGTTAGAGATCATGCCAGCCCTAAGTATGCGCTATTTCTAAAAAGCCGCATTTTGGGAGAAAACCCTTGCAATGTAGATCGTATCTTCAAAAAGATAAAGCAGTTTGGAGGGCACTCTCGTCAGGCCGGAGGGGTGTGTGGTGTAGAAATGGCCCTCTGGGATCTGGCAGGTAAAGCTTACAATGTGCCCGCATACCAGTTGGTAGGAGGTAAGTTTAGAGACAAAGTAAGGCTGTACTGCGACACGGCAGGCTCACCAGACCCTATCACATATGCCAAACGTATGAAGGCTCGGGTAGATGAAGGTTTTACTTTTCTTAAAATGGATTTTGGTATACAGATGCTGAAAGATGAAGACAATGTTGTCATCAATAAAAAGATGTATGACATAGGGCAGCAGTGGAGCAGAGAATACGGTAGCTATGGTACTACAGCCCACCCTTTTACACGCATTCAGGTTACCGATGCCGGGTTGGAGAAAGTGGCAGAATATGTTAAGCAGGTGAGAGATGTGGTAGGTTACGAAATTCCTCTGGCTGCCGACCATTTCGGACATTTTGATACCAATGAAGCCATTCGTCTGGGTAGGGTGCTGGAGCCTTATCGTCTGGCTTATCTGGAAGATTTAATTCCCTGGCAGTACACAGAAAAGTGGAAAGAAATTACAAATAATATCACCACACCAACACTTACCGGAGAAGATATTTATCTGAAAGAAGAATTTATTAAACTAATAGATGCAAGGGCTGTAGATATGATTCATCCCGATCTTGCTTCTTCTGGGGGTATACTGGAAACCAAAAAAATAGGGGACTATGCAGAAGAGCATGGTGTACCCATGATGATGCACTTTGCCGGAACACCCGTTTCAATGATGGCGAATGTACACTGTGCCGCGGCTACTCAGAATTTTATCGCCCTGGAGCATCATTCGGTAGATATTGATTGGTGGGAAGATTTGGTAACAGGTATAGAAAAGCCAATTGTTCAGGATGGCCACATCAAAGTGCCCGAAAAACCAGGACTGGGAGTAGAGCTTAATGAGGATGTAGTAAAAGAGCATATGAAGAAAGGAACCAAATATTTTGCACCTACCCCCGAATGGGATACCATAGACTCAGCCGATAGGCTCTGGAGTTAATCCACAGCCTTAAAAAGTGCCATTCCTTACTAGGTTTGGCATTTTTTTACTTTTATCTTACAGTAATCTTGGCTTGAATAAAGATACATATGAAGCAACCTAAAACGATCTACAAAATTATGCTGGGCATTGCTGCCCTTTCCCTTATCGCATTTATTGTATTACTTATACTAGGCTATGGTCAGCAAACCGGGCCTTTTCTGTCAATATTTTTTCTTTCTCTGGCTATTGGCTTCAGAGGCTATTCATTTCTTAAAGGGTTTACATTTACGGTTATTATATTTGCTTCGGTTACGGTAGCCATGTATTATCCATCCTATTTTCAGGAAATCAATGGCTTTGACCTTAAAAACCTGTTTGTGCCCTTGCTTCAGTTGATCATGTTTGGTATGGGCACCGCCATGAGTTTAAACGACTTTGTAGGGGTTGTAAAAATGCCTAAGGGCGTGCTCATAGGCATACTTTGTCAATTTACCATTATGCCTTTTGTAGGTTTTGGTCTGGCCACTGCATTAGGCGTATCCCCGGAGATTGCGGCTGGAATTGTGCTTATCGGTTCGTCTCCCAGTGGGTTGGCTTCTAATGTGATGTCTTATCTGGCTCGGGCCAATCTGGCACTATCTGTTACTCTTACAGCAGTGTCTACTCTTCTGGCACCTTTAATGACCCCTTTGCTCATGCAACTTCTGGCAGGCCAGTTTATAGAGATTGATACTTTAGGTATGATGTGGAGTATAGTAAAAATTGTAATTTTGCCAGTGATAGCGGGTCTGGTATTTAATTATTTTTTCCATGGTAAAATGAAATGGCTGGATGATGCTATGCCTATCCTCTCTATGTTTGGTATCGCTTATATCATCACCATCATTACTGCTGCCGGAAGAGATGAGTTGCTCAACATAGGCTTTGTTCTTATCCTGGCAGGTATATTTCATAATCTTTCCGGGTACTTTCTTGGATATTGGGGGTGCCGTTTTTCAGGTATGGCTGAAAGAGACTGCCGTACCATAGCCCTGGAGGTAGGTATGCAAAATGGTGGACTGGCATCGGGTATAGCCCTGGAGATGGGAAAAGTGGCAACCGTAGGGCTGGCACCGGCAGTATTTGGTCCTGTAATGAATATAACAGGTTCATCATTAGCTACTTACTGGAGAGGTAAGCCTATTAATGATGATGGAGAACAGAAGGAGGAGGAAAAAAACAAAACAAAACTTGAACACGACAAAGCAACGACCTGATTTATGCTAAGACAAGTTTCTGTCATCATTCTTACTTTACCCTTCTTCTTTGCTTGCCAGTCTGGCCCTGAGCAGGAAAAGAGCCAGTATTCAGATACACTAAGTCTGCATGAAGAAGTATATACTGAGCTAGTAGATAATCTACTAATAGTATGGTATCCCCGTACTATAGATAGCATATACGGAGGCTTTCTCACTAACTTCAGTCATGATTGGCAACGGATGGAAAGTCAGGAAAAAATGATTGTTACCCAGGCTAGACACCTCTGGACACTCTCAAAAGCTGCTCAAATGTTTCCTGAAGAGGGGATGTACGCGGAGGCTGCCACCCATGCTTATAACTTTTTGCGCGATAAAATGTGGGATCAGCAAGACGGCGGGTTCTACTGGTTGCTGGACCGTGAAGGCAATCCGCTTGCCAGCAATATTGACAACAAGCTAAAACGGGTATATGGGAATGCATTTGGTGTTTATGCACTGGCCGCTTATTATGCTATGTCTGGAGAAGAAGAGGCTTTAGAATTTGCTCAGAAAGCTTTTCGCTGGATAGATGAACATGCTCATGATCCTAAAAATTCAGGATACTTTTCCACACTTACTAAAGATGGAGTAGTAATTGACAGTAGTATGTTTCAGCAGGATCTTCCAAGTCCTACTTATTTCTACAAGGATCAAAATACCAGCATACATCTGTTAGAGGCCTTTACAGAGCTATATCATGTGTGGCCAGATGAACTGCTGGAAGAAAGACTACGAGAGATGTTTCATCTGATACGCGATCGTATGGTATCTGAGCAGGGCTATCTACGTTTATACTTTTATGACAACTGGCAGCCAATTTCTTACAAAGACTCAACAGCAGCAGTGCGTGAGGCTAACTATGCAGTAGACCATGTATCTTTTGGTCATGATATTGAAACTGCTTACCTGCTGCTGGAAGCATCTGAAGCTTTAGAAGAGTATGAGTACCAAACTACCCTTAATCGGGCCAGGCAAATGGTAGATCATACCATCGCCAATGGCATTGATACTGTGCGAAGCGGGATTTTGGAGCGTGGCTATTATCTTCCTGAAAATGAACAGCTAAGCATTGTTGATGATCGTAAAAACTGGTGGTCGCAGGCTGAAGGCTTAAACTCACTTTATCTTTTTTCTACTTTTTATCCAGAAGATAGTACATATCAAAAAGAATTTGACCGCTTATGGAAGTATACCAAAACCTATATTATTGACCACGAAAATGGAGGTTGGTATAGCAATGGCTTAGATACTCACTCATCTTCAAAACAAGATCGTAAGGCACATATCTGGAAAGGAAATTACCATAATGCTCGTACACTGTTCAATCTGCTCAGAATGACGGAAAGGCGGGGGGAGCATAGTTAAAATCGGTATAATTACTTAATTTTTTCAAATACTTTACATCAGAGATTCTTCAGGCAATTTGAAATTTGTGAATCAGAAGCAAATACTAGCTTTGCTATTGAACAAATCCACTCAGAATGTCGGAAGTAGCTACAAAAGCAGGTGTTGCGAGTTTGAAAAAATGGTACCTTATCACCATCACTACCCTTATGCTAATGATGGTGTTGATGCACGTCTTAAGCTCCAAAATAATTTATAAAACAAACAAAAGTACAGACTTTATAGAGCTGATAGCTCAACAGGAAGCGCTAAGCCAGAGAATGCTAAAGCTGGTACTGCTAACAGATAGAGGAAACGCTGAACCGGCATTATCGCAACTAAGTACACTTAATGAAAAATGGACAGAAAATAGTTTCCAACTAAAGTCGTTACTGTCATCTGAAGTAGCAGATGGGGAGGCTACACAAGCCGCACTTTGCCAGAAAGTAGATACTCAGCAGAAAGAAATATCTGAAATAATTAAAGAGTTTTTAGTAGTTGCTCATGTCAATGAATTGAGAGGGCAGATGATACAAAAGCTATTTGTCAACGAAGACAGCTTTTTAGAGGCTACCGCACAACTTACGGCCATCCACCGTACAGAAGCCAAGGAGGGGGCGAATCTGCTTAACCAGGTAACTTTGCTGATTGTCATATTTGCTTCTGCTCTTACATTTATACTGTATCGTTTACATAATGCCAGCATTCGCAATATGAAAGTGATGTTGTCTATTGACGATGACATGCCTCAGTCTACTACGAGAGCAATAACTACAAGCGATTTTTCAACTGACTTAGAAAACCATTCTGCTCACACCAAAGTGTTGGTAATTAAAGATCAGCATATGCCGGTAGACTATGTCGCATGGTATCTTAACAAATGGTCTATAGACTTTAAAGTAGCCAAAGATCTGGACACTGCTGAAGCTATGGCAGGTCTGGAAAAGTTTGATGTATTGCTTTACAATCAGCTAGCAGAAAAGAGACAGGATGGTAAGCCCTTGCTAAATAACTACTTTCATATCTCTCAACTGCCGCAGGTAGAACTGGATGAAACAGATACCTGGGAAATCCACGCTCAAATTTACGAAGAGGCAGAACAAAATACGCCAGGTAAACTTTTTGATAAGATTAAAGCTCAAATTCCGCAGGAAAAAGTCAAATAATGATAAGGTGGCTCACACAGGCAGTCCGAGATTATTTTGGCTTTTCCAGAAGGGAAACCAGAGGCGTGTTTGTGCTTATGATTATTATCTCTCTGGCATTATTCACTACCATTTATATTGAAAAGAATGCGTATCAGCATTACCAGACAAAGGCAGAAGATCAATATATTTTGGATTCACTTATCACTCTGCTGAATGATGCTATAGTAGAAAGCCCCATATTTGTTGCTTCTAAAAAAGAAAACAAAGAGCTTTTCCGCTTTGACCCAAATACCGCTCAGTATGAAGCTTTTTTGAAGTTAGGGGTTAGCGAAAAGCTTTCTAAGCGCATAGTCAATTATCGTAACAAAGGAGGAAAGTTCTACAAAAAGGGAGATCTGCTTAAAATTTATGGTTTTCCTGAAAATTTATATGCTCAACTTCAGCCTTACATCTACATCTCACAAAAGGCTCAGCCCAAGCGTAGTAAAAAACCTTTTTCAGAACCAAAAGCTGTTCAAAAAGTAACTGTAAGTAGTAAGACTTCTTCAGCAGAGTACAAACCTCAACTTCTGGATATTAACCTTGCAGACTCTTCAGAGCTAAAAACTTTAAGAGGCATAGGGGATAAACTTTCCGCACGCATTATCAAATACCGTAATAAATTAGGTGGGTTTCATAGCAAAGCACAATTAAAAGAAATTTTTCATATCAGTGATATGGCTCTGGAATCTCTGAACAACTATACTTTTATACAGAAAAACTTTAGCCCTCAAAAAATCAAAATCAATGAAGCTGAGTTTAAAACTTTGCTTAGCCATCCTTATATTGATTATGAATTGGCAAAGTCAATTATGAATCATCGTAGAATTTATGGCAACTTTTCTTCTACTGAACAGCTTAAGGAAGTGTACTATATGAAAGAAGAATTGCTTGTAAAGCTTTTACCCTATGTAGTTATTTAGTAAATCACATACTATGGCCAATAGCGCACTTTTAAAACTGATAAGCTCTATTCATTAATCAACTATGCACAAAATATTACAATCCTATCTTAGGAGATTAACGAACATTACCAGTAATAATCGCTCTCTGTACCTGCCTCGTCTGGTAGCCAAGCAATTCGTAGATGTGCATAAATTTGATTTTCTTAACAACTTTTCATCTTTTAAAATTATTGAGTGGCTTATTGCCGGGGGAGCACACGATCTTAAAGGGATTGATAGTAAAATTATACCGCTAAGCGCGGTAATGGATAGCCGTGATTCGGGTAGCAATAAGATTAGTCAGCAACTCAAAAAACTGTCTCGTACAGACAAATTTCTCTTTGATGAACAAGGCTCTAAAGATTTGTTTATCGGCTGGCCATTTGTTAGAGGTAAATTTGCTGATGGAACAGTGGTACGCTGCCCCCTCATGTTTTTTCCTGTAAGCCTGGAGCAACATCAGACAAATGAATATGGACTACAATGGGTACTTAAAATCCGAGACGAAGTTAGTGTTTCTCTGAACAAGACTTTTCTGCTGGCTTATGCATATTACAACAAACTTAGCTTTGATGAAGCGCTCGCCGAGAAAAGCTTTGATGATTTTGATGCGGACAGCCGTATATTTAGGACTTCCCTCTATCAGCTTTTTAAAGAAAGTGATGTAACGGTAAATTTTAATCAGGAGATTTTTGTAGATAAGCTGCAAAACTTTGAAGAGTTTACTAAAGAAGAGATTACCGAAGCTGAGAAGGAGGGAGAACTGAAGCTTTACCCGGAAGCGGTATTAGGAATTTTTCCTCAGGCAGGGTCGTATTTGGTTCCCGACTACCTTAAGCTTATTGATAACCAGTTTCTTCCAGATATAGAAGCGTTCTTTTCTAAACGGGCAACCACCGAAAAAATAGTCTACTCCAGTCTGGAAGGTTTGGAGCTTGGCCTTAAAGAAAAGCTTAGCAAAGAGCATATTGATTATGCCAGCCGCATAAAAGAGGAGCAAATTTTTTGTCCTTTTCCTATGGATGCATTTCAGGAAAAAGCTATTCGTACTGTTAAAAGGGGAAATTCATTAGTTGTACAGGGCCCTCCCGGTACTGGAAAATCTCAAATGATTACCAACCTTATAGGTGATTATATAGCCCAGGGAAAACGGGTATTGGTAGTATGCCAAAAAAGAGCGGCTTTAGATGTGGTGTATAGACGGCTGGAAGAGAAAGATATACATCCTTTTGTGGCTTTAGTGCACGACTTTAAGAATGACAGAAGAGAAATTTACAATCAGCTTAGTAAGCAGATTGATTCGCTCTATGAGTATCAGCACAAAAATAACAGTCTGGATACTATCTATCTGGAAAGAAACTTTCTTCAGTACAGCAGGCGTATCGAGCAAATATGTGATGAACTGGATGATTTTAAAAACGCCCTTTTTGATGAACGAGAAGCTGGCATAGCTATTAAAGAGTTGTATTTAACTTCTGATATTGATCTGCCTTCAGTTAATATGAAGCAGGAGTACAGGAACTTTAGTATTACTGAGATGCAACCGTTCCTTAAAAAACTGAGAACATTTACCGCTTATTCCAATCAGTTTGAAAGAGAAAGTTATCTCCTCTACGATCGCAACCCCTTTGTTAATTATGCTGTTGAAGACCTCAAGAAAATACGTGAGATTGTCAAAGACATTCCTGAGTTTAAGCGTGAGATAGAAGAGAAAGTAGAGAAAAGCCTGAAGACAAAGGTGGATTTTGTGGTTTGTGAAAACTTACAGCAGCGCTCGGCTGAAATTTCGGAATTTATTGACTTGCTGCAGGAAGAAAAGGCCTTTGACTTTTTTACCCATATGGTGCCTAATGTGGATAAAGATGCTGATCCATTATGGTTGTCAAATATTGAACGTATTATCGCTGAGTGTTACGAAGGTAGCGGTCCGGAGGTGCATCTTGATGTTGACGATCTAGGCAAATGTCAGAAAGTTGTTTCCGAAGCCGAAGACGCAAGAAATGGCTTCTTCAGCTGGATGTGGTGGAAAATGTTTTCTAAAGACAAAGCTTATGTTAACGAGATCTTAGCCAAAAATGAGCTGGGGGATACCAAGAAAGACTTTCAGGTTTTAGGAGAAAAAGTTGACAATCGCCTTAACCTGGAACATAATTTAACCAAGCTTAGGGATAAAAAGTGGATCAAAGATGTGCCGGACCAGGAGTCGTCTCAGCAGTTTGATAAGTCTATCATTCTGGAATGGTTTGAACATCAGAAAAAGGCGCTTCAGGCTACCTTGATATTTCATTCATTAAGAAACTTCAATGAGTACTTTAACATCAAAAAGATTTCTTATGAAGAGCTATACCAGCGTACTCATAACCTTTTAAATGTGCTGGAGACTATTGCTCCACGTATTAAGTCTTGGGAAGTATACCTCTCACCCGCACAGGTGAGTAAGTTGATCACCAAAGAACATAGTGAGGACTTTTTAAAAATACTGGATCGTGATTTTGATGCGATTAGCGATTTTGATACACTAAATTATAATCTTGAAGAGTATGAAAAAGCAGTGATCACACGCCTCTTGGATGAAACCAAAGATCGGTCCGAAGAGGGTGTGGTTGCTTTGTTTCAGAATAGTGTTCGCCTGGCTTGGATAGACCATCTGGAAGCTAAATTTCCTCAGCTGAGAATGGTTTCGTCCAGGCAAATGGAAGACCTGGAGCATGAGCTACAGCAATGCATAGAAGAAAAACTGAAAATTAGTCAGGAGATTTTGCATATGAAGGTACGCGAACGTACTTATTATGATGTAGAATACAATCGTCTTAATAACATGGTCACATATCGTGACCTTAATCATCAGATTAACAAAAAACGTAAAATCTGGCCTTTAAGAAAGGTAATTGGCACCTTTGAGGATGAGGTTTTCAACCTTATTCCCTGCTGGCTAGCTTCACCCGAAACAGTATCGGCCATCTTTCCTCTGGCAGATAAGCCGATGTTTGATCTGGTTATCTTTGATGAGGCCTCCCAATGTTTTGCCGAAAAGGGGATACCTGCTATGTATCGGGGGCAGCAGGTGGTAGTGGCTGGTGATAGTCAGCAACTGAGTCCTAACGATCTGTATCAGGCGCGCTGGGAAGACGATGAAAGTGAAAATGTAGAAGAAGCTGTGGCATTAGAAGCTACCTCGCTACTGGAACTCGCGCAGGGCTATTTGCAAAGTTTACAGCTTAAAGGGCACTACCGTAGCCGCACACTTGACCTCATTGATTTTTCTAACCATCATTTTTATAACGATAAGCTTCGTTTGCTACCTGACTATTATGATGTTAATAATGGAGAGCCCGCCATTGAGTATATGAAAGTGGATGGAAGCTGGAGCAAGCAGGTAAACCAGGTAGAAAGTAAACAGGTAGTCAAATTGATTAAAGAGCTTATACAAAAGCAACCTGCAAAATCCATCGGGGTTATTTGTTTTAACCTTAAACAACAAGAGCTAATACAGGACGATCTGGAGACCGCTGCACTGACTGAAAACATTGTCTTACCAGACCACCTTTTTGTTAAAAATATAGAAAATGTGCAGGGTGATGAAAGAGACATAATCATATTCTCTACCGCTTATGCACCCAATGAACAGGGCAAACTTATATTGCAATTTGGTAGCCTAAATCAGGCCAAAGGAGAAAACCGACTGAATGTAGCTATTACCAGAGCAAAAGAGAAGATTTATCTGGTTACCAGTATTATGCCTCAACAAATGGATGTGTCCCAAACTAAGAATGAGGGACCCAAATTATTGAAGAAGTATCTGGAGTATGCATGGCAGGTATCCAACCAAAAATACGTTCCGACTCTTCCTTCACTGGGGGATCATCATGTGGAGTGGTTTCTTGCTAACAAACTTATGCAATGGACTGGTGAAGAACTGGAAAATTACAATGCCAAAAGAGAGCTGCCATTTGCTGACCTAAGCCTGAAAAACGGAGATGAAAGATATATCGGTTTAATCAATACCGACGATGATATTTATTATCAGAGCGAATCTGCTAAAGATATTCATGCTTACCGACCTTTCCTGCTTAGCGAGAAAAACTGGAAGTTTAAGAATATCTATAGCAGACAGTACTGGCAGCAAAATGAACAGGTAAAAGAAGGTATCAACCGTTTTATTTTTGCTGATAGCCAGAGCAATTAAGCTCTGTTAGCAATCATTTGAGCTAGCTCTTCCAGATACCTTTGGTCAACTTCATCAAAGTTGGCGAGCTGCTCACTATCTACATCTATAACCATAAGTACCTGTCCATCTTTAATGACGGGTACTACTATCTCTGATCGGGAGTCGGCACTACACGCAATATGCCCCGGAAACTTATCTACATCTTCAACTATCAGAGTTTTCTTTTCAGAGTAAGAAGTGCCGCAAACCCCTTTGCCAGGCTTAATACGGGTACAGGCAATAGGCCCCTGAAAAGGTCCGAGCACCAGCTCTTCTCCCTCTACCAGATAAAAGCCTACCCACCAGAAGTTAAAAGTTTGCTTTAAAGCCGCGGATACATTGGCCAGATTGGCTATCATGTTGCTTTCTCCACTAATCAGACCTTCTATCTGAGGTAAGAGCTGCTCGTATTTTTGTGCTTTTTCTACCCCTTGTGCGATGCTTAATTCTTCTGCCATTTCATTCAAATTATTATATTCAAAATCCTATGAATTTTAAGTGAAGATGATGCACTATTTTTGCTCATCTTGTTTTAAAACTTAACATATAAACACAACAGATATGAAGAACGTCATTATTGTTGTTTTCGTTGGTTTTTTTTCAGGAATAGCGGGAGCATTTACTTACCAGCAGCTTAGCTTCACCGACAATGAAACCAGCACAACAGTAAATTTTTCAGGTCAGGCTAACGCTAGTCTGCCAGATTTGCAGTTTGCCACACACGAAAAAGAAGAAGAAACCTCTACCAAAAGTAAATATGCAATAGGCGAAGACTTTGCTGAGGCTTCTGCTAAAAGTACACCTAGTGTAGTTTACATCAAGACAATTGCCGAAAACGAATATAGTGGTAGCAGTTGGTTAGAACTATTCTTTGAAGGAAGAACTAACCAACAGGTAAGTAGTGGTTCTGGTGTTATATATTCTCGCGATGGTTTTATCATTACGAACAACCATGTAATAGATAATGCTACCCGTATAGAAGTAATACACAACCGAAGAACTTATGCTGCCCAGGTTGTAGGTACAGATCCCTCTACCGATCTGGCGGTACTAAAAGTAGAGGCTGATGATTTGCCATCTATCAGCCTCGGTAACTCCCGCAACCTAAAAGTAGGGGAGTGGGTTCTGGCAGTAGGTAATCCATTTAACCTCAACTCTACGGTTACTGCTGGAATTGTAAGTGCAAAAGGTAGAGAAATTAACATATTGCAAAGCAAATTTCCTATAGAGTCTTTTATTCAGACTGATGCTGCTATTAACCCCGGAAACAGCGGTGGGGCATTGGTAGATCGTAGTGGTAGTTTGGTTGGTATTAATACTGCTATACTCTCACGAACTGGGTCATATGCAGGCTATGGCTTCGCGGTACCAGTAGATATTGTGCGCAAAGTTGTAGACGATATTATAGAGTATGGAGAGGTGCAAAAAGCCTTTTTCGGCGCCGATGTAGTAGATGTTGATGCGGAGATAGCTCAGCAACTTAATACAAACGATGTAAATGGGGTGGTTATCAGCTATTTGCAACGCTATGGCGCAGCAGAGAAAGCAGGCTTACAAAAGGGTGATATCATTCTAAAGATAAATCAGGAGACCGTTGAATCCCGAAGTGATTTTGAAGAACTGATTTCTTACCATAGTCCCGGTGACAAAATTGATGTAGTATATAAGCGAGATAATAAAATTAAGCAGCTAAACCTTCAGCTTACAAACCGGGAGGGTACAACTACTTTAATTACCAGAGATATTTACCAGTCCGAAAGACTAGGGGCAGAGCTGGAAAATGTTTCTAAAGTAGAAGCCGACCTTTTAGGCATTGAGAGCGGCATAAAAATTAACAAAGTGAATAACGGCTTAATCAGAAGGCTGGGTATAGATGAAGGTTTTGTAATTACTGCAATTAATAAATATGCTGTAAACAGCCCTAAAGAGGTGGAAGATATATTAACAAGAATTAGAGGAAGAGTCAGAATTGAAGGGGTAAACAAAAAAGGAGTTAAAGGTTATTATTCATACCACTTCTAAATATTTAGCTTCAAATTACTGAGGAAGGTATAAATAATACAAAATTATGTATTGTTGTTTGTGTCTTCCTCGGTATTTTCTACTTCAGTAAAACTGATGTTATATAGTACCATTATAAGCATAACGAGCGGCAAAAGATGCAACAAAAGTGCTCTATTGGTCTCTAACAAAAGAAAAAAGTCTTCTGTAAACGGAAAATTAAACCATTCCATAGTGATAACATTTCTTTACTCCTCTACCTATAATAAAGTAATTGAGTAATAAATGTTTCACTACTTAAGCAAAAAAGCTATAGTAGTAAGTTTTTGCTAGCTATATTAAGCTTACTTAAACCTACTTCTACCACTCTTCACTCACTTCTACGGTTTTTTCATTTGTCTCATTCAGACTCACCGGATTGCCGTGCATAGCCATGTTTAAATAAGCAATTTCAGCTTCTATCGCTTGTAAAAAAGTTTCACTATGTGACTTCCATTCTTCTGTATCTACTACCGACTCCAGATCTTTTCTTTTTCTTTGTAGTACCACATACTTTCCGTACCGATTACGCTCGTAGGGAAGAAATTCAAAATCAGATAGCAGGTAGCGGTAGCGCCCATCTTTAAACTCCAGCTTCATATCAAATTGAATATCAGCATAAGGAATCCTGGATAGGATTCCTTTTTCATGAAGCGTAAGTTTCTGTTCTATACTGAGGCTAAAGTTCTCGTCTTCTAACTCCTTCTTCCGCTTTGGTATTTCAGAGTAAACATCTTGCGCTAGTTTGTATAGCCCAGGTTGCGACTTTCCTTCTTCAGTAATCACCTCAGTAAAGAGTAGTTTACCTTCAGGAGTATAAGTATAGTCGGTTAGCTGAGCGAAAGACTCAGTACAAAAAAGAATAATTACAAGTGTAAATAAGTGCTTCATATAAGCTGATTAAAATGCATAGACTACAGCAAACAGTAACTGAGAAGCGCTTTTTGTAGGCATCATATCTTCTTTAAAGAAGATTTCCTCTTCACCGCTGTCAAACCTTAGCTCAGGAATAAAAGTCAATGGTCCGGCTGTTAAGTTTCCAGAGATCGTAAACGCATTTACAGTTGAACCTTCTACACTGGCACCGCTTTCATCGTCATAATCTTTAGAGCTGAATGATTCTCCTCTGAAGCCTAGCGCAAAATTGTCGGTAAGCGCGTACTGAGCATACAGAGCGGCACCAGAAAAACCACCACCATCGTTAGGCGCAGAATAGTCGGCTGCGTTCAACCCTAAATAAAAATCGTCAGTAATCTGATAACCTGTAGTAATGTCAAATTCAGATCCAGAAGGAAAACCAGTGATCATATTAAGGTAAACATCCCAGCCATCTACAGGTACCACATACAATTGTGCGCCAAAATCTGACATGCCATTGCCGTCGCTATACAGGTTCCAGTCGTTAAACAGTCCGACCATTAAAGAAACTCTGTCCGAGAAGCTGTAATCCAGTTTGACCCCGGCATTCTGGAAAGGGCCATTGGTAAAAAGGTATGAAGTAGAATAGTTAAAGTTACCCGTAGGGGAGATAACCTCGTAACCTACAAAGGTGCCCATATAACCGGCAGTAATAGAAAGCTCGGGCGTAAGAGCATAAGATACATAAAGATTCTGGATGTGTGGCTCTAATACACCAGAGCTACTTCCCGGTCCTGCAGAAGAAGCATTACGTGGACCAAAGGCAATTTCTCCTACAAAACTGGCTTTACCCAACTCCTGAGACATTACCAGGTCTATCATTCCTATAGACAATGAGTTTTGCTGGTCAGCAAAGCTGGTGCCTATGTTAGAGGTGCCACTTTCTGACTCGTAGCCAGAAAAATCATATTTGTAATAAGTGTCAACCGAACCCGATATTTTTAGTGGGTTCTTCTCTCCGTCTTGCGCATATAGGGCTGTGTTTGCTAATAATAATGCGAGGAATAGGAGTTTGGTTTTGATTTTCATTGTAAAATATTTGATTGATTAGTAATTAAGTAAAAGGAAGGGGGAGCCGGAGTTTTGAAGCTCCGGCATTGGTTTGAGATAAGGCCTGATTCTATTCGTAAATGATCGTGTATCCGCGGATACCGTGCTCGTGGCTGTCCAAACCTTCTTTTTCGTGTTCGGCAGATACGCGCAGTCCCATAGCTTTGTTCAGTACATAGAAGATGATAAGTGCACTAGAGAAAGCAGCAGCACCACAGGCAAGTACACTTACCAACTGAATGATAAACTGATCCATGCTGGCCATTGAGCCGAAGATGCCTACAGCTAGTGTACCGAAGATACCGCAGGTAAGGTGTACAGATACCGCACCTACACAGTCGTCCAGTTTTAGTTTGTCAAGTAGAATGACAGAAAGAACAACTAGTCCTCCGGATATAAGGCCGATAATCATAGCTTCGTATGGGCTCATGAGGTCAGCACCAGCAGTAATACCTACCAAACCAGCCAGCACTCCGTTAAGTACCATGCCCAGGTCTAACCTTTTGAAAGTAAAGTAAGCCATTACATAACCACCTACTGCACCGCAGGCCGCAGCCAGAGAGGTAGTTACCAAAACTTTAGATACTGATTCAGGATCGGCAGAAAGTACAGAGCCACCGTTAAATCCAAACCAGCCAAACCATAATAAGAATACACCAATTGTAGCTAAGGGCACGCTTGAGCCTGGGAAGTCATTCACTTTTCCGTTCATGTATTTTCCAATTCTTGGACCGAGAATGATGATACCAGCCAATGCTCCCCAGCCACCTACAGAATGGACTAGTGTAGAACCTGCAAAGTCGTAGAATCCATATGTGCTAAGAAAGCCGCCACCCCATTGCCAGCTACCGATGATAGGGTATACAATACCAACAAAAATGATGGTAAAGATCAGATAACCGTTGATTTTTATTCTTTCTGCTACCGCACCAGATACGATTGTTGCTGCAGTTGCTGCAAACATCCCCTGAAATAGGAAGTCCGTCCAGTAGGTATAGCCTCCATCGGCATAAGTGAGAGAATCGTAGTCTGCCCCGGGTCCCAGATTGAAGCCGGCGAAGTTGACGATAAAACCTTCACCACCAGGATACATCAGGTTGAAGCCTATCAATGCGTAAGTGATAAGGCCAATGGCTGGGGTAAGGGTGTTTTTGAAAAGGATATTAACTGTATTTTTGGCCTGCGTAAAACCTGCTTCCACTCCCGCGAAACCCAGGTGCATAATAAAAACCAAAAACGTAGCTACCATCATCCATACGTTGTTGGTAGTAAGTATGTTTTGAGAGAGTTGTGCTCCCAAATCGGCAGTTTCTTGTGCTTCTGCCATAGAAGAAAGAAGTAAACAAAAGTTTTCCATAGTAGATAGTAAGGTGAGTTGTAATAATGCAAAATTTTGTTTTGCTGATATGAAGTAAGCAGATTTTTAATTGTTACGCAAATAGTATACGTAATAATTTATGGTTTCATATCATAATTTACGTATAAAATTACGTATAAATGATGGTGTATATTATAAAATTTTGATTTGTAATAAGTTAATGAAATGTGTATTGAAAAAGTTGTCTCTTTTTCTATAGTTTATTGAAGATATTGTAAAAATTATTTTACGCAGAAAAAATATTCTAGATAAACTGAAAAATCAGAATAAAATTCTAAAAAGTAGGATATTGCATACTGCTTAGCAGGCTAGGTGCCAACCTTCTTCTATAGCTTTCTTAATCATGTCTTTGGATTTGTGTACTCCCATCTTTTTCATGATTTTAAAGCGGTGGGTTTCTATAGTTCTAATGCTGTTGTTGTAGCGCTTAGCTATCTGGTGATTACTTTGTCCTTGTAGGATCAGGTCTAGTATGCTTTTCTCTTTATTGGTAAGAAGCTGGTATTTAGGCATGCTGGTAAGGTGCCTGCTTTGCTCAAGATATTGTTCTACCAATGCACCGGAAACGCTACCGCTAAAGTATCTGTTTCCCCGGCTAACAGTTCTGATGGCAGTAAGTAATTCGTCTCGTGAAGCACTTTTTAATAGGTAACCCGATGCTCCGGCTTTAGCAGAGCGTAATACGTAGTCTTCCTGTGCGTACATTGAAAGTACCAGCGCACGAGTAGAAAGTTGCTGTTTGTTAATTTCATGCAAAGTTTCTAACCCATCCAGGCGGGGCATTCTAATATCCAGTAAAACAATATCGGGCTGAAGGATGGTAATTTTTGTAATGGCTTCGCGACCATTTTCAGCTTCTCCTATCACATTAATGTCTGATTCATTTTCCAGTAGTAACTTGAGTCCGTCTCTTACTACATTATGATCATCCACTAATAGTAGTCTTACCATATACGAGTACTGGTTTCTTTTTGAGTGTTAATAAATCTGACTATTCTTTGAATTTTGAATAGTTACTTTGTGTAAATTCTGTATATGTCAGGTAAATTAATGTCAAAATTCTGATAAATTATAATTTATCAGAATAAATATGTTGTTAATTATTATTAATAGGTGGTTATGTTCTGTTGTTTTTTATTAGTTAGGATTACTTCCAGCATGGCCTAAACTATTCATTATCAAAAACTTCGGGCTGAGGTGGCGAAGCAAATAGAAAAGTAGGTATCTGTGCATTTATGCTATTTTCCGGTATATATTTTTGCGTCAGGAAAAAAAGACAGACTCGCAAAAGCAAAATGATTTGTATGAGGAATCATATTTAGTTGCTCTCCTTTCATGGAGCCCGCAATACATTTGCCAGCAATGGTCCATCTGGAGTGCGTTCCGTCATCTATAAAAAAGTCGCCTTTTTTAACAAATTTTAGCTTTTTTCCATTTAGGCGTGCATCAAACACAGTAGCCATACCAATGTCTTTGGAGTGAGCAATCTCTTGATGGTCTACTACCGAAAGTGCTCCCTTACGGTAAAAGATAAGTACTTCTAAGCCCTCATGATTATCTTGAATGACGCCTTCATGAGCAAAGAGCTTGAAAGGGTATATTTTATAGCTATATCGCCCTTTAATTTCTACTACTCTCTCCATAGGTTTAAGCCTTTGATCTATTTTATCATGCGCAAAAAACATAGCATATGGGAGAGCATTTTCGTTATCGTATTGCTCATAATAGTTTTTTCCGTATTGCTTTTGTGCTCTTAAGTCGCCATTCATCTTTGAAAGTATTTTACCATTAGGGTAGCCCTCAAAAAATGCTTCTACTGAAATTATCATTGAAGGTATGACATTTAGGGAAGCATCTGTTAGTTCTCCTACCAGAGCTTCTCCTGTAAGCTGCTGCCACCATGATTCAGTTTTTCGGTCGTACATAATCATATCACTATTTCTGAGCATGCCGGAGACTTCAAATTCTAACACTAAGCTTTTGCCGTTTATCTGTACAGCTCTGTGGTAGACAATTCCAGAATTACAAAGTGGGCAATAGGTAAGTAGTATGGCTTCTCCGTTGAGCGTATCATTAGAAATCTCGTGTACTGTTAGTATGCTCAGTGGGTAGGCTTTGGCATGGCCCTTAATTGCTACGGCAATTACCGGCTCTTCCGCCAAAAACATGTTTTCGGCTTCAGTCTTGCTTAGAAATCTGGGGTAGTCAATCTTAGGGAAAGCACCTTTGGGTACGGCTACCTTTAGCTCTTCTAATTCAATATTTTTTTTCGTGGTATCTGTTTGCCAGCGGTAGGGAATGTTTCTGGGGTTAGTAAGTTGTGCCATACAGACCGATACTGTCACTAGAGCGATAACTAATGGCCATAGTGAACGATAAAAAAAAACAGGCATGGAAAGAGTTTTTACCAAGCCGGACATTATGTAGGTGCCTGCGTGCTATGTAAGTGGCTCTCTTCTTCAGCAAATGCTTTAAATTGTTCTAAATACTTTTGAGTTTGCTTTTTAAAAGCTCCGGGCATCAACCATCCAAAAATTTTCATAAATCCGCTAAATTTAAACTCATTGTAGGTATGATATAAAGTTTTGCCAGGCGAGAGTTCTTTAAACATACTGCTTTGCAAGTTGTGTACCGAGGAGGTTTCATAAGTCACAGTATATTTGTCAGGTAAGTGGTTTTCTATAATTGTCTCCACCATGTTCATTTCTCTTTTACCAGTCTTAAACTTGAGTCTGGAATGAGCGCCCGGCATTCCCTGCTCACCTTTAATCGTTTCATAAAGTGTTAAACCTTTTTGCCATCTGGGGTAGTATTCAGGATTGCTAAATAACTTTACCAACTGCTGACGGGGCAAGTCAATTTCTATCTGGTTTTCGTACTTCATAGGTCTTAAGGTATGGTGTGCAATGAATATACACATTATTCAGAGTAATAGCATGGGTTAAGTGCTTACTTTGAGCCAGCCCCCATCTACATAATAGCTGCCGCCAACGCAGTAGCTAGAAAGGGGAGAGCACATAAATACAAAGAAGTTTGCCAACTCCTGTGTAGTCGCAAATCTGCCTATAGGCGTATTTTCCTGTGCTATTTTATTAAGAAACTCCTCTGGTTGTATTCCCTGCTTTTGGCTTTCTTCTTTTGCTGCCTGTTCCCAGGCTTCAGTAAGTATGAGACCGGGGTTAATGGCATTTACACGTATGTTGTCCTTAATTACTTCATGGGCCAGGCACTTACTAAACATACTCAGCGCAGCTTTGGTCGTATTGTATATAGGTTCATAGCCAATGGGCTGGCGAGCACAAATTGAAGAATTATTAATGATGATACCCCCACCATTTTCCTTCATGGAAGGAATCAGGGCCCGGCTTAAGCGAATTGCGGCCATTACATGCAGATCCCAGTAGTAGTACCATTTTTCGTCTGGGGCATCAGCTATTTTTTCGTTAGTACCTGCTCCTGCATTATTAATTAATATGTCTATGGTATCAAACTTTTGAAGGGAAAATGCTACAAGTTTATCCACCTCTTCAGCCTGAGTAACATCAGCTACAAAAGAAAACAACTTTACATTATATTGCTCAAGGTGCTGCTCAGCTTTTTTTAATTGCTGAGCATCTCTAGCACAAAGCAGCAAATGAACACCTTCTTTTGCCAGTGCTTCGGCAACGGCAAGGCCAATTCCTTTACTACCTCCGGTAATAAGTGCTACTTTATCCTGAAGTTGTAAATCCATATTCGGTATGATTTTGATCGGTTAGCTAGAATTAGCAGCAAGCTAAGCAAGTTCATTCAAAAAATAGGAGTAGATCATGATTATGCTTGAGAATAGTAGCCCCTGCCTGTAAAATTTAAACAAGCATTAAAAAATTAACCTCATATTAACCTGATTTGAAAACAAAATTGCTTCCTTTGTTATAGGTATATAGTACTATACCAAAATCAAGTACAAAACGTACTAACTTTTCTTTTGCTTAAACTCAACTTTTTTAAACAAGCAATAGCAGTAATTCTGCATAAACAAGTCTATAATGGTTTTACAAATTGTATTCCTGGTCTTTGCTTCCATTCCAATTATTGCTACTCTGGCTTCACTACTACGTTTTGATCAATGGTGGATAAGAGTCTTTGATTTTCCTAGGGTGCAGATCGTTTTTTTGGCAGTAGTAGCATTGCTAGGTTTAGCACTCACCTTCGCATATGATGCTTACTGGCATGTAGGAGCCATCATTTTATTATCATTTTGCCTGCTTTATCAGGGAATAAGAATTTTTCCATATACCCCATTAGCTTCCAAACAGGTGATCCGCTTTAAAGGAAAAAATTCTGATGACAGCTGTTCAATCATGGTAAGTAATGTGCTGACAACCAATCGTAAGTATCATAAACTGCTAAAGGTAGTAAAGCAGATGAAGCCTGATATATTACTTACTTTGGAAACAGACAAAAAATGGGAGGAGGCACTCAGCGAGTTGGAAGAGGAGTATCCTTATACCGTTAAAATTCCTTTAGATAATCTCTACGGTATGCATCTTTACTCTAAATTAGAGCTAATAGATGCGGAAGTAAGACATTTGGTAGAGGAGGAGATTCCTTCTATACGAACCTGGATGAAGTTACCATCTGGCAAAAAGGTGAGATTGTACTGTCTGCACCCTACGCCACCTAGTCCTACTGAAAGGGATACTTCTACCAATCGCGATGCCGAATTACTGCTCGTGGGTAAAGAGATAGAGGGGCAAGACCAGACAGCTATTGTAATCGGTGACCTAAATGACGTGGCCTGGTCACGTACTACTAAGCTTTTTCAGAAGATCAGTGGTTTAATGGACCCCAGAATTGGGCGAGGCTTTTTTAATACTTTCCATGCTTCTATTCCTGTATTACGCTGGCCCCTTGACCATGTTTTTCATTCTGATGATTTTACCTTAGTTAAAATTCAGCGATTGCCACACATCGGTTCTGATCATTTTCCAATCTACACTGAGCTGCACTACGAACCACGTGCCGAAGGTTTGCAGGAAGAACTGGAGGCCGAAAAGGATGAAGAAGAGTGGGCAGAAGAAAAAATAGAAAAAGCGGAGCCTATTAATAAGGTTTCAGCTACCAGTTATAGTTCTTAGCACCCACTCTATGCTTTAGGAGTAGTTGGCTTTCAGGTATTGTGGTAGTTGGTAGATATTCTCCAGTACATCATATTGTACATGAGAGAGATTGTGGTCTGCCACCTGCTCCAGTACCCATGTGGTATGGAAGGGTATGTGTATCGCCCTGCCTCCCAGTTCGCAAATAGGAAGAACATCGGACTTTAGAGAATTACCTACCATCAACATATCTTTAATATCTATGCCATTTCTTAGCATAAGCTGCCGATAGCTAGATTTATCTTTTTCACTAATAATTTCTATATGCTCAAAAAAATCGGCAATACCAGAGCGGGCAATCTTACTTTCCTGGTCAAAGAGGTCTCCTTTAGTAATAATCATGAGCTCATAATCTTCTGAGAGAATACGTAGTGTATCTTCTACCCGATCCATGAGCTTTACCGGATGCGCTATCATTTCTTTGCCCAGGTCTATAATTTGCTGAATCTCAGCGGCACTTATCTTATGTTCAGAGAGCTCAATAGCAGTCTCTATCATTGACAGCATAAAGCCTTTAATGCCATAGCCAAAATGCCTGAGATTGCGCCTCTCTACCTCATATAATTTATCTTCTATATATTTTGGCTGTATATGCGTAGAAAGCAGTGCTTTACATTTTTCCTGCGTGTTCGTAAATATAGTTTCGTTTACCCAAAGGGTGTCATCCGCATCAAAGGCAATAATTTTTGGCTTGTTCATGGTCTCGTTTATTCAGAAGGTAAATATATAGCTTAAGGACTGTAATTGTAAACTTGCTTACTGCTTGGGTTTCTACTGTCGATTCCTTCGTATTGTCTTGGGCTAGCCCACTCTTTTATTTATTTTGCCAAATAACCTAACCAACTATTTAATGAAAAATATTTTTTTGATGCTTTGCGGCATCATCCTGCTTTCCTCAGAACTATGTGCACAAGAGCGTTTTATAGATGATGTTTTTAAAGAAGTAGATGAGTCTACACACACTTATTTTGAAAAAGAAAATGAGACACTTCAGCTAGATGTATATCAACCTCAGGGAGACAATGAAGAGGCGCGCCCGCTTTTATTGTACGTTCACGGAGGAGGTTTCTCCGGAGGAAGAAGAGATACTGATGGTATCAAAAAGTTTTGCCGCAGAATGGCTGCCAAAGGCTATGTAGTGGCAAGTATGAGCTATACGCTGGTAATGAAAGGACAGTCTTTCAGTTGTGAGCAGCCAGCACCTAACAAAATAGAAACTTTTAAGCTTACCGGTCAGGACATTAATCGTGCGACACATTTTATGCTCAAGGAAAAAGACAAATTTAAGATAGCGTCTGACAAAGTTGTGTTATTAGGAAGCAGCGCCGGAGCAGAAGCCATACTACATGCTGGCTATTGGTCAGATACCCGTAAAGATGAGTCTGGACAAATTATTTCTGATGATTTTAGCTATGCCGGACTAATAAGTATGGCCGGAGCTCTGGTTTCTCTGGACTGGATCAGTAAGGAAAGTGCTATTCCTACGCAGCTTTTTCATGGCACCTGCGATAATCTGGTGCCCTATGGTGTAGCTCCTCATCACTATTGCCAGGTGAGCGACCCGGGATATCTTCCTCTTTATGGTGGCAACGCAATTGCTGAGCGTTTGAAAGTACTGGGCAAGCCTTACTATCTGGTGACAGCCTGCCAGGGCAAGCATGAATGGGCGGGCAAACCATTACATAATAATACTTCTGAAATGACGGATTTCTTGTATCATGACGTACTGAGCGATAAGCAGCGTCAGCTACATGTTTATTTTGACACAGGGCAGGATGCGTGTCCTGATAATTATCCGGAATTTAACTTTTGCGCAGACTGATACTGTAGGGAGTTGAAGCTAGGACTGCTTTAACTCCATATGCAAAATGGGGTAGGGCTTACCTGTACCATCTTTTTCTGAACGATTGACAGTAACGAAGCCCATCTTTTTGTAAAAGCCTACTGCCTGCTCGTTCTGCTCATTTACATCTACAAAACGTGTATTTAATTGCTGAATAGCGTGTTTGATAAGCATTTTTCCAGCTCCTTTACCTCTATGATCAGGATGTACAAATAGCATTTCAATACTATCTTCAGAGGTGCCCAAGAATCCCACAATCCTATTTTTATCGTCCAAAGCCTTCCATAAATCAACAGCTTCCAGATACTCGTTGAGAATCAGAGGTTTAAAGTATAGGATGTCTTCTTCTTTTAGAAAATGGTGCGTAGCTCTAACCGAAGCCTCCCAAACTTCCACAATTTCTGTAAAGTCGTGCAGGCTGGCTATCTGTAGCTGATACGTGTACTTTTCTTCAATGCTATTCATATCTTAAGCTCAATACTGGGTTAATACTGGCGGTTTTCAAAGAATGAAAACTCATAGTTGCAAATGCAATGATAAGGGCTGCTATGCTGGCAAGCACAAAAAGCAGGGCATTTATATTTACTCGATAGGCAAAATCCTGCAACCATTGATCTATGAGTAGGTACGCAATAGGAGCAGCAATTACTGAAGCAACTATGATTAATACCATCACATCTTTAAACAGTAAGTAGACAATATGGGGAACAGAAGCTCCTAAAACTTTGCGTACGCCTATTTCTTTGGTGCGCTGCTCCGCAGTAAATGCTGATAAGCCAAGTATACCTAGCAGAGATATAAAGAGACATATTCCAGATAAGATAGAGATCAATGCACTCTTCCTTTCGTCAGCACGATACAGCTCATCAAAGCTTTCGTCCAGAAACCTGTATTCCAAAGGGTGGTTTGGATCGTAGGCTGACCACCTGCTTTTAATAAAATTCATAGTTTCGGCTATGTTTTCACCTTTGAGACGTGCATAAAAAACGCCACTGGGCTGGCTCAATGGAATAATAATGGTAGGTTCAATAGCATTGTGAAGAGAACTTACGTTAAAGTCCTGAACTATACCTACAACATTACCCAGGTTTTCTCCGTGAAAAAACTTTAATCTGCCTTGCAGGGCATCTTCCAGACGAGCTCCTTCCTGCTCAGGTTTGTACCAGCCTAACTCTTTAGCTGCAGCTTCATTAATCATAAAGGATTGTCCATCCAGATCTCCGGCAAAACCAACATTAAAATTTCTACCTGCCAGTAGGGGAATGTTCATGGTTTCAAGATAATTTTCTCCGACAAAGAAGGTACGGAATGCCTGTGTAGTAAGCTGGCTATCAACTTCTACATTAAAAACCTGATTACCAACATTTACACCGGGCACACTATAAGAAACAGTAGTGTTAATAATACCGGTATGTTGTTCCATCTCATTTTTGATGTACGGCAACTGCTTCTGTACGAGGGTATCTTGTATAGATATAAGAAGTAGGTGCTCACGGTTAAAACCTAAATCCTGGTTACGTACATAGCTGATCTGATCGTGCATAAGCAGGGTACAGATAACTACTGCTATAGAGATAGTAAACTGAAAAACTACCAATGACTTGCGAAGGGCAATGCCGGCTGTACTGGCTTTATATGCACCCTTAAGTGATTGCGTAGCAGACAAGGAAGGCAGATAAAAGGCAGGGTAGAGGCCGGAGACTATTCCCATAAATAGTGTAAGCACTAAGGTGCCTCCTAACAAAAGAGGGTTCTCTAAAAGGTTAAGACTAAGCTGTTTTTCTATCAGATCATTAAAGGGAGTCGCGTACAGCACTATCATTACTATGCCTAAAGCAAGAAAGAGCGCTAATATGGAAAGCAGCATAGACTCACCTAGAAAAGAGAGAATAAGTGCATTTCTGCTAGAACCCATTACTTTACGTATACCAATTTCTTTTACTCTTTGTGCCGAGCGCGCTGTTGCCATATTCATATAATTGATACAGGCCAGCAGCAGAATGAATAAGCCAATGCCCCCAAAAGCATAGACATAAGCGATATTACCCTGAGGATGGTCAAAATCCTGTACGGAATGGAAATGGACATCTGCTAAAGGCTCCAGATAATACCAGAGCTCACTCTCTACCTGATCGCCAAACGGTTGGATATACTTAGTATGAAAAGGTGGAAGCTTGGCAAAAAATTCTTCAGGAGTATAGCCTTCAGGAAAAAGCAGGTAAGTGGCAGCATCTGGGTTCCAGATTACCTCAGAATTAAATTCGCCGTCTCTCATGGCCCATTGTCTCTCTCCTATATGAGAGGCCAGTGCATTAAATTTAAAGTGAGAGTTATCCGCTAAATCTTCAATTACTCCGGTTACTGTGTAGCTCTCTTTAGATTCATGCAAGAGTAGATTTTTACCTAAAGCTTCTGCCTCCCCGAAGTATTTACGGGCCAGCGATTTGGTGAGTACGAGACTATTTTTTTCTTTAAGTGCTGTTTTTGGGTTGCCTTCAATAAATGGGTGAGTGAATACTTCAAAAACACTGGAATCAGCGTGGTACCACTTTTCTTCGTTAAACATCTTCTCATTGTCTCCCGCGGCAAGGTTTACCAAGGTGCGACCCATACGGACAAACCTGGCATAGGCTAGAATTTCAGGATACTCTTCAGCCAGCATAGGAGCTACTTCGCGAGCAGCATCAGCCGTATGAAACTCTACTCCCGGCCCTTTTACATTAGTTACCAACCTATAAATCTGTTGATGTTTAGTGTGATGCTGATCGTAGGTAAGATCATTCTGAAGGTAAAGCAGAATAATAATGCTTACTGCAATACCCAGCGCCAAGCCTATGACATTAAGCGCAGAGTAAAATTTATCTTTTAAGAAAGTTCGGGTAGCAAATTTTAGATAGGTGCGGAACATGGCAATTGAGGTTAATGTGGAGTAGGGGGATATCGCTTCATTCCCGACGCACTATTTGAATATACAGAAAATTATTGATGCTTTATTTAGTGTGACAAATATTATATTCTTCCCTAACCTGATAAAAATGTCTGGTTTCTTTATTCAAAAAAGCCACCCTAAGTCATTAAGGTGGCTTTACTTATCTATGCAGTTAAATAATTAGCGCTATTTGAGAGGGTCATGTCCCCAGTTCATCAGGCTATATCTCCACTTGCTGTCTTCTACATCATTTTTGGGTTTTTGTGAAAGGTGCCTGTTAATGTAGCCTACCACTTTCTGCATATGTTCGTACTGATCGTCGCTCAAGTCTTCTTTGTTGGTACGTTTTATCTTAACGATTTTTTTGCCAGATTTATGGCCTACTGCTTCGCCATCACCACTGTCGTTTCCTACAGACTTAGACGCATCTGTTTCCAACCAGTCTTCCAACTCAGCAGGAGCCATATTTACACCATCATAAAAGTCCTGGTATACTTCTTCTTTCTTGTCGTCTTTCATAACTTTTATGCCTCCTTTACTTCACTAGCCAATTTAAGTACATGATCTCCACCTTCCTGTTCAATATACAAAGCAGGGTCATCTTTGGAGCCGTTTCTGGTTACTTCTGCTCCTTTTATCTTTCGGGTGGTTTTTTCTTCAAATACACTCTGCACTTTCCCTTGTGCCCAATTATCTCCCCACTTCCATTTTACTTTAGAGCCTTCTTTCATTGTTTTGTGTTTAAGTTGATACACTAGTAGAACCTGAGAGCTAAGGCAAAGTTTTTTGCTCAAGTGTAACTTTTTCTGGTATCTATCAGGCTTGTATCTGTGAGCTCTGGGCATGCTAAACGGCCCAGATCAGCAAGTGTACATTTTAATGAGCCAACTACAGATTTTTGTACTAAAAAAAGCATAAGCACATGCACACTCAATGGGCTTGATCAAAAGCTTTGAAGTTTTAGTTAGCAAAAACTAATAGCGTTGATAGTTGGGGGTTAAACTACTTTGAAAGTTATGTCATTTACCTATAGTTTAAAAAGTAGCCATGTGCAGGGTGACAAAAGGGCTATAAGGTAGTACAACACACTTCTTGGCTATAAACTTAAAGAAAAACATAAATGAGGCTAAGGGAGAGCTGTTAAATAAATAAGAATTATCTGTATAGAAGTTAATACTAATTTAATCGTCTGACTGAATATTCATTTAAATTAAATTTTTCTTTTGTAGTAAACTTCTTCCACATCGGTGAGTATGAAAGAAAAGTACAATCAGTTGAGTGACGAGCAAATGCTCCACATGATCAAGGCTGGAGATGAAGAGGCTTTGGAAGCGCTTTTTGAAAAGTACTATGATACGCTGGTGGAAGTTTCTCTCTATTTTCTTAAAAATGTTCAGCTTGCAGAAGAGGCTGTGGCCGATGTGTTTGTAAAGCTGTGGGCTAATCGGCAAACATTGACTATCCGCCAAAAACTTAAGTCTTATTTTCTGGTAGCTGTAAAAAACCAGTCGCTTAACCTTTTGCAGAAAGAGGAGCGACACAGAAGCTATGAGGATTATACCCAGGCTTATCCGGTGGAAGAAGGCGTAGAGAAATCGTTGTACTACGAAGACCTTTTTCATAAAGTAGATGAACTCATCTCTCAGATGCCCCCTAAACGTCAGCTCATCTTCAGGCTCAACCGACTGGATGGCCTCCCCTACAAAGAGATAGCAGAGCTGCTCAATATATCAGTGGAAACGGTTCAAAAGCATATGACCCTGGCCGTTAAACACATGAATGGATATAAAGCACACCTTAGCTCCTTAGTGCATTACCTATCGGCTACTACTACACTTTTACTTTCTCTACAGCTGTAAAAAAAAATAAAAAAAATCTGCTACAGACTACCAGATTGTTTCTTCTACTACTGTCATAGTAGTAGAAGAGCATAAAAATGAACGAAGCACACTTTTGGACATTGCTTACCAGAGTTTTGTCAGGAGAAGCAAGTCCTGAAGAACAGCATAGGCTGCATGATATTCTGGCTTCAGAACCAGACAAAAAGCAGTTGTATGACGAAGCAGTGCGAGAGTGGAAAAAAGAAAGATATTACCCAAGCTATAATTTGCAGCGGGGTAAGCAGAGGCTACGTCATAAACTTATTGCGCTGGAAGAGTCAGTAGCACCAGTACAAAAGAAAAGTCCATCGTTGAGCCCTATGTATTTAGGGCTGGCTGCTTCCGTATCAATTATTCTGGCTTTAGCGCTTTGGTGGCTGCCAGGCAGAGAAATTATTGTTGAACAGACAGTAGCTGAGTACGAGCCGAACATGGTAGAGATACGTGTGCCTAAAGGTAAAATACAGACCGTTCGCTTACCTGATAGCTCTAAGGTGTGGCTCAATGCAGGTAGTAGTCTTAGCTATGACCGCGCTTTTAAGCAAAGAAAAGTTACCCTAGAAGGAGAAGCCTTTTTTGATGTAGTGCGTAATGAGCAGTCAGCTTTTAGCATACAGACTCAATCTCTTGAGATAAAAGTGCTGGGTACTTCTTTTAACGTGAATGAATACGAGCAGGGCAAAGCTTCGGTAGCTGTGGCTAGCGGCTTGGTGAATGTACAACTAAAACAGGATAGCAGTGTGTACAAGCTGGTGGAGCCTACTGAAGGTGTACGCCTATCTGATAGTGGTAGCTCTTTACTAAAAGGTAAACAGGATATAATTGCGATAACTGCCTGGCGAGAGGGTAAGCTAGTATTTGAGGATATGAGCTTGGCAGAAATATTACCAAAACTGGAGCGCTGGTACGATGTGGAAATAGAGGTTAGACAGGCAGCTTTACTACAAAGGAAATTTTCCGGTGCTTTTCAGCACGAAACTCTGGAGAGCATACTGGAAGTGATGCACTATGCGGCTTGTATGAATTATCAGATAAATGCAAGGCAGGTGGTACTGGAAGAGTCTCCCTGCGCTACTGAATAAAGCTATCATCATTACTTAATCTTTTTTTTACCTACTTACTTAACCTCGTTGTTTATGAAAAAACATGTATTGTCATTCATAGGCATAAGCAGGACAGTATGCCTATGGCTTGCTGTGCAGCTTTTGCTGAGTACCACCATTGTGGAAGCCCGGGCCGAAAGTCAGCAAAGCCTGAGCGAAATTAAGCTGAGCCTGACATTAGGCAAAACCAATGTAAAAAATGTGCTGAGCGAAATAGAGAAGCGTACAGAGTTTACCTTTTCTTACAGTAGCGGCTATGTAGATTTAAATCAGCAGGTTTTTGTAAAAGCAGAAAACAAATCCTTAAAGGATATACTGTACTCGGTAGCATCTCAGACAAACCTGAATTTTAAGCGGATAAACCGGAGTATTGTCGTTGTAAAGCGTCCCGAAAAAAACCAAACTATTAATAAAATATCCGAAATTTCAGTAAGCGGTAGAGTAACAGATGTAGATAACCTACCGATACCTGGCGTAAATGTGCTGGTAAAAGACACTAATCTGGGTACGATCACTGATATAGATGGTAACTACAAACTGGTGGTAGCCGAAACGGATACTCTGGCCTTTTCATTTATCGGATACGAAACTGAAATGATACCTGTGAGGGGTAGGTCTGTTATAGATGTTACGCTAATGCCATCATTAACCTCATTAAACAATGTGGTCGTTATCGGTTATGGTACAGCAGAAAAGAAAGACCTTACTGGAGCTGTAGCTGAAGTAGACGCGATTAAACAGATTAATGAACGCCCCATATACAATGCTCAGCAGATTATGCAGGGTACTGTAGCTGGAGTTACAGTGCTCAATAATGGGGGAGACCCTACGGCTGCTCCTCTTGTGCGGGTAAGAGGTATAGGTACCTTGTCTAATGAAGAGCCCTTGTATGTTGTAGATGGCTTACCGGGAGCTACTTTGCCTAACCCAGCAGACATTGAGTCACTTACTGTACTAAAAGATGCATCGGCGGCGGCTATCTATGGAGCTCGTGCAGCGGCAGGTGTGGTAATTGTGACTACTAAAAAAGGCAGTAGCAGAAAGCCCAGTATTAACCTGAATGCATATGCAGGAGTACAAAATGCCTGGAATACTCTGGACGCTTTAAATGCTCAGGAATATGCCGATGTAATGAACCTTGCTTTTGATAATGGAGGGTATGCAGCGGACTATGCGGGCAGAGAATATATTCAAGCAGAAACTAACGCATATGGCCTGGAAACCAGAACCAATTGGATGGATGAGATTTTCAGGACTGGTATTATCCAGAACTATGATCTTTCAGTGAATGGTGGAAGTGAGCATAGCCGTTTCTATGGTTCGTTAGGTTATAAAAAGACCGAAGGTACATTAAAGAACACCTGGGCAGAGCGATACTCGCTGCGTTTAAATAGCGACTTTGACCTTAATGATAAACTTAAGGTAGGAGAAAACTTCGCCTTGGCGTTTAACAACGGAAACTATGGGGTGAACACAACTTCCGGATACACCGGTGCAGTAATTACAGCATTGTATTACCCTCCTAGTGCTACAATCTGGGAGAATGAAGAAGATGGCCTGTACGGAGGAGTAGCTCCTCGTGGAAGTAGTTATATAGGTTCCTATGGTGATCTGATTAATCCGGTAGCTTATCTAGACAGATTGAACCACAAGCGCCCAACAACCAATATTACGGGAAATGTTTATCTGGAATATAGCCTGATTGACGGACTCAATTATCGTTTAAATGCCGGGCTTAACCGCTCTAACACTTCTGCCAAAAGCTTCACTTCACGGATTACCGAGCCGGGTAAAATTTTTGATTATAACGAACTCAGCCAGGAGAACATCATCTCTAATGCATATGTAATAGAGAATACATTATCGTACAGCAAAGTATTAGCCGACAGGCATAGTTTTAACCTTTTGCTAGGTTATATGGCTCAGAAAAACAGTTATGAGTACTTTAGAATGGATGCTCGTGGTTTCCAGAGCGAAGTGCCAGACCAACAATACTTCCCTAATGCTAATGGCCCTTTTGGTACACCTGCCGGTGGTAAAAGCGAAAATTCGTTGATCTCTACCCTGGCTCGACTGAATTATGACTTTGACGATAAATACCTCTTTACGGCTACTGTGCGTAGAGATGGCTCTTCTAAGCTTAGCGAAGACAACCGCTGGGGTGTGTTCCCTTCAGCATCATTGGCCTGGAGACTTACCAACGAAGGCTTTATGGATGGTGCCAGTTGGCTGGACGATTTGAAAGTAAGGGCAAGCTGGGGTAAAATTGGTAACCAGGGTGCATTAGGAAATTATCCTACAGCCATTACTCTGAGCCGTACTCAGGCACTTTTAGGGGACCCTGCATCTTACACAGATTATTATGGCTATGCTATAGATGGTATTGCTAACCCTGACATCAAGTGGGAAACCACTACGCAAACAGATATTGGCATCAATGCAAGTTTGCTTAAAAATAAGGTATATGTAAATGCAGATTACTTCATCAAAAAGACAGATGATATGCTGCTTCAGGTACCACTTGTGGGTACAGCTGGCGTGTCTAATTCCCCCTGGGAAAATGCAGGTTCGGTAGAAAACAAAGGTTTGGAGTTTCAGCTGGGTTATAATAACAATATTGGTGACCTTCACCTGGATGTTTCTGCAAACATTACTACTATACAGAATGAGGTGACCAGCCTCGGCGAAAACTACACCAACATACAACATGGCAACAATGTTAGAGGTATTTTACAGCCATTGCGTAGCGAAGTTGGGCACGCGATCTACTCGTATTATGTGTATGAAACGGATGGGCTTTTCCAGAGCGATCAGGAAGTGGAGAGCTATACCGGACCCGATGGCGAGCCAATACAAGCTCTGGCTCAGGCAGGAGATCTGAAGTTTGTAGATCAGAACGGTGATGGAAAGTTAAATGAAGAAGATAAGGTGTTTAAAGGTGACAACTTCCCTGACCTGACCTATGGTATGAGTTTGAACCTGAACTACAAAAACTTTGATTTGAGCATGTTGCTTCAGGGTGTACAGGGCGTGAAGGTATTTAACGGCTTAAAGTTTAGTACACTAAAGCCTACGCAGGGTTATAATATGATGAGTGATATCAAAGATGCCTGGTCGCCTGACAACACTGGGTCCGACATACCAAGAGTGTCAGTTAAAGATGAAAATAACAATTTCGGAACAACTTCTGACTGGTATCTTGAAGATGCCTCATATATGCGTGTCAAAAATCTGACGCTCGGCTATACACTGCCTTTAGCGCTGCGCGAACGCATACGAACTTCTTCTTTCAGGCTTTACTTCACGGCTACCAATCTTCTAACACTCACTAAATACTCTGGTATGGACCCTGAAGTTATTGCTGATCATGGTATAGATCAGGGGTATTATCCTCAGTCCAGAAGCTTCATTGTTGGATTAAACATTGGGCTTTAACACTTCAGGAGCGTGATTTTTAATATACAACTATGCAATCTTATGAAAACATTACAATATAGTATTCTCGTATTTTTGATACTGACGGTCTCGGCCTGCTCCGAAGAGTTTCTGGAACTTAGACCCATAGGTTCTCCCACTGATGCTACCTTCTGGCAAACTGACGGTGATGCCATTGCAGCCTCTAATGGCTTATACAGTGCCATGACCGATGACGATATGTATGGTAGAGGTTACTTCTGGTTCATTAATGCCAGTGATGATATGGTAACAGGTAGGGTAAAGGCTGACCCTGATAATATGAAAAACTTTATTTGTACCGGTGACGAAGGCTATATTCGGAACATTTGGTCTAAAAAATATACGGTGATCAAAAGGGCTAATGATATCATAAATAACCTGGAAGGTATGGAGATAGATGAAAGCCTGAAAAACAGAATTATGGGTGAAGCTTATTTTTTCTCAGGGCTTATGTACCTGGATCTGGCTTATCGCTTTGGGAATGAAAAAGCTGGTGTCCCTATCATTGATCGTGAAGATATGGCAAACTTCAACATTCCGCGTACTGCTCACGTCAATGAAAATTACGCTTACATCGTGAGCGAATTTGAAAAGGCCGCGGCACTGCTTCCTTACTTTAGTGAATATGGTGCAGCAGACAGAGGTAGAGCCCATAAAACTGCTGCTCAGGCGTTTATGGCGAAAACTTATCTATACTGGGCACAGTATGATGCTTCCAAGTATTCTAAGGCAGTAGAATCAGCAGATTTAGTCATAAACTCAGGTCAGCATGCCTTAATTAATACCGGAAATCCATCAGAAGATTATAGAGCTGTTTTTTCATCGGCAGAAAACTTTGGCAGCGAATACATCTGGTCGGTTGTATCAAATACCCAGACTGGGAGCATTTTACCTGGGGTTATGTTTGAAAATAAAGGTTGGGGTAAGTACAACGGTTGGGGGTACTACCAACCCACCAAAGAACTTTATGATGCCTATCAGGAAGGTGATGCTCGTCGTGATGTAACTATTTTTAAAGAAGGAACAGAGTTTACCTATTTTGGAGAGCCATTTACCTGGTACCAGACTTCAAATAACGAAACGGGTTATATGTTTGGAAAGTACGTGGAGCCCTTTAGCGATGTAAACCGGGTTAACCCCAATGGCGACAAGCCTTCTACAGACTTAAATGTACCGCTAATCCGTTATGCGGAAGTTCTACTGATCAAAGCTGAAGCTCTGATAGCAGATGGTAAAAACGGAGATGCTCCACTTAACGAAGTGCGCACTCGTGCCGGACTTTCTCCCATTAGCGGAGCTAATATGGAAGACCTTAAGCGGGAGAGAAGATGTGAGTTAGCGGGAGAATGGAGTGATCGCCATTTTGACCTGGTACGTTGGGGAGATGCGGACTCCATTTATGCACAACCGCTTCACGCGCATGACGGTAGTGTGGCCTGGCCAGCACGCCCTCAGTTTGATCCTGAAATCCATAGTGTGTGGCCTATACCACCACATGAAATTGAGGCTAGCAATGGCATATTAAGCCAGAACGAAGGCTGGTAAATAATTTACACCGCATCAGAATATTCTGATGCGGTTTTTTTTACTCAATCATTTTTCAAACCAATACTTACAATCATGAAAAACCTACTAAAATCTTTTTTTAGCCTGTTTGTGCTCTTTGCTTTTGCCTCTTGTGAGCAGGAAAACCTCCAACTCATGAAGACTGGGAATATGCCTTTGGCTGATCAGAATATACAAACTGATACTTACACCAACCAAAACTGGATGAGCGTACTCAGCGATGCTACCAGCTTGTCTGCGTTATCAATACCGGGTACACATGATAGCGGCGCTCGTTACGATCATCCCTTGCTTTCCGGGACTGCAAAATGTCAGGATCTAAGTATTCTACAGCAGCTACAAGCAGGGGTACGCTATCTGGATATCAGGTGCAGACACATTGACGATGCTTTTGCCATACATCATGGTGTGGTATATCAAAACATTAATTTTAATGATGTGCTTAATGACTGCTTTAGCTTTTTACAGTCCAATCCAGATGAGACCATCGTTATGTCAGTAAAGGAAGAGTATGATCCAACTAACAATACACGCTCTTTTGAGCAGACTTTTGACAGCTACGTACAACAAAACCCTTCCAAATGGTATTTGGGGGCTGGTATACCTGACTTGGGGCAGGTAAGAGGTAAAATAGTATTATTGAGAAGGTTCTCAGCTTCTTTGCTACCTAAGGGTATTGCTGCTACTGCCTGGTCTGACAATACAACATTTGAAATAAACAATGCGCAGGCACAGCTCAAGGTTCAAGATCAGTACCAGGTACCGGATAATAATTCGAAATGGAATGCTATTGAAAATTTGTTGGTTGAAGCTAGCACTTCCGCTAGCCAAAGCAGATTGTTTTTAAATTATACCAGTGGCTATAAGCCCGGTTGGTTCGGTATCCCCGACATAGATGCAGTGTCTGATAACATCAACCCAAGAGTTCGTAACTACTTCAATTCGCAGCCTAGCGGAAGGTATGGGGTAGTCATCATGGACTTTGCAGATAACACCCTTACCGAACCAATCATTGATACTAATTTCTAGTAGTTGTTATATCATTTATGATACGTATAAAGAAGTTTTAATAGATCGTATATAATACGAGAGGCCGTTTGGATTTCATTCAAACGGCCTCTTTTCAATGGATATGATGAGTGGTTTATAACACCTTTCCAATAGCTTTCACCTGTTGAGCAAATTGTAGGTTACGGTTCTGAATGGCTTCTTCGTTAATTTCAAAGGTTATTTTTCCCTGATAAGCAATAAAATTGAGCAGACTACCAAACTTGCCCATACCCGGCTTGCTACTTACCACTAATACCGGGTTGTTTCTGGTATGAGAAAGTACTTCACTGAGCCAGTAACTGTTTTCATAAGGAATGAACACGATGTGGCAGGAGGTGTCTATATCTTTAGGGTTTCTGTAAGTTTTAACCTTAATAGGCTTGCCACCAACGGTTTTAGCCTCTGCCATTTTTTTCAGCTCATCAGAAACACTATGTTCGCCCATAACTCCAATCACAAACTCTTCGTACTTGGCTTTTGGCCAGACGAAGTATCGCGAAAAGTTATACAGATATATCGTGTGGATCTTGTCCTGAGTTTCTTTATAGTTCTCTGGGGTTTGAGCATCAGCACAGAACCCTACGAAAACCATCAAAGCACTAATTATTAGAAGTTTTGTTTTCATGTGGATACTGTGTCTACAATTTTTCAAGTTTTACTTTAACTAAATTGTACTGCTCATAATCATTGATATTATAGTAAATACCTTCCAGTGCTTTGAGCGCATTAACATGAGTGTCATCAAGTTTACTTACTTTTTCTACATAGGGGAGGGCCTTCATGAATAGCTGACTACACTCATTTAAAAGGCTATTGAACGCCAGTATATCCATGTCATAGTTTTGAGCGGCCTGGTTGATTGTTTTTACGGCTCGGTTATAATACACGATGCCCAGATTGTAATTAGCTTGTAAATGGTCGGGGTTTTTATTTAGAATTTTTTCGTAGACCTGAATTTGCTTTTCGTAATACAGGTTTGAATCCTCAGATAGGGGTAGCAGCTTTTCATAGATCGTACCTGCCAGAAGAAGCCCTTCAGTATTTTCTGGGTAAAGATCCAGGTACTGCTTTACCGTCTCTTCCGCAGCTTCATACTGTTCACCCATCATCAGAAAATTGAGTTTACTCACTAGCAGGTTAGCATCCTGAGGAAACTGTTGAAGTCCCTGGTCTAAATAATATCTTGTACTATCCCACTCAGAGTTATTCATTCTATACATCGCCTCAGTTTCGTAGATCAGAGGATCATGAAAACCTAGTTGCAATGCCCGAAAAAAGAAATCTCTGGCTTCTTGCTGTTTACTGCTCTGCAGTAGAGCATACCCTGTGTAAAACAGAGCTTGAGGCCTTAGTGGGTTCGCTGCCTCGTCTTCGCTTTCCAGTATAGGCTTAAGCGTAGACATTACAGTGGAAAATTCTTGCTGGTTCAAAGCGTTGACAGCATCGTTCAAATATGAGGTATAGACAAACTTGAGGATAGCACGGCAATCTTTAGTATAGCGACCAGCGGTATCTATGCTTATGCATTTAAGTGCTGAGGCTATACTTGTCTTTTTAATATCATCTGACTTAGATGTACCGGAAAGTTCTTTGTAAATGAAGCTTTTCAGGTACCATGTTTTAGGATCTTGTACGGTGCTGGGGTGTTCAGCAGCCATATCTATAGCTTCACGACTTTTTTCCAGCTTCCCTTCTTTAAACAATGCATATGCCTGATCTACCATTAAGGATTGTCCTGCAACCTGAGCTAAAAAGCAGATGCTAAGGCTTGAGTAGACTAATACTAGGCTGAATATGCATTTGACAATTTTTCGTGTTTTCAAAACTGACGATGTATAGCAGATAATAAACAATCTTTGCCCGTATGTAGCGTCCTGTTTGTGTATGGACTGAAGGCTTTAGTAAGCAAATATAAAGGAGTATTTATGATATTATTTCCTTAATGGTATTTACTTCTTACGATGTGATATTCTCATAGAATTACAAAAAATGATATCTCAAAACCTTAAAGAATAAGCCTTTATAAAAGCTTAGTATCTGTCTTTTGAATGACATTTTATCTGATATGAAATTAGGAACTTTAGTCTGTTTAACGATAAGTAATAATTCTTTTAACATATATTATTTTGACAAAATTTTCTATGAGATGCCCTACTTCTACAAAGTTATTTCAGGTTTAACCATTTTATGGTTTTTTACTTCAAGCTTACAGGCCCAAAACCTAACAGATGGTTTTACGCTCGGTCAGGGTAATACTACCATTGCCTTGTCTTACTCTTGGGAATCCTATGATCAGTTTTATTTTGCTGATGAAAAGCGTGATGCTCCCGCTCCTTACGGAGGCGAGATTAGTACGCAAAGTATTTCATTGTTTGCAGCTTACGGACTTACTGACAAACTTGATATTATAGTCAATTTGCCCTATATACAGGCTAAAGGAGATGGTGATGATGAAACACTTGACCAGGATGTGGATAATCTTCAGGATGTGTCTCTTTTTCTGGAATGGAATCCCCTAAGTCTGGAAACAGATGGGGGAAAGCTATCTTTTGTAGGAGCTCTTGGTCTTTCCACTCCACTTAGCGACTACGAAGCTGATGCCGTTCTGTCTATAGGTAACCAGTCTACGCGTATGGACCCCAAAGTATTAATACAGTATCAAACTAAGAGCGGATTATTTGCCAACCTACAGGCTGGCTACTCACTTCGCAGCAATGATGTGCCAAATGCTACTGTATTAGGAGCAAAGGTAGGTTTTGCCGCTGCTAAATTCTATTTAGATATCTGGTCTGAGAGTCAGTATTCGGACAGTGATGCTCCGGATATTACCCCTGGAGAAGTACCTTTTAACGAGACTCGTGTCAACTATGCGCAGCTAGGAGCAAATGCATACTATCCAATTTCTTCATTAGTAGGGGTATCGGTGGGTTATGGTCAGTATGTATCCGGCAGAAATGTAGGTCTGGCCAGTCGGATAAGCGGTAGTCTAATTTTTAATTTGTAAACGTTATTTTCACTAATTAAACCTGAGTAAACTACTGCCTGCAAACATTTTACTACTGAATAAGATTGATTTAGTAACAATTTTTGAATTAAAGAGGAGCTTTGTTACTGGCCCCTCTTTATCTTTTTTGAAAGTAGGATAGATTTTTTTACGTACGATTTTTTCTTATGAAAACATATGACGCAATAATAATAGGAGTAGGTCAGGCAGGTAGCCCCTTGGCAAGCACTTTGTCAGGTAAAGGCTGGAAAACGGCAGTAATAGAGCGACAGCATCCAGGGGGTAGCTGTGTTAACTATGGTTGTACTCCTACCAAAACGATGGTAGCTTCTGCAAGTGTAAGCCATGTAGTAAGTACAGCAGCAGAGGTAGGAATTGAAGCCACTGCCCCCAAAACAAACTTTCAGCAGGTAATCAAACGTAGAGATGAAATAGTTAAACAGTGGAGAGAAGGTGTTGAAAAGACCATTTTTGAAAGCGATAATATTGACTACTTTTTTGGTGAAGCTAGTTTTGTCAGTAAAAAACAAATAAAAGTCACGCTTAACGAGGGGGGAGAAGAAGAACTGACCGCTGAGAAGATATTTATTAATGTGGGTACGAGTCCTCGTATTCCAGACATTCAGGGGTTAAATAAAATAGACTATCTTACCTCTAAGAGCATGATGGATCTGAAAGAGCTGCCTGAGCATCTGATCATTTTAGGAGGGTCATATATAGGTCTAGAGTTTGGACAAATGTATCGTAGGCTGGGTAGTAAAGTCAGTATCATTCAAAATGCTAAACAACTGGCGCCTAAAGAAGACCAGGACATAGCAGCATATATTAAAGAATTTCTGGAAGAAGAAGGAGTAGATGTATACCTCAATTCTGAGCTCAGTAAGGTTGAAAAATCTGGAGCTAACATTGTGTGCAGTCTTGAAGGGCAGGTCAATAAAACTATTAAAGGCTCCCATTTACTACTTGCAATCGGAACAAATCCGAATACCAAAAACCTGAAAGCTGAGCAAAGTGGTATTACACTAGCAAAACACGATTATATAGAAGTCAATGAGTATCTGGAAACGAATGTGGAAGGTATATTTGCGCTGGGTGACTGCAAAGGAGGGCCTGAGTTTACACATATTTCTTACGATGATTTCCGAATAGTAAACGACTATCTGTTTGGAGAGAAGAAAAGAAAAATTAGTGATCGCCTAGTGCCATATACTATGTTTACCAAACCCGAACTCGGGAGGGTAGGTTTAAATGAGAAGATGGCAAAAGAGCAAGGTATTGAGTACCAGATAGCTCAGATGCCCATGTCAAAAGCAGCACGAGCAATAGAAGCTAATGAAACTAGTGGTATACTTAAAGTGTTGGTAAGCCCTGAGGACAAAACGATTTTAGGGGCTAGCTGTCTGGCAGAAGTTGGAGGTGAAATGATGTCAATGCTGGAAATTGCGATGATGGGTGGGCTTACCTACGAGCAGTTAAGAGATGGAATTTTCGCTCATCCTACCTACGGAGAAACTTTAAACAACCTTTTTGCCAGTGTAGAAGACCCCGAATAACAAAGTAAGTTACAGGTAGTGGAATAGCTTGTTTAGTCTTAATTGAATTCATTAGCTAATTTAATACCTTACTTCCATAATAGAACAGCACCTCCCAGTTCAGTTGGAGAGGTGCTGCTTTGTTTACATACCTATAAATTTATGTTGTTTAATATACTTTGGGTATGGTGTAAGTTCCAGTAACAGAGCCACTAGTCGTAGTGAAATCCATTTCCAGAGTATAGTCACCATTGGCCTCAATAGTCAATATTATGGTACCTCCTGTAGCATCGTAGTAGGTAGATACGAGACTGCTATTGGTAGTGGAAACTTGGGAACTATCATCAAATTTAAGCCCGCTACCATTAAATGTGTATGTTCCGGAAACGATTCCTTCAGGGTCGTTAGAAATCAGGGTAATACCGATACCAAAATCCTGGAAACCATCTCCCTGTTGATACATATCAAATAATATCTCTCCAGAAATGAACTCGTTCCAGCTACCACCATCAATGGTGTATTCTTGACTATTAAACGTGACGGTCCCCTGAGTAGCAACCTCCGCTTCAGTAACAATCTGCTTAGAGGATGAACTGTAAATAGTATTTCCATCCTGTACGGCGTAAGCCCATACATAGTAAGTGGTTTCTGGGTCTAGCCCTGTTACGCTTACTTCATAGCCGGAAGCACTGCCGTTAGAGGATATTTTCTGGCTGTTGGCCGAATCATCGGTCGTAGCATAGGCAATACCAAATTCCGTGGGGGCAGGAGAACCGCCATCTACTATATTTCCGGCAATGGTAAACGAACCAGACGTAACCTCACTCACCGTTGTTCCAACAGTTACGGTAGGTTCTTCACCTGAGGTCGTTACGCTGGTGGATGAAGCACTGTAAATAGTCTCACCTTCCTGCACAGCATAGGCCCAGACAAAATATTCCGTATTTGCATCAAGCTCAGAAATTGATACTTCATAGCCGGAAGCACTGCCGTTAGAGGGTATTTTTTGGCTGTTGGCCGAATCATCGGTCATAGCATAGGCAACACCAAACTCAGTAGGGGCCGGAGAACCACCATCCACCGTATTTCCAGCAATAGTGAATGAGCCAGACGTAACATTACTTACGGTAGTTCCTACAGTAACGGTGGGTTCTTCACCTGCTGTTGTTACAGTGGTAGACGAAGCACTGTAAATAGTTTCGCCTTCCTGCACCGCATAGGCCCAGACAAAGTATTCTGTATTTGCATCAAGTCCAGGAACCTCTACCTCAAAGCCAGAAGCACTGCCAGCAGAGGCAATTTTTTCAACGACCTTAGTAGAGTCATCTGACAGTGCATACGCTACCCCAAATTCCGTTGGCTCAGGGATGCTATTTTCTACTTTATTACCAGCAATCGAGAATGAACTGGATGTCTTAGATTTGATTTCAGTACCCACAGATACAGTAGGTTTTACGATCTCCTTGGCATCCGTTTCCACAATCAAATAATTATTGCTGTAAAAGGTTGAGTCATCCTGTACAGCGTATGCACGTACCATATATTTAGTCGCTTACTTAAGGCCTGATACCTCAAGCTCAAAACCTTCCAGACTTCCAGTAGAAGGTACTTTTACCGCCGACTCTCCAGCCGAGTAAAATAAACCAAATGATGATGCTGTTTTGCTCCCTGGAACTACTCCATTTTCCGCAACAATAAATGAACTCGAGGTTTTACTTTTTAGCGTACCTAATACCGGTTGCGGATATTTCTCATCGGAAGTTTGTGCCTCCTCTACTTCATCTTCATCTATACTTTCCTCATTCGCTAATTCAGGACATTCACTTTGGTAATCCAGTTTAATGTTTGCAATCTTATGATGGTGATACAAATAGCCTATTCTTTCTTCATTAATGGAGTAGGTGAAAAAAGGAATAACGACCTCAGAATGATCTCCCTTATTCACTCTGAACGTAACCTCACCGCTATCAACAGTATCTTGGTCTACATTCGCAATAATATAGTAGTCAAATGTGACAATCATATCATGCCGAAAGATCGAGTCTCTGCTTTGGTATATATATGTCTTTCCATAGATACCATAGTCATTATCAACAGATCTGTTGTAACCTCCCGAAAACAATTTTACGACCCCCTTAGGTAATCTATCAATCGTCTGGACATCAGATGTAGCTTGTATTGTCACCGAACCGCAATCTGAATTGAGTGCTTCCGCTGATGGGCCATCTTCCTCACAGGAAATTATGCCTATAACTACTACAAATAGGCTAAGGAAGTAGAATAATTTTGTAAAATTTTTCATTAATCAATTTTATATAGTTAGAGATCCCAAACACATGTAAACTTTATGTTTGCGTGCTTTTTTAAGTGGCAAAATGTTGAAATTCAGATGGTTATGACTTTGTTGGCTCGCTGATGTAGCGTTAAAGCTGATCAATAGATAAGGAATGCTATCTATCTACGCTTAGGATGCTCCGCATGGGAGAGTAGACCACCGATTATTTCAAAAAGCTTCAATCACTTAGTATGATCACTCCAAAAGCAAAAATTCGGCAAATGCACATTGTTTTAAAAAGTAATAGTGTAAGTATAAAATTATTTGGGGAATACATATTGTAATTTTACAAATTAGTTATATAACTAAATCAATTATTAGTTGCTATTTTTAGTAGCTATAAATGTCATATTTATATCCTGTAAAAAATATAGGACATGTCTTTTAGTGTTTTAATGCATCGTAGACAATTAGGAAGCTCTTACTTCAGGTATAGCTGAATGGGTGAAGCGATATCATGGGGTTCAAACCAACATAATCCGAATGTCAACCTTCTTTCTACTTTGGCACTTTCAGCAAAAGCTAAATAAATCTATTATGTAGGTTAAATAGGAGCTTTCTATCTCCTGTTTCTGTGCTGGGGGGTAAAGGATGCAAGGCATCTCTGCGCCTTATCCAATGTCTGTTGTACATTTTCCTCGGACATCTTCCTGTTGATTCTTAATTAGCTTAAACGTTTTGGTGAAAATGGTTGTAGAATGTTTAACAGAAGACTTAAAGTGATCTTTAAAGCTTACTAAAAAATAATTTTGTTTGAGCTATTTTACAGCCTAAAACACTTGCAATTACATACTTATACATAAAACTAATTTAACCCCGGGATAGGGTATAAGGTAAAAGTGAGACTTCGTGAAGGAGATTCATTGATATATTGGTGATTGGATAGACTTGGCTGTTTCTTCAAAGTCCGCATCAACTGATCGGGATATCTGGAAAAAGAGGGATAGTATTGGTAAGCCTTCAGTAATCCATTGATATAAGTTCTTCCACGGTAAGCTTGTGTTCCATATGTTCGGTACCCTGGCAAAGTTTGAGGGTAACCTGATCTTGAATTGATACTGGGAGGCAATCATGCAGCACAATCTAGAGCTAATATTAGAGGTAGGCCGAAAGCATTGAATAAAATAAGCAAAAGTTACTCATACAGATGTATCGGGATGATAGCATATTAGTAAAAGAGATTTGCCTAATGATGAGGGTTAGCAAACCTGCCTTGTATAAATAGCTAAGAAATAATCGCAATCAGAAAGCGTAGAATGAGCAGAGAAGATTTAAATATTAGTAGGAGAGGCGAAAAAAATACATTGATATTTACGCAAAAAAAAGCCTGTAATTCCATGAATTACAGGCTTTTAAAATTTTTGTTAGCGGTCTGGACGGGACTCGAATCTTACGTCGTAACCTATTGATTTTTAGCCTTATACGACTTAACAAAGTCGAGTGGTAACTGGAACAGTAGAAAAACTATTTATTTCCCTAACTACTGCGGCCAGATTTCCAGTTACCTTATGCTTTACCGAAACAAATTTTTCAACAATATTAATAAATCTATTCTTCTCTTCTTCAGCCTTTAAAAGCTGCTTTTTCAAATCTTCTATTTGAGCTTTGTAAAGCCCTTCAACTTCATTTTTAATTTTTACTAAAACATCTACATCAATTTTTTCAGACTGACTAGATGATAAAGCGATTAATTTTTCATCTATCAAATCATCCTCTCTTATAATTTTATTACCCTTTCCAGTCAATAACCAATATAAATCAGCCCTACATATTTCAGAAATTTGTACTAGTGTTTCAATTCCCACTTTTATACGCCCTGATTCGTACTGGCTTATAGTACTAGAGGTTTTGTTTAAGTGTTTAGCCAAATCAGTTGCCGAAATAGAAGCAGCTTTTCTAGCTTCACTAATTCTACTACCAATGTTAGTCATAATTACTCTATTTTATTTTAAATAAAATATTATTTGATTATTTCAGTAATAATTAAATATTTGCTTAAAATTAATACAAAGGAGTATTAATAATAATTTTTAGTAAAAATAATAAAAGCTATGCCAGATACAAGTGCCAAGCTTAAAAAAGATTCTTTTTTTATTAGTATTACTAAATGGAAGAAGGATGGTATTAAAGAGCTTTCAATGAGAAAGGCAGTAAACTTATCGCAATTGATAGAGAATTATTTAACAGATCACTTTGGTGAAGAACTTGATGATTTTCGTCCATTAGAAGAAAAAGAAAGAAATAGATAGCCACTTCATAATAAAACATAAAAAGCACTCCCAATAGATGAAAGTGCTTTCTGGTACTTTAAAACTTTAATTGTCTCAAACTACAAAATTTTAAGACCTAATCATCCACAATAAAACACCTTAAGAATGAAAATCATTAAGCCACCTTAATTATTCATGACCATAAAGAACTCCCTAAAATCAGCGTCTCGCAGCCGGTCTAAAATTGCTTGAAACTGATTTTGAGGAAAGTCCGCAATGGCGGCATTTATACTGCGGAATTTGCTCCCAAGATAGCAAAAAATTCCGAGAAGAGAATCTTATTGTCCGAATAGCAACCAAGCTATTTTTTTCAGGATTGACTTAGTTTTCCATTAAGCCCAAACTATGTTTTCAACATAAGTTCTCTACCCTTTATACTTTCTTACTTTAAAACTTTAATAAGTTAACTAACGCAAACTATGCCTAATAAAAAATTTGAACTAGCTCCCTACGATACCGATAATGCCACCTATATGCAGGTCATCAGATTCCTGAACGGCAAGGTGATACCGGGATACAGCAAAAAAGTAGGCTTTGACGAAAATGTAGATCCTACCAATACGCTGACCAACTTCATTTTAAGAATGTATGTGAAAGGCTATCTGAGACCCAGTAAAAGAATCACACCGGTTAAGGAAATTGAATATAAGCTGAATCAACCACCCTACACTACCATTGTCACTTGCACCTATAAAATGCCTTCTCTAAATCCTGAATATTTAAGAGATAAGAGGCTTAGCAAATGGCTTAGCGCTTTCTATGAGGCTATAGAGAGAGGGGAGCCCCTAGAGCATATTGAGAGAAACTTTCGCCGGCAAGGGAGGGCTTCTGAAGTGGATAAACTAGATTCTAATGTACATGCCTTTCTGAATCCCAGGCATCTGCTACAGTACTGCATAGAGCTGATTGAAAAGAATGAATATCCTGTTGGGCATGTTATTCATTTCTACCAGAACTGTAAAAACAAGTACTTCAGCAGGATAGATACCCGAAAGTTTGACAATGAGATGTTTAACCGGACTCAAAACCTGGCAGAAGAAGCAGCCTTGAAATTCAAATTCTGATACTATGCACTACCTGGATGTTTACATACAATCGGTAAGGATCAAAAACAGAGTGCGGCTACAACCTTTAGCTGACCAGAATATTCCTCTACTTTTTGTATCCGCATCCAGGAAGTCTCGCTTACAGTGGCCGGTAGGTACCATCTTCAAAGTAGATTTGGTGTTAGTCAAAAAAGAGAAGATCAAGAATTTCTATCGCTTGCGTGAAGGACAAAAGCTGGAAAGAGCCATAGAATACTTTGACCATAACCTACAGCTGCAGCAAAATAATACTTCCAAACTATAGCAAACATGAACAACCTTAGCATGAAATATATCTGGCTGGAAATCCTTCCCGAAACAGATAGTGAAGGTAGGTACAATCCCAAGTTACTAGCTTGCCATACCTGCAATGAAAATGACTTCTTATTGGCTTTGAACAAACTGTTGGAAGCTCATGATATCAACATTTGCGAGTTAGTCAATGAGCATGCCTGTGACAGTATAGAACATATGTTGAGCAATGACCTATTGAAAAGAGGTACTTATATGCCATTTACCAATGACAAGCTTTCCCACCGCTACTACCTCACCAAGTTTATCACCTATGTTGCCTGGAAAGCCAAGGGCTTCTTACAAATCAATGATCAACAGCTGCGCAAAATCTATTTTTAAATGACAAAACTCTACGAAAAAGCAGCGGATTCGCTTTTCTCACTTCCCCCCATCCTGATTGGTTTCTTTGCCATTTTTGGTTATTTAATTTTTGAGTCGCAAGCCCTAATCAGTGGCTTACTTCCTGCTGAGATGGGGGATTTGTCCAGGGAAGTAGCCGCTGGCTTTCTGGCGGTAGCTATACACTTAATGATTTTGCTCACAGCCACCAATAGCAAACTGGTAAGCCATGCTTTTACTATCTTCTATGCCTTTTGCTCCTATGGTATTACCGCACTCTTTTTTGATGCTTTTGAGTTCACGGGTAAAAGCAACAGGGCTATCTTTTCAGCCCATCTGTTTTCAATCCTTATTGCCAGCATCAACTACTTGGTAGTATATCTTCTGGTGGGTAAATATTACGAAGTCAAAAACAATCGCTCAGCTGTAGAAAAACTACAAGAGGTAAACGAACTATTATCAAAAAGAGAGGAAACGATCCGACTGCTCAACGAAACGCTTACGAACAAGGAACGGCAACTAACGAGCTCCCAACAAGAAGCAACCAAGGCCAACGAAGCAGTTTCTAAGCTCAACGAAGCAATACAAAGGATGAAGCAGGAGCTTACAAAATCCAAAGAAGCAGCTACCACCTACTATCAGGAACTCAGCGAAGCTAACGAACAAAAGCAGAGTCTTGAACAAGAGCTTCTACAAGCCCAACGGATAGTAAAAGACCAACAAGATAAAATATTCAAAGCCTACGAAAAATTATACTGCCCACACTGTGAATCCACATTCACCAATGTCAATGCACATAATGTTCATAAAAGGACTTGTAAGAGCAATAAATAACTAGGCTTACCAGGAAATTGGTTAAGCCACAGTTAAGCAGATAGCCTAACTGTGGCTAATTCTATGTTTCAAATTGTGACAGTACTTCTTTCTAATGGCTTGATGAAAGTTTCATAAGAACAAGGCCTGAAACTATCAAAATTGCTGCTAACAGACGTGTGTAACTAAAGTCTTCACCTAATAATACAATGCCAAGAATGAAAGCACCTACTGCTCCAATACCTGTCCAAATGGTATAAGCTGTCCCTAGAGGGAGCGTTCGCATAGCAAGAGAAAGCAAAGCGAAGCTAGCAATCATTGAAATAAAGGTAATGAGTGAGGGTATAAGTCGTGTAAATCCTGCTGACTGTTTCATAAAATAGGCCCATACAACCTCCAATACACCAGCAAGAAGCAAATAAAACCAAGCCATAACGTCCTCCTTTTTTAGGTTAACCCCGGGCCGTCCCGGGCTTTGATCCCAATATGGGGGAGGCCGTTCCTCCTGTAGGATACAACAACGGTAGCATACTAAAAATGTTCTATGTATATCAGAGATCCTGTAGTTTACCAAAAGTTATTGTTTTCTTTTAGTTTGCTTATTCTTTTTAATAAGCTTGAACCATAACACCCCTCCCAATATTGCACCACCAATCAATACTGGCTTAGGAATATCCCCAAAACCTGCGGTCATAGCTGAGCCCTCTGCAATATTGGGAGTATTTCGTGCTCTGTTAGCAATACGGGCTTCTCGGGCTTGTTGTATTGAATAAGTACTTCCCGAATTACTTCTTACAGAATCTTGGATGATCACCCCTTGCTCATTGGTCACATAGTTCTTTGGTGCATAGGGATCGTAATTACGGACACGGGGATCGTAGTCACTGGATCTGGTGAGCCTCCCTAATTGCTGAAAATCATGTTGGTCTATCATTGTAAATACAGTTTAAGATGGGATATTATTTGTCGTTACGCTTAGCTATTTTCTTAAGAAGGACCAATCCCAGCAGCCCGGCCCCTATGTAGATTGCTTTTTTGGAATCTATATCTCCAAAGGCAGCCATCATAGGGTTGGTTGTAGGTCTACCTCCCTCAACTTCCAATTGGCTGTACTGCATCATTAGTCTCAGGGTTTCTAAATCACCATTGTTTGCTTGGTATTGAGCAATGATATTTTGCAAGTCAGCGTATTGAGACTGGGTAAGCACAAAAGCTTGCTTTTCAATAGCTTTTGCCAATTCCTTGAATTCATTTAAGTAACGCGTGGCATGCATCCGATCACTATTCTCTTCAGGACTTACTGCTCTGCTTGCTCTTTGCGCAGACCTACCTGTAGTCATCTGTATGGAAGGATTGGTATCATTTTCTACTCCACTTCTACCTGTTGAAGGAGTCACTGTAGTTATACTGTTTCTGCTACCCCCACGGGAAGGACTTCTGCTTGCAGATGAACGGCTGATTGAACTAGAAACAGGAGAAGAAGCAGTTCTTTCCTGAACCTGACGAGTCTGATCTGCTACTTGTACGGCTCGGGACGTAGTGTTTCTCAAACGGTCCAGAAAAGAGGAACTGCTAGTACCTGACCTGCTGGTAGAAGAACTTCCGGAACGAGCGCTGGTGCTGGCAGAAGTTCTGCTTGAAGTACTACTACTAGCGGATCTGGCATTGGTATAAGCAGAGGACCTGGTAGTCCCCAGGTTACCCTGATTTTGATTGAACTCTAGCTGATCTATCATATGTACAATATTTACCTGGTTGTTGGTGGTTGCTCATGGTTGGAATAGGCTCATGGGCTAACCTTACGTTATTAACAAGCTAACTTTGTGTTATTCCAAGAGCTGCTCAACTCATAGTCTGCGATATCTTCCAGGCTTCGGGGAGAAAGGGAGTAGGTATTAAAAAAGGCGGAAACTATTTCAGAATCAAGCAGTTCGTATCTTTTTTGCTCAATACCTTGCACCCGCTTCATCTTCCTTTTCAGCGTGGCCTCACTAATTCCCAAACGGTCAGCCAACTCCTTTCTGCTTACAAATCTTCGCAAATATATCCTCATTATGCTTTTATGGTTTTTGCTTTTTTTAAGAAATATAGAGAACCCAAGCATTAAAAATTTGTCAAAATCCCCAAAAAGTCGACATGGTACGGCTTAGTACTTCATAGTCGGTCAGGCAGTTGGATGAAAGCCAGAAAGCCCCCAGTTTTGGAATCTAACAAGCCCAATACAGGCGCTATGAACAAGTCAAATTTTGCATTATTATCGGCAGGTTTGGTTGCTGCCGGAGGGTACTACCTCTACCAACTCAAAGCAACCGGAGAGGCACTGGAAACTGTCACGGATATCAAGCTCCATAGCCTTAGCATGGACCGTGCAGTACTCAAAGCCCATGTGAAGCTGATCAATAAAGGCACAACCACCCTAAGGATTGAAAATCCTAATGTAGAGGTGTTGTATGTACTTCCCAAAGGGAGCCAACAATCAATACTAATCACCAAACCTCAGAATCAAACCATAGTGGTAAAGCCTGGCGGGAGCAATGAGTTTGACTTGTATCTGGAGACTTTATCCAAAGCTGAACTACTCTCCATAGTAGGTCAAAGTAAAGCTTTACAGCTGATCACCTCAGGCTTAACTTTCTTAATGAAGACTAAAGCCAAAGTGAACTACTTCATTCCTATTGAGGAAGAAGAACCCATCGTGCTCAAACTATTCAAATAGCCCATGCAGTCAGCCAATAGACAGATTCTTCCAGGAACGCAGTATGATAAGTACTTTACTAAACCCAAAGGGTTGAGACAGATCATTGTCAAATCCGGAGGTAGTGTAGAGGAAACGGTAGCACTATGTAAAAAAGTAGTAGCTGAAACTTTATCGGAGACCAAAAAGATAGCTCCAGTTTTGAAGGGTGAGACTCGAGAGCAGACGGCTAAAAACATATGGGAGTTCATAGTAACCTATGTCCAGTATCAGTTGGATAATAGGGCAGAAGATGTAGGGGCAGTAGAAAGAGTAAGAACCCCAGCCCGTACCTGGCATGACCGTAAAAGGGGAGCAGATTGTGAGGACTATTCTATTTTCATCAGCTCAGTATTGACTAATCTGGGCATTCCACATTCTTTCAGGATTACCAAATACAATGGCAAAACCCACTGGCAGCATATCTATGTGGTCATTCCTTATGAATCTAATAGAGGAAGTCGTGGATACATCACCTGTGATCCAGTGGTAGACTACCGCTTCAATTATGAGGTGCCATACAGTCAGAAGCGGGATTATGAGATGCCTGTCTTCATGAGTAAGGCAGGTTTATCAGGAATATCCAGTAACTCACTTTGCTGTGCTGCGGGTATTGATGCTGCTGAATTCGGTGAAGATAATCATCTGGCAGGTTTGCCAGCGGTGAGGCTGCCTTTGTATCCTAAAAAAGCGCTTAGTGGGTTCCATGCAAGCATGCTGAAAGCATATGCTACACCTAAAAACATAGCCATGACTGCCGGAGCAGGCATGCTGCTTTACATCTATTTCAAAAGAAAATAATCATTCAATATGAGCAATATAGATCAATTAGCCTTCAGTGATTTTGCCAGTCTTTCCGGTGTCTCAGATGCTGAATTGGTAGCCTACCTGAACAATATGTATAAGCAGGGAAGCTATCCAACGGTGTCTAGCTTACAATACAAAATCGGGGGCAATATCGCCTGGGTATGGCGGGAAAAGCCCACCTCTCATCTGCTTTACAAAAATTATTTTGTGGGACACCCTAATCAGGATTCTGGTGTGAAGGCAGCCAAAGCGGATGTCGCAAGATTGTGGGAAGCCATTAAAAACCCTGCTGCCTTACAAAAAAGAGCCGCTTCTGCGCCCAATATAAACAGTGCCCCACTGAGTACAACAAGTTCTAACACATCAGTACCGGTAGTACCTACAAGTACGGCAGTGTCCACTACGGCAGTCTCCACTGTGGCAGCTTCCACTGCCTCTGAAGAGGAAGGCTTTAAAAAGTATTTCACCACGAAGAATATGCTTATTGGTGGGGCGGCTACAGCAGCCATTCTCTTTTTTGTGCTTAAATAATCAGTCATGAGTATTGACAGTAAAGAATTTCAATCCTTAGGGAGAGTAGCCAGATCTTCAACGGACATTATCTCTGACATTGATGCTGATATTGATGCCTGGGCAGCTTCTGATGCTGCTAAAAATACCAAAAGTGGTGGGAATTGGTTGGACACCGTTACCAAAGCCACCACCACTGCAGCTGATCTGTTTAGCAAATACACCCAATCCAAAACGCCTACAGTAACGCAAAATCAGGTGCCTAGTTCTGCTACACCATCCTGGTTGCTGCCGGTGGGCCTGGGAGCCGCAGCGCTCATACTCATTATCGCTTTGAACAGCAAGAAAGACTAATCATGCAAATACAACTATTATCAGGAGTCTCGGAAGCTAAAGGGCTAAGGGAATACAGCAACACTTCTGTAAATCCTCTCAATAATGACCCTAATCAGATGAAGAGATTAGGGGTGCTTATCGGGCTCAAAATAGATTGGAATAAAACTGCCGACAAGCTGCGGTGGGGTTATGTAAAGACTGAAAGCTTAAGAGGCCGAGGACTTAATGGTCGGCAAATAACCAATCTTAAAAGCAGACTTGCCCGAGCAGAAGCAGAGTACACCAAGCTGGGAGGTAATAGAAAAGACTTTGCCAAAGCAATCGTTGAAGGATTTGGAAACCGGGATCAGGCAGTAAGGGTAGATTATAATTCACTGGGAGAAATCTCTATTAGAGCAGAAGAAAGAATACTGTTGACTTCTCCAGCGCAACTGCTGGCTGATCTCAAAGCAGGTGTCTCAATATCAGGCTTAGGGAATACTGAAAGTAATGCCAATGCGGATGCTTTTGCCAAAGCAGGAAGTACACTTTCCAAAATTTCAGAGATTGCCTCAGGGGTTTCAAGTATTACCGGATCTCTTGCTACTATCACCCAAAAAGAGGATAAGGTTAATGCCAGTATTGATGAGTCACTTACAACTCAACAAGCAGGCATGGGTACCTGGGTAAGTGAAAACAAAAAAACACTTGTAGCGGGAGGGGCACTGCTGCTGGCAGGGCTTTTCATCACGAAAATGAAGCATGCTGATGGTGATCCGGGAAGTAAAACTCGCTCAAGAACTACAATCAGAAAGACTAGAACTCAGAAAACTACCAGGGCCAAAAAAAGACCAGTAAGCAGGAAACGAGCAGTTAAGAAAAAGTCAGCTTCCTCCTTAGGCATAATACCACTTCAATAATTCACTCAATCAAATATCTAAATCAATTCATTTCCATGAGAAAAAAAAGAAATACTGCTGCTGTAGCTACCAGAGGGGCTAAGAAAATAAGCAGCCGTTTGGGCAATACCGCTCTTCTGTTGCTGCCTGCCATTGCGGGTGGTGCTGTAGGTGCCGGTATCGGACGAAATAGCTTTTTAGCTGGCTTCGCTTTGCTGGCTTCGGCCAATCACTTTAAATGGCCGGAGTGGACCAAAACCATGGCCGTAGGTATGGCCGTCAACGGCGTGGCTACCACTAAGCCGGTTACTGAATCACAAAAGGTAGCCGAAGCAACTACCGACAGTGCTACTGTGTCAGGTTTCCTTCCATCAGGCCTGATAGAGGACAACTTCAAAGAACGGGGAGAGCAATACTTGAAAAACATCATGCTCAATGCCTACATAGACAAAATTCCTATGGTCAATAAAATGGTTGGCCTGGCAGGCATAGCATCAGAAAGCATGTTTGCTCCCAACAAATCCGCTAAGATCAACCTGAATTCAAATCAGCGACAGGAGCTCAATCGCCTGATTGCGGAGATGAGCAGTGTATCGGGAATTGATCAGACCGAATTTGCTGATCGTACAACTGAGCTCAGCAGTATGGGAAGCATTGATCAGTATGCTTTTGATGAACCCGTAAGAGCCTTTGATCGCAGAAGAGCTTCATAAAGAAAAAACTCAATCAATAATCAATTAACATCTAAATCAGAATCAAAAAAATGGGATTGCTAACTCAAATTAAAACCTCTCGTGAGCACTTCATTGAGCAAGCGAAAGCTTCACAAAACCCCGACATTAGAAAAATTGCTGAGGCGGTGGCTGCTGGCCGTTCCCGACTGGCTGACTTTGCTGCATACTCTATTGTAGATGGTAGCACAAAAACCATGATCCGCTTCTTTGAATCTCAGGACAAAGAAGAGATCGGTATCAAAAACATTGCTACCGCACGATTAGAGAAGGGAGAAGTATTTATGGCTACTTCTATTGCCATACTTGCCAAAACCAGTGTGGAGGCTACTTATGATGCGGAAGCCATGTCCAAACTCAAGTTCGGTATGGTAGATGACATTCCTGGTCTTGCCAATGGAGAGTGGGAGTTTGAAGTGAACAACTCTATCATCGTTCCCAAATCTTCCATGCAGATGTTTGTGACTACAGGCTTTAATGTTCCGCTGGGAATTTGTCCGCTGACCAACCCTAAAATCCTGGAGGATAATGTACCGCTGTCATTGACCATAGAAACCAAAATTGCGCTTCCTGCAAAGACCGCTTTGAAAGCTATTCTTTACGGAACAGTCGCAGTACCTGCTTAATACTCTGATAAAAAGGCGGATAAATACACCGTCTTTTTACCCTACTACAAATTCAATCATGCAACAAGAGCAATTAGAAAACTATAAAGTAGCCTATAAGACCTTCAAGTTTGCGGCAACTGAAGATGGCCTTGCCCGAGAGACCAATTTTGAGCTGGATAAAAACACAGTCTTTGTCACCGGCTTCCAATTGGGTTCAGACAATAAAAGTAAGCTCAACTTCAGAGGATCACTGGGCCTGCGCATAGGAGGGGATACCCTTTTAGAAAATGGCACCCCCTGTCAGCTGTTTGTCTCTTCAGTAGGCGTAGCAGTAGAAAAGCGCTTCTTTCCGCTGGGAGAAGTGAAGCCAGGCAACTACAAAGTAGAGCTCAACTTCCAGGATGAAGACAATGCCATTGCTCCCTTTGAAGCTGGGTATACCGTCTATATCACTTTTGCCTATTTACTTCCGAAAGACAATTTGTAATGCTGAGACACAAAGTACTGCATAGAACCTTAGCCGGAGGTAAAGAACAAGAAACCAAAAGAAGGTTGCTTGCCAAGCGTATCCGGGTAGAAAGCAAAGGGGCTTATAAAGTGGCTACTATGGATATTGATGGTTGTAAAGTAGTGGGTGCTTACATTGTTCCGATGGTGTATGTAGATCAGCCCATCAAGACATTTAGAAGATTCTACGGGGTAGGGGCAGCAGGACAAAACTCAGCATCATTTATTAACACACTTAATCGGGAGTTGATCCAAAGCAAGATTGGACAGGTGTCTGTGAATGCAAGATTAAATGAGCATATCTATATCGCTCAACCGGTAGAGGCTGGTTTACCGCTGCTTACTTATGGTGGTCTATCCGGTGGGTTTAAATTACCCATCATCATTTCTGTTGCTGATCCTCAAACAGGTGCTGCTATGGATTACTATCTCTTTGAGAGTGTAAATGATAATCTGGGACAAACCACCATTGAAATCGCATAACATGATACCCTTCTTAGGAGAACTTTCGCTGCAATCCAGAGATACATCGGATCTCTTTTACCAACATCAGGTAGAAGCCGCTTTTATTACTCATGAAGTAGAAGAAACTCAAATGTCAAAAGCTTCTTCTCTCAACGGTTTTGATGCGGATACAAACCTGGACTACCCACTGGTACAAAGTCTTCCCGATCTGGAAATGATACCGGTGGAACTGGAAGCAGGTAACCAGGAAGTAAAAATCATGTACCGGGATGCGGAGCAGTTTGATGCTCAATACGAAGTCATTGTCTACTTGCTGATTGAGGAAAAATAAAGAAAGATCATAAGATGGATGCTACACTACTCAAAGAACTTATTGCGCAGCGGATTGCTGAAAAAGGCTATTCAGTTCAAAAGAGCCAGATTGTGTACCGGGATATTGCTCTACCCGCTAGAGCAAGCAAAGCATTTAACGCCTACAACCAATTGTGGATGCTCATTGATGATGTAGCAGGTATCAAAATAGAAAGCAGCTACGGGATGTATAACCTATCCAACATAGTAGCTGATGAACAACAGCACGAACACACTGACCAGATCACCATTGAAAACCTGACAAGCCAAGCGACGCAGATCAAAATGTATCAGATCATTCTAAAAAAATGAAGTCAATACTACTAAACACTAAAAACCCATGACTACCCAGGAAAACCTCCGCACGGCGGACCGTACCCTTCAAAAATATTCGCATGTGGTAGAGGACATCATGAACAACCGCTCTACCTCCCAGATGCTAAGAAAAAACTACCTTATTGATAATGGGGTGGAAAAAGTATCCGAAGACACCATTTATGGATTGCGCCAGATAGTCGCTAAAAAGAAAGCGGAGTTAAGGAGAAAAGGTTTGTCGGGGACGGTTCGTCGCACGATTGATGCGCAGGACATTATTACACCAAGATCGGAGGTAGTAGAAGGTTTATCTATGACTCATGGTGGCGGTTACAACCCTCAGCAACCGACGACCACATCTTCTACTGATCCCACCTACGCTGATGAAAGACCTGCTCCCAATTACATGCAGGCACCGATCTCGGATATGCAGGCCCATGTACAAAATGCTGAGCTAAGGGCAGAAATCCGCTTTTTAAAGCATCAACTCTCAGGCACTGAAAAAGAACTGAGTAAGCTCCAAAATGAAGGGTTGGGCAATACCAATCTGAATACCGAGCATATCTTTTTAAAGCGAGACTTTTCTGACCTGCAAAAGCAATATGATGAGGCTAAAAAGAAGCTGGAAAGCTTAGAGCCAGAGTATGAAGATCTCAAAGAAGACGCTAAAACATGGGCCAAGCTGGAAAAAGCAGCAACCCTGATTACGTCTCAACCCCAAATGTTTGTCTCGGTCTTATCGGCTATCAATCCGGTAGCAGGTAGAAATGCGGCTAGTGCTTTAGCGGGTATGTCGGGAGAGCAGCAGCAATTACCTGCAGGATCACAAACGGCTATGCAGATCGCCCAGGCCATAGACCAGGCTTTCAATCAGGATGAGCAACGACAGCTGGCTCAAATCATCAATCATTGCGCAAGCAGAAAGGAACTTGTCGGAGAACTAGCCTATATGCTGCAACGCCGATTAGAAGAGATTGTCGCCAAAGCAGAAAAGCTTACTGCTGAAGGCTCAGAAAACGCTGAAACGATTTAATAAAAAAACCAATGGCAGATTTTAAAATGGAAATCCTTGTAGATGCTAAAAGCAAGGAGGAAGCGCTCAAACTCAAAGGTATCATTCTGGAAATGTACCAGGACTATGGTACCGAAGGTTTAATGGGCTTGTACCAGTTAGGCAAAAGCCCGGCAGGAAAGATGTTCACGAGCAAGTTCAAAAAGAAGAAAAAGTAAGCCCTATGCTCCCGCTCATCGCATCACAACTGGCAACCAAAGACAATATAGATAGTCTGGGAGAAGCTTTATCTACTATAGGTAAAGTGGGTTTAGGGGTGTTGGTAGCAGGGGGAACTTTCATGCTTTTACGCTCCGGTTACCGTCAGTTGACTGCAGACTTACAGGACGATAAAGCCACTGAAATGGGTACTCCTGCTTATTATGCCGCCCAAATTGGTAAAGCCATTCATACCGGAGATGTCTGGTGGGGATGGCTGCAGGATGATGAAGAAGAGTACCTCTACAACATCCTGCGGGAAATTCCTTCCGGAACATGGGAGAGGGTGGAGGTTGCTTTCAGACAGCTCTTCAACAATAAAAGCCTGACCAGTGAGCTATTACGTGCCCTTTCTACTTATGAGTACACCAAAGCACTTTCCATCATCAACAGCAAATAGGAAAATGAGCAGCAATAGACGACAAAAATTAACGACGGGAAAAATCATCCTGTATGCCGCTGGCGCAGGGGCTATTCTGGGTACCGGTTATGTGGGCTACAACTTCTTGCGGGATCTCAATTTTGGCTCAGGCAAGACGAATGAAGATTTTCCAAGTAGCTCTACGGCACCTAAGGGAAATTCAGGGGTAGTTGGACCGAACGGTACTTCTTCATTGCCCAAACCTACTTACCATGATGCTTTTCCTTTGAAAGTTGGAGACAAGAACTGGTATGTGCAGCAAATGCAGTTGGCCCTCATCAATCATGGAGGCAAAGCCAAAGACCTGATTGAGCAAAGTGGTGGCGCTGATGGTGCTTTTGGTCAGGGTACTTTGGATGCCTTGGTGGCTGCCCGATACATCGGAGTACTGGATCAATATCTTGGAGCCAGAGTTACTGATTTTACCTATGAGAGAATCCTCAATAAAGGTTCACTTTCAGGACTTTCCGGTCTGGGCTATGCTCCTAAAGTGGCGATTACTACCCAACAGACCTTTATGATCAATGCTGACTCCATTAACCAGGCTGATCCCCAGGCCTACCCGGTACAGCAAGGGGTTCTATTGGGCTATCTGATGGATGAAAGCAAAGGCTTATCCAGGATACAAACCGAACAAGGAGATATTTTCTATACCGTTTCTTCAGGCATTAAAGTAATCTAATCATGAGCTTTGAAACAGCATTTACGCACCTGTTACAATTTGAAGGCAATTATGCCCATGTAAAAGGAGATATGGGAGGCGAAACCTATAAAGGCATTGCCCGAAGCTTTCATCCCCATTGGAGCGGGTGGGCAAGCATTGATAAATATAAAGCCCGGCACGGACCGCTCAAAAGGAATCAATATATCCCTGATCCTCAGCTGGACCAGAAGGTAAAAGCATTTTATCTGGCTAATTACTGGCATGAGATCTATTGTAGCAAAATCGCTGATGAACGTGTGGCCCACCTCATGTTTGATTTCTATGTGCATAGTGGACATGTAGGGATGAAAATAGTCCAGCGTTGTGTGAATCAACTCTTAGACCGGGATGTACTCAAAATTGATGGCATCATTGGCAAAATAACACTCAACTGGATCAATAAGATACCCGGAGAGTTGCTCCATGATCTCGTCAAAGAACGCAGAAGAGACTTCTTAGAAGGACTCGCTGCTCGGCCAGGTCAAGCTAAGTTCTTAAAAGGCTGGATGAGGCGTATTGATTCATTTCCAAGCCTAACAGAAGATGCTGGATCATGGGTATAAAAAACATTCTTACCAGCCTCTTTTCAGGAGGACTCACTGAAATTAGAAAACTAATAGATGAAGTCACTACCAGCAAAGAAGAAAAGCTCAGGCTGCAAAACGAGATTGATAAAGTCTTTTATGGGCTGCAGTCTCAATTGTTTGAAGCTGATCTGAAGCGCTTCCAGGAATCGCACGAGACTTTCAGAAAAGATGGGCAAATGCAGAAAGTTTATGCCTTGACCTTTCTCATCGCTTATGTGGGTTTATCAGCGGTGATGCTTTTGATCATTACCCGGATGACTGAACTACAGGATTATGCAATATCATTAATATCCACTATCTGGGGAGGGATGTCGGTCAAAGTCAATACCATTACTGATTTCTTCTTTGGCTCTTCTTCGGGAAGCCAGCACAAAGATGATAGAATCCTAAAAAAATAAGTTTACCGAATGAGTTTGACTGCCCAGCTATCCACTTACTCCAAAGTCAATTCTTTATTGCGAAAGCTAAGAAGTAAGGGATACAAGATATTTGATCGGCCCCTGGAGTTAAACCTCATTGCTGAGCGTAGTGATACCGTGCGTTCGGAAGTCATGGATGATAGCCTGCACATGCTGTATAAAGATCTGGAAGGTAAGTGGGTATTAAATAGTTTTCAGGTAACAACCGATCCGAGCGCCTACTACATTGATAACCCGATTGTATCGCAAGGATATGGGTTCATTAAAAAAGGACAGTGGCTAGATGCTTATTCACTCGGATATCATAAAGGAAGACCAGCACTTGTTCAGGTAAAACCCATGACCGTCATTAGAAACTATGCCCTGAAAGGTATTTTTAAAACCTATACTGGCACGGAAGAAACAGGAATATTTGGCAATAACATCCATGATATGAAAGGCAGTATGATCAATGCCTCAGCAGGTTGTGTGGTCTTTGCTAGAGACAATGACTATCAGCAGTTTTTGAACCAATGCCAGGTGCATCGTAATCGCTATGGCAATGCATTTACTTTAAGCCTGCTGGATTTTAGAGACAATCATAAGAGCCGCAATACCATGATAGCGGCAAGTCTATTGGGTCTGGGAGGATTGGCAACCATACTATTCAAGAAATGAAGAAAAGCGATAAAGTAAGTCTGATCAGTGGCCTTGCTGCCATTGCAGGGGTATCTGCCCATGAATACTTAAAAAAGAAAAAGTTTTTGGGTAAGCAGATGAAGACCATTTATACAGTAACGCCTGTCTCATTACTCTCAGCACTCATTGCCAATAGCGTAATTTCAGAAGATGCTCCCCGGACCTATGATGATTACTTGCAGGAGATAGCAAAAAAGAATATCAAATAATGGAAAGATATGTCCAGCTCAACCATGGCGAAAATGGCACTTACTTCATAGGAGATAGTAAGACAGGAATTATCTATGCGGCCACCGGCCCACTTACTGAGCTTAAGAAAAGATATCCACTTCAACTAGGTCTGGGTACACTGGGAATCATTCCAGTGATTGTGGGAGCAGTAGCCGCAGTAACCCCTGCCGTGATTGGGGCAGTGAATGCCTCTAAAAACCGCAAAGCAGCTGAAAAAGAAGCAGCCCGACAGCAGGAAATGTTGCAGCAACAAGCCTATATGCAAACTTCTGCCCAAGCCAACCAACAGCAAATGTTAATGACGCTGGGAGGTTTAGGCTTAGCAGGACTCTTAATGTTTATGCTTCTTAAATAACAATGTTATGACAAATCAAGCTTATCACTACTCTTCTCAGCACAACAGCAACTACCAGCAATATTCCACTAGGCAACAAAGACTTAAAGCAATAGATTTTGGTGGTGAAGTTGACTTCAAAATTAAGGCTTACACCAAATCAGAGCTAGCCGATATGTATGGCGTGCACGTCAATACCCTTTCCAAATGGATAGACAGACATTTACCTGCTTTCGAAGAATTGGGCTATACCAAAACCCTGAAGATGCTTGATCCTGCCATGATTAAGCTCTTTATCAGTATTTTTTCTACGCCTTAATTAAGCTTGACATATTTCATATCTTAGGGCATAGGTATCCACCAAGACTATTAACTCGGTAAGTCCTGGAAGCTGGCACTGATTTGCTTTGTACTGCCAGAGAATAATAGCAGCATTCCAGCTGAAAATTATGCGTATCCCGGACGCAATGCGAAGCAGAACACATATTCAAAAGTTATCTCACTTTAGATGCCATTACTTAGTGAAATGCATATCTTAGGAATACATTTAAGTGAAGCATGTGCAATGAACATGTTCTAATGTTGGGAGGAATTAAAAACTGAATAAATGAAATTAGGATTTGACCATATAGATAAATCAGTACTAAACAAACAAAGCCAAGTTCAAGAGCTGGTAAAAAATTTCCTTGAAGATTTTAATATTCAAGAAAAGGAACACATTACAATTCACACAGACAATAAAACATTAGCCTTTTATATAGAATGTCATATAAGCGCAAAAGACATTTGTAAAAAAGGGACTATTGACGTTCCGTTAGATCCAGAAAATCAATCTGATTACCGAGCTAATAGAGAAGTAGTTGAGAATAATCCAGCATATCAAAAAATGGTTCAAGATGCTGAAGAGAAAAGAATTTTCAGCAACATTGTAGCTGAATACAACCCTGATTTTGAGCCTGAAAAGCCACTTAAAATAATTGGTGGGCAACATCGCTTCTTAGCCATAGAAAAAGCTTTGAAGAAAGGTGTCAACGAATTTCATGGCTTTAAGCTTTACTTTGATCTTAGTACAGAACAAAGACTTGATGTACAGTTAATTTCAAATACCAACATTGCAGTTTCTAATGACCTACTTGACAGAATGTTTGAAACAGTCAAAGGTCCAGAATTAAGGGATTGGTGTCAAAAGTGCGGAATTCTTGAAGAAGGTCAGGATTTTGCGGACAAAAAGCAGCGAGGAAGTCAAATCTCTGTTCGTGGAGCAAGAACCTTAATTGTCAATTATATTAAAGGCAAACATGTTAAGGATGTTGAATTTAACACTGTTCGAACTACTCCAGTAATAACGACTACTGGTGGAGTTGATGAAGAATGGGAAACGATTAGACAAACCTCTAACATATGGACAGATAAGAAAATGATTGAGATGGGTAAGGCATACGCAGGCCTTGTGAAGGCTCAAAAAGATTACTTTTCAGACAAAGACAATTTTGAGTTTTCGGAAAAGGCACTTAGTTATTCTGTATTAGCTTCATGGTCATTTGTTGCTGGTGTTCTAAATAAAAATAAGGAAAGACTTAAAAGGCATTATGAGTTGTCCAATCGAACATCAGCTGATCCTTTAAATTCTTCGGTTCTTGCCAAAGGCAGACACAAAACAGATCCTGAAAATTATCGTGGATTAGGTACAAGGACAGATGTAAAGGACCGTGGAAGATTAGCCGAGTTATTTTTTCTTCAAGCAGAAAAAGGCACAGGAATTAATAAAAAAATGGTGGACTTGGCTGTTGAGAAATATCATGCTAAGGAGGCTAACCTCCGTGTACAAGAAATGGAAAAGAAATTGTAATGGCAGCATTTGACGATTTTTCAGCCTTATTATTGGAAGAGGCTAAACGCTTTTATGAAAAAATTGATGAGGACACAAATGAAGACGCCAAAACAGCTTACATACACTCAGCTGTTTTAATAGGCATATCTGCATTGGAAGCATATATCAATGGCATTTCTCAAGAACTAATAAACTTCCCTAATACTCCCATTCACGAAAAATCACTTTTAGGAGAGAGGGAAATTGAGTTAAAAAATGGGGAATTCGTCCTTACAGAAAGATTGAAAATACAAAGGCTTACAGAACGTATTCAACATCTATACTTTAAATACAGTAATGCTCATTTAACGGGAGAGTCTGAAGAATGGTGGGGTACATTAAAACAAGCTTTAAAGGTTAGAAATAATCTAGTACACCCAAAAGAAGAAGTTGCAATTTCAAAGGAAGAAGTAAAACAATTATTAGAAAGTGTAATATCGTGTTTGCTTTGCCTTTCCAAGATTATTTATAAGAAAGAATTCCCTTTCCGAAATTTGGGACTGCAATCTAAATTAACATTCTAAAACTCCTCCCAACAATGTATAAGCGGCATTAAAACGACCGCTTATACGAGACCGTTACCTGCAATCCCCCACATCAAGAGCCTTGATTAATTTCTTGAGCTAACGATACGCAAATAATCATCCTTGAATTATCTTGAAGAGACTCTATGTAAAGCCGGTTTTTCAAGTGGTGCTTTCAAAGCTCGTGCGCAATCCTGGTTTGAAATGTAAAAGCCTCTGAATTAGTGGTTCAGAGGCTTGTTGATAATTTCAGTGGTGCTGCCTATAGGCAAGCCCGTTCAGAATATTCTTCAGATCAAAGATACATTTCCTTAGAGTCATTTTTTATAAATTATTAATGATTTTGAAGATGGCTAGAAGGAAAAAATTAAAGATGGACATTGTCAATCCGCATTGTGCGGGCATTGACGTGGGGAGTAGATCACATTTTGTAGCAGTAGGTCAGGAATTAGAAGATGTAAAGGAATTTGGAGTGTATGCTGATGATCTGACAGAGTTATGCCTGTGGCTAAAGACCTATGGTATTACTTCTGTGGCTATGGAGAGTACGGGTGCTTATTGGCAGAACCTATATGCTGAATTGATCAGGCATGGTTTTGAAGTGGTGCTCTGCAATGGCAAGTTTACAAAACATGCTAAGGGTAAGAAGACTGATGCCGCAGTGGAACTGTAAAAGATTGCCGCTGGATACAAAAGCTACATGCTTTAGGACTGCTTACCAGTAGTTTTCTTCCTGATGAAGTCACTGAGCAGTTAAGGACCTACTGTAGACAGCGTGGCAATTGGATAGATCTTGCAGCAGAAGCTTCCCATAAGATGCAGAAGTACTTAAAGTTACTCAATTTCAGGTTAGATGTGGTTGTCAAAGACATTTGCGGATTGACTGGCCTTACCATCATCAAAGGTATCTGCAACGGCAATCTGGATCCTGAGAGCCTCTCTGAACACAGACATTATAATTGTAGAAAATCCAAAGAAGAGATTGCCCTGGCTTTGAAGGGAAACAACCGTAAAGACTATCTCTTCGGCCTCAAGCAGGAATATGAGAGTTATCTCTTCTTTCAGAAAAAGATAGATCAATGCGATAGGCAGATTTCCAGATTTATCAAGCAGCAGATCAATACTGATGTAAAGAAGAAACCGTTGGTAGCGGAGAAGAAGCCACACAAGCGGGTGAACAAAAATGCTGTAAAGCATTTGGATCTAAATCAAGCCGCTTATCAATATTTTGAAGGAGTTGATTTGATGAAAGTAGAGGGTATGAGCCATTCCACGATACTGACTATCATGAGCGAAATAGGTCCAGAAGGCTTCAAGAAATTTCCGACAGCCAAGCAGTTTACTTCCTGGTTGAGACTGGCACCCAACAATAAGATATCCGGGGGAAGAGTATTGAGCAGTAGAATACCCAAAGGAAGTAACCGACTCAAGATTGCTTTGCGACAGGCAGCCAATGCTATTGGTAATCTAAAAGACACACATCTATCAAACTTTTTCAAAAGAGTAGCTTTCAGGAAAGGAAGGCAAGCTGCTGTGAGTGCCACAGCAAGAAAGCTGGCAGTAATCTTGTGGAATATGGTGACCAAGAAGATGCAATACAATCCACCAACTGAATATCTGTTTTTGGATCAGAAGAGAAAGCTTAAATTAGTGCAGAGAATCAGGAAAAGTATTGCTAAACTGGATTTAAAGCCGGAAGATGTGGGCTTTGCAACTACCTGATAATCAATGCTAAATTTGACGTTAGTCAGAACTCTGAAAAACCAGCAAACGATACATGGACTATCAAACATACGAGCCACATACAAACTTGAAATCGCTTGTTAGTTGCTATTGGACTTTGGAAGTGCCTAAACAGTCTGAACCTCAAAAACAACGAATAGTGCCAGATGGCTGTATTGAAATGGCTTTTATTCTCGGAGATGACATAAAACGGTACACTTCCGAAAATGAATTTATACTTCAACCTCGTGCAATGGTGCTCGGACAAACAATTGAGCCTTTTTACATTCAACCAACAGGATATGTCAAAACATTTGCTGTCCGATTTTATCCTTATGGATTTGCCAATTTTGTCTCTGAACCAATCAGCAATTTGGCAAATAAGGAAACACCTATAAACCAACTTTTCGGAATAGAAACTACAGATGATCTGGAGCAAAAAATAATCAAAGCGGAGAATACTGAACAACGGATAAGCATTATCGAAAAATTTCTTTTGGTTAGGCTTAATGACGAAAAGACGATTAATACAATTGTAAAAAACACCGTTGATTCTCTATTATCCTCAAACGGCAGTGCCTCATTAAACTCAATCCTCAAAGAGAACCTGTCAAAACGAAGACAACTCGAAAGGAACTTCAAAAAGCAAATTGGGGTAAGTCCTAAGCAATTGGGAAAGGTTATTCGATTACAAACCGCTTTAAAAATGTTGCTTGACCAGAAATCAGAAAATCTTACCAATGTTGCCTATGAAAGTGAATATTTCGACCAAGCACACTTCATAAAGGACTTTAGGGAATTTACAGGGATAAACCCCAAAGAATTTATCAATCACGAAAACTTAGCTATTTCCGCCCTTTTCTATAAATAGTTTAACGGTGTCGCATTTTTACAATTTCTAGCGACTATACACTGCTAATTTTGTTCCGTTAACAAAAAACGGAAAATGAAATACACATTATTCATCACAATTATTGCCTTGACTTTTGGCATTGCAGCCTGTAAAAACGAAAGCACTTCTGCTTCCGAATCAAATCCAACTAAAGAGACAACAGTCAAAAAATACAAGAATATGAACAGTTATGTATCAATATTTGAGATTCCAGCAACGGACATTTCAAGAGCTATTAACTTTTACAAAGAAATTCTAGGAGTAGAAATTGAAAGGTTAGAATTTCCAGGAATGGAAATGGGCTTATTCCCATACCAAGACCAAATGGTAACAGGAGTTATTATGAAAGGAGAAGGTTACGAGCCTTCTGCCAAAGGAGTTACTATTTATCTGAATGGTGGAGATAACTTGCAAACTATTCTTGATAAAGTAGTAGAAAATAGCGGAAAAATTATTATTCCTAAAACACCACACGCAGACGAGAGTGGATTTTTCGCTATTTTTCACGACTCGGAAGGAAATAAAATGGGACTTCATTCGCCAAATTAGAAAAAAGAGCGAACGCACAACAAGGTATAAAAGCAATAGCGATTCGGGTGTAAACTCGAACCGTTTTTTTGTTTAATTAGTATCTTGCTATCTGAATGGTAGTAGCTTTTAGTCCGCTACTGCTCTTATGTGTGCCGAGAGTAACGAACGGCTGAAAATCGTTACATAACTGTATAAAAGATGGTGGAACCGACCCACCGGTGTTGCCTTTCAGGAGGGGGCATCAAACCGCCTTAAGGTGCTATGGTAAAGAGCCTTGGTATTGAGCGTTAAGGAAAAGGTAGTCCAAGAGACTGTCAGGTAGGAATAAAGGAGATGAATGCAAATGAACCTCCGATGAAGTGTCGAGAAAGTGCTACAATCTGTCAAAAGTGTTTGAAGTATGACAAACATGAAAAGGTATAGCGGAAACCTGATTACTGGCTATACGGCAGAGGTCATATAGGAGGCATGACGGTGCCACCGCGGCCTTTATTCAGGCTTAAATACGGAACTCGGGAATCTGGAATAAGATACAAAGTAAAAGGCACAATAGCGCAAACTAGAGGCCAAATAGCAAAGCTTATTTCAGGTGCGGACTAATCCGTAGTAGTAATGAATATCCCGTAATGGGATTGGAGCGAAGGGATTAGCTTATACAGTCGATCAATTTTTACAACTCGCAAGAGAATGATTGAATTTGAAAAGACAAACAGGGTCGCCTGGCGATCAGTACCTATCACCAAAGAAATGGTTTGGAAGGCCTACTTACAAGTAAGGCGTAACGGGAAAAGTGCAGGAGTTGATCATTTAAGTATGTCAGAATATGACAAAGAGAGAAGTAAGCATCTGTACAAAGTCTGGAACCGCCTGTCTTCAGGGAGTTACTTTCCACCGCCAGTTCTACAAGTTGAAATCCCTAAGAAAGATGGATCAGTTCGTCAATTGGGTATTCCAACGATCAGCGATAGAGTAGCCCAAACAGTGGTTAAGAATCAAATTGAAGCCAGATTTGAGGAGATCTTTCATTCCAATTCCTATAGGTTATCGGCCTGGCAGGAATGCCCATCAGGCACTCGATCAGGTACGTAAGAACTGTTGGAAAAACGATTGGGTAATAGATTTAGATATCAAAAGCTTCTTTGATGAAATTGATCATGACAAGCTACTCAAAGCACTAGACAGACATGTAAGTGAAAGCTGGGTGATGCTATACATCAGAAGATGGTTGCAAAGTCCAATAGAAACAAGACAGGGAGCGTTAATAAAGAGAACAACAGGCACGCCACAAGGCGGAGTGATCAGCCCACTATTAGCCAATTTATACCTTCATTATACACTCGATGCATGGATAAACCGGACAAGTCCATCAGTGCAATTTGTGCGTTATGCGGATGATATAATTATTCACTGCAAGACACAAGATCAAGCAGAGCAGACCTTACAGATTGTAAAAGAAAGGGTGCAGGAATGTGGTCTTCGGCTACATCCTGAGAAAACAAAGATCGTGTATTGTAAGGATTCAAGAAGGAAAGGGACATTCGAGAAAGTAAAATTTGACTTTTTAGGATACACCTTCCAGCCTCGGTCAGCAAAGTCAAAGAAAACAGGTAAACTGTTTTTAGGCTATGATTGTGCGATGAGCATTAAATCCAGATCACGAATATTTGAAGTAATCAGGAAGATGAAAATTCCAAGAATGACTTGCGAAAGCATAGTTGGGATAGCTCATCATCTTAATCCCAAACTTAGAGGATGGATACAATACTTCGGGAAATTCCGTGGCTACAGTTTGTCGAAAGTGTTTTACGTATTGCGAATAAAGTTAGTGAGGTGGGCAAGGTACCATTATAAGCGATATAGGTATAGTCTAACAAAAGCCTATAAATGGCTGGACAGAGTTCGGGAACAGTATCCGAGTTTGTTCTACCATTGGCATGTCGGATATTCCAATTAAGCTAATAGATTTGTATAAGAAGAGCCGTATGACGGGAGACTGTCACGTACGGTTCTGTGAGAGGCTTGGGGTGAGACTCCCCTTGTCTACTCGACACTAAACGTTGCCAGCAATGCGTCACGACAAAACATTAATAAAAAAAATAACTGACCTTACATTAGCCTACAACAAACATATATTTGACTACAAACCTCTTTCTGTTTCTGTGGAATTTTGTTGAGCAATTTTGCAATGAACATAAAAACAGAAAAGATGAAAATTACACTTGCAGGTTCGTTAGGTCACATAGGTAGACCGCTAACCCAAAAGTTAGTACAAAAAGGACATTCAGTCACAGTGATAAGCAGTAATGCTGAAAGACAAAAAGACATTGAAGCTATAGGAGCGACAGCAGCAATTGGCTCTTTAGAAGATGTTAATTTTATTACTTCAGCATTTACAGGTGCTGATGCTGTATTTTGTATGGTGCCACCGGCAAACTATTTTGACCATGACCTTGATTTACTTGCCTATTATAAAGGTCTGGGGAATAACTACGCACAAGCCATAACACAAAGCAGAGTGAAAAAAGTTGTTAATCTAAGTAGCATCGGAGCTCATATGAAGGACGGTAACGGCATACTTCAGGGTACTTTTTATGTTGAAAGCATACTCAATGCATTACCTTCGGATGTTGCTCTTACTCACATTCGTCCTACCGAATTTTATTACAATTTGCTGCCGCAGGTTCATTCCGCTAAGGAAAATGATTTTATAGCATCTAATATCGGAGGTGAAGTTGTAAATGCGTGGGTATCACCCGTGGATATTGCTAGCGTCATTGCCGAGGAGATTACCTCACCACTTGCTGGCCAAAAAGTACGGTATGTCGCAAGTGATGAACTTACTTACAATGAATTGGTAACTATCTTAGGTGAATCGATAGGAAACCCACACTTAAAATGGGTAACCTTAACGGATGAACAGATGAGAGAAGGTCTGGAAGCTGCTGGCATGCAACCAGCCATTGCCGAGGGCATGACGGAAATGTATGCAGCTATAAACAGTGGTTTATTGTATGATCATTACAATTTTCACAAACCTGCCACGCTGGGCAAAGTTAAAATAAAAGATTTTGCTCAAGACTTTGCTGAAGCGTATAATCAACTATAGCAATAGATTATGAAAAACACACCGCCTCACCATATCAAAACAATTAGCGAATACCATAGATTCCGAGGCTTACCTAAACCAGAACACCCATTGATGAGTGTTATAAATTTGGATGAAATAAGGAATCTTTCAGCTGATGAGCAAAGCAGTTGGATATTTGACTTTTACTCTATTGCATTAAAAAGAAATGTTGATTCCAGGATAAAATATAAATATGGTCAGCAAACCTACGATTTTGATGAAGGTGTCATGTTTTTCATTGCTCCCAAACAGGTTTTTTCAGTTGAGACAGATGGAGATTATGAACTTTCGGGGTGGATGCTGCTCATTCATCCCAATTTTTTATGGCAAAGTCCATTAGCAAAATCCATAAAACAACATGACTTCTTTAGTTATTCGGCAAATGAAGCCTTACATCTTTCAGATAAAGAAGAGACCACAATTATCAATATTTTTCAAAGTATCAAGCAGGAGTATGTTTCCAATATTGATAAGTTTAGCCAACCCCTCATCATTGCCCAAATAGAAGTGTTACTCAATTATTCAGACAGATTTTATCATCGTCAATTTATAACCAGAAAAATATCCAACCATAAAATATTAAATCGTCTGGAAGAAATACTCAAAGAATATTTCAATCAGGATAGCTTGATAGAAAGTGGATTACCTACTGTTCAAAATATTGCTAAAGAATTAAATGTATCACCTAACTATTTAAGTTGTTTGTTGAAAACCTTGACGGGGCAAAGCACACAACAACATATCCACGAAAAATTGATTGAGAAAGCAAAAGAGAAGTTATCAAATACCAACTTGTCAGTAAGTGAAATTGCTTATACATTAGGCTTTGAACATTCACAGTCGTTCAGTAAGCTATTCAAAACAAAAACAAGCTTTTCGCCTTTGGAATATAGACGGTCATTTAACTGAATAAAAGAACAAAGAAGCGAAACCACAAACCGCTAATCGTGTAGGGAAAAGTAGGAATTGACGTTTAAACCTACTTAAAAGGCAAAGGAACGGATCGTTGAGAATATGCAGTTCATGCAGCTTGCACCTGTTTGATCATCTGCTTGCGTATTTCTTCAAGCCTATCCAGTTCTTCAGCTTTCCAAGGACGCTTACCCTGCCTTTTCAAAGTAAAATAAGCAGTAGTGCTTTTGTCCTTCTTACCGTAAAGCATTATACATACCTGACTGAGGTTGATCCAAGGGAGTGATAGCCACTTAGGGGTTTTAAAAAATTTATCCATGTCCTCCTCTACTTCGATCCATTCTCCTTTCAATCGGGCCTGTATGATATCCTGATTGTCCCTGAGAAAAACAGATAATTGTTCTATATCCTCTACGGGTACCAGATGGCTCATCAATACTTTGCTGGAATCATGAAGAGAAAACTCTATTTCCCCTTCACCATCATTGCGCTGAAAACGCACTTTATCCTGGTCGTAAAAAGTACGGTAAAGACGATCATTTTCATCATTCTCCCCAGTAGCCGTTTCCACGGTGGCATAAAAGAACTCTTCCATAATATCTAATTTTTTTCTTTGAAATACTGATGCCAGGCGGCAACTAATTGTCCTCTTCTTTGAGAAATAAGCTTTTCAATCTGCTTGAGTTCTTTGGTTTTTAACCCCTTACTGTCAGTAAGCTTAATTTCCGGTTCAAGATCATATCGTGCAGACCCTCCTTTGCCTTTTACATGTATATGTATAGGAAGATGATCATTACTGTAGAAGAAGAAGATATACCCTAATGTTCTTAATACCTCCGGCATTCACAAAGATAGTAAATACTATCATTATAAAAAAGTATATGTACTATTTTGCCTGCCTATAGGAGGGAGTACTGCAAAGAGATTGTCTCCTTCGTTTGGAGTACCATGTAAATAAACATTACCCTAACTTGCGATATCAGTCTTAACATATTTGTAAAGCGTTGGCTTAGAGATATTCATCATCTGGCAGATTTCTTTTACTGATATGTTATCATCATTATACAGCTGCATCAGGAGTTTTTGCTTGTCTTTGGTAAGCGCTTTAGGTCTGCCTCCCATTTTACCTCGGGAACGGGCTGCATGAAGGCCTGCCATGGTTCTTTCACGAATCAGGTTGCGCTCAAACTCTGCCAGAGCACCAAACATGTGGAAAACAAGCTTACCGGTAGAGGAACTGGTATCAATGGATTCTTGAAGACTTACCAATCCTATACCTCTTTCTTCTAAATACCCGGACCAGCTAATCAGATCTTTGAGAGAGCGACCCAGACGATCCAATCTCCAAACTACCAATGAGTCTCCCTCACGAAGCTGTTCTTTTACTTTTTCCAGGCCAGGACGAAGTACCACAGAGCCACTAATGGTGTCAACTATGATTTTCTCACAGCCTGCATTGGTAAGTGCGTCTTTTTGGAGATGTAAATTTTGATCTATAGTAGAAACTCTGGCGTAACCTATTTTCATATCTCAAGGGTTAAAATACCCTAATTTATAGAAAATAACTTTACTTAGATTTTTTAACACATTTTCTTTACTATATTAAGAGGCAATACGAAGAAATAAGGAGGGTGATTGTACTTACGCTAAGTGGTAAAGTTAACCTTCGTTTTATTAACATTGTCGTCAACGATAAAAAGAATGTTGGTGACACACAGGGAGCGGAGGGTCTACCTCAAGAATTTTTGCACCTTCTAAGTTAATGGAGAAATAACTTTCACTAAGGCAAAGATGAAGATGAACTTAGAAAATGTTGAATAAAGTAATGAATAACAATACTTGGCAAATATCCTAGGCTGAGGCCTCTTCCACTTTTTACCTTGATTGTTATAAAACTTATGTCGAATCATAGCAAATATGCCAAGACCATTTAAGTCTGAAAAAATTATCGAAGAACAAATTTCGGAATCTTCTCTCAGGTGCTACAACATAGGATTTGATCAAAACAAATTTAGACTTAAGCCTTTGCTGGATATAATAGCCGACGTAATTCCTGAATTTTCTCTTGGATATTATGAAGGTAATAGTATACCAATAACCGAAGCAAGAAGAAGATTAAGGGAAGCGGCTCTGCGTCTTTATACCACAGACAAATATTCAAAACGTGGTGAGTTTGGTGAAGTTATACTACACCTGTTATTAAGGGATTTTTGCGGTACCATTCCTCTTCTGTCTAAAATTAACTTTAAGGATTCTACTAATACAACAGTTAAAGGTTTTGATGGTATACATATTGTAAATGAAGGTAATGCCAAAAAACTTTGGCTTGGAGAATCTAAACTTTACACTAGTGGTGTCTCAGGTGTCAAAGCTCTTGCTGAGGATTTGAAGCAGCACCTGAATGAAGATTACTTAAGGAAAGAATTCATGCTTGTTTCCACAAAAATTCATGGATCTGTTCCTGATAGGGATTATTGGTTGGACCTTATGCATGAAAATAATACACTCGATGCAATTTTCGACGGGATTTGTATTCCAATGGCTTGTACATATACAAGCCCATTATTTAAAGAACATTCTGACAATACCCAGGAATACTTAGAAGCCTTTGTGTCTGAGTGTAAAAGTCTTGAGCAAGAATTTAAACACGCTAAAATTTCAACATCAGTTGACATTATTTTAATGCTTTTACCAATTGAGGACAAAAATTTGCTAACTTCTGGATTACATGATAGATTAAAAAACATGCAAAATATATGAACATCAGTACCTATCAGGAGGCTATAGAATTTATCTCATCAAGTGAGGTTATTTCTTATGATGATAGTTTTAATCTTTCTAAGCTATGTTCTAAATTTTTGAGAGATAGGGAAAGAGAAAATCAAGCGAGAGACATAATTATCAGAATTCAGGATTCTTGGAACAAGTTGGATAAAGCTACTGCAGGTATCTGGAATGATTTGACAGAGGCTGCTGGTTTGTATCCATACCTTGAAACAGAAAGCATTTCTTCAAGTGGATTGCTTCGGTATGAATATCATCAATCACCTCATTTAAAAAACGTCTATCTACATAGTGAACAACAAACTCTTTCTTTACAATTACTAGATAAAAAATCCGTTGTTGTAAGCGCTCCTACCAGCTTTGGGAAAAGCCTTCTAATTGAAGAGGTAGTAGCAAGCAATATATACACAAACATTGTTATAATTCAACCTACGCTAGCTCTACTAGATGAGACTAGAAAAAAGTTGTTAATGTACAGAGATCAATATAAAGTTATTGTTTCTACCAATCAGGAACCAAGTACGCAAGTTGGTAATATATTTCTTTTTACAGGTGAGCGAGTAGTAGAGTATGGAAACTTTCCAGAGATAGATTTTTTTGTCATTGATGAGTTTTACAAGCTCAGCTTAGATCGGGATGATGACAGAGCTATTACACTAAATCAAGCCTTCCATAAACTGTTAAAACATACAAATAAATTCTATATGTTAGGGCCAATGATTAAGAGTATTCCTGCCACTTTTCAGGACCGATTTGAGTTTACTTGGCTTCATACCCGTTACTCAACTGTTGCAGTAGACGAAGTTGATCTCCACGTTCATGGAGAGCTCAAAGCAAAAGAGAAAAAAGAACTGAAGAAGAAGAGTTTGTTTAAACTTCTTGACTCGGAACAGGAACCAACATTAATCTATTGTTCCTCACCAAACAAAGCTACACAGCTAAGTCTTGAGTACGTTCAACATCTACATAATGATAGATCTAATATAGAAAATTTTGAAAAAAATAATAATGAAGTAATTGAATGGATCAGTGAGAATATTAATTCTAAATGGTCACTAATCGAAGGCTTAAAAATTGGAGTTGGAGCGCATCACGGGGCTTTGCCAAGACACTTAGGGAGTTCACTCGTGGACCTATTCAATGAAGGGTCCATTAGGCATCTTTTCTGTACTTCAACATTAATAGAAGGTGTAAATACATCAGCAAAAAATGTCATCCTTTTTGATAAACAAAAAGGCAGAAAGAAGATAGATTTCTTTGATTACAAGAATATTGCTGGTAGATCTGGACGTATGAATAAGCATTTTTTGGGAAAAGTATTCAGGTTCGAAAGTGAACCCGAACAAATGGAATTATTTGTTGATATACCACTTTTTAATCAATCTACTGCACCACTAGAAATCCTTATCAATTTAGATGATAATGAAATCGATGATGATGTCAAGGAGCGAGTATCTGGTTTTAAGGACCTTCCAAAAGAATTGAAATCAATTTTAAAAAAACATGCTAGTTTAGGAATAGAAGGGCAGTTAGCCATCGTAAAGTCAATAGAAGATAGATTGAGTTATTATACCCAATTATTGACTTGGTCATCATTTCCCACCTACAATCAACTTCTTGCAGTTTTAGAGTTAGCATGGAACAATCTTCTTAAGGGAGATGAAAATAAGGCTGATGTTCGAAGTGCATCTCAGCTCACTGTATTAACACAGAAATATTCTTTTTTTCAGTCAGTCTCAGCACTTATAAGTGACACTGCTAATAGTGCCTATTGGATCAAGAAACATCAAAATTCGCAAGAAAGGATTGATAGGGCGACTTTTTATATTTTAAACATTACTAGGCATTGGTTTGATTATAAACTTCCAAAGTGGCTTTCGGTAGTCAGCGATCTACAAGATTATGTATTCTCGAGGCATGATATAAAACCTGGCGACTATAGCTACGTCGCAAGTAGTATTGAGCACGGGTTTCTCCAAACTAATTTAGCAGCTCTAATGGAATATGATCTTCCAAGTTCAGCAATACGTAAGCTAAGGAAAACTTTGAATGCTGATAGAGCACCAGAAGTACTAATTCAGTTTTTAAATAGCTTATCCTATGAAGAGCTAAAATCTAAAGGGCTAATAGATTATGAGATATCAAAAATCCGTAAAGCATTATAAATACAGAAATACATTTTTATTATAGCTGCACTAATCAAAAAGAACAAGCCCAAGCTAAATTAAAAAGTGAATAACTATTTTTGAACTCTTATAGACTTTGATTAACGGTGAAGAAAGTTAAAGCTTAATTCCATTTTACGTACAAACTATTAATTTATGGTTTGTTATTTCTACTGAGCTATGATTATAGAAAAAAATTATAATGAGACTTTACTTAAGAAGGAGCCTAGTGCAATTGATTTAGTGGCAAAATGGTTTGATATCAAGGAAAATTATGATTTTGAATCTATTTCAATTTATCATGAATTTCCATTGTATCCATCTCCAGATGGAGAAAGCTCAATCAGTGCTAATATTTTAGTAGTAACCAAAAACTATGGAGTATTCATTTTTCAATGCGTAAACTATTCCGAAAGAGGAATACCTAATTTAGACAGTGAGTTAGATAAACTTTCGGAAATTGATAATATCCTTTATGCAAAATTATTAAAGGATGCACCTTTTTTAAGACAAAATAGGCGTAGTCTTCTTGTTAATATTTGTCCCTGCGTTTATTTAAATAACTGTACAGAATTACCAAAAGAATTAGCCTCTCAGAAGGATTACCCTGTTGTATTTTCAAAAACAACCCTTCAAGAAGTTGTTGAGGGTAATCAAAATGCCAAACTAAACGATGAGCAATTTGCAGATTTAAAAGCTACTATTGAAGGATCAAAAGGTATATTGAGGGCTACAAAAAGAATAATAAATGATCCTCAAAATCCAACTAGTACTAAAGGGGCTACTTTAACGGCAATTGAAAATCAAATATTTACTTTTGACTTAGAACAAAAAAGAGCAGCATTATTTACTTTGGATGGTCCACAAAGAATAAGAGGTTTAGCTGGATCTGGTAAAACTGTCATTTTGGCAATGAAGGCTGCTATAATACATTTACAATATCCTGATGCTTTTATATTGTATACCTATTTTACTAAATCCTTAAGGGGGTATGTTGAAAGATTAATTACTAGGTTTTACAGACAATTTGCGGAAAGAGACCCTAACTGGGATAAAATTCAAATCCTCCATGCATGGGGGGGGAAAAGCCTTGAAGGAGTTTACTATAATGCCTGTATATACAATGGAGTGCCACCAATTGATTTAACTTCTGCAAAGGCAGCAGATAAAAATAACCCATTTAATTATATATGTGGAGAGCTAGTCCAACATAACCTTAAAACTCAGTATGATTATTCTTTGCTAGATGAAGCACAGGACTTCCCTGTAAACTTCTATCGGATATGTCGAAAAATAACAAGAAAGAATCGCGTAGTTTGGGCATATGACGACTTTCAAAATATTTTAAATGTGGAGATACAAAATGAAAGAGAGACATTCGGAAAAGACTCAGAGGGTAAGTACTACATCGATTTTAGTAGAAATGAAAATGACTTGCAAGATATCGTTTTATATAAATGTTATAGAAACCCGAGAAAAGCTTTAATTACTGCTTTTTCTTTTGGGCTTGGAATCTATAATATGCACGAAGAAGATACTAAACCTACTATTGTGCAAAGGCTTGAGAGCAACGAACATTGGGAGAGTTTAGGTTTTGAAGTAATAAAAGGAAACTCTCAAGTAGGTGAAGACATGGAAATTTCTAGACCAACCATAAATAGTCCTCACTACAAAAATCAATTTTTAGAAGGTGAGGATGTGATTAGTATTTTGTCCTTTTCTAGTATCAAGGAAGAATGTGAAGCTGTAGTAGGTAAAATAATACTGGATATAAAAAGCGAATTGAATCCCGAGGATATCAGCGTAGTTTGTTTAGATAATAGAAATGCAAAAACTTATTTTAGCTTGATAAGTGAATTGCTCACTGCACAATCAATCGGTTCATTTAATTTATTAACAGTCCCCTCAAATAATACAACCTTTAAGATGAAAGGAAAAGTTACCCTTTCTACAATATATAAAGCTAAAGGCAATGAGGCTGGTAGTGTCTATGCTATTGGAACTGATGCTGTATTTTCTGATAGAAACAATATTGTTGAGCGTAATAAGCTATTTACAGCAATAACTAGAAGTTTAGGATGGATTACTATTACTGGGTTCGAGTCATTTAATTATTTATGTAAAGAAGAGTATAATGAACTAAAGAAAAATGATTTTAAACTCATTTTTGTTCAACCAAGTGCTGAAGAAGTAATAACAATTAGACAGGACATTAATAAGAAGCAGGCTGCATTAAATAAAATTGAAAGGGCAGCTGAAAAGTTAGCTGAAGAACTTGGGCTTTCCAAAGAAGAAATTGTAGAACAACTCAAAGGAAAGATAAGCAAAAAATGAATTTAGCAAAATTTGTAGGTTCTTTAAAGGAAGCTCAAAAGCTACTTAAAGATTATGAACTTTTAATATCTGTAGGTGAAAAAGTTATTCATAAAGACGATGTAAGTCAGGAATTTAAGAAAGCCTCACAAAGCAAGGATTATTTTAATCTTTACCGAGTTGCTACTCAAAATTTTGACTACGATATTTTAATGTATGATGAGTCAATTTTTCAGTTTTCCTACTCAAACCTAGACACTTCAGCAGGGATACCAGAAGTAAGATATATGTTTTTACAAAACCCACAGTTGTTTCTTACATATAATCAATACTTAACTTATCTTAAAGATGAAGGCTATATAGATGAGGAGGAAATTGAAACAGTTGGAAGCTCTTTTTACGAAGAGTATCAACAATATTTGAATGAACAGCAAGTAAATACAAGTAATACTTCAATTCGGTACGATGTAGATTCTAAACTACACAAACCACTAGTTCATTCAACAGCACATTTCCATTTTGGACATGTTACCAATGTAAGAGTTCCATGCAATCAAATCGTAACCCCTTTGGGTTTTGTTCTATTTGTTTTAAAGCATATTTATTATACAGATTGGAAGGAAAAACTGATTAAAAGTGAGTTTATTATAGAGCAACTCAAGAAGCAAAAGGCTGCCTTTACTATTATAAAAGAGCTTAATGAAAATAAGTGGGTTTTAGATGAAGAAATGGAGTTATTTATTAATTGAATTCAAAATTAATTATTCAGCCTATTTACTTGTAAAAGTAATCATTTTTAAAAAAGAGAGGTACTAAAAACCCTTAATCAGGCTGAGGCGAAAGGAAGCAACTGAACAATTCAGCTAGAAAATTAAATTGCTGCCTATTGGCCATTATTACCAATTTATAGTTCGACCAGTAAATACTCACCTAACTTAGCACAAACTCTTCCAACCTACTCCCATTAAATGATACCATTCTACCTTGTCACCTAAAAAAAGGAGTGCCAGAATTGGAAGTCTTTTCAGGAATACAAGCCCAAAACAAAGCAGAAATAGAAGCGATGATCCGCAGGAAAGATGCTGCGGAAGAATCCTATAGTGAGGAAGAAAAAGCGTTGTTGAGAACTTATGAAGGTGCTGGAGGAATCTCTGATGCAGATGATGAATATGCAGGCGCAGCAGATGAGTTTTACACACCAGATTTTCTCATTCAAATTATGTGGGATCTGGCCAACCACTATGGCTTTCCTCTAGACGGAAAAGTTTTAGAACCCTCTTGCGGTACCGGAAGAATATTTGACCATGCTCCGACTCAGGCAAAATTGTTTGGTTTAGAAATCAACCCTATATCCTTTAGGATTGCCCAAATTCTGCACCCCAAAGCAACCCTTTACAACCAATATTTTGAAACGCTCTTCCTAGAAGCACCCCGCTATACTACTAAGGCCAGCAAGCCCTGGATCGGAACCGACCTTGATCTGATTATCGGCAATCCTCCTTACGGCACTCATTTAGGGCCTTATGCCAGTTACTTTAATACTAAGCCGAGGCATCATACCATAGAGAATTTCTTCCTGTACTATGGGCTGAAGCTCCTTAAAAAGGATGGGCTGATCGTATTCCTGACTTCTTCTAATTTTCTGCGCAATGGAGATAAGTACAAGGAGATCAAACAAGCGATAGGTAAGATAGCTGACTTAGTAGATGCTTACCGACTACCGGCAGTATTTAGAAATTCCAGCGTACCCACCGACATTCTAGTGCTTAAAAAACTATAACCATGAGCAAAAAAAGAGAAAATACCATTATCCAGCTACGTCAAAAAGTGCGTGATCTGCTGTTGAGTCTTGATCTGGAAAGCTATCCGGGCATTGCTACTATCCTCAATCGTGCGGATGGATATCGACAGATGGAGAATATGTTGCTCAATTATGCAGCCACCAACCAAATCAGCTTGTCAGCAGCAGTCAACCAACTGGAAATGGAACTCTCATGAAACAGTCTCCCAGCTTTTATAGAGCAAGGATTCAAATAATTGAGGACTACATCAACGAGCTACCCATAGACCGTAAGGCAAAAAATGATGTACGTTCACTGCTAAAACAAGGCTATATATCCCCGGAACTCTATGCTAAGGATAATCCTTTTGTCTTACCTGCTGCTGAAAGTGAAGAAAAGCTTATTGAAGGCTATCTCTTTGCTAATCTGGTATCTGAAGAACCTTTAAGCTTTGAAGAGAAAGCCAGCTATTCCACCTGGTTTGCCATGCATCCTGAAAAGCAGTTGGGAGAAGAAAAAGTGACTTCTTCCTTTCACTTTCCTCTGCAGATCAAGGGTAAAAAAACGGATATCCCTCAATTAATTAAAGCACAGCTAAATAAGCAAATCACAGAACAAGCTAAACCACCAACCGACACCAACCAGAAAAAACTACAGGCTAAGGCGAAAGCTAAAGCCATTATTATCAAAATGAACATGCTCAAAATGAAGAATACGAATAGAACTACTCAAACTACTCTTTCAGGACTTGCTGGTTTAGCAGGACTCTCCGGGCACCAACTCCATGCTACTTTGGGAGTATTACCCACTGGTACTTTAGGAAAACTGGATGACTACACATTGGGAAAGCTTGTGAAGCCAGAGCGAAAAGAAGAAGGCAAACGCAGCTTTGAGGAAGTGATCAAAATGTATAATCAGGGCATTAGTGAAGATGAAATCAAAGTATGGGTATGGTATCGCAGGTCTTTAGGCTCTCCTATGACCAGATGGAAGAAATACTTCCTGGACAATAATACCAGTGCTGATAGAGATAATGTAGCCGTATCCACGGTGGCATATGCAAACGCGGCTACTTCTATTCTAGATAATCATTGGCACAAAATAGCAACCGTTCCCACCGGTTCTATTCTGGGTAAATCTACCAGATTTGAGCATGAATACAACAATAAAGTGTATCTGGTACTCACCAATCCTCAGGGCCAGAAGATCATTGTACTTAAAGATCATTGTACCATCAAAGCCACGACTCAGCAGGTCAGCGAAGAAAGTCTTAGTAGCTTTGTTCAAAAAGGACTGCTTTTCTACTCCAATGGAGAATTATTGCCATTGCCTATTTATGCCTATGGCAATATGTATGAAAGGGCGAAGCAGTTAGAAGAAGACAAAGAAGAAATCATCGTAAGATTTGGAGAGTCTGTATTTGCCAAGCATCAAAGTATTATTGCAGAACGTACCCCCAAGCCTATTTCTATTCAGCATGTAGACCCTAATGAAAGGCCCAAGATTCTGGCCTTCTCAGAGTTTTCTAAAACTTTCATGATTGAGAATCTTGCTGAAGAAACCGGTTATGAAATTGCTGATAGCTATAAAGATGCTCAGACCAGTAAAATCTCCCTGAGAGATGCATTCTGGCATTATCTGCAGACTTTAGAAAGAACGGATTTTGGCAATCTATCTGCCCATCAAATCTACTACTACTATGTGCTGGGCAGAAACATGAACCGCATGGATAAAGCCGAACAGCAGATGATTATGCAGTATGGGCCAGAAGAAGGAGAAAAGCTCTTCTCCCGATTCCTGCACGAAGGCTTACAGCTGGAGGACAAACAAAGAATAGACTTTGAATGGAACAGGCTCTACAATGGTACTGCTGATATCATGTACCACCGCATCCCGGTTGGTTTTGAGTGCAGCAAAACCTTTGGTAAAAACCACGGTACACTGCAATTCACACCTCCCCAAAGAGAGGCCATTGCTTTTATGCAGGCCGCAGGTTCCGGTATCGTAGCCTATGATGTAGGCGTAGGTAAAACGATGTCAGCCATCATCACTATGGCCAATAATCTTTATGAAGGAAGAGTAAAACGTCCTGTGGTAGTAGTTCCCAACCCTACCTATGAAAAATGGAAGCGAGAAATCATCGGCTATACTGATAAAAAAACCAAGCAGTTTGTTCCAGGAGTACTCTCTCATACCGGTATTACTATTAATGACTGGTATAACCTGGGCACTCAAATCAGAAAAGGCATAGACCTAGCGCAGGAAGTACCGGAAAACAGCATAACCCTGCTTACCTATGAAGGCTTCATTCAACTGGGTTATTCAGAAAATCTGCAAAGAGAATTCTTTGATGAGCTCAACGACATTGTGATGATGAAGGATGTGGGCAAAACCAATAGAGACTGGTCCAAGATGAAAAAGAAGAACCAGAAAACAGTGGGCCAGGCGCAGAAAGGCACCCGGGTAGATGTAGACAGCTTAGGCTTTGACTTTATTGTAGTAGATGAAGCCCATAACTTCAAGAATGTCTTTACCAATACGCCTACCGATGATGAAGGCAATAAGCGTTTCAAAATGGAATCGCAGGCCTCAGACCGGGCCATCAAAATGTTCTTTATGACCAACTACATCCAGCGTAAGTTTGGTCGTAATGTGATGCTCTTAACCGCTACGCCTTTTACCAACTCACCGCTGGAAGTATTTTCTATGTTATCCATGGTTGCTTATGACAAGATGGTGCAGATGGGCTTAAAAAACATCGGTTCTTTTCTGGAAACCTTCGTGCTACAGGAAATGGAGTATGCCAACAGCTATGATGGCACCATCCAGCAGAAATATGTAGTGAAGCGATTCAACAACCGATTGCTACTCCAAAAGCTTATTCACAACCATATAAGCTACAAAACAGGAGAAGATGCAGGGGTATTAAGACCGATCAAAGTCAATCTGCCTAAGCTTTATCGTACTACTCCTTCCGGAGAAGTGCAGCGCTTAGAAGGGGATGAGCAGATCCTTACCTACCTTACTATGACCGAAGATCAGTATGCGGTACAAAACCAGGTGATCAAACTGGCAATGGACAAAAGTAGGGGAGGAAGCATACTGGAAAGCATGGGGCAATCTTTAAGCAATGCCATTAGTCCATATTTCACCAAACTCTATAATGGTTTGCCACCTAAAGATCATATAGAGTTTGTCAAGAACTCACCCAAAATTGACTATACCTGCCAGTGTATAGCCTCGGTGAAGCAGTATCATGAGGAAAAAGGAGAAGCCGTTTCCGGCCAGGTGATCTATATGAACCGGGGAAAAGACTATTTCCCCATGCTTAAAAAATACCTCATTGAAGAAGTAGGCTACAAGCAGAACGTCAAAAACAACAGAAAGACTTTTGATGAAGTAGAGATCATTACTTCCGGAATATCTGGAACCCGTAAAGAAGCCATCAAAGATGCATTTCAGGCCAATATTGTCAAAGTCATTATTGGAACCAGTACCATTACGGAAGGAATTGATTTGCAAAACCATGGTACCGTGCTCTATATCCTACTACCGGATTGGAATCCTACCAGTATCAGGCAGGTAGAAGGAAGAATCCACCGGCAGAAAAACCGATTTGGCTATGTGCGAATTGTGATGCCTTTGGTCAATGACTCCATGGATGTGTTTGTCTTTCAAAAACTGGAAGAGAAGTCCAGCAGGATCAATGACATCTGGTACCGTAGTGATAGAGGCAATGTACTGGATCAGGAATCCCTTGATCCGGAAGAAGTGAAATTTGCGCTGTACACCAATATCGGTGAGCTGGTCAAAATGGAGTTGGACAAGCAGGAAAAAGAGAATACCCGCAAAAAAGAAGTGCTGGAATCTGAGCACAAAACTTTGCTCACGCTGAAAGGTAGAATCAAGACCTACCAGAATTTTAGAGACAGCCTACCCCGTAAAATGGAAGAGTTGGTCAACCGGACTAATGACTACTTTTTTGGTCACGATGGAAATGGCCTGTCCAAGAACTATGAGCAGCAGTATTATTGGCGCAGCAAAGATGAAAAGCAGCGCAAAGCGCTGTTAGAACGTATTCAGGATGTAGTCAAAGATGCACAGGAGTTTCTTGCTTCTTCAGATAGGGATGATAAAGAGTTGATCAGGGTAGGAAAGCGTTTGCTTAACCTATTGGGAGATATCAATTCTTCTGACTGGCAATTTAATGCTGATTTTTCGGAATTCAGAGCCATTGTTCCCCAGGTACGGAAAGCAGAAACCACAACCCTTGCCAAAAAAAGTATGAGCATCCATGATGACCTATCTCCAATACTGGAAGAAATGGAAGCTGAAATCCAGAAAGTAGAGGAAGAGCGGCAGTTTTTACGCTCAGAAGAGAATTTAAGCAAGTTGGAAGCCATCGTAAGAGAAAAGAAAGCCAAGCTACAGATCAGGCCGGGAACCATCACGGAACGAGCGCAAGAATTTGCTACACTCAACTACCTGTTGGATTACTCTCAAGCTGATACCATGAATCAAGCTCATTCTCTGCTACCAAATGAAGTAAGCCTATTTGCTGATGAAATCAATAAGATCCAACAGCATAAGCAAATCAGTATGCTTAAGGAAGTAGCCGAAGAAGAAAGGGAAGAAACTTCACAAGCTTCTAACAAGCTCAAAGCCAAGGCAAAAGCCAAAGCTATTATTATTAAGATGAAAATGTTGAAAATGAAGAAGGCTGCATAAATTGATGTAGAGCTATAAAAGAAAGTCTAAATCTCTTTTATCGAAATTGTAGGAATATCTTTCAATCTTGCTTAATAGGGTTTCAGAATAAGGAACATATTTTCCTTCTTCATTTTCAACGATTATATTTTTATAATTTTGAATGCCATCTCCAAAGTCTCTATAGGCTTTAAGGTATTTGTTTCTGAAGTAATTTTCAATCTTAAGAATATTTGAAATAGGCATTGCAGGAGATGATTGAAATGAATTGCAAAGATGAGAACAATAACCTGATTTTTTTTTATCTTTCACATGAAGGACAAGATTATAGAAGCTGCCCTTTTGAGGAGTTTCGTATTTATTAACATGTGTTGAATCATATACAATGCCATCAAAATTTCTATTATTTCTAATCTATTGAAATAATATTTGAGGAAGAATGTACTCAGGCTTAAAAAAATCATGAATGTTTTTAACCCTTATCGAACATAAGGCAATTAATGGCCATCTCATTAAACTATCATATAGTTGGCGGTAGTAAAATTGTCGTGTTTGATATATTTCTGGATTGGGATTAGGGGTCCAAGTTAAGTTAAAGAAATTGAGATTTTTAATTGCATTCAATCGAATAAAATACAATTCATCCAAAGGCGGACATTGAAGTTCTTTCCAACAAGTATACAAATTGGTACTTAAATAAAGGGAAGGCACTCCTGATATACTATACCTTTGATTTCTAACAATCCCCCTTTGTTCAAAAGGTATATGAAACATTTCTCCGAATGAACTAATTCCTTTTACCCATCTAGTCCTAAAAAAGTATTTGTTACTAAAGGCTATTAGCCATTTAGTACCAGGATGTTCGCTATCCTTATAGATTAAAGTATTCTTGAAACAAGAATATGCATCATAAGGATGGCCTTCTAAATAAATTTCAATCGTACGTATTAGTCCTTTGATAAAATACTCCTGTCTTTCTATAATTTTATCTAAAGGTTGAGTAAAGGATTTTTTATCCTCTTCATCAGTTAGATTTAGTGACTTTAGTTTAGCTAAATATTTTTCTAATACTTCTTCTACATTTGAAACAAAATCCCCAGAATAGGAAATGGGTAGGTGAAAAATTGGGTCATTTAATAGTTTAGAAAGATTCATTCCTATAAATAAATATTTTTAGATTAATAGAAATAACTATTTCAAAATTAAGTCTTGATATATAAATAGATATAATAGTAAATACCCATTTACTTGGCTGAATAACCATTTAATTCACTGAGGAATCATTGCTTTGGTTATACTTTAAGAAACTTCAAAATAAACTAAAAAAAATATCCTCAGCCTCTTTTTTTTAAAGTGCAACTTTTATTATGAACATTTTTAGCACGAAAGATAACCTACCTACTTTAAACCTGCTCCAATATTAAAATCAGCTAAACACAGAGATAATCGCTCAATTCAATTCTATATCTGGGCTTTAATGTAGAATAGCACTTTCAAAGCAAATGGGAAGAATTAGCTATTCATGAAAATAACAAAAAGCAATCATAACAGCATTATTACCTCTGATTTAGTGAAGGAAATGCCCTCTGAGTTGAAGGAAGCCCACAGCTTCTATGAAGAATCAGTACAGTTTTATGAGGAAGTGCCAGAGGTTAAAGAGGCCATAGATTTATATCTGGAAAATGTTTCTGATTGGGTTGGAAAAGCTAAGGATAAGCCCAGGCAGAACAGCGGTAAAGAGAAAAAATCTACTGCCAGCAAAAGCAGCAGTACCGCTAAAAAAACTAGCTCTGCTGCAAATAAAAGAAGCAATACAGCCAAAAAGAAGTCAACCCCCAGGAAATCTACCCCAAAAAAGTCTTCCCAAAAGAGAAAGTCCTCACCAACAAAAAAGGCAACCACTACACAGCGAAAGACTGCTAGAAAAGAAAATGCAAAGCCAGTCAATAAAATCAGTGCAGAAGTCCGTTTTGCTAAACGTGCCAAATCCCTGCATGAGAAAGTAGCTACCAAGACTCAGATTGCTGCTTTTGTAAAAGCTTTGCAGCGAGCTATTCTAAAAAAAGAGATTCGCAAAAACAGCCCTCATGCTGATTTTATCATGGATATGCAGCGAATGCTGGTCAACTTCCACAACGGCATGAGCAAATCTCAGGAGAAGTTTAACCTTCCTGCAAGCCTTCTCAAAAAAGCAGTGGACCTGTCGGATGATGAAAGGGTAAGAGATTCGGTGAGACTGGTCCATCGCTACATTGGCTTGATCAACACTGATAAAATTGCTTCCATGAAGCGTTTACTGGATGCCATTGAGAAAGCGATCAAGCAGGGTAAGATCAAAAAAGAAGATGATTACTATCCAGTCATCAACAGCATCACTAAAAAGCTGAAGAATCATACCAGCAACCATACCGTGCTGGATGCCACGCAAACTGAATTAGCTGGATTGCAGGATGTACTCAAAAAATATAACATCCTTCCAACAAAACCTGCTCAGCCTAAAGCAAGGAAAGCCAGCGCTGTAAAAAAAAAGTAAGTACCGGATCAGTAAAAACTAAGCCCAGAAAGAAAATGCTCACTCAAGCTCCTGTGCTTGCTAAGAAGGTTGCTACAACCACCAAAAGCAAAGCTGCTGTTTTACCAGGCTTTCAATCTGTGGACCAACTCAAAAAAGCTGAGAACACCTTTAAGCTAAAGGGCCACCGTGGTAACGGAGATATCGGCAAACTTTTAGGCGATCTTGAAAAGTATATGCTGGCCATCACCATAGAAGGAGATCAGGGAGCAGGAAAGACCAGATTTACCTATCAGCTGGCTAATGCCTTTGCAGGCTCAGGATTTAATGTAGGGGTATTTTCCTTAGAAATGGGGGATAAGTCGGATGTCGTGCGCAAAATGATCAATAGCTACATCACTAAACCCAACAGATCCAAGGTACAGCTGACCGGAGAAGCCAGCGAGGGAATTCAAACGATCCGAAAATACGCCAAAAACTTTGATGTGGTGATCATTGACTCCTGGAACAAACTGGATGCAGATTCCAGTGAATTTGATAAGCTGAGAAAAGACTTTCCTGATACCATCTGGGTAGTGATTTTCCAAAGGACTACGCAAGGCACGATCCGGGGAGGTACCGCGCCTTTGTATGATGCAGGCATTAATCTGGAAGCTGTCAAATCAGACGCTGGCTTTGAGCACAATTATGTGCAGGCCACTAAAAACCGTTATGGAGAGACCTTCATTCCTTATTCCATAGCCACTAAGAAAATCGTCAAGCAGGATAACAAACCCACTGAAGAACAAGCATGAGCCTATTTACTGAAGTCTTAAGCAAACTCAAGCCCAAGAACTGGCAGAGCGGTAACCACTTCTTTGTGCTGGATTCTCATTATGTAGAGTTCGCCTATCAAGCTACTGTGGACTACCCATGTGGAGCTATAGCCATCTTTCAGGGTAAGTTCTATCAGCGTAATCAGGTGCTTGCTGGCTATAATCCGGGAATAGCTCCCACCCATAGCAACTACTGGATCGCTGCTAATCCGGGAAGAGACTTAGGCGATCATCTTTCTTTACTTGCCTTACAAACAGCTCATCCCAATCCCGCTCCGGGAAGTATTGCTACCGTAGAAGATGAAGATGCTTTTTACAAGTGGGACAATGACAATGGAGAATGGGTACCAATTTCCGGAGGTGGGGGCTCTGATTTGCTGGTATTGTTTGATTCAGACCTGGACACCGTAAGCCCTCCCTTAATGTTCAAAGGGCTGATTGAAAACATTCAAATCAATCTCCCTGTGAATCTGGCAAGCTATTCTTTTCAGGCCCGACTGAATGGGGGCAGTTCTACAGTATTGGCAGATATCAATGCTTTACAAAGCTGGATCAATACCCATGTAGTAGCCGATGATACGCTTTGGCTGTTGGAGATCATTGTCAGCTATCAGTCCGGAGAGACTGGTGAAGCGGTTGTATTGATGCAGTACGAAAAAACGAGGGTGTAATCATGTTGGTAGTCTCAAAGAGCAAACAAGCCCGGCAAGATAGGGTAAATGCGGATTCTATGGTGTCCTTCAATGGGATAGGTTCCGGCAGGGAAACGCAGTTTGCCAGTGCGGGTGTGAATCCTAATGTTTCTTTAGCCCTTCAAAAAGATAAAAGCTTTACCATATCTGTCTTTTGTCAACTTAATTCAGATGCAAACCATAATCTGCTTTTCACCTCTGATACATTAGGTTTAAATCAAGGAATAGAGTTTTCCTATAGCACTACATCAGGTGGCAGATGGTATATACAAATGGTATGTCTGACAGGCGTTTATCAGTTTTATATTCCTTTTAGCCAGTATATTCATAAACTTGTTCACTTGGTTTTTTGCTATGATGGGAATACAAAAACAGGCCAGTATTATATAAATGGTGCTGTTATACCTACCCAGTCTTACAAAACCAATACAGGCTTTTCTACTATTCCTGCCCATGAACTGATTATATCAGAAGATACCAGTGCCAGGAACAGATGGTCAGGCTACATATCTCACCTTCTTATTTGCAACCGCACAGCTACTCCTCACGAAATACGACACATCCATGCGTTTGGTGGTCTGCTTCCCTCTTCGCTACATAGTGCAGTAGTTGCCCATTATCCATGCACACATGCTGAAGGCGATGTATTGGTAGATGTGACAGATCAGTACAATTATGCTAAAGATATAGGTGTTGTAAAATCAGCAAACTATCATGCCAACAAAAGATTTTTGGTTAATGGTGCAGTGGCTTCCAGCTATACGGAGGGGGATCGCCTTACGCATGACCCGGCTAGCCCTAATGCTTCCAATGCAGTATATAATGGTGATAGTTCTGTATATGTGGGGAAAGGTGAATATGTTAGAATTAGGCTGAGAATACATTCGCAACAGAGGGCAGATGCCCGTTTGCAAGTGCAACAATTCAGTTCTGCAAATGGTGGTGTGTATATCAGTTTGCCCGTGGTGAAGACTACTACTGATTTTGAAGCAAACATTCAAAATGAGGGTACTGCACAAAGAAAACTTGATGTGGTTTGGCAATTAGGCACGGACTGTGACATTGAAATTTTAGAATGGAGGAAAAGTACTACACCCGTCGGATATCTTGACCCTTACCATGCCCAACTGCGAAACTACACTTTAGAGCAGCACACAGGTGCAGTGCAAACTGCCTGGAAAGATTTTTATACTAAAAACCCATATCAGCCTTATGTAGATTCAAATGATGATGGTATAGCTGATGTACCCTTAACCGTTAAAAAATCGCTGCTTCCTCCTTTGTCTACAGCGCTACAAATACAAGCTGTAAACAAAGCACAAAGAATACAGCTGGATGGTTCTTTAACTGAATCCAAAGGGGGAGAAATACACTTCTTCCTGTACCTGGATCGTGTGCCCAGTGGAGCAGAGCGATATCTGTTTACCTCTCAGCATAACAGCAGCCAGACGCACTTTTATATTCAGAATGGCAAGCGGCTTAAGTTTGAAAATTTGTACGGTCCTGGTGTCATTCGTATGCAAAGTGATGTGATCAGTATTCAAAAAGGATGGAATCATTTCGGGATTAGGTGCGGTAATGTGGGTAATGCCAATAGCTTTAAATTTTATCATCAGGGCCGATATGTGGGCAATAATGTAGTGACGCACAACTACAATTCTATTTATAACGACTTCTTCCCAAAATACATGAGTCGTCAATACCTTTTTACCGCCTGGGCAAGTAGTAATAATACCTTTCCTGCTAATACGCAGTTGGATTGCCGTTTGGTAGCCTTTTATGCCAACAGAGGTGTGTTTACCAAGCACGATAAGGAAGTCCTGGAAGCCTATAACAATGGGCTCTTTCAGGGCATGAAGCAGGTACATACGGTTTTGTATGGAGAAATGACTAGAGTTTACATTGATGAGGCTTCTGAAAACTTCCAGGAAGGCCACAACTGGACAAAGCAAAGTCAGGAATTTGCGGTTGATACCAACACCGGACAAGCTGTTTATACCGGAGTTCAGGATTATGCAGAATTATCTATACCACTCATAAACCTAACTCATCCTGGCATTGGTGTTTTTGGGCAAAGCATCAGAGTTGAGATCGTATGTAATAGTTGGACAGGAGGCAACAAATGCGAAGTAGAAATTGGAGATCAGGGAGATGTAGGCAGGTTTAATACAGTAGGTACGCATGTGTTTCATTTGAGGCCAAAACGCAGCAATGCTTATGTGCCCAAATTGTGGTTAAGGCCAATTGGGAAAGGCAATACATTCACCATTTCATCGGTAAAAGTTATTGCAGGATTCACTCAAAACCAGGGCACCAGCGGAGGTAATGCTACGCTGGAAAACTATACTTCTTCCGATGAATCTCCTATCATCCCGATAGACAGTTTTCAAGCGGGTGAACTGGACACGAACTATTGTCCTAATCCTACTATCTTCAATAACAGGACAGCCAGAATTAGCTGGAATACCGATGTAAATGAGACCAAATTCTCAGTATCATTTTGGTACTATGCAACAGGCTACAACGGTAGTATAGGTGCCAATAACCTCTTCTGTGCTCAATTGTCAGGAGGAGGCTATATCACAGTCAAATACCTAAACCCAGGCAGGCCACTTTATTTTGCCTGGGCACATACCAGTAGTGGCAATAGCAATGCAGAAAGGACAAGCCTTAGCATACCGGACGCAAGAATCGGTAATTGGACGCATGTAGCATTGACTTTTGACCAAAACGTGCAAGGCAAATTTAATAGGCATGGGTATCAGGTAGCCAGCTCTGACAATGTATTTTTAGCTGGGGTTATTAATTCTATTGGCTTTTTTGGTAGTGCTGATAGCAATGAAAATCCCGCACCCGCTTTTGTGCGCAATCTCCAGGTATACAACGCTCATGTGCTGACAACCGCAGAGATTGATGAACTCAGAGCATTAGGCCACAATGCTATCAATCCGCCTTTACACTTGGCAGACAAACTCAGTCTGCATGCTCCCTGTATGCAGAAATCAGGTGTGCCTATGGATTTGATCAGTGGCGAACGCGCTTATATGGAGGAAAGCAGCTTGCAATGGACTAAGACTCCTTGATAGAGAAAATTTACTTTAAAATTAAGATAAGAAGCTATGATTACTTATAAGATTAATGAACTGGATGTCCATGTATATGCAGACTTTGTGGATGATGAAACGGATTGGCGCATTGAGTATCTGGATGCTGATGGATTGCTTAACCGTTACAAGATTAAAGGTTACCCCATACCCTTCAATAAAAAAATCAAGGTCAGCTATTCTTATGCTCTCACCAGGCCCAGTAATGGAGAAGTGCTAAAGAGCTATGCTGACGCTTACGATGAGCCTAATGTTGCTACCTTTTATCATACATTTCTTCCCTCAACTGTTAGCTATGGCTATTTTGCTGCCTTTCAAAGCCTGAATGGGTTATGTGCAAGGTTACCTGAACTAGCAGGTAACAAAGCAGATCCTCATCAAGGTTACAGGCCTTTCAATAGGGTAGGGGAATTTGTGCAACCGGTACAGTTCAGCACCGAAATTACTGATGAAACTCAAACCACTCAGGAAGTAGAAGGCCAACAGCAGTTGATTGCTAACAGGGATGGTACTATTACAGTGACAGTTATCAATGGAGTGGGGCCTTATGAGTACAAACTGGACAATAATAGCTATCAGCAAAATAATGTATTTGAGAACCTTTCTGCCAGAGATTACACCATCTATGTACGAGATAGTGCAGGTACTGAGCGATTTGCTCAAGTATCAGTAAGACTACAGGATTTAGAAAGTGAAGCGATTCAATTATGATCATACTTCAGGTAATAGAAGCTCCTGTAGCGACGGCCGCTAATGTGCTAATGGAAACCAGCAAAGAGCAGGGCTTTCTGGTGTTTTTCCTTTGCTTTTTATTGATGGTGCTTGGGGGCTTGATTTGGTGGTACATGCAAAAGCTGGAAACCAAAAACCAGGCAATACAGGATTGCTACAAAGACCAGGTCAAAGTAGAAGTCTCTGTCCAGCAATATGCCAAGCAGGTGGACGAAAGGCTAAAAGATATCAACAATGCCATGAGAAATAATGACACCCATCTATTGAGACAGCTAATAGCTGACTTAGGATTTTCAGTCAGGAATAATCAGCACAAGGATGAATAAGGGATTGATTTTAGGAATAATCGTGATGGCAATCGTGTGGGTTACGATCACACTCGCGCTAAAAAAGCAGGAAGAACAGCAGATACAGATCAGGCGCATTGAAATGCATGTGCAGGAGCAGGATTCACTTATCACATCTTTAATTAGTGTCAATGGTAAACTACAAACGACTATCACTCAGCGGGACTCTCTTTTGCATCATCAAAAGCATCTTATTCAAAGCTATGAACGGGCCATGGATAGCTTATCTGTTATTATGCAGTATCTTGAGCGCAGTGACCTGTCAAAACGCTATCGCTCAAAGCAATGATAGCCTGAGCGTTGAAAGAGTAGCGATTACTCCTAACCTATCCGGGCAGATCAAGAAAAGTGATATCCTGATTGACAAAACTACTTATCATCTCCTATTAAAGGATCTGGATAAGTACGATAAATTCAAAAGTAGATTTGCAGCCCTACAGCAGCAGAATGACAGCTTGTTTGCTGAATTGAGGTTTCAGATAGCTCAGTTGGACGAGCTTTACCAAAAAGCGGATCTCCTACAAAAGAAGCTACTAAATAATCAAATAGAATTGATTCGTACCCAAGAGTCTCTCAATGACTTCAAGGTGAAGTATGATGAATATCTGGATGGAACTGGAACTCAGGAAAAGAAGATCAGGTACCGGACTCGCTATATTTTCAGAAATAAGCAGGAAAGAAGGTGGTTCTGGATCACCTGGGGAATTTTTACATTGGTGCCTGCTGGTATTGTGGTTCTTACACGATAGTTATATCTATTGTGAATGTATAAGTTTTTAGCTATGATTACATAAAGAATATTACTAGCTTTTTATTATAAATTCCAAGGCTTTACACCCATCTTTTTTGCGTTATCCAATGATTTTTTTGTTGCTAAGTCAATCAGTCCCTTTCGTAACTTACGCCAAGTTTGATCAGGAAGAAGTCCAATTATGAAATTCGTATTCCCTACATTGTTTAAGAATTGGAATTTTTGAAGTGCAGAATTCGATTCCAATGAAATGAAGAATTTATATTCGTTCAATATAAGTTGATATAAATTATCATTTTCCCCATTTGCATAGAAAAAATTTCCTGTAGGATCATGACTGTTTTTTGACCTCATGACAACTATTTGAAATTCATGCAAATTAGCATGAGGTTTTTTTAATTTTATAGCTTGAATATCAGTAGAATTAGATTCTTGTAAAACGACTCTCAATTTATCTTGCTCACTAATATTGAAAGATGTAAAAGGCTCTTCATTTGATATACTACCCCGCCAAAAAAGTGAAATAATAAAAAGCCTAAAAAGTTTGTTGTTCAGATTTTTGCAAATTGCGTATTCAACACCTCCCTCATTCATTTTGTATTCAAAATTCTTATTAAATCTTTCATTCAACAATCTTTTTGTAAAATTCTCAGCAACATAAGTTTCCAAACATTCAAGATACTTTTCACAATCAGGGCAAAGAATATAGCTCTCTTTAGGGCTATCTTGAAATACTCTTGGTTTAACATGAGGTTTTGAAGAGTCTAATATATAACCTTTTCTAGGACCAGTCTTTCCTAATATTGATTTTCCTAAGAATTTAGAAGCAATGTGAGAATTTTTCTTTGTGGCTTTATTTTTCTGGCATAAAAGACAATCATCATTTGGAGTTCTTATTATCATAATTAATATATATTAAGTGCAGCATGAGGAATCGAACCTCAGTCGCCCCTTGGACAAGAAACGAATATTTTGTTCTCCGAGGGGGTGTTTTACCATTAAACTATGCTGCATTTTAGTAATTCAATTTGTTCATCCTTTACCACTAATGAATATTCAGATTGACAATATTTAACAAATTTTGAAATCACTCTTTCTCTTCCAATTCCATTTATTTTTTTTCGTAGGTCGTATTTAAATTTGGGAATAATCACTTTTTCAATTATTAAATTCTCTGTTAACTTTTCTATAATTACTTTGTCAATTTCGTTTGATATCCCTCTAAAAACATTTATAATGTCTATCACTATACTGAAAGTGAGTTCATTTGCATTGTCCTTGTTGTTGAAATCAATGCCTTGCAAATCGCTTGGTAATTTTGAGTTCCAATATTTATTCAGTGTTTTCCCCTCAGATTTAATAAGGTTGCTTAAGGAATTGCTAATATTTTTAACATTCTTGTGAATCAATCTGTTTCTTTTAAGTCTTATGTAATCAAGAGTAGCTATTAGTTCGGGTGGTAGTTGATCTTTTTTTACATCAACTCTATTAAAGATGTAAGCTTCCCTAAAAACAGGACTGTTTGAAAAAGGACAAAAATTGTACATTTAAACAGTCAAGATGAAAAAACGAAGAATATCAGAAGCGCAGATAGTCAAAGCGCTGAAAGAACATGAATCAGGCAGAGATCTAGAGAGCATCTGCCGTGAATATGGTATCCATAAATCCACCCTCTACAACTGGAAGAAAAAGTATGGAGGAATGGAAGCCAATGAACTGAAAAAGCTGAAGGAGCTGGAAGAGGAAAACAGACGGCTAAAGCAGATGTTTGCTGATTTAAGTCTGGATCATCAAATACTCAAAGACGTACTGTCGGGAAAGATCTAAAGCCCTGCATTAAAAGGGAGAAGGCTGACATCATCAGAAAACGTTTTACTGTTGGTGTTGGCAGGGCTTGCAAGATTCTGGGCCTATCCAAATCAGTATATTATTATCAAAGCCGAAAAGACGATCAAGAGGTAATTGATATACTCAATCAATTAGCTGACATGCACCCTACTGAAGGGTTTTGGCAACTGTTTGACAGACTTAGGAAACAAGGTTACCCCTGGAACCACAAACGTGTGTATCGAGTCTATAAATCCATTGGAATGAACTTGAAGAGAAAGCGAAAAAGGAGGCTACCTGCTAGAGTTAAACAACCTTTAGAAGTCCCTACAGAACCCAATCAAACATGGTCTGCAGATTTTGTCTCTGATAGTTTGATAAGCGGTAGAAAGTTTAGAGCCTTTAATCTTATTGATGATTTTAACCGTGAGATACTAGCTATTGAGGTAGATACCTCACTACCAGCTGAAAGGGTTATCAGCGTGCTTGAAAGGACTATTTTCTGGAAAGGCAAACCACAAAGAATACGAACAGATAATGGCCCTGAGTTTATTTCCAATGCACTGAAGAATTGGTGCCAAGAACAGCAAATAGAATTGAGCTACATCCAGCCAGGCAGGCCTATGCAGAATAGCTACATTGAAAGGTTTAATGGAACCTACAGAAGAGATATTCTGGATGCTTACCTTTTTGATTCACTAAAAACTGTCAGAGAGAAAACCATAGAGTTTGCTGAGGATTATAACCTCATAAGAGGCCATGATTCCCTGAGCAAACTTTCTCCTGTTCAGTATCTCAAAGAGCAAACAAAGAATGAAAACTACCAGAATGAATTTTGTATATATTTGGAGAATTAGTCTATTTGATATCAGTCCTAAAAATGGGAAGGCTACAAAGACTTTATCAATAAGCATAGAGTCATTTTCAAAATCTTTGATTTTTGACTCTAGTGGTTCAATCTTATTATTAACCTGTTGAGCAAATATTAAAATGTCTTTAAGGTAGCTTTCAAAGTGAGTATAAATCAAGAGAAATATACCTTGAATTAAAAATTCATTTGTTTTTGAATGCTCCTTTTCTAATTCATTAAATTTGATATTGTGCTTTCTTTTGAAAGAGTTGTTCTCAAAATAGTCCTTTGTTAAAGTATCGGGGCTTTTTTCCAAGATTTCTGAATAGTCAAGACTGAACTGATTCCACACAAATGAGTAATGAGTAAAACTATTGTTTAACTGAGATAATTTTTTGTGAAATATTCTTAGTGCGATGGTTTTCATTTATTGGTGGTAACGCCAAGTATAGCCGCTGGCAAGGCCATCGGCCGTAGTATAGTGGCTATGCCTTTGTTATGCTTTGTTTATCTCTCTACAATTTCCCAATTTTCTCCTCTTTTTTCAATAAGTAATGCCCCATAATATCCACTCATACTACCTGTTTCAAATCCTCTTTCATAATGAATTACCAGTACAGCATTTTCCATTCCTTCATCAAAACAAACTCTTGAAAAAGAAAATATCGAGTATTGTTTATCAGATCTAATCCTATTATTTGATTCGGGAAGTTGTACATATGGATCTATGATATTCAATCTTTCTTTATTAAATTCTCTATAAGACAACTCCTCAAATTTTCTAGAATTTACTATCTCCTTGAACTTAGGATTATTAGATAATTCCTCTGAAAACATCCACTTATTATCCTCCTTAAATTGTGCGATGGGAAGAAGTGCATCAGAAACATAAACTCCTAAATTGGCAGTATCTTTAGCTACTTTGCTTTTAAGAACATTAATAGATTCAGGCGGAGGAACATTTGTAAAGTCTATCTGATATTTTAACAAAAAAGCATTCAGTGCATCATTAATTACTTGTTCCTCAAGTGATTCATACTTCTTGTTGCAACTCGTACAAAGCAAGAATATGAAAGTAATGACGTATATATCTTTCTGTTTTATCATAATAAAGCACAACATTTAAAAATAAACACACCTTCTTGAGGAAGCAGGGACGGCATCTCTTCTACTTCAATTTTCATCTTAGTATGAGATTCATCTCAGCTAATTCCTGCCCGATTTGGTGGATGCCATCTAAAATTTTTCTTTGTTGCTTTGGAGAAGGCGTTTTTTTGCCTTTAGCATACTGAGAAAGTAATGAGGCATTTACGCCAATGCGTTGGGCAAGCAGATTAGCATTGATGATTTTATACTCCTGAAAAAAGTGCTGCCAGTCGATTTCAAACTGTATGTTTGAAGCATCAGCAACATACCCTTCTTCCTCAAAGTAAAAGTTTACCGCTTCAACAGTGTTACCTAACAAATCAGCCACTGACTTTCCCGTAGTATAAATAGGATAGTCCTTAGCATATGCAGAAAATCCCGTATTGGTTTTTTCTACTACTATCGGTATTTTTTTTCTTAGCTTTTTCATTTTAATCCGGCATCTTTTAAGATTTTCTTTTCTGTGCGACGTCCGCTAGTCCTTTACCCATTTCCTGGCTTCCATGATTAGGAAAAATGATAATTCCCTCTTTAGTAGGGTGCTTCATTTTTACATGAGAGCCTTTCTGGGAAATAGGATACCAGCCATTCCATGGGGGCCATCCTTCTTGAGAATCCTAAATAATTCTGAACACTTCATTCACGTAAACTTAACAAAAAAAGGTAAATAATAATTTACCTTTTTTTAGAATTGATTAAAGATTGATATTTGTGGTCTCACTGGCAATTCTTTTCTCTGATATATCTACGTAATAGGTTAACGTGGTTTTGGTGCTACTATGACCGTATAAACTGCTAACTACTTCCAGAGAAACATTTTGGTCAAGCAGCAGATTGCCAAAAGTTTTTCTTGCTACGTGAGAAGTTAAATTCTTCTCAATTCCACAAATCACAGCAATTTCTTTCAAGTATGCATTGTAATTACCATTGCTTATGGGATCAATTCTCCATTCCAACTTTTCCAATACCTCTGCAGCAGTTTTGAATAGTGGAATTCTACATGTGCTGGCTTGTACTTTTTGACGGTCAGTAAAGATCCAATATCTACCGTCTATTCCATTACGGAGCCAGGATTTTTCAAAACGTAATAGATCTACGAAAGCAAGACCAGTATAGCATTGGAAAAGGAATAGATGAGCGATCCTTTGAAGCCGCTGACTCGCAAAATTATGATTGTTTATGAGATCAACTTCATAAGGAGAAAGGTAAACCTTTGGTTTTCTGATTAGCTTGCTGTTTTTATGAGATGATAAAGGATTATGATCAATCCATTCCTGACGCACTCCATAATCAGTAGTGGATTTGATCAGGTTCAGGATTTTGTTGATGGTACTTTGATCAAATCGTTTCTCAAGTTTGAAATAATCTTCCACTCTTGAGAGAAAAGCTACAGAGACTTCGCAAAGTTGTAGATCCATTTTCTTACTCTTATTGAGATATTTTATGGCTGCTTTATATCGTACCAGAAGAGTCTTGATATAAGTGTTTTTCTTGCCTTCCTTTTTCTTATCCTCAATAAATCGCAGCATGGCAGACTTAAGTGTTATGGTACTTAGGTGTGCACCAGTATAAAGATCTTTGATAAGTTTGGCAGAAATGGCTTTTCCTTGCCGCTCTAAGTCATTATAAATGCCTTGAAGTTGGGCTCTTACATTCAACAATTTTTCATTGTACGCCTTAGAGAGTTTGTCGGGAGCATAATGCCTTTTTTTATTTCCGCTGGGACCTTTAATGTAGCCAAAACCGCCAGGTTGCCAGCGGTCAGGTTCAATGGTAAGACCAGTAGAGATATTGACAGGCTTTTTTCCCTTGACAGTGATCTTAGCGAATATCGGAGCTAAACCCGCCCGATTCAGCTTACTTCCTGCAAGCCAAAACGAGACTTTCATAGAATAATGTCTTTCATCAAGGAGAAACTAAATCAAGGTAACATATAAGAAGTGCGTGTCAACCTAGAAAGTATAATTAGGTAGAAATACCGGTAAACAGTAATTAGTTTTGGTGAACGAAATGGTAAACAGTTTTGAGTTTACCAAGAGGTGTTATCAGAAAAGCAAAGAGCAAAAAAAAAGCCTGAGATATAAATCTAAGGCTTTTATAAGACTAAAAATCTTTTAAAGCGGTCTGGACGGGACTCGAACCCGCGACCTCCTGCGTGACAGGCAGGCATTCTAACCAGCTGAACTACCAGACCTTTAAGTTTTTATCGGTTCAGAGCGTATCTCTTTCCCGTTTTGGTGATGCAAAGATAAGAGCGAACTTTTTAAATACAATGGCCTGCTGAAAAATTTTTCAATTTTTTTTCTGTTTACCCCTTCTCGCCAAGTGCACAGTTTTACTTTTGGTAAATACTCTAATAAGAATTAGTTTTGCTCAATAATCAATGGATACCTATGCTGTTAGAATTTGAAAAGCCCATTGTGGAACTAGAGAATAAATTAGCCGACATGAGGCAGATGGCAGATGAGAGTGATGTAGACGTCTCGGAAGCTATCAAATCTCTGGAAGAAAAAATTATCACCTTGAAGAAGGAAACATTCCAGAACCTCACCCGCTGGCAAAGAGTACAAATCTCTAGACACAGTGACCGTCCTTATACACTGGACTATATTTATGAGCTGTGCTCAGATTTCGTAGAGCTGCATGGCGACCGCTCAGTAAAAGATGATAAAGCCCTGGTGGGTGGATTGGGTAATATGGATGGCCAGACAGTCATGTTCATCGGCCACCAGAAAGGTAGAAATACCAAGCAGCGCCAGGAGCGTAACTTTGGTATGCCTAATCCGGAAGGCTATCGTAAAGCTTTACGCCTGATGAAGATCGCTGAGAAGTTCAATAAACCGATTGTGACCCTCATAGACACTCCAGGTGCATACCCAGGGCTAGAAGCTGAAGAAAGAGGCCAGGGCGAAGCGATTGCTCGCAACCTGAAAGAGATGTTTATGCTTAAGGTGCCTGTAATCTGTATCGTAATTGGCGAAGGTGCTTCTGGTGGTGCTTTGGGTATTGCTATCGGAGATAAAGTATTTATGCTTGAGAATACCTGGTATTCAGTAATCTCACCAGAAAACTGCTCTACTATCCTTTGGAGGAGCTGGGAGTACAAAGAGCAGGCTGCCGAAGCTATGAAACTGACTGCCGAAGATATGAAGCACTTCAAGCTGGTAGATGGTATTATTGAGGAACCACTTGGAGGTGCGCATACCGACCTGAAAGTACAGAGCGCTACCATAAAAAAATATATTCAGGCCAGTTTGAAAGAGCTCAATAAGCTTACTACTGACAAAAGAATAGAACAAAGAATCAACAAATTTACAGCTATGGGCGTGGTTAAATAACCACTGCCCCTGGCTTTTGTAAGATGAAGTTTGGCTTAGTGTTATCCGGAGGAGGAGCCCGAGGTGTAGCACATCTGGGCATGATTAAGGCCTTGCATGAGTTCGGAATTCATATAGATATAGTTTCCGGAAGTAGCTCAGGAGCAATTGCCGGTGCGCTCTTAGGTAACAATTATAGCCCTGAAGAGATTCTGGAAATCGTTTCTGAACTTAGTCTTCTTAAATTTTTTAAACCGGCAATCAGCAAAACCGGATTGCTAAGAATGGATGCCCTGGCTGAGGTTTTTAGTAAATACCTGCCCACCCATTTCAGTAAGTTAAGTATCCCTCTTTACGTTTGTGCTACCGACCTTTGCAAAGGCAAAAGTGTATACTTTAATGATGGGCCACTTTTAGCGCCTTTAATGGCATCTTCCTGTATACCCGTGATGTTTGACCCTGTAAAGGTGGATGGAGACTTGTTTATTGATGGGGGGGTACTTAATAATTTTCCTACTCAACCCTTACTTGCAAAGAATGTAACTATCATTGGCATGCACTCTAATCCGGTAGACGAGTCATTTAAAGTGAGCAACGTAAAAACTATGTTTGAGCGCACGTTTCTGCTGGCTATCAATGCTAATAGCTACCACAATATTGGAGATTGCGACTTATATCTGGAGCCCCCTGGCTTAAAAAAGATTAAAGTGATGGATATCAGGAAGTCTAAGGAAATATTCAACTTAGGTTATGAATATGCCTTAAGTAGAGAAGAAGATATCGTTAAACTACTAGCGTAGTTTTCAGTAACAGCTCAAAAAATTTACTCCCCTGAGATTAGGGCAGGGGAGCATTAGTTTATTTCTTGAGATGGCTATCTTCTAATTTAAAGGTGCGGACAACTTCATAGTAGTCACTATAGTCTATATCTATTCTGGCATTATTAACAAAATCAGCAGGTACTACCACTATTCTAAAGATCTGATCCTGCGTCCATTCATTGCCAAGTGTACTTAAGTCTACACTTCCTTCCAAAAATATCTGTACATCCAGAAAAGTGTTATCATAGTTATATTGAAGCACTGTTCCATTATCAAAAAAGACATTTTGAGGTAATAGTCTCCATATTGGTAAGGGGTCTCCATTACTATCCTCTGTAACATCCCAAAGGAGGTACACTAAGACAATATCAGACTCTAGTACTTCAACCTCATCAGGAGGAAACTCAAACCTTACCAGATAATCATTAGAGGGGTTAAAGTCTGTCTCAATTTCCAAAACAGACCCTACTATATTAAAGCCATCAATACCATCCTGACCTTGGGGGCCGGGAGGGCCTTCGGGACCAGTAGGGCCTTCGCAACTCATAAAAAACAATACTATTAATGAAAGAAAGGAAATACTACGTTTCATAGAATAGGAGGTTAATTAGAAAAAATTAGTAATATCATCCGTATAGCTTTTTAAATAAAGCAAAAAAAGTGCGTTTATCACTTTTCAAGCTGTTTTAATCAGCAAGTTTATTTCTATTTGCTACCTTGCGGCACATTTTGACATGTAGCTCAGTTTAGACAATTAAAGTTTTTATATTTCGGAATGTTAAGAATTATTGCGCTCATCATTTTCAAAATCACTGGCTGGAAAGCCAAGTCGTACATACCTAAAGACATTAAAAAAGCGGTGATGGTAGCAGGGCCGCATACCAGTAACTGGGACTTCGTATACGCTAGAGCTGCACTTTATATCCTAAGAGTACCGGTAAAGTTCACTATTAAAAAAGAATGGGTTAGGTTTCCACTAAGCCTGATCCTGAATCCCCTGGGGGCTATTCCTATTAACCGAAATCCTAAAGGAATCAGTCGTACCAGTACTGTTGATAAAATGGTGCAGCTTTTTGATGAAAGAGACCATCTCATTATTCTCGTGACCCCCGAAGGCACTAGAAAATACGCCAAAAAATGGAAGTCTGGCTTTTATTTTACTGCTCAACGTGCTAATGTACCTATAGTAATAGGTTATCTGGACTATAAGGAAAAGGAAGCGGGGATAGGAGCAGTATTTCAGCCTACCGGAGACAAGGAAAAAGATATAGAAGAAATTAAAAAATTTTACAGAACCAAAACTGCCAAATATCCTGAGCAAGGCGTTTACTAAATAGTGGGCTATACTAACTTTTTTATCCAGAAATTAAGCGTTTTGCTACTTTCTTCGCTTTGATCTACGTCTTTCCATTCCATTTGTGTGCTGACCTGGGGTAGGGGCGTATACCCTCTTTTTTTCCAGAAATTATGGAGGGACTGATAACCTGCCGGACGAAGTGGATGGTTGGAAGTGCGCTGTACCGCACAGAAGGTAGCATATTTTTTTTCAAGCTGTCGGGCGTGGCCTTCTCTTTGCCGAAAAAATTCTACCCCTATACCTCTTCCCCGATAGGTTTCTTTGAGTACAGACTCTCCGAAGAACATTATCTCATCCATATTATAAGCAGTGTTTTTAAATGATTGCTTAAGGGCAGAGGTTTCTTCGGAAAGAGGGATGCAAGTGGAAGCGCCCACTACTTCTTCCTGCTCAGTAGCAAGAATAATCGCGCTTCCATTCGCTTTTGCATAAGTTTGCAGATACTTTTTCTCATAAGCCTGGCTGCCATCGTAGAGATAGGGAAAATGGCGAAATACCTCTATTCTGAGTGCAGCCAGCTTATCCAGATATTGATGAATATCCTGTCCTGTTATTTTTATAGTACGGACACCCGCCATTATGCAAGAACCTTCAGTAGGTAATAGTTCTTCTTGCCTCTCTGCACTATCAGGTATTTGCCCTGAAGCAATTGAAAATCAGGAGCGTCATCTTCTTTTTCTATCTTTTGCTTATTGATGCTCACGCCTCCCTGCTTAATCATACGACGCGCTTCTCCTTTGGAAGAGAAAACCAGGTCTTGTGCCGCATCTGCCAAAAGCTCTAATACATTGCTGGCAGAATCATACTCAGATCGGCTGATTTCTTTCTGTGGCACACCTTCAAAGACTTCCAGTAATGTTTTTTCGTCAATATCATTAAGATCATCCAGGGTAGATTTACCAAAGAGAATACTAGATGCTTTAACCGCTTTTTGGTATTCTTCCTCTGAATGTACTCTTATAGTAATGTCTTTGGCCAGTGCTTTTTTAGCCTCGTTCGGATTAGGATTACTTTCCAGTTCTTTAATCTCATCTTCAGAAAGAAGCGTAAATACGCGCAAGAGTCGCGAGGTATCATCGTCCGCTACATTAAGCCAGAACTGGTAAAACTTGTAAGGTGAGGTAAACTCAGGGTCTAGCCAGATATTGCCACCCTCTGATTTTCCGAACTTGGTGCCATCAGCTTTGGTTACCAAAGGAGCAGTTAAAGCATAAGCTTCACCACCTTCTTTGCGGCGAATAAACTCTGTACCAGTAGTAATATTTCCCCATTGGTCGGAACCTCCCATCTGGAGTTTAACACCTTTGGTTTTGTATAAATGGAAAAAATCGTAGCCCTGAAGCAACTGGTATGAGAACTCAGTGAATGAAAGTCCGGTTTCCAATCTTTTCTTTACAGAATCTTTAGCAATCATGTAATTGATTGTCAGGTGCTTACCTGCTTCTCTCAAAAACTGAAGAAAGCCTATGCCCTGAAACCAGTCGTAATTGTTTACAATCTCTGCGGCATTCTCACCTTCATTGAAATCCAGAAACTTTTCAAGTTGTTTTTTTATTCCATCCTGATTTTCTCTGAGTGTTTGCTCATCCAGAAACTTTCTTTCCGCAGCTTTAAATGAGGGGTCGCCGATCATACCAGTGGCACCGCCTACCAGTGCAATAGGTTTATGTCCGGCCAGTTGCAGATGCTTCAGTAGCATAATGGTAGCCAGGTTACCTATATGAAGTGAACGGGCGGTAGGGTCAAAGCCTATATATGCAGTAGTAACTTCTTTGCTAAGTTGCTCTTCTGTACCGGGGACCATATCGTGGATCATACCTCTCCAGCGAAGCTCATGGATGAACTGGCCCAGCTTGTTGCTTGCAGTAGTCGTATCGCTCATGTATTCTTGACTTATAATTCAATAAGTCGCAAATATAAGAACTTAAGCAAAGTTTCTGAACCAATCGGCAATTAGTAAAGCCTGGCAGTGCTTTTGTTTCCTGGAAAGGTTGCTCGTAAAAAACTTGAACTTAAGCTGTACTAATGCCATCAATGCCATCGTTTGCGGTACAGCTCTGCCTTCTCAATACCTACTTCACCATCATCTTCTATATAGGCTTTATGTTCTTCCTGAAAATTGATGAAATCTATAGGGGCGCTTCTTTTCTTTTTTAATTGTGCAAGAGCTTTATCAATGATCCCTTCAAAATGGTTGGGTTTTATGGCCCATTTGGAAAAGCATAGATGAGTATCGCGGTATTTTTGTATCAGGCTAATAATTTTATCTTCGCCAACCTCACCGCACTCACCCCAGAATAGTGCTTCTCCGGTTGGAGAAAGTGCCAACAAATCTGGCTTATATCGCTTTTCTTTGCTGTACTTGACTTCAATTTTAATATCCTTATAGAAAGGATGGTAGAGCTTGGCAAGAAAAATTTTCATCAACACATGAGTTGATTTTTCTTCTGCTCTTTTTATCAGTACTTGCTTTTGTCCGTTTATTCTGAATGACCACTTTCTGCGTAAACTTTTTTCGTCCATACCAAAAAAACGTTGAAAGAAGCACTCTGTTTTCATTTAAAGGCCTGGAAAGTTATAGGGGAGTAGCATTTTCAACTTAAAAATTAGCTATGTAGAAGGCTAATTTGTTGAAAAAGATCATAAGAATGCTTCACCCAGGAGTGCCTAAATACCCATTTAGTAATAGTAAATAGTATACCAAATTATTATTTCGCTCTACTTTTCGGTAAAGGTGAAAGCTTTGCTAATAGCTATAACCCAGCTCTTTTAGATTAATCGTGCTGACTTTTGTTAATAGTCTACCAGCATACCTGCGACTGTACCTGTCATCATGCAGGCGATAGTGGCAGCCAGTAGCGCCCAAAGGCCCAGTTTGGACAAGTTAGATTGCTGGTTAGGTGCCAGACTTCCGATGCCTCCGATCTGTATGGCAATAGAAGAAAAATTAGAAAAACCGCAGAGTGCGTAGGTGGCTACTACCAGTGCTTTGCCATTAATAATTCCATCCGCTTTCATTTCTGACATGCTCAGGTAAGCGACAAACTCATTGATTACGGTTTTTTGTCCTAAGAGGCTTCCTACTTCCAGTGCTTCTTCCCAGGCAACACCCATAATGTAAGCAAGCACTCTAAAAATCTGACCTAATATGTACTCCAGAGAAAAACCATCAAATTCGCCTCCTGTAGAGCTGACAACCCACTGATTCAGGTGTGTAATATCTCCGAAAACGTCTTTCAGCAAAAAGTTAAGTGCAGCAATTACGGCAATAAACGCTAATAGCATAGCCCCAACATTGACTGAGAGACGCAAACCATCTGATGCACCACGAGAGAGGGCGTCAATCAGGTTTACACCCATTTCTTCATCTGCTACTTTAAGATTGGTATCAATGGCCTCTTTGTTAGTTTCCGGAATCAGTATTTTGGCGATTACAATAGCAGCAGGTGCATTCATTATAGAAGCACTTAGAAGGTAGGCGGCGAATCTGGTACGTTCTACAGGATCATCTCCACCTAAAAATGCGACATATCCAGCCAATACCCCTCCTGCAATTGTAGCCATACCCCCGGTCATCAGGCACATCAGTTCTGAATAGGTCATACGAGAGATATAAGGCTTAACAAGAAGTGGAGCTTCAGTTTGCCCTAGAAAGATGTTGCCAGCCGCAGAAAGGCTTTCTGCACCCGATAGCCGCATAGTACGGGCCATAATCCAGGCGATGCCATACACTAATTTTTGTAATATGCCCAAATAATACAGACCTGCCGATACGGTAGAAAAAAAGATAATAGTGGGCAGTACCTGAAAGGCAAAGATAAAACCAAAGGATGTTTCATCTACCAGACCTCCAAAAAGAAAGGCAGCACCCTCCTGGGAGAAGCTTAGAAATTTGACAAATCCTTCGCTTACTTTTTTAAATATTGCGGCAATAAAGGGGACCCTAAGTATAAGGATGCCGGCCAGCAGCTGCAATACTATACCTGTAATTACCAGACGCCAGTTGATCGCCTTTTTATTTTTTGACAAAAGAAAAGCAATGCCTACCAGAGTGGCAATGCCAATGATTCCGCGTAGATAGTCCATACCGGGGCAAAACTAAGGGTAAATACAATACAAAAAAAACCTCCCAAGTACGTTCGGGAGGCTTTTAACTTATTTATGGTGAAACCTATTTAATTTCTACGGTTCATTTCATCTCTAATATGAGCTGCCTTTTCATAATCTTCGTTCTTCAAAGCTTCATCTAAAAGGGTTTGCAAGCGATCAAAATTCAGATCTTTCAACTGCTCTTTAAAAGGTTTGTTAGCAGCAACCTTTTCTTCCTCAGAGGCAGTTGATGTGCTTTCTTTTTCGCCTTCTTCTTCGTCGGTAAGTACTATGCCCGCCTCAGAAAGCACGCTTTCAAAGGTAAATATAGGTACGCCAAAGCGAAGACCAATGGCTATAGCATCAGAAGGGCGAGCGTCAATTTCTACACTGCGTCCTCCATCACTACAAACGATCTTAGCAAAAAACACCCCTTCTTTCAGATCGGAAATTACTATTTCCTCCACAGTATAATTAAAGCTTTGAGCGAAAGATTTGAAGAGATCATGGGTCATGGGCCGGTTAGGAGCAATTTTTTCAATCTCTATAGCAATGGCTTGAGCCTCAAACATACCAATAATAATTGGCAGCCTACGATTGCCAATAGTTTCTCCCAACACCAAAGCAAATGATCCAGATTGAGATTGACTAGAAGATAGCCCTAAAATTTCTAACTCAATTTTATCCACAATAAATCGCTTGTTTTTATGAAGCTTTGATAGCCTCGGTTAACTTTGGTACTATTTCAAATGCATCGCCCACAATGCCATAGTCAGCAGCTTTAAAGAAAGGTGCTTCCGGGTCTTGGTTAATTACTACAATGTATTTGGAAGAGTTAACACCCGCCAGGTGTTGAATAGCACCAGAAATACCCACTGCAATATATAGGGTAGGGCTTACTTTTACACCAGTCTGGCCTACGTGCTCATGATGAGGGCGCCAGTTCATGTCAGACACAGGCTTACTACAACCAGTGGCAGCACCCAAAGTTTTGGCAAGGTCTTCAAGCATACCCCAGTTTTCCGGCCCCTTCATACCTCTACCCCCGGAGACTACTATATCTGCTTCTGGTAATAATACATCTCCTTCAGCCTTATCGGTATGGGTGATTTTCGCACTAAAGTCTGCTTCGTCAATTGAAGCATCAAAAGCTTCCACCGGAGCATCGTTGCCACTTTCTTTAACTTCTATCGCATTCTTCTTAATCGCGATAATTTTTCTGTCGCTGTTAAGTGTCATCCAGGCAAATGCTTTTCCAGTATATATGCTTCTTTTTACCTTAAAACCATCGCTTAGGTCTGGTAAGTCTACCACATTTGATGCAAGCGCAGCATTAACTTTAATTGCTACACGTGCTGCTACAGGGTCTCCCAAAGAAGATTTGGCAAGCACAATATGCTGAGCATTAGTGCTTTCTATCGCTTGTGCAATTACTGAAGCGTAAGCCTGAGTGACTCCCTGATTCAGCTCTTCTTTAGCAACATTTAATACTTTAGTAGCACCTTGCTTACCTAAAGAGGCCAGAGTACCTTCAGATACTTCTGTACCTATAGAGAGAGCTACTACTTCGCTTTCGCCTAAATTTTCTGCCAGTGCGGCAGCATATGAAACCGCTTCCAGTGAAGTCTTTTTGATTGCACCTTCAGCATTTTCTACAAATACTAATATTGACATGCTAATTGATTTAACAGTTAAAAACTAGAGCACTTTGATGTCACTTTTTAAGGCTCTTACCAGCTCCTCTACCTGCTCAGGGTCTATCATCTTTACTTCGCCTTTCGGTGGAGGAAGCTCATACTTAAAAGTGCTGGTTTTGCTATTGCTGGAACTTGGCTCTCTCACCTCCAGGGGTTTTTTACGGGCTGTCATAATACCACGCATATTGGGGATTTTCCATTCCGCGATAGGCTCCTGACATCCGGCAATTAAGGGAAGTTTTACTTCCAGAGACTCCTTGCCCCCTTCAATTTCACGGGCTAGTTTAGCCGTGTCGCCCTCAATATCCAGCTGCATTACCGGAGAGATAGAGGGTAAGCCTACCATTTCTCCTACCATGCCATGTACCTGCCCTCCATTGTAGTCAATAGACTCGCGGCCCATAAGCACCAGGTCATAGTTTCCTTCTTTAACGATTGCGGCAATCTGCTCAGCAACAAAGAAAGAGTCTGTAGGCTCTGCATTTATTCTTATAGCATCATCGGCACCTATAGCAAGACCCTTACGAATGGTGGGCTCAGTCTCCGCCGTGCCAACATTAAGTAAAGTTACGCTACCACCCTGTTGTTCTTTTATTTCTACAGCACGAGCTAAAGCATAATCGTCATAAGGGCCAATGATATACTGTACCCCGTTCGTATCAAACTTCGTATTGTCGTCTGTAAAGGCTATTTTTGAAGTGGTATCGGGAACGTGTGTTATACAAACTAGTATTTTCATAAAAAATGGTACCTAAACTTCTAATATATAATATGTAACCCATATTGTCGCGTGAAGTTACGCAATAATCAAAGAAATAAAAACCAGCAAAGCTAATGTCACAAGAGCGTTTACGTCAACTTTTTGGCTTTTTAAAGGAAGAGCCAAACGACCCTTTTACACTTTATGCCATTGCTCTGGAATATCAGAAAGAGGATGCGGAAAAAGCCTTGCCGTACTTTGAAAAACTACTGAATGAACATCCGGACTATGTAGCTACGTATTATCATGCAGCTCACTTATATCAGGATCTGGAAATGAAGGATAAAGTAGAGCAGACCTACCTAACTGGGATAGAAAAAGCAAAAAGCCAGCAGGAATCGCTGGCTCTTCGTGAATTGCAAAATGCCTATAATCAATATCTGTTTGAAGAGGAGGACTGACTGTTTTGTACACTACCAAATACCTTGCGGATGATCTGTTGACTATAGTCAAAAGGATTATCGCGTATTTTCTTTTCTTCAATGGCTACCAAACGAAACAAGCCTTCAAGTGCTTTATCTGTCGCGTATTCTTCAAGTTCTGGTAGCTGCTTAAGGTCTACATCCAGCTTATCGGAAAAGGGGCTTTTATTGTACTTCTCTATACCATTTTTCAGGCTACCGTACACTCTGGATGCACCTACATCATCCAGGGCTTTTTTAATTTCTGGTTCAAATTTACCGGCAAGCTGTTTAGTAGTAGTTCTCTTCAGGTACTGGGTAGCAGCATCATCCTGACCTTTTAAAATATTTACAGCATCGTTGATAGTCATGGAAGTAATAGCATTTACAAAAATTGGAGCTGCTTCTTTTGCTGCCCGCTCTGCTCCACGGTTCATGGATTCCACCAGGTCGTCAACCAGTTTATCACCAACTAGAGGTATTTTTCTGATATTTTTTTCCGCCTTTCTCAACTCTGGAGGAAGAAGTATCCGGATGTCCACAATAGGGTTGTCTAGAAATCCGTTGGTCTGAGAGGCGTTCTCTCCGGCAAATTGGGCACCTTCTTTAAGCGCGGCTTTCAGCCCCTGAGTGATTTCAGAATTTGTTAGCCCGGGGCCGGTGCCATAGTCATTGAGGATGCCAGTAAGGACATCACAACTGCTTAGGATCAGTACAGGCGATAGTACAAATGCAAACAATATACGCCTGATACGATTGCTTTTATTTAGAATGTTAAAATGCTTCATAAATTAACGTTTTCAAATTTTGTTCCAACACTAACTTAATCTCAATACATGAAGATTGTTTACGCAGAAGTAATTACCATAGGTGATGAAATTCTTTATGGGCAAACATTGGATACCAATACCCACTGGATGGGTCAAAAGCTCAATGCATTGGGCATAAAAATAATTAGAAAGGTTTCTATTGGTGATAGCTCGGAGGAAATTATAAGTGCCCTGGATGATGCCTCTCGTCGTGCCGATATTATTCTGATTACGGGTGGGTTAGGTCCTACCAAAGATGATCTTACCAAATATACTTTAGCATCTTATTTTGGTATGGAACTGAAACGTGACGAAGCAAGTCTGATGCATATAAAAACTCTTTTTGAGAGCAGGGGGCGGACTATTACACCTACCAACGAAAAACAGGCCGACCTGCCCGATGGGTGTACCATTATTACCAATCGTATGGGTACAGCTCCTGCCATGTGGTTTGAGAAAGAGGGCAAAGTGGTAGTGTCTATGCCCGGCGTTCCTTATGAAATGAAGACTATTATGGAAGAGCAGGTACTGCCTCGTATAAAAGATAAATTCGCACTTCCTGTTATTTTTCATCAGATGATACAAACTGTGGGCATTGGAGAGTCGTGGTTATCTGACAAAATTGAAGACTGGGAAAATAATTTACCCGCCCATATACGACTGGCTTACCTGCCTAGTTTTGGAAACGTAAAGCTCAGACTTACCGCTGTAGGCGAGCAATTAGATCAGCTTAAAGCCGATGTACAGGCAGAAGTAGATAAGCTTTTGCCTCAAATTGAGGAATATGTGTTTGGTATGGGTGATATTTCATTAGAAGAAGCAGTAGGAGATATGCTGCTGGCACAAGGTAAAACAGTAGCTCTGGCAGAGAGCTGTACCGGTGGCTATGTAGCTCATCGCCTGACTAGTAGGGCGGGGAGTTCTGCTTATTTTCAGGGAGCTCTGGTGCCTTATCATAATCAATTTAAAAATGAGGTGTTGCATGTTCAGTCAGATACTCTGGAAAAGTACGGAGCAGTTAGTGAGCAGACTGTGATAGAAATGGCACAGAACATTCGCAAAATGATGAATGCCGACTTTGGCCTGGCAAGTAGTGGTATTGCAGGTCCTGGTGGTGGTACAGACGAAAAGCCGGTAGGCACCGTATGGATAGCCGTAGCAGATGAACAAAGTATAGTTACTCACAAACTTATGTTATCAAAAGATAGAGAGCTTAATATTAAACTCACTAATGTGGCTTTGCTTAACCTGCTCAGGAAGCAGTTGATACCTAATGTAAAATAACAGAAGCGCTAAGTATTTTTATTTAAGTGAATTAAGCGGTTTTTTATATTGATACTTTTTGTTAATCCCAAAATAATATTAACTTAAGTTATGAAAGGTATGCCTCTAAGCATTTTTTGGCCCTACCTGTACTGTTTGATTTTTTAGGTCTACCCATAGAAGTAATACAATTCAGGACAGCCCCTCCTTTGTAGATTGAATGCGAGATAGTTTTAATAAATGATAATAAAAACCATAAGGTTCCATGGCTTCTGGAAAGAAAAACACGCGTAATTTGCATGAGCGTATAGAGGTTCCGCCTGTTTCTGCGGTTTACGAATGGGGCACTACGCTGGTAGTGGCAAGTCGCCCTGATAAAGAAATTATTGGTTGTAGCGGTGCAATTGCTCTTTTAAGGCAGATGGGATATCGTGTACATGTTGTTTTTATGTGCAATAATCTTGGTGCATACCAGGCTAGTAACAACTTTCAATTGATGTGTTCTCAGCCGGAGTGCTGCCACGAAGCTATTTGTGCCCTGTCTAAGCTTGGAATTAGCCAGGAGTCTATCACTTTTCTGGATACTCAAAACTACACTGTACCTCAGGTAGGGCAGGAGGGCTTCAAAGAAGCAGTAAAGATGTTTAAAGCCAAGCTTAATGATCTTATTCCTGATACAGTTCTTTTGCCCTGGACAGCAGATAGCCAGCAGGATCATCATGCGGTATGGAGTATTGCACAACGGGCACTACAAGACGAAACCTATGTGGAGCACCTGATAGAATATGCTATGAAACCCTGGGTAGCCAAAGAGCATATCGCTCAACTGGACCAGCACGATAAACATCTCTGGAAATTAGATAATAAATCGGTGCTGGAGCATAAGCTGGAAGCGCTTTCACAGTTTCAGCCTTATCACATGCCCAGGCAGGAAGAAAGGCTTACCGTTGCTACCGAAATTAGCTCCGATATGATGGCTTACCTTACCCATCCCTGGGAGTTATATTTAATTAATAATATTTGACAGAAATCCTTAAGGCTTATTTTTATCTTCCGTTTCCTGAGGGCTATCAATTACGTTTTCATCAGGTAGTTTAGGCTGCTGAGGAGTGTCCAATATCGTATCCTGCTCGGGAAGGGGCTTGGGCTCAACCTCTTCTTCCAATATTGGCATACCATCGTATCCTAGTCTATCTTCTTCTGTTAACTGATCTTCAAACACTTCCATTTCTATTGGCGCCTGTTCGCCAACTCCAGTAATTTTATCGTGAATTTTTTGATAAACTTTTGGTGCCCAAACGATGGCTGATAAAGATGTCGTAAAACGCACAATTCTGGGCAGTCGTTTGCCAAAAATTAACTTTTCAGCCAGATACATGGAGCCAAAAATAGCGCAGCCTGTCAAAAATTTATTTTTCAGGTGGTGAGGCACATACTCATGACGTACGGCTACCAGATCCATGTGTAGCTCCTTTTCAACAGCTTCAGCCTGCTTTTTATAATAGGCTTTTATTTCCTCGTATTTCTTTTGGCTATTTTTTTTGCTCATGAGCTTCTTCTTTGTCAGTGTTTACAAATGATAAAAATTTCTCAAAAATGGGCACTCTTAACATGCTATCACGGAATACCCAAATGAGTACACCTGCCAGTAAATATAGTGCAGATACTATCATAAAGCCCAGGAAGATATTTCCAATCCATGCTCCTATACCATAAGCTATTCCGATACTAAAAATCATTAAAAAATAGCAGAGTATAAAAAACAGGATTAATGCCAGTACAATACCATACACCACATCTCCACCCTTTTTAGAGACAATTGTCAGAAACAGATTTTTTTGGGCGGATATGTATTCTTTAAGGTGTTGAAAAATGCGCTCTAAAGGAGTTTGGTCAGTATTTCTCAATATTGATAATTAGTTTATGCTTAAAAAATTTGTGTTCCACACTTTGAAACAAAGATAGCTAAAAACAGGCATTAAAGAAGTTAGTCTTTTTTCTGCCTGGATAGGTGGTACCAGCGAGCCAGGGGCAAGCTACTCAATCCGTGAACAATTGTAGAAGTAAACACTACAAAACTGGTCAAATGCCAAACTTCTCGGTAAGGAGTAAGGTGAAGCGTATGCATTGCATAAAAAATTGCAGCCACTCCAACAGGACCGTACCATCCTAATATTGTAACATCTCTAATATCAGAAAAATGTTTTAGAATAGGTTTAATTAGTAGAAAAGCAGGTATTCTCCTGAAGAGCATAATACTTAAACCAAACGCTATTAAAAGTATAACTCCAAGCTCAGACCAGGCATTAATGGGGAGGTAGAGACCAAACAAAAAGTAGATGGGTACTGTAAAAAGTCGCTCCATGCTTTCCTGTACTTTTTCTTCTTCCAGACGTTCACGTTTAGAGATAGCATGGTTTAGCATAAGTCCAAAACCGAAAACACCAATGATACTATTCGTATGTATAAGTTCTAAAAAAGAGAGTACTAGAAAAGTGGCAGCCAGCGCAAAAGGGAGTAGTGTCTGGCTAGTCATAAAATTTTTTTTGTCAGCAAATCTCATCAGTTTTCCTAGAAGGTAACCACTGAGCAGCCCTATCACAAAGGCTGACAGGTTTTCCCAAAGCACCACTTTTAAGATCCAGTCCCACACGTTAGCAGCCTCGCTGTAACCTAAAATATAAATTGCTAATAATACAATGGGGTAGGCTAATCCATCGTTAGCCCCTGACTCAAATGAAATGGTATCCCTGATTTTTTGAGGCAAGTATTTTTCCGCAAACTCTCCACTGATAATAGCTGAAGAGACTACTGGGTCGGTAGGAGTGATAACAGCGCCCACCAGTAACGCCAGGCCAATATTTAGCTGAAAGAAAATATACACTAATACAGAGGATAATGCCCACATCAACAGTATACCCAGGCTTAGTATAACCGACTGCGTCTGCCTGAAATCTTTGGGGTAGCTGAAAGGAATACGCAATGCTGTGGCTACCAAAGCCAGCGCTATAGTAAGTTTGGTAGCAGTTTGTATCATGCTGTCAGCGTTTTTCAACGCTTCCAGGTGAAGTACATCCAGCACATAAGGCCCTAACAATATGCCTCCAAACATCGCCAGCATAGGCTCGCTAAGATACCATTGCCGTATTTTTTTAATGAACAGACCTCCAAATACCAATAGTACTGTAACTACAAAAAGAGTCTGGTATAAACTCATGGTAAACTATTCTTTTATAGTAATCTCACTTAACTGAAGGTCATCCCAGTTCCATCCATCTGCTTTGAGCAGTCCATGTAGTAGTCTTCTGCGCTGAGCATATTTTTCATAACATTCCTTAATTTCTTCTTCATTCATAATTATAGGTATATCCGCTTCTCTCAAACAGTTAAAATCGGGTAAAGGAGGTTCTACTTTGTATGCCTGGATAAACGCGCCATTTAAGGTAGAAAGGTAAGCGCTTACCGCCATATGCAACGCTTTAAGGGACGTGCGATTAGGCCAACATTCCTGAGGAACCGCATGGCTGATAATGGTGAGCATTTCATCCAGCATACAGATAGTAATTGAGGTAGATGTATGTTTGATGTAGCTATGAGAATGGTGTAAAATAGGGTAAGCTCTATGGTTCTGACCCAGGTAAAAAATTTCCTGCCTAAGGTCATCAAAGTGATCGGAAAGCATACTAAAGTCTTTGCCGTTCCAGTTTCTGATCAGCATTTCTTCTACTGACTTTCCAAAGGATGAAATATGCAGACAAAGAGATCTTCGTTGTATTTCAGCCTGTAGTAAGGGTACAAGATAAGTAATGCCTATAGTAATCATAAGCAAGCCTGTGTAGGCAAGCAGATTAGTGTAAATTCTCCAGAAATTGTTAGAAGGCACAAACTCTCCGTTGCCTAATGTAGAAAGGGTATAGCCCGTATAGTAAATTTTTTCTATAGTAGTAACAGGAACTTTATTGGTAGTAAGAATAGAGTCGTGGTCTGAAATCAGAATCATAGAGTTGCTCATCCAGAGTAGAGCTATCCAGGTGGTAAGCATTACCACCGAAATAAATGTAGGGTAGTAATCTAGTATTGAGTTCCTACCGTTTCTTCCAGTCAGCCATAATAAGGCTCTCCAAACACCATTGATTAATAATTTAGAGAAAAAACCTGCTCCTTTGGGAGAGAGGGTAGTAATGATAATGTCAAGAATGGTACTAAACAGTACGATTATTCCCAGCCAAAGGTAAAGCTGTTCTGCCATGTGTATAAAAAATTAATGAAACCGCTGCTGAGTTACCCATTAATTTGCAGTCTCAGCTTAGTTAAAAAAGTGTATGACTACTAAAGAGTTAAAGAAGCAAAATTGTTAGAAGAACTTACTTTAACCACGCTCGTATCAGTTCGCCGTCCTTTCCATAAACCGGATCGGTGTCTGGTAGAGATAATGCTCTAATATTAGCAATAGATTGTGGACGTTCTTCAGCCTTACCATACTTCATATCAAAATTTTGATTTATCGGATAAGCACCCACACATGCAAAATTAGAGGAAGAGCCTAGATTCTTATGAGCTACACCCCCCGGAATGATGATGATATCTCCCGCCATGAGCTGTAGAGAAATGCCTTCAGGCCCTCCTAACTGTATTTTAGCGTGACCATCATAAATGCCCAGAACTTCATGAGCTGTGCTATGATAATGATGATAAGGGTAGATGCCATTTCTCCATGAATGACGCCACCGATTACTCGCAAATAAAGCTTCTACTATCTCAGCAGATACTGCACTGCTGTCTATAGCCTGACGATAGATTATTACTGGCAGTTTGGAGTTGTTAGGAAACCTGCCATCATCACCTATTATTTTTATAATAGTGTCTTCAGCTTTTATAGCTTTTTGCATGTTTAAAAATAGAAAGACTTATAACTCAAGCTTAGTATTGAATGTTGGCCGTTCAGAAGTAACAGAGACATAGGCTCTATTTTATTTTCATGATCTTACTTTCATTTCCCTGCTTAGGTACTATAATGTACACCTCATCATTCACTTCTTTAGGAATGTGTACACATCCGGTAAAGCGCCCAAACGCAGGTAAGAGAGCTCCGTATGTAGAAAAATGAAAACTTGGTAGCTTGATATGCTGCCCCCTTCTACCACTTACCTTATAGCCAGGGTGCACATGCCCAGCCATATTATAAAGTCCGCTTTGTATTTCTTCTTTTTCCAGAGGATGATGGCTAAAGTGGAAAGGACCATAGCAATAATGCTCCTGATATACTTTCAGGTTATCTTCCTGGTAGGCATTTTCTGGCAGTATATCATGGTTACCTTTAACCAGCAGAAAGTTTAGCCCTGCATTTTGCTGCAAAAAAAGGCGAAAGTCATTCCACTCATTGTTTATTTCACTATGAAACAGATCACCCAACATTAGTACGGCTGTAGGCTGGTGCCTCTCAATTAGCTGTTGTAAGCATTGTAAATCTGCTTGATGTACACTACGCGGGATTGGAATTCCTGCCTTCCTAAAATGCCCTGCCTTACCCAAATGCAAGTCGGTAAGGATGAGGTAAGAGCGTTCTTCCCAAAAAATGGCTTTCTGGGGGAGCAGTATTAAATGCTGATCCCGTATGTTTATTCTCTGGCTGTCTATGCTGATGGATTTATCGGAGGTCATGAACTAGTCTTAGATGCGCGATTTCGTCACTAATGCTATTTTATGCAAATCATTGTAAGATCAACAACTAAAATACAACATCTATATGTTCCCTTTGTCGTGGATCTTAATCTGGAATTTCATCTTTTGGGCAACATTTATGTTAGATTGTAGTATGATAGTTAAATCCTGTACTTCTTTTTTGGATTAGCTTTACTTAATTAAAGTATTTCAATGAAGTGAGAAAATAATTTTGAAATTTTATATAAATGAATGAATTAATTGTAATACGTATTTTGTTTGCATAACTTTATGCTTCTAAATCATTTTGAGAGATAGCCAATGTATGTACTAAGCACATACCCTTTTCTTTTGACCGCTCCATCTCTAAGGCACTTCAGGCCCGACAGGGTCTAGTATGCTCTCGCGATACCTATGTGGTAACGCTCTCCTCCCTGATTTTCTTTATTTTTTTGCAAACAACCTTTTTTACATTTAGATGTGTCAATGAATATTTCGATACAAGTCGCCAAGGAAATACATACTCAGTTTGCTGAGACCATTAGCGTCATGATTGAAGACGCTGCCCGTAAGAGGGGAACTGGTATCTCTAAAAGACCTCCCGAATACATCCGTCGTAAAATAATGGAGGGCAAAGCTATTATTGCCCTGGATAAAGATACTGTAGCAGGTTTTTGTTATATAGAAACCTGGGGGCATAATAAGTATATTGCTAACTCTGGGCTTATTGTTAACGAAGATTACCGTAAGCATGGCTTGGCTACCAAAATTAAAGAAGCGGCTTTTGCACTTTCTCGCAAAAAATATCCTGATGCCAAGCTCTTTGGTATTACAACTAGCCTTGCGGTAATGAAGATCAACTCCGACCTGGGGTATCGTCCGGTAACTTTTTCTGAGCTCACTACAGATGACGAATTCTGGAAAGGTTGCCAGAGCTGTCCTAACTTTGATATACTTACCCGAAACAATAGAAGCAACTGTCTGTGTACAGCTATGCTTTTAGACCCAAAAGCCAAAGAACCGCAGAAAACGAAAGCTAAGTCTCAGTCTAATGTGCGTAACCATCTGAAGAAGTACGAGCGTTGGCTTAGACTGAAACAGCATTCGTTTCTAAGAAAATACTCCCAAAAGAAAGTTTTAGTAAGTTAAATTTATAATTCAATAATGGCTACACAACAAGCTGAAAACCAGGAAAATAACAAAAAACTGGTCCTTGCTTTCAGTGGTGGTCTTGATACGTCTTATTGTGTCAAGTATCTATCTGAGCAGGGGTATGAAGTTCATTCAGTAATCGTAAATACCGGAGGCTTTTCTGCGGAAGAGTTAGATGAAATTGCTGCTAAGGCCCGGATGCTGGAAGTAAGCGATCACAAAACTATAGACCAAACTGATGATTTTTATCAGAAGTGCCTTCGCTACCTTATCTACGGTAACGTACTCAGGAACAATACATATCCTCTCTCAGTATCTGCAGAGCGAGTTTTTCAGGCGATAGCTATCGTTGAATATGCCAAATCTATAGGTGCAGGCTTTATTGCACACGGTAGTACAGGTGCAGGTAATGACCAGGTGCGTTTTGATTTGATATTCAGTATTTTAGCTCCTGAAATTTCTATCATTACTCCAATACGCGACCAGCGTCTTTCTCGTCAGGAAGAAGTGGCTTACCTACAGGCTAAAGGAGTAGATGTTAACTGGGAAAAAGCTAAATACTCAATTAACAAAGGTTTATGGGGTACCAGTGTCGGTGGAGAAGAAACATTGAGCTCTAATAAGTCGCTTCCTGAGGAAGCATACCCCAGTCAACTGAAAAAAGAAGAGCCCCAGTCAGTTAAATTAAAATTTGAAAAAGGAGAGCTTAAAGGTATTGATGATCAGGAATTTAGTAATCCGGTTGATGCCATTCTTAAACTTCAGACACTTGCTGAGCCTTTTGCTATTGGTCGTGATATACATGTAGGAGATACCATTATCGGTATAAAGGGTAGAGTAGGATTTGAAGCGGCAGCTCCTGTCATTATCATCAAAGCTCACCATCTGCTGGAGAAGCATACCCTGGCAAAGTGGCAGCAGTACTGGAAGGAGCAGCTCGCCAACTGGTACGGTATGATGCTGCACGAAGGGCAATACCTGGATCCTGTGATGCGCGATATGGAAGCTTTTATGGAGCACTCTCAGGAGAGAGTTAGCGGTACTGTTGAAGTTAAGTTGCTACCCTATCGTTTTGAGCTTATTGGTATAGAGTCTCCTTTTGACCTGATGGCCTCCAAATATGGTCAGTACGGAGAAATGAATTTGGCCTGGTCGGGAACCGACGTTAAAGGCTTTACCAAAATCTTGTCTAATCAGAATAAAATCTACCAATCCTTTGAGCACGACAATGATTAAAGCAGGTATAGTTGGAGGAGCAGGATACACCGCTGGTGAGCTGCTTCGCCTTCTGATCCACCACCCACAGGTAGAGATTGCCTACGTACATAGTAAGAGCAATAAGGGCAACCCCATTACCCAGGTACATACGGACCTGATTGGTGACATTGCTCTTAGCTTTACCGATCAGCTCTCTTATGATATAGATGTTTTGTTTTTGTGCGTAGGGCATGGGGAGGCCAAGGTATTTTGGGAAGAAAACCCAGTGCCCGATTCGGTAAAAGTGATAGACCTAAGTCAGGATTTTCGTTTAGATGCCGAAGGAAATGACTTTGTATACGGCTTACCTGAGCTAAACAAACACAAAATCAAAGAAGCCCGGCATATTGCTAATCCCGGATGCTTTGCTACCTGCCTTCAGTTGGGTATTATTCCTCTGGCACATGCTGGTTGGTTGCAGAGTGACCTGCATATCAATGCTATTACCGGATCTACTGGCGCAGGGCAAAAACCTTCTGCTACCTCACACTTCAGCTGGAGAAATAACAATATCTCGGTCTATAAAGCATTTGAGCATCAGCACCTGAGAGAGATTAAGCAAAGTGTAGGTAAATTGCAGCCCGACTATCAAAATGAGTTTATGTTCCTACCTATGAGGGGAGACTTTACCAGAGGAATATATGCTTCTATCTATACTAAAATAGAGCAAAGTTTAGAGGAAGTACAAACACTGTACAACACCTTCTATGAAGATGCGCCATTTGTACATATCTCTGAGGTAAACCCTAACCTTAAGCAGGTAGTCAATACCAATAAAGGAATTATCTACCTGCAAAAGCATCAGGATACATTATTGACTATCAGTATGATTGACAACCTGCTTAAAGGAGCTTCGGGGCAGGCAGTGCATAATATGAATCTGATGTTTGGTTTAGCGGAAAATACAGGACTAAACCTGAAGGCCAGCTTCTTTTAGTGATGCTGGTATTCTTTTTTGGAAGGACGTAATACTATCCATCCGATCAGACTAAGAGGCCAGGCTAAAAAAGCTACTAACAATGCTACAATAAGGCCATTTACGCCTCTTTTTTTAGCGTCATTATATGACCATACAATGCTGATTAGGTAAATGATTCCGGCTACAATCGCAGAGATTGCAGAAACCAGGGTTATATCCCAAAAAAGTTGCTCGTCCATTTCGTTTAAGTTTAAAAAGTAATCTTCATTAAAATGTACCCTAAGTAAGGGTATATACACAATCAAACTGCCGAAGAATGGAAATGTTATCCTGCGACAGAGTCTTGTGGATAATTATTTTAGCTCGGCCCAGACCTATAAAATCATGAGTAGAAAAATAGCAATACTAGGGGGAGGAAACCTGGGGCAGTCCATTGCGCTGGGTTTAATGAGTACCGGTAACTACCAGCAGGGGGATGTGGTAGTTACCCGACGTAAAATTCATGGCGTAGACGAACTGCTGGATAAAGGTATTGAAGTAATTACCGATAATGTAGAAGCTGTAAAGCGCTCTGAGTTAATTTTTTTGTGTGTACAGCCAAAGCAACTCCATCACTTGCTGGATCAGATCAAAGCCGTTTTAAATGCTCAACAGCATGTACTGGTTTCTACCATTACAGGCCTGGCTATAGATGAGATAGAGGCTAAAGTTGGAGATAACTTTCCTATCATTCGTGCCATGCCTAATACGGCTATTGCTATTCGCGAATCTATGACCTGCATCGCTACCAAAACTGCAGATAATAGCCAATTGGAAAAAGTGCAATCTATATTTGATGTAATGGGCCGTACGCTAATTATTGAAGAAGAGTTGATGGCTGCTGCGACCGTATTAGGAGCCAGCGGTATTGCTTTTGCCCTGCGGTTTATCCGTGCTGCCGCACAGGGCGGAATTGAAATGGGCTTTGATGCTGAAGAAGCACAGGCTATAGCCATGCAAACCTGTAGAGGTGCTGCATCACTGCTTATAGAAAGTGGACGACACCCTGAGTCTGAAATTGATAGAGTGACTACCCCGCGCGGCTGTACTATCGCTGGTCTTAATGAAATGGAGCATAACGGGCTAAGCTCTGCCCTGATTAAGGGTATTGTAGCTTCTCATAAGAAGATAGCCAATATCAAGAAGCAGGTTTCATAAGTAAATAATGTGCGTGAAGGCTGTATTTCACGCACTTTTACTTCTTGCTTTTCAAAAGCACATCCTTTCTTCTCTATCCATTACTACATTTCTCTCCTTCACTTTATTGCATATTTTAGTCTGATTTATATGCTAAGTGTTAATATCTTCCCCATCGGTTAATTTCTCCGGTATTCCTTATAAAAGGTAGATCATTTTTGCTTATTGTTGGTTAACAGTTTCTTTCGTGCAAAACCATGAACAGCATCCTATGAATGACCAGCAGAAAATAGAGGCCTACATACAAAAGCATGCTGATAAGAAAGGCCTGCTGCAAAAATTGAGAGCCATAGCACTAGCTACCGAAATGCAGGAAACGCTAAAGTGGGGCATACCTACCTATACCATCAGGGGGAAGAATGTAGCGGGTATAGCTTCATTTAAAGAATACGCTGGTATCTGGTTTTTTCAGGGAGCGTTGCTTAAAGATGAACATCAGCTACTTGTAAATGCGCAGGAGGGTAAAACCCAGGCCATGCGTCAACTTAGATTTACTTCGGTGGAAGAAATTGACGGCCAACTCCTGAAAGCCTATCTGGAAGAAGCGATCGCTAATGAGAAAGCAGGGAAAAAAGTTAAAATTGCAAAAAAAGCTCCTCCACAAATTCCTGCTCTTTTAAAAGACGCACTTAGCCAATCTCCTGAACTCAATCAGATGTTTTTCCAACTAAGTGAAGCTAAACAGAGAGAATATGCGGAGTATATTACCGAAGCAAAGCGCGAAGAGACCAGGTTAAACCGTCTGGAGAAAGTTATACCGATGATTAAAGCTAAGAAAGGATTGAATGATAAGTACAAAAAATAAACATACCTCACTTTCACTACAAGCATTTCTGTGCTTTAAACTTAATTGGTTGTTGTGAATATCTATCTACTATATCTAATGGCTGGGCTCTATCTCTTAGCAGGTATCAACCACTTTGTAAACCCCAAACTCTACCTTAAAATTACCCCGCCCTGGCTGCCATACCCTGCTACAGCTAATAAGATAGTAGGGTTTGTAGAGATACTGCTAGGCCTGGGTTTGTGCCTTGAAGTTACGCGATCCTGGTCTGCCTGGGGGATAATTGCTTTACTAATCGTAGTGTTTCCGGCAAACGTATACCATTTTCAAAAGGCAAAAGCCAAAGGTAGGGGAGTGTTACTTACCCTTCTTCGTCTACCCATGCAAGCTTTGCTTATCTACTGGGCATACTTATATACCAGATAATGGAGGAAAAAAATAAATCTAAACTTAGAAATTTATTGTGAGTAATGCCTTAAATTAAAAGTAAAAACTCACATTATAATGATAAAAAGCGTGTTTGTCTCACTACAACTACTTGTATGTTTAACGCAGTTAGCTTGTCAGCCCTCTTCTCAGCCTGTGGAAGCTTCCTCCATTGATCCACAACACTTTAAAACTCTTAGCAAGCTAGAAAAAATGGAAGTAGTGCAAAGTGGAAAACAACTGCCTGTAGCTAATATTTATACGAGTGATAGTAGTACCATTTCTACCAGCTATTGGAAGGGTAATTTGTTGGTTATTGATTTTTGGGCAAGTTGGTGTTCTCCCTGCCTACAGGCTACGCCTAAATTTCATGCGCTTTCTGATCAATATCCTCAAGATCAGCTAAGCTTTATAAGTATATCAGTTGACGATAGCCATAATGAGTGGAAAGCTTTTCTGCAGGAGAACAAATGGAAAGGAAATAACTACTGGCTGGGAAGTAATGAAAACCAAGCTTTATTTTCTTTTATGTACTCCCAGCTAGAGATTGATAGTACACAGATGGTACTTATTGCGCTCCCAAAATATGTGTTTATTTCACCTAGTGGAGAAATTCTAGGGCAGCAATCCACTGGGCCAGGGCATCCTGAATTTGACCAGCAACTTAAGCGGTATATAGACAAATACCTTTAGATTCAGCTGCATATAGACTGCTCGCTAGAATATTTTATTAAGAAGCACGACATACAAACTGTACGAATTAACGTACAAACATTATCATAGAATTTAGCTTCATATGCGCTTACTTAATAAAGTATTTAAAATGTTAGGAGTAGTATTGATAGGTAGTATCCTTTTGGTCGTAATTGTCGGGCTTTTGTTTATTAATCTTAGCCCTGTATTTGGTGGCAAGCCAGATGCTGGTCAGAAGGTAAAGTACGCGGCTTCTTCTCAGTATACAGAAGGGAAATTTGTAAACCAGATAGAAACTAAGATGAATATGGGGTTTACAGACTATATTGGCCTTATTGGTGATTATATTAAAGGAACACCTAATGCTCAGCCGCCAGCTGAGCTACCTGTACAAGCTGTAGATTCTGCTAAAATTGCAGATAGAGCAGAGCATATTACCCAGATTACCTGGCTGGGACATTCAGCTCTTCTATTGGAGATGGAAGGAAAAAATATACTGCTGGACCCTATGCTGAGCGATACCCCCTCGCCGCATCCACTATTGGGTTCAAAGAGGTTTAGTCCCTTACCTATCACATTGGAATCATTGCCACACATAGATATGGTGCTTATTTCTCATGACCATTACGACCACCTGGACTATGAGTCGGTACAAAAACTGAAAGACAAGGTAGACCATTTTTATACCCCCCTTGGCGTGGGAAATCACCTGAAGACTTGGGGAGTAGCTGAAGAAAAAATTCATGAAATGGATTGGTGGGATGAGGTGCAGTTAGCGGACCTAAAACTGGTATGTACTCCTGCCAGGCACTTTTCTGGCAGAGGAATTTTTGACCGGGACAATACGCTTTGGGCATCATGGATTATTCAGTCAGCCAGAGAGAATATCTATTTTAGCGGTGACAGTGGGTATGGTCCACATTTTAAAGAGATAGGAGAAAAATATGGACCTTTTGATTTTGCAATGGTAGAATGTGGTCAGTACGACCCACGTTGGGAGGCAATACATATGATGCCAGAGCAGAGCGTGCAGGCAGCATTGGATGTGAAAGCCTCACTTATGATGCCTATCCACTGGGGCTCATTTGTACTATCCCTCCATAGTTGGGACGATTCAATTAAAAGGGTAAGTGCAGAAGCGAAAAGACTTAATCAGCCAATAACTACGCCCCAACTGGGAGAAGCTATACAACTACCCACACAAAACTACCCTGATAGTTACTGGTGGAAGCTGATAAGCAAAAACTAATACAGCTGATGAATGATCCTAAGCCTGAGCTGCCAGAAGATGTTCCCAAACTATTTGCTGAGGCCTGGAATAGAAGAGATGCTGAAGCTATCGCTGGCCTTTTTGAAGAAAAAGCCGAGTTTGTTAATGTGACAGGCTTGTGGTGGCACAATAGAGAAGATATAAAAAAAGCCCATGCTTATGGGCTGAGTACAATTTTTAAAGACTCTTCGCTGAAGGTAATACGTACAAAAGTAAATAAGATTAGCGAAGGGGTAGCTATAGTACTGGCTAAGATGAGGTTAAGTGGTCAGACTGCCATCCATAAAGTTAAACTTGCGGGTGAGCGCCGTACCATCTTCACATTTGTATTGCAGCGTAAAGCTGGCTTCTGGCGATGTGTATCAGCACAAAACACTGATATAGTTGATAATATGGAAACACACATTCGTGATGAAGACGGTAACTTAAAGGCAGTGGACTATCGGCAGTCTGAAAACTCTTAACTGAAGGAACATATTCAACGGACTAGTTTTTGGTACCAGCCTGGTCTATATCTTCAGCAGTAACTTCGTCCTGCTCTTCAGGGGGGGTAGAAGAGATGTTACCGAACTCATCTACATAGGCAATCATATCGTCCAGCTCTCCGCTAGAACTCTCCTGACGCTCCTGCTTTCTTTGTAGTTTATCTTCTTTCTTCTTTTGCTTTTTCTTTTCGCGTTGCTTCTTCATGAAGCTATTCTGAGATCTAGCCATATCTGTTGATTTTTATAATGAAACAAACACTCCGACGTTTCGGAGCTACATAATTAACCTAGCTTAGAGCGTTAACGTTCACTGCTAAGGTGATGATGTTTTTCCTTAACTCAAAATGAAAGACTATAAGTCTTCCGCTTTGTAGGTTTAAATGCGTAAGTGCAGTTATTTAGTAATTTCAAAAATTTTCTGTTAAATACAAGCTATGACAGACTTATCATTGGTAGAAGTCAGTACTGATATACAAAGGATAGATGTTGAATATGTTCATCAGTGTCTGAAACAAACACCCTGGGCGAAAGACAGAAGTCTGGAAGAAATGAAGAGTTGTATACAACACTCACGAAACTACGGAATATATTATGCTGATGAGCAGGTAGGCTATGCCAGATTACTTACAGACTATGCTTTTATGGCGTACATCTTAGATGTTATTGTAGGAGAGAAACATAGGGGAAAAGGGTTTGCACGTATGCTGATGGAATATATTCTAAAAGATAAAGCCCTCACCAATATTAAAATCTGGCGTTTAGGTACTGATGATGCTCATGGGCTTTACCAAAAAGTGGGCTTTACAGCAATAGCCCAGCCAGAAAAACTGATGGAAATTAAAGTGAAGAACTAAGCCTCACCACCCTGGCAAGGCATAGCCTACTATTGGTGTTTAGTACTGGTGAAAGGCATCAGAAACAAATGAAAGCACAGTAGGTAATGCTTCTCTCCAGTAGGTCCAGGTATGGCCACCGTCCCGGATACGAAACTCGTGAGGTATTTCTTTTTTACGCATGGCAATATGTACCAGTGAGTTGCCTTCGTACAAAAAATCGTCGTCACCACAGTCAATATACCAACGTACAGATTCAACTTCTTCTGCCGGCATGTTCTCAATCAAAGCCAGAGCGCTGTATTTGTTATAGTACTCTTCCTTTTGTGCCTTGCTGGCATTCTCAATACCCATAAAGCTGAGGTAGCGCTCGGCTCCATCTAAGTCTACCGGACCAGTACTGGCGCTAAGCGGACAGGCAGAAGAGAATAGCTCAGGATGGTGCAGTGCATACATAAACGAGCCACCTCCCCCCATAGACAGACCTGCGACAGCACGATATCTTTTTTCACTCTTAATACGATAGGTTTGTTCTACGTGAGGCATAAGCTCTTCAAAAAAGAAGTCTTCATAGCGCCAGTCGCCTTGTATACTGTTAAAATAACCTCTACGTCCGGTATTTGCATCAGGCATTACAATGATCATAGGCGTGGCTTTTCCTTCCTGTATAGCTTTGTCGGCTATATGTAACACCTCGCCAAACTGTACCCAACCCGTCTGATCGTCACCAGCACCATGGAGCAGGTAAAGTACAGGGTAGGAACGTTCAGAAGTTTCGTAGTCGGGCGGTAAGTAAATGGCGTATTTGCGTTCGCCATTCAGTATCTTACTTTCCATACTTAAGTTATCGTAAACTTTACCATGCTGGGCCAGCGCCAGGGCAGGCAAACAACAGCAGAGCAATAGGGCTAAAAGTTTTTGCATTTTGTACTATAGGTTAGATGTGCATACAAGCTTAATGATACATATTTCTACTGATAATAACATATGCCTGACAGAAGTAGAAATTGATGTCATTGTAAAAAAAAATATAAAGGATGTGATTTTTTAGTAGCTCATGCGAATAATGGGTAAAGACTGTTGATAAAAGGCTTACACTTTAGAATGATGTGCGCACAAACTCTGGTAATAGCCTCAAGCCACCAACTGAACCAGTGGATTTTATGCTATGAAAACAAACAAAGAGAATTTCTTACAGGTACTGGAGCATCACCAGCGCATCATATTTAAAGTATGTAACTCTTACTGCGCAGATCATGAAGACAGAAAAGATCTGGTACAGGAGGTTATTGTACAACTTTGGAAGAGCTTTCCTAAGTACGATGATCGCTTTAAGCTGAGTACCTGGATCTACCGTATAGCGCTGAATGTTGCTATTTCTCATTATCGGAAAGAGCATGTGCGGCAAAGTAAGCGTACGCAGTGGCAAGAAGATTTTTTTAGTATCGCAGATGAAGATGCTCATGAAATGGGGGAAGATATACACCTGTTAAGGCAATTTATTAATAAGCTTGATTCAATGAATCGTGCCCTCATGCTTCTTTATCTGGACGATCATAGTTATGATGAAATCGCAGGTATTTTAGATATCTCTGTTAGTAACGTTGGGACCAAGCTCAACAGGCTTAAGCAAAAGTTAAAACAATATTTTACCTCTCTGGAACCTACTAATTATGGAACTCACAGACCTTAAAAATATTTGGGCTCAGTACGATCAGAAAATAGAAAGAAACTGGCAGCTCAATATGCATCTATTGCGTCAAACTAATTTTGATAAGGCAAAATCACAGCTTAGTTATGTAAGCGGGCTCAATGTTGTTTCCCTTGTCATTAGCGGATCTTTAATGATCTTGTATGCCAGCTTCGTATATCAAAACATTCAAAGCATTTATTTTGCTGCGGCAGGACTTATACTTTTCTGCTGGACTTTGTTGATCGCGATTAGCGCGATTGAACAACTTAAAATAATTCACAGCATAGATTATTCTGCTCCAGTGCTGGAAATACAAAAGCGTTTGCAAAAACTCAGGCTGTGCATTATCAGATACCTTCGTTTAAGCATTTTAGTTTTGCCACTTTATATGGCCCATACACTTTTTTGGAGCAAACTTCTGTTGGATTTAGATATGGTGCAAGTGGCAGATAAAAACTGGTGGTTAGTGCAGGGAGCAATTACTTTAGTAGTATTTGTGCCGCTGACCATTTGGTTGTTTCGCAAACTAAGCACTAAACATGTACATAAAAGATGGATGAGTAAAATCATAAGCGGATCCGGAGGCAAACAGATTACAAAAGCTATAGATATTCTTGAAGAAATCAGGCAGTTTGAGAAAACAGACGCTGTGGCATAAAAAAAGAACCGGTGGTGTACCGGTTCTTTGTCTATAATTTGATGAAATGGACTAAGCTGTCACCTGTTCAAAAGCTTCTATAATAGCTTTGTTAAACGCTGGAATATCATCTGGTTTTCTACTGGTGATTATTCCCTGATCTTCTACTACTTCTTCGTCTACCCAGTTTGCACCCGCATTCTTCATATCAGTCTGAATAGAAGGATATGATGTCATGCGTTTACCTCTTACAAGATCGGCTTCAATTAGCATCCATGGGCCATGGCAAATGGCTGCAATTAGCTTCTCTTGCTGAGCAAATGCTTTCACAAAGTTCACAGCTTTGGTGTTCATTCTCAAAAAGTCAGGATTTAGCTGACCTCCAGGTAGTACCAGAGCATCAAAATTATTAGCTTCCGCATTATCAATATGCAGATCTACAGAATAATCTTTTCCCCAGTCAGTTTTATCCCAGGCTCTTACTTTTTCTTCTTCTATAGAAACAATTGTAGTTATTGCGCCTGCTTCTTTTAATGCCTCTATGGGGTCGCTAAGTTCTACCTCTTCAAATCCGTTAGCTACTAAAAATGCGATCTTTTTATCTTTAATTCCGTTCATGTCAAAAAAAAGTTTGCGTTATAAATGCATTCTATTCTCCTAACAATCAATTATATAATATGTTTTGGTAGGTATTGTTTTAAGGATTTTATGCCAGTAAACCCCTGTGACTTTCTCTAGGTATTGCATCAGTTTAGACTGAGGAATTGTAGCTGATCAAGCCGAACATTATACGCTGATCTATAGTGTTAAGAAATGGTTAGCTTTTTTCTTTGTTTTTAACAGCAACTTATTACTTAATTGCTGGATTAAGCAAATATTATCGTTTACTCGCATCCTTACTTTTTTAATGTACGGCATAAGCTATATTATTAATGTCTGAAACTAAGTCTATTTACAATTTACAGTTTGGACTCCTATGTCTGAGCTCGTATCTATTTTTTGCAAGCTTTAATATGATCATTCCTGAGCTGCCTGCCTACCTGGAATCTTTGGGGGGAGGAGAGTATAAAGGGCTGATTATCGCATTGTTTACACTAACAGCTGGATTATCGCGTCCTTTTAGCGGAAAACTAGCTGATAAGATCGGTCGTATTCCGGTAATGATTTTTGGTGCGGTAGTATGCTTTTTAGTAGGGTTTCTATATCCGTTAGCTTCATCCGTTTTTCTTTTCCTGTTACTTCGTTTCTTTCATGGTTTTTCTACCGGCTTTAAACCTACCGGTACTTCGGCCTATGTGGCAGATGTGGTTTCTGCGACTCGTCGTGGCGAGGCTATGGGAATTTTAGGTTTATGTGGTAGCCTGGGTATGGCTAGTGGTCCTGCGGTTGGTAGCCTCGTAGCAAATCATTTTTCTTTAGAGATGATGTTTTATACCTCATCTGCTGTGGCTATACTTTCAGTAATTATTCTGGCAGGAATGAAAGAAACCCTGGAAGATAAACAGGCGTTTCGCCTCTCTTTTTTAAAGTTGCAAAAACATGAGATTTTTGAGCCACGAGTGATTGCTCCATGTATTGTGCTTCTTCTTACGGCGTTTTCATTCGGCATCGTACTTACCATTACTCCTGACTTTAGTGACTCTTTGGGCATTCAAAACAGAGGTCTGTTCTATACCTTTTTTACAATTGCTTCGGTAGCCGTACGCTTTTTTGCGGGTAAAGCCTCTGACAAGTATGGGCGCATTCAGGTACTCAGAGTATCCACCTCTATACTGGTAGTGGCCATGCTGATGTTGGGCTTTGCTACATCGGTGGAATTTTTTCTATTTTCTGCCATTGTATTCGGGCTAGCCACTGGCATGAACACACCTACCATTTTTGCATGGACTATTGACCTGAGTCACGAAAAACATAGGGGCAGGGGTATGGCTACTATGTATATTGCTTTAGAGGCTGGTATTGGTCTGGGGGCTTTATTCTCTGGTTGGATTTATGCCAATGATCCCAGTCGTTTTGTGTATGCCTATGGCCTGGGTGCTTTGCTTGCAGTATTTGGCTTGGTTTACTTACTGTTTTCTGCGCGGAATAAAATGGCTACGGCATAAAAAAAGCCACCCGAAAGTGGCTTATGTATTGCTGGTGTTTTATTTTAAAATAACTGGTAGCCTAATGAAAGTTGTATCAGCTGATTACGCATATCAGTTTCAAATTCCTGCCCACCAATAGTTACGCTTTCACCCAAAGCATTAAGGTTATTCTCATACTTAAGGTCTATGACAATTTTGGAAATATCCAGACCTACACCCACTTGGTAGCCAACATTAGCATCATTGTAGTTTTGGCTGACATCCTCCACTGCGGCAGCACCCTCTGAGCGAATATCCTGATCCAGAATAAAGCTAAAGGTAGGGCCTGCATTTACTCTTAGCAGCGGCCCGATTTTGAAACCAAGCATTACTGGTACATCTAGCTTGTTATAGCTAAGTTCCTGAATGGATTCAGCGTTATTAGTTACACTTTCGTCTAGTACAATATTGCCTTTAGCTGAAGTGAACATGGCTTCTGGCTGTACATAAAATCCTAAAACAGATACTCTGGCAAAAAGCCCGGCATGGAAACCAACTTCGGAGTCTCCCGAAGCTATACCCTCAACATCTTCCATCACTCTAACTTTAGAGCTGCTTAATCCGATTTTGGGGCCAAATGTGAATAATTGTGCATAACTAGAGAATGCAAATAGGGTCAATGCAGTAGTTAAAAACAGAATTCTTTTCATAAAATAAAAAAATTTAGTTGAAACTCTTTTGTAAGTTTCGTTTAACAAGTCAAAAATCATACCCTAATGTCAGGTAAAATTTAGGCTTCTCAGCCACAACATTATCTTCTATAGGATATGCTACGTCAAATTTAAGGTAATAACCCAGCAATACAGTGCGTACTCCGGCACCATAACTTTGGAGCCAGGGATTTTTAAAGTTGCTAATCTCCGCGATAAAAGGTCCTCCATCTTTGATCACCTCTGTGTTGAGGCTGTTTTTCTCGCTAAATGGGCTTGTACCTGTCCATGAAGATCCCACATCATAAAATCCTACAAACTCAAGGTTTCTGAAAAAGTTTGAGGCAATGGGGCCTCGGTAAAAAAAGCGAACGATAGGCAGTCTTAGCTCTGCACTAAAGGTAAGCACATCCGTACCATTGAGTTTGTTGTAATTAAAGCCTCTGAGATCAGTAAACTGGGTAAACAGTATGTTGCTGTTGTCTACATTTCTTTCTATAGCTAATGGGTCATTTTCTTCCTGCTGGTCTGTATTAAAGAACAGCCAGTTACTCATACCACCCATAAGATATTTTTGAGCATTGCTGCCGAAAAAGTTGCCATAAAACCCTCGCACTGCCAGTGTGATATCACGATACAGCTTTTGGTAGTGGCGCACGTCAACTTCTATATTGCTAAATGATTTGTCGGCATCGTTCAACCCCTGGTGGTGAGTAAAAAACAGCTTGGCTTTGGTGCCTTCAAAGTTTTTGAGCCCGCTAACCAGAGTGTTGTCAAACACCAGCCCTGCGTTTATTCCTCCATAATGGAAGTTGCTTTCCACATCATTGTTTACCAGCGACAGATCAATAAAGTAGGTATTGGTATAGAATGGGTTAAACTCCAGGCGGGTAGTAACATTAAACGGAAGAGAAGCACCCAGCTTAAACATATTCATGGTATACTTTTGTATATCCCGATCCCCTACATTGAAGAGGTAGCCATTGCGCTCATAACGAGCTTTTAAATCCACGCGGTTCTTCAGGTACTCATATTCTGCATATATATTTCCGCTTTGTAGGTCTGTGTACTGAACCAACCCTCCGTAAAAGCGATGGTTTTCCAGCATGTCATTCATCTGCACCTGAATGTTAAATCCGAAGCGTCGTAAAGGATCTACCGTTAAAGAAGTAACTATGTTATCAGCGCTAAAACGGGTTTCGTAAGGAAAGGGACCATCTATACGGGTTTCCTTTTGTAAGCGGCGGTAGCGAGCCAGAAAAGAATTGCCGATACCAGATTCTTCGTCAGATTCAAAGCGGAAATTATCAGTAGAGATATCGCCTTCTTCCGTTTCATCGGCTTCAGGGATTTCAAATACATAATTATCAGTATCAATTAATGTATCTGCTTCGCTGCTTTCAAAATCATAATCTTCGGTATTGACCATATTGCTATCCAGAGGTACAGCATTTGGTAGGCGAAGTGCCATATCCTGAGTAATATTATCAGTAGCTAATGAGTCGGGTATGACTGTCATTGTACTATCTGTAGGGAGTACATTTTCATCAGGCGCTTCGGTATTAGTGGTATCTACCAGGTTCTGCTGACTTCTTTTCTTTCTGTTTTCAGACATGCGCTGAGATATCACTCTAGCCTGAATTGCCTCCTGCCTCATGGTTTTGGGCGTAAAAATATTCGCGTCAAAATCATAGTTATCATCCAGGTAAACATAGTCTTCCTCTTCTGACAGCATTACAAACGAAAGAGCGTCATTAGAAAAATCTATGTCGTAGTCCTGCACGCTTAAGGCGTAATTAGATACCTGATTAAAAAGGCTGTCCTTAAGGTCGTACTTAAAAACATTGTAAATACCTCGCTGGTCGCTCAGGTAGTAGATTGTGTTTTCATCTAAAGGTATAGGGTTAGTGTCTATGCTAATCGTGTTTGTTACCCGGTTTAGCAGTGAGTCTTCAGGTTCTCCCTCATATATAAAAATATTGAAGTTATCGTCTATATCGGTATTCAGCTGAATCTCTCTTGCGGGTTGGTTTGCGTAGTAGAGTGAGTCTTCCGGGCGATTACTGCTAAACACGATCTTATCTGTTTTGGGAATAAAACGAGGAAAGAGATCGTCATAAATATCATTGGTAATTCTCCTGAAGGTATTCCTGTTAGGATTGTATAAAAACAGGTCGTTTTGTCCATTCAGGTCAGCACTCATAATAGCCAGCCTACCATTAGAATTAAAGTCTAGTGACTTAACCTGGCTAAAGCGCGCAAGGGTAATTTGGCGTTTGCTCTTGGTGCCAGTATTATAGAGCCACATAAAATTTTTCCCTTTCTCATAGCCCACAATGCTCAGGGTCTGGTTGTTACTCCAGTTGAGCAGGGGGGTGGAAGGGTCATACTCCTGATTAATTACTTTGTAGCCTGAGGTATGAACTGTTTTGGTCTTGCCGGTTTTTGTATTTCGCACCTTTACTTTGTACTTGCCTTTGTAGTTTTCTGAGTAGGCCAGAAAAGTACCGTCAGGACTGAAAGCTACACGATTATAGGTATAGTTTTTTCTGTTCTTGTTACGAAGCTTAAAATCTTCATTGGGATATATGTAAGATTCTCCTACATGTGCTGCCATTTCAGCGTAGTAAGATTGCCACTGCCTTAGAAAAAGTTTGTACGGAATACCAAGCGTATTTACAATACTGCTTTCTTCATTTCTGATAATACGAGTAAGGTTAAGAATGTTGGAAATACTGCTTTTTCCATAGCGGTTAGCGACAAAATTCCAGACAGACTGCCCTGCAAGAGCAGCATCTTCTCCAGTAAGCTTACCTAGTTTCAAGTTGTTGTTTTCATGAAGCTGTTCGCGCATGAAGTCATCCATCTCTATGCTCCATCCTTCTGCGATGTATCGGGCTGCGCCTTGTATAAACCACTCGGGCAGGCTAAGCAGATAAGCACTCTGAAACATATCGGTGAGGCTACCGCCAAACATCATATCACTGATCAGCATTTCAGAAATCTGCTTTACCAGTTCATCTTTAAAGGCGATCATGGTGCCGGGGTAGGCGATTTCCACCTGCGATTTTACAAAATCAGTCTGTCCGCCGACAGTATATTTTTTACCCCCTACACCTACATTACTCTGTAGCAGGTCTTTATTAGAGTTATAAAGAAAAATTTTGGTTTTAGAGTAAGGTGCATAGCCAATGATATCTGTAATGCGCTCAAACTCTTTCTCCAGAAATTTAGCAGCAATCAGAGCATTATCCTGGCCACCTTCGTAGAAGTAAATATCAAAATTATCAGAGCTGTAAAAACGCCAGTTAAAGTCTTTGTATTGAACCCTGTTTTTACCAAATTCAGTCTGGTTAAATTGAGCGTGAGCACTTAAGCAGCAGCCTGTTAAGAGTAATATCAGAGAAACTTGTGTAAATCTGTTCATTTATTTCAATGCTGAATTATGCAGATGGTAAAATCTTTTAATATCTACTTCTTGATCCAGAGATGCTGCTTCAAGAAGGTGGTCTACAAACTGCCTGGCATAATAGGGTGCCAGCGATACTCCTTTCGTTCCTAAACCATTGAAAATAGCCAATAGTTTGTGCTCAGGATGAATTCCTATAAAAGGTTTTCGGTCTTGGGTGGCAGGCCTTACGCCGGCAGTTTGTGCGCTTAGCGTATAGCGTAACTTACACAATTTTTGTAATTTTTCCTCCAGGTATGCTCTTCCTTTATCACTGGGCTTACTATCCAGGTTTTCGTGATCGTAGGTGGAGCCTACCTTTGAAATTTCTCCAATTGGCAGTACAAAAATGCCGCGGTTAAAGACTACCTCATGAGCTTTTTCCGGTTTAATAAAGAGTATCTCGCCCTTTACCGGCCTGAAAGGCAACCACTTAAAATAAGGATTGGCAGTAGCCTGCGGGCCTTCACTAAAAATTATACAACGCGCCTTCTGCCCCTTGTACTGTACATAATCATTCTCTAAATTAAGCGCTGACCAGTCCAGCTTATCTTCCTGATAGGCTCCAATGCTTATAAAAAAAGTCTGACTGGCCTGTAGATAAGCAGGTACATCCAGGTAGCCGGAGCGCTTGAGCAAAATGCCTCCCCAATCGTCGTACAATGCATCCGGAAAAAGGCTGCTGGTAGCTACCTTTTCAACGTAAGGAGCAAAAGCTTTATTGTCAGCCTTAGCCAGCCAATCGTTTTGCTCTGCCACCGAAACAAAAGGGCGGTAAATTGGCTTTGGATAAAGAAAGCGGCTATGGGTAAACTGTTCAATCTGTTGGTAAAAGTCTTCCAGATAGGGAAAAAGCTCGTCAGCATTCCAGGTCTTCACCATTTTACGGCCAGTAACCGGGTTATAAAGACCGGCGGCAGCCATAGAGGAAGAATTTTTTTGGGAAAGGTTAAATATTTTAAAACAGACGTTCTTTTGGTGCAAATGCCAGGCTAATGTACTGCCTGCGATGCCTTGGCCAACGATGAAAAAGTCATATATCATGTATTGTACTTGTGCTTAAGTGGATTTATGTGAAATAATATACAAATTTGTAACTATCAAAAATCCTCTCTTAAAAGAGCCTGGAATTTTTTAATGTAAAAATGAATCTCTCTAATAATTCTATGGTAAAACATATCCCCAATTTTTTAACAATTTGTAATCTTCTTAGTGGCTGTGTAGGAATAGTGATGGTATCGGAAGGAAGGCTGGAAGTGGGGGCGTACCTGATCTGGGTGGCTGCTATTTTTGATTTTTTTGATGGAATGAGCGCTCGTGCTCTTAAAGCGTACTCCAAAATAGGAGGAGAGCTGGACTCTCTGGCCGATATGGTAAGCTTTGGCGTTTTGCCCTCATATATCGTGTACTCACTATTGGAAGTTGCTTTACCCGCAGACCTAAGTGTACTGGCTTATCTGGCTTTCTCTATAGCGGCTTTTTCTGCTCTGCGACTAGCTATTTTTAATGTGGATACTCGTCAGACGAGTAGCTTTATTGGATTGCCTACACCTGCCAGTGCGCTGTTAATCAGTGCTTTACCGCTAAGTCATTACACCTTGGTAGACCAGATGGTAGGGAGTTATCTTTTTCTGATTATCCTTGTCATGGTAGACTCATACCTGCTCGTAGCGGAAGTAGAGCTTATGGCATTTAAGTTTGATGGCTTTGGTTGGCAAAAGAATAAGCTGAAATATAGTTTTATGCTTGTTTCTCTGCTTTTGGTGCTGGTGCTCAACATTATTGCTATTCCTTTGGTGATTGTTTTGTACATACTTTTATCAATTTTTAAAAATTCATGGCAAAGCAGCCCCGGTAAGTCATCTTGATTGTTATTTTTGCAGCCACAAATAATTATCTAATCTACAAGAGCATATGAATTTTATTGCCAAGATCAATATCATGCCTAAAAAGGAAATTTTGGATCCTCAGGGTAAAGCGGTACGCTTGGGACTGGAAAATCTGGGACTTAGCCAAATACATGATGTACGGATCGGTAAGCACATCACCATGGAGGTAGAAGCGGAAAATGAGCAGAAAGCTTCAGAAAAAGTAGAACTGGCCTGCCAGAAACTCCTGGCTAATGTGATTATGGAAAATTATGAGTTTGAGGTAGAAAAAGCCTGATCTCCTAATAATAAAGGGCTGATTTTTGCGTAGCTTAATCAAATATGCATGTGCTTTAATGCGTCAGCCCTGTTTGCTCCTATATATCATTCTACTGTGCTGGATCTCAGCTAGTACTACAGTTGTTGCCCAACAATCTTCTGTCTTATCCTCTGGCGAATGGTATCAGTTTGCTATCTCCAAAGATGGCGTTTACAAAATAGATGGCTCCCAGTTACAAGCATTAGGAATAAACTTATCTCAGATTAAGCCCTCAAGCGTAGGGGTATTTGGTTTTGGAGGAGGTATGCTAGCTCAAAGTCTGTCAGAACCTCGCTTTCATGATTTGCCTGAGTGTGCCGTATATCCCGTAGGCCTGGAAGATGATAGTTTTGATGAGGAAGACTATCTTCTATTTTACGCCCAGGGACCAGATAAAGCTACTTTCTCTCAGGCAGAAGATGGAGAGTACGTACTTAACTATGAGAAAAATCTCTATGCTGATAGTGCCTATTACTATTTTACACCTACTGAAGGCAATCTGCTCAAAATTGAATCCGCCGAAAATGATCATAGCCCTACGGCAACCGAAGTCAGTACCTTTGATAATCACTGGATACATGAGGCAGACCTTTACAATATTTTAAGCCCCGGTTCGGGAAGAGAATGGTACGGAGAAAAACTGTCCTCTGGAGAGAGCCTGAACTTTAATATTACTGACCTTAATCTGGCTACAGAATCTAAAATTAAGTTTACACTAGATGCCTTAAGTCGCTCATTTTCTAATGCTGAGCTTAGGCTAAGTGTAAATGGAACTGAAATTACTACTTTAGAGCTACCCGCTATTATTGATGGTACATATGCTGCGAAAGGTAAGGAGGCTAGTACTAGTACTACAATAAAGGCAAGTGAACTGGCAGGAACCCAAGAGCTACAGCTAAACCTACAGTTGGCAGCTTCATCCGGTTCAGCGCATCTGAACAAGCTACTTATTACCTATCCTGCACAGCTCATATTTAAAGACTCTTTACTGTTTTTTAGAAGCACAGCAAGTACAAAGCAGGCTTATACAAAATTTAGCATACAGTCTGACGTGACTGAAGCCCAGATATGGAAGCTAAATCAAGCGCTTAGGCCTCAGAAAGTTAGTGCTTCTTATGCTGATAGCCGATGGAGCTTTGTAGATGCCAGTCTGAATAGTCTGAACGAATATGTGATTTTTCAGCCAGATAGGCTACCGATGGTAGAATGGCACGGTAGAGTTGAGAATCAGAATCTAAATTTTTCTCAGCCGCCTGAACTGCTAATTATCACTCATGAGTTGTTTAGAGAAGAAGCGGAGCAACTGGCTGAGTTCCGTAGACAACATGATCATTTAAAGGTAGCGGTGGTAAGCACCCAAGAAGTTTATCGGCAGTATGCCTCCGGAAGACAGGATGTATCTGCCATCCGAAATTTTGCGAAAGACTTGTACGATCGGGATAGCAAGACCTTTAAATATTTACTATTGTTTGGTAAATCTTCGTACGACTATAAAAGCCGAATAGACGGTAATACCAATTTTGTTCCTACCTACCAATCCAGAAATTCTATACATCCTATTTACAGCTACCCCTCAGATGATTATTACGGATTTATGGAAGATAGTGAGGGAGAGTGGGAGGAGAGCTATTCTGGTGATCATACTATGGATATTGGAGTAGGTAGGCTCCCGATAAAAACCATAGAGGAAGCCCGGGCGGTAGTTAATAAACTTGTGCATTATGCGAGCAATCCACTGACTTTAGGAGACTGGCGTACAAGAGTAGCTTTTTTAGCAGATGATGGAGACAATGATCGCTATCAGAAGGACAGTGAACTGCTGTCTGAAAAAATTATTGAAGGCTATGAGGGCTATGCTACGCATAAAATTTACCTGGATGCCTACGATCAGGAAACCTTTCCCAATCAGGAGCTGGCTCCGCAGGTGAACCAGGCGGTAGATGACGCAATTATAAACGGTGTGCTTCTTTTCAATTTTGTAGGTCATGGAAATGAGCAGAGATTAACCGATGAAAGTGTGCTTACCATGAGCATGATTTCTCAATGGGACAATCTGGACAGACTACCATTTTTTGTAACAGCAACCTGTGAGTTTGGCCGCCACGATTATCCACAACAATTATCAGGCGCGGAGGCCCTGGTTCTCAACCCGGAGGGCGGAGCAATAGGCTTGGTAACAACAGCACGGCCTGTCTTCTCCAATACGAACTACCTGCTAAATCTGGCATTTTACCAGCACATTTTTGAACGGCCTAATGGACAGCATCAAAGAATTGGGGATATCTTCCGTCAAACAAAAAACGATGCACTAAATGGAAGAGACAACCGAAACTTTTCCCTTTTGGCAGATCCTTCTATGCGTTTAGCCTACCCACAGTTAAACATTGTGGCGGATAGCATACTTTCATTAGATAGTAGAGTGCAGGATACGCTTAAGGCGCTATCTAGATTAACATTATATGGTCATATAGAAGCCCCCCTGACAAACAGCCTGGCTAATGATTTTAACGGAGAGTTGACTTTAGTCTTACATGACAAGCCCTATCTGGTAAGTACCAAGGGTAATGAAGAAACGGTCATGCAATTTAAGGAGACCCAAAACGTTATCCACAGAGGTCGTGCGAGCGTAAAAAATGGTCAATTTGTGATAGATTTTATCATTCCGAAAAATATTACTTATCAGGCAGGTGCTGGTAGCCTGAATATGTATGCTCGCTCTGGCAATAATAACACAGATGCTTTTGGTGGAAAACGAAATATTGTAATTGGTGGTAGCGAGGCTCATGCTTCTATAGACCAAAAGGGACCCGATATTCAGCTCTTTATTGACGATATAAGTTTTGCAAATGGTAATGTGACGGGTAGTACGCCTCTCCTGCTGGCACGATTGTGGGATGAGCAGGGCATAAATTTGAGCCGACAGCAGGCTGGTCATGAGATTAAGGCTGCACTAAGCAGAGAAGGAGAGGAGGATAAACAAATTATACTTAACGATTTTTATATTACTGAAACCGATGAGTATCAAAGTGGGTGGGTTCGCTATCCTTTGGGTTATTTGGAAGATGGAAAATATGTATTAACATTGCAGGCGTGGGATACCCATAACAACAGTAATACGTCTGTTGTTGAGTTTTTTGTTTCAGATTCCGATGCTTTTTCTATTAAAAGTTTTTACAATTATCCGAATCCTGTACACACATCTACTACCTTTGTACTTGATCATAACAGGGCAGGGGAAGATTTACAAGTAGATATGCAGATTCATGACAGCTCAGGCAAAAAAGTGGCTCAACTTAGTAAAACTTTTGAGTCTAGCGATAGTCGTCTCAATCTCTGGGAATGGTTACCGGAAGTTCAAAATGAGTATAGTTTAAGCCGGGGAATCTACCTGGTAAAGATAAATGTGAGGTCGCTTAACGACCATCAAGAAGCTAAAGAAAGCTTAAAAATTATTCTAACTAATTAATTATATTTAACTGTAGTAATACACACTATTCATGTTAAAGATATTCAAATCCACTTTATGTACTGCCCTGATTCTGCTTGCAGGAGTTCATGTATTTGCACAAACCACTCCGGGTGGATATACGATTTTAGGGCAAGATGGTAAGCGCGTTATTACTACTGGTGTTCCTTTCTTATCTATTACGCCAGACTCCCGCTCAGGCGCTATGGGCGATGTGGGGGCGGCTACCTCTCCTGATGCTAACGCAACTTACTGGAATGCTGCCAAGCTGGCTTATATGGACACCGACTTTGGAGTAGCTGGCTCTTTTACGCCCTGGCTTTCTAAAATTGTAAGCGATATGTCGCTCTCTTACCTAACTGGCTACAAAAAAATTAATCAGGATCAGGCACTAGCCCTCTCGCTAACTTATTTTGACCTGGGAGATATTCAGCTTACGAATGAGCAGGGGCAGGAACTTCAACTGGTGAGTCCTCGTGAGTTTTCTTTATCTGGTACTTTCGCCATGAAGCTGGGTGAAAATTTAAGTGCGGGACTAACTGGTAGGTTTATCCATTCTAATCTTTTTGCCGGTACTACTTCGGGCAGCGGTGCTGGTGATGGTAAAGCAGGTATAAGCGCAGCAGCCGACATTAGTGTGTTCTACAACAAAGAAGCTGTGGTAGGTGGCAAGAAGAACAATATCGCTTTTGGTGCCGTAATTTCTAACATTGGTCCCAAGATCACTTATCTGGATGAGGATAACGCGGATTTTCTTCCTACAAACCTTCGTTTAGGAACAGCATTTACTACTAATCTAGATCCATACAATAAGCTTACCTTTGCTTTTGACATCAATAAACTTTTAGTGCCTACACCAGATAGCACCTTAACTTATAAAGAAAAAGGTTTACTACAAGGTATGTTTGGCTCGTTTGGCGATGCGCCAGATGGCTTTAGCGAAGAGCTAAAAGAGATTATGCTTTCCTTTGGTGTAGAGTATTGGTACAACGATCTGTTTGCTGTAAGAACCGGCTATTACCACGAAAACAAGGACAAAGGTAATCGCCGATACATCACCGCTGGTATTGGCTTGCGTTATCAGGTATTTGGAGTAGACTTTGCGTATCTGCTACCACAAGGCGGTGGCGGACAAAACAACCACCCCCTACAGGAAACTTTAAGAGTAACCTTACAATTTAACTTAGACCAGGGACTTCAAGAGTCTGTAACGGAACAGTAAAATTTAGAAAGTAAGAATTAAATTTTAGTATGGCAGGACATAGTAAATGGGCTAACATCAAGCGACGAAAAGGCGCTCAGGATGCTAAGCGCGCTAAGGTCTTTACCAAACTTATTAAAGAAATTACAGTAGCGGCTAAAGAAGCTGGCCCAGACCCCGATGGTAATCCACGCCTCCGCTTGGCTATACAAAATGCGAAAGGGGCCAATATGCCTAAAGACACCATAGAAAGAGCTATAAGCAAAGGTTCTGGGGCTGATGCTGAAGAATATTTTGATATTACCTATGAAGGCTATGCTCCCCATGGGGTAGCTGTATTTGTAGAATGTACTACAGATAACCTAAACCGCACAGTAGCCAGTGTACGTTCTATTTTTACTAAAAACGGTGGTAGTCTGGGTAAAAATGGTTCAGTAGAGTTTTTGTTTGATCGCAAAGGAATCTTCAGCTTTCGTCGTCCCGAACACATTACCGATGAAGATAGCTTTATGCTGGAGCTTATTGATGGAGGAGTAGAAGAAGTAGAGTTTGACAACGAAAATGGCTACGTACAGATAAGTACAGCTATGGAAGATTTTGGCAGCCTCCAGAATAAACTGGAAGAGATGGATATAGAAACGGAAAGTGCTGAGCTTCAAAGAATACCAACAACTACAGTCAGTCTTGATAACGAAGCCTTTTTGAGTGTTATTAAACTTATAGAACTTCTGGAAGACGATGATGATGTAGCTAAGGTTTATCACAACCTTGAAGCTACAGATGAGCAGATGGAGATGGTGTAAGTCACCACTCCAATTAGCCTGGCATTTTTGGTTCTACCATAATTACCTCTTCCTGGCTAACAATCACCTGACCTGCTTGCATATCCTTAGACTTACGCACAAATTTTCTGGGCGTAACGATAACAGGACAAAGGCTGTCTGTCTTTCTTTTTGAATAGTAAGCCGCTAAAGAAGCCGCCTGTTCCACAACATCTTTAGGAAAGTTTTTTCCGGCCTGGTGCTTGATTAATACATGGGAACCAGGCACATCTTTGGCATGTAGCCATAAATCTTCTTTCCAGCTGTAATTTCTTAGCAGGGTATCGTTGTTTTTAGCATTCTTTCCTACCCAAACCTGATAGCCTCTAATTTCAAAACTGCGGTAAGGTAGCACCTCTTCCCTCTCATTCAGTTCTTCTTCCAGATTATGGTCTTTTGCATACTGGCGAATATCCCTTACATGTTCCAACTTTTCCAGCTTTTCCAGGTGCTCGTAAAGATGAAGTAAGCGATCCTCTTTTAGAGCGATATTAGCTTTCAGTTTTTCCAGTTCTATCTTCTGGTTTTTGGCTTTACGATACAGCGCCTCTGCATTTTTTTGCGGACTGACGTTTTGTTTGAGCTTAATCTCAATGGGCTGATTAGTATAAAAGTTGTTGAACACAACTTTTCTGCTGTTGGGAGGAATCTGATGCATATTTGCCATAATTATGTCAGCAATCTGGCTATACTGTGCGCCTTCTTCCAATTCATTCAGTTTGGTATCGTTTTTCTGAATATAGTTTTCGGTTTGGGTAATCTGCTTGCCTAACTTTTTAAGTAGAGTATTCTTCTCCTGTAGCAGGTGAAAATCCCGAATGTACTTTAAAAAAAAGTGGTTAATTGCCTGAATGGGCTCCTGAAAGCTCTGCTCAATCTCTCCAACAGCTAGCAAAGAAAGATGGAAGCTGCCATTGATGAAGGTGGTATATATAGCCTCTGGATTCTTAAGCAAATGTAACATACTTTCCAGCATACGCCATTTTTCTTCTAAAGAGGCATCTTCATAAGCTTGTTGCTCCAGATACTTTACAGGTAGCGGACCCAGTGTAGGATAAAGTTTGTTAGCTTTTCCTTCTTTAACTTCAAAGTTTGCAAAGCTATGTTCAATCTTTAGAGGAAGGACTTCAGGATCTAGATGCTCGTCTTTAATTAACTGATGCTTAAAAATAGATAACACTTCTTTGCCTTGTAGCAGAATAACATTTGCCCGATTACCGTGCATTTTAAATACAAGCTGATAAGTCTGATTGGGCTCTTCTACACTTTGTAACATAAGTGAAAAGCTACGGTCGTTAGGTGTTTGCCTAACTTCTACCACTTGTGTGTCTAATATCTGCGAAAAAAGATCAACACTGTTTCTTTTACTGCGATGAAAATTTTCTGGAAAGTGCAAGCAGGAGAACTGACTTTCCAGGAGTGCTTTAATATAGAACTCATGGTGAGGAGGGTGTGGGTCAGTTAGCCCGATAATCAACTCATCTTTATTCTGGCTAAAGCAGGTAGCTACAATCCAGCCATTCAGTTGTTTCTCAAGCTGCTTGCTTAAAAGTCTAAAAAAATAGTAATTATTATGCACGTATCTCTAATCTAGCTTTCAAATATTGTTTAATTGATTTCAGCGATTGCTTTTCATTTTTGCTCAGATCAAACCACTCTACATCATGATCTCTTCTGAACCAGGTGAGCTGTCTTTTGGCAAATCTACGGGTATTTCTCTTAATTAAACGAATAGCTTCATCCTTATCGTACTCTCCTCGCAGGTAAGGAAAAATCTCCTGATAGCCTACAGTCTGCAATGCGTTATGGTTTTCGTAGGCTTGCAAGGCCTTTGCTTCATCAAACAAACCTTCTTTTACCATTTGGTCTACTCTCAGATTAATGCGGGCGTAGAGCTCTTCCCTTTCACGCGCTAACCCAATTTTGATAATATTAAATGGCCTTTTTTCCTTAACTTCAGACTGGTTTATAAAAGAAGAATAAGGTTTTTTGGTAGTATAATATACTTCCAGTGCACGTATTACTCTACGGGGGTTCTGCAGGTCAGCCTCCTGATAGTAATGTGGGTCTACCATTTTTAGCTCCTCTGCTAAACTTACAAGACCTTCCTGCTCAAGCTTTTGCTGAAGCTCCTGACGTATATGCTCAGGTGTATCTGGCATCTCATCAATGCCTTCGCAAAGAGTCTTCACGTATAAGCCAGAACCTCCTGTAGCTATGGCATAAGGTTTTTTTTCAAAAATATGGGCAATAGCCTGTAGCGCATCACGTTCAAACTGCTTAACATCATAATTATCTCTAACCGATAAAAAATCTACCAGATGATGCGGAACCCCAGCCTGCTCTTCGTGCGTTGGCTTAGCAGTGCCAATAGTCATTTCCTGATAAAACTGGCGAGAGTCAGTAGACACAATTTCGGTGTCTAGCCACTGTGCCAGGGCAATAGAGGTGCTGGTTTTGCCAACAGCAGTAGCTCCCAGAAGAATGATAAGGCTTGGTGTATTATTTGTACTCATCTTAGCAATAGAGATAAGTCTTTGACAAATGATGCGTTAATAGATAAATTAGGCATTTATTTTTTGAGTATGAATGGCAATTCTAATCAAGAGGAACGAGAGTATAAAATCATATCTACTTTTTTACTAAAGCATGGACACCTTCCTTTATGTGTTTGCACTATAGATTACCACGCCCAGGGTTGGGAATTGATAGATCAGGAAAGTAACATTATCTGGAATAACTATACCAAAGATAGTGTAGATTCTGCTATTGATAAGCTTTTACTACCTGCCTCCAGGCTGGCAATTCATAATTATCTGGATGAGGCGGTGCAAAAGCAGGCAGATAATATATCACTTAATCTGCATTTCGATTCTCAGAATGAAAGTGCTTCGCAGCATGCCTCTATCTATTTGCTTTCTCAAAAAAAGAATGAGGAAAAAAATATCGTACAAATAGGGATTGTACTGGATGGGCATAATAATACTTCCATCTTCCAGAAATCAACAGTCTCTTTTGATCAGCTGCAAAACTCTTTACGAAGTGCAAACTTACTGGCAGTAAGTGTTGATCCTCAGGGCGAGATCGTCTATACCAATACTGCAATGCAGGAAACCGTGGAAGAAACAGAGGCAGAACTGAAGGGGAATAACCTTTTTGACGAATTTGTGCCGCTTAGAGGAAAAAAGCTGAGTATGCAGGAGTTTTTAAAACTTTCTGCACAAAATGACATTCACGTCAATCTTAAGCGCAGCATCAAAACTAAAAGTGGTAAACTGGTAAAGCTTAATCTGACAAGTATTATTTATCATGAGGCTGAAGGAGAGTTTTCAGGACTTACCATTCTTGCCGAAAATATTTCTGAACAGAAAGAAGTCAAGCGTAAACTTCAGGAGAAGAATAAACTGCTGGCAGAACTATTTAACACTGCTTTTGATCTTATTCTTATTTTTAATGAGGAGGGTGAAATACTGTTTGTGAATAAGGCCTGGCGAAATAAAATGGGCTATAATGATTATGAGATTGCCACCTCCAGATTTAAAGATCATATTCACCCTCATTATCAACAGAATACCCTAGAGCACCTGAGAAAGCTAAAGACTGATAATGCCGGAGGTACATTCAATACAATTTTTGTTAACAATGCTGGTAAAAACGTTTATGTATCTGGTAGTGTAACAGTTAAGAAAGTAGGGCTGGAGCAGGTAGAATATAGGGGGATTTTCCATGACATAAGCGACCAGGTGCGTGCAGAAAAAGCGCAAAACCTTTATAACAGTATCGCTAATCAGACCATTCATAGCCCTGATTTAGAAACACTGTTCTTCAATATTCATCGGGAGCTAAAGCGGGTAGTGCAGGCAGACAACTTTTATATTGCGCTACTTGGTGAAGACCAGAAAATTTCTTTTCCATATTTTATATCCGGTCAGAGAAAAAATATTGACCGTTCCGAGAGCCACAGACAGCAAAAGGATCTGGTAAGGTACGTGATAAAAAGAAACGAGCCCACTTTCTTATACCAACGCGATTTGTATGAGTTGCTGGAAGCAGAAGAAATCAACAGTCTGGGTATTATGCCCCAGGTTTGGCTGGGAGTGCCTCTAAAAATAAAGAAAAGGACAATCGGGCTAATCTCATTACAGCATTTTGAATCTTTTGAAGGACTCACCACCCGCGATCTGGACTTATTGGATTTTGTTTCAGGGCAGGTAGCTTTGGCTATTGAGCGTAAGTTGAACGAGGAGAAACTGAATGAGCAAACCAGCCGTTTAAATGCCATTTTTCAGAGTAGTTCTCACTTGATGTGGTCTATAGACCGATCATTCCGTCTGACTACCTTCAACAAAAACTTTGAGCGCTTTGCTCTGGAGCGCTATGGCATAGCCCCGATGATGGGCGAAATATTTAACCATGCCAGCCCCAAAGCTACCGAAGAATACCTCAACATCTGGAAGAAGCGTTACGAAATGGCCCTGGAAGGTATACCCTCAGAGTATGAGCTTCATCTGGAAAATGAAAATATGCCGCCCAAGTGGTACCAGATATTTATTAACCCTATCTATCGGGAAGATGGAAGTATCCGCGAGGTGTCGGGTATTGCCCATGATGTTTCGGTCAAAAAGGAGTCTGAGCTTCATATGATAGAAAGCGAAGAGAAGTTCAGAAATATATTTGAGTCGTTTCAGGATATTTATTTTCGCTGCCGACTGGATGGTACTATTACCTTGATTAGTCCTTCGGTACATGAACTTACCGACTATGAAACCTACGATGTAGTAGGAAAAAACATTACCAATTACTATCTCTACGATAGCCGAACCAAAAACCTGATCAGGCAACTGGTCAAATACAAGCGGGTCAGAAATTTTGAGGCTTCGGTTATCAAAGCAGATGGAGATTTGCTCCAGTGTATTTGCAATGTGCGCCTGATTTATAATTACTCTCGCAAACCTGTAGAGATAGAGGGAGTGGCCCGCGACATTACCCAGCTCAAAAAAGCGAGTCAGCAGCTACAGCGTGCCAAAGAGGTTGCAGAGCGCTCCCTTAAAGTGAAAGAGGGTTTTCTGGCCAATATGAGCCATGAAATCAGAACACCTATGAACGGGATCGTCAGCATGATTGATTTACTGGCCGATACGCCTTTGGATGCTGAGCAGCAGGATTTTGTGCAGACTATCAAAAAATCTTCAGAATTACTACTGAATATCCTTAACGATATTCTGGACCTCTCCAAAATAGAAGCGGGCAAAATGAAGTTGCACCGCAGTACGGTAGCGCTAAGCTCTATTCCTGAGCGGGTACATGCCTTATTTTCTCAGCAAGCCAGGTCTAAAAATATATCGTTTAACTTTAGTCTGGAAAAAGGTTTGCCCGAACACGTAAAGGTTGACGAAACACGCGTATTGCAAATTGCTTCCAACCTTTCATCTAATGCTATCAAATTTACTGAGCCGGAGGGAGAAGTAAATATTCAGGTAACGAAGGTGAATGACGCTCGCCTGAAAAGCAATAAAGAAATAATGCTAAGAATTACGGTCTCAGATACCGGAATAGGCATTTCTGAAGAAGCGCAGGCGCAGCTTTTTCAGAGCTTCAATCAGGTAGATAGTTCAGTTACTAAAAAATATAAAGGTACGGGTCTGGGGCTGGCAATTTCTAAACAGTTGGCTAATCTTATGGGCGGTGAAGTTGGTTTGGAGTCTAGGAAAGGGGAAGGAAGTAGCTTCTGGTTTACCTTTAAAGCTGTACTGACTGAGGCTCCGGTAGCCCAGCAGCCAGCCAATGAAGAGGCCAGCCAATATCTTGAAGAGCTGCAACCGCATGTATTACTTGTGGATGATAATCTGATCAACAGAAAAGTTTCGGCAAAAATACTGGAGAAAGCCTACTGCCGTGTAACGCTGGCAGATAGCGGAAAGCAGGCGATTAGTTTGGTACAGCAACAGAATTTTGATGTAATCTTTATGGATATACAAATGCCAGAGATGGATGGTATAGCCGCTACCAAAATTATTCGTGAACTGCCTATCACCAATCTGCCGCCTATTATAGCCATGACGGCCTACTCTATGCAGGGAGATAAAGAAAAGTTTATCAATGCCGGAATGGACGATTATGTTTCCAAACCTATACGACCAAAGCTTTTAGTAGAAAAACTGGTAGAAATTTTATTGTCCAGAAGCGAAGAAGACAATTACCAGCATCCATCGGAAGACAGCCCTTCTGCCGAGAAAATTGTCAATTTTGAAGTACTAAAAGAGTTAGAAAAATATGGTGGAAAAGAGATTATTATTGATACTCTGGACGATTTTGAAAAAGAGGCAGCAGCACTTATTAATTCTATCAGAGAATCATTTGAAAAAGCAGATTATGATGATATTTTAAGTAAATTGCACACTTTAAAAGGCAATTCCAGTACCTTGGGTATAGATCGTTTGGCGCAGCTGGTCACGCGCTTAGAGGCTGATCTTAAGCAAGATACCAAAGCTTTAACAACCCATGATCTGGATCGCCTTGATTTATATTTTTCTGAGTTTCAACACAAGTTCAAAAGCTTTTTAAATTCATATACAAATGGCTAATACGAAAAATGTACTAGTAGCTGAAGACAGTTCAGTGATCCAAAACCTGACTAAAAAAGTCCTCCAATTTCAAAACTACGAGATTGATTCTGTCAAAAACGGTGAAGAAGTATTAAAGGCTATTGAGGCAAAGCATTATGACATTATTTTGATGGACATAGGCATGCCCAAAATGGATGGTATGGAATGTAGCAGGCAGGTAAGAGCTCTAGATAATAAAGAGAAGGCTGGTGTGCCCATCGTGGCAATTACCGGTAATGCCAAAAACTATACAGATGAGGATTTTAGCAATGCGGGTATCAACGAATATATTCAGAAACCTATAGATTTTGATCATCTGGTAGATGTAGTAAAAAAATATACGAGTTAATGGCTGGTGTTGAAGTAAAATACACTAAACATTTTTTAAATAAACTGGAAGATTTGTTTGCTGAGTCCGACTACGTATTACGGTACGAGAAAGGCAATTTTAAATCAGGCTACTGTATTCTTAATGAAACTAAGGTTGCAATCATCAACAAGTATTACCCTATGGAAGGCAAAATTAACTGCCTGATGGATATAGTAAAGCTGGTTGATCTGGATATGGAACTGCTCAGCGAAAAGAATAAGAAATTTCTAATAGGTCTACTGGAAACTAATACGGAGGTTTGAGAGTAACTTTTTTGGGCACTGGTACATCGCAGGGTGTGCCAGTTATCAATTGTAATTGTAGCGTTTGTAATTCACTGGATTATCGAGATAAGCGACTCAGGTCATCTATACATATAGAGGCAGAGGGTAAAAGTTTTATCATAGATTCTGGTCCCGACTTCCGACAGCAGGTGCTCGCCAACCAGATTACTACACTGGATGCACTCATCTTTACCCATCAGCACAAAGACCATATAGCTGGTATGGATGATGTGAGGGGATTTAACTTCTCTCAGCAGAAAGATATGCCGGTTTTTGCCTCAGCACAGGTAATTGCCCAGCTAAAGCAGGAGTTTGCCTATGTATTTGCAGCAGACAAGTATCCGGGAGTACCCCGAGTAGTGGTCCATGAAATTGATAATCATGCATTTAAAGCAGAAGGGGTAGAGTTTACTCCTATAGAAGTGATGCATTATAAGTTGCCGGTTTTTGGCTACAGGGTAGGCAGCTTTACCTACATTACCGATGCTAAAACTATAGCCGAAGAAGAAAAAGATAAAATCAGAGGTAGCGAAGTGCTAGTCTTGAATGCCTTACAGCATAAACAGCACATATCGCATCTTAACCTGAAGGAATCTCTGCAACTTATTGAAGAGCTTCAGCCTCGTCAGGCTTTCCTTACGCACATAAGCCATAACCTTGGCGCTTATCAGGACGTAAGTAAGCTGCTTCCATCCCATGTGAGTCTGGCCTATGATGGGTTAAGTATTGAAATTTAAATTTTTTTTTCACGTAATTTCCTTCAATTTTTGCGGTCAATTGACCTGACTTTCAAGTGTATAAATGGGTTGAACTAAGTCAAAACCTTAGCTGTTTCTTCTCAGAGTATACTTGCATTAAGAATAAGAAATGCCCAATTTAGGGCGCTTGAGGCAAAATTTACGTATTATAAGTTTTTCTTAACCCATACTTATGGCTAGTAATAATCATAGCAATTATAATGAAGATAGCATACGGTCACTAGACTGGCGAGAGCACATTCGCCTGCGACCAGGTATGTACATAGGTAAGCTGGGAGATGGTTCTTCTTTTGACGATGGTATCTATGTACTGGTGAAGGAGGTGATTGACAATAGTATTGATGAGCACGTAATGGGCTTCGGTAAAACCATAGAAGTGAAAGTGAGTGAAAAGCGTGTGGAGATCAGAGATTATGGTAGAGGTATCCCTCTGGGAAAAGTAATTGACTGTGTGTCTAAGATTAATACCGGCGGTAAATACGACTCTAAGGCTTTTCAAAAGTCGGTTGGTCTAAACGGGGTTGGTACCAAGGCGGTAAATGCGCTCTCTACTTATTTCAAGGTGCAGTCTTTTCGTGATGGTAAGACCAAGCTTGCCGAGTTTGAGAGAGGTGTCATTACTAACGACCCCAAGGTGAGCAATACCAATGAGAAGAACGGTACGCTCATCACTTTTGAACCAGATGATGATATATTTAAGCATTATCATTTTCGTCCGCAGTTTCTGGAAAACCAGATATGGAATTATGTTTATCTGAACTCAGGGCTAACCATTAACTTTAATGGAGAAAAGTACCATTCAGAAAATGGTTTGCTGGACCTTCTTTCAAATAAAACGCCTGAGGATAATCTTCGCTATCCTATCATTCACCTTAAAGGTGAAGATATAGAATTGGCTATGTCCCATACCAATCAGTATGGCGAGGAGTATTATTCTTTTGTGAATGGGCAGTACACAACTCAGGGAGGTACGCACCTGGCTGCTTTTCGTGAGGCTGTAGTAAAAACTGTAAGAGAGTTTTTTGGCAAAAACTATGATGCCGCTGATATACGTGCTTCCATAGTAGCTGCTATTTCAGTACGGGTGCAGGAGCCGGTTTTTGAGTCACAGACCAAGACCAAACTGGGGTCACAGAATGTAGGGCCGGAAGGACCTACCATGCGTACCTTTATCAACGATTTTGTTAAAAACCAGCTGGACAACTTTCTCCATAGACACCAGGATACTGCAACAGCACTCTTAAAGCGTATACAGCAGTCTGAGCGTGAGCGTAAAGAGATCGCCGGAATAAAAAAACTGGCGAATGAAAGAGCTAAAAAAGCCAATCTGCATAATAAGAAGCTACGCGATTGCCGTATCCACTTTGACGATAAAAAGAAAGATAGGGTAGATGATACGATGATTTTCATCACTGAGGGTGACTCGGCCAGCGGATCTATCACTAAATCTCGTGATGTACAAACCCAGGCGGTGTTTAGTTTGCGTGGTAAGCCCCTCAACTGCTTCTCACTCACTAAAAAAGTAGTGTATGAGAACGAAGAGTTTAACCTGCTACAGCATGCGCTAAATATAGAAGATGGGCTGGACGGACTACGTTATCGCAAAATTATTATCGCTACTGATGCAGATGTTGATGGTATGCACATTCGTTTGCTTATGCTTACCTTCTTTTTGCAATTCTTTCCCGACTTGGTAAGAAATGGGCATGTGTTTATACTGGATACTCCATTGTTTAGGGTAAGAAACAAGAAAGAAACCATCTACTGCTACTCAGAAGAAGAAAAAAGACAGGCAGTACAAAAGCTGGGTAGTAAGCCGGAGATCACCCGATTCAAAGGATTGGGAGAAATTTCTCCTGACGAATTTGGTGCTTTTATCGGTGAGGATATTCGTTTGCAGCCTATTATTATTGATGATAAGGTGAGTTTGAAAAAAATGCTGACGTTCTACATGGGCAAAAACACACCAGACCGTCAAAGCTTTATTATTGACCGACTAAAAGTGGAGAAAGACTTGGTGCAGGAGGCTGTATAACTTAAGTTTCTATTAAATATGTTTGGCAAATTAACGAATCGGGAACGTATCATCATCTCATTTTTGGTGATACTGGTATTAATCAATGTGATGACGATAGTAACTTCCCGTAATTTGTCAGATTTCTCCCACGACTTTAAGTCTATGCTGGAAGACCGTCTGGTGCCTTCTTTTGATCTTGCTAAAATTCAGGAGCAATTTTACCGTAATCGCCTGAACCTGGAAGAGCTCGTCTACCTAAATGAGTACGAAGAGGCACGGACCGTCATAGAAAAGATCAGAGAAAACAATCGCCAGATAGATGCAATTGAGGCAAAATATGCTCAAACCCATCTTACCGAAGATGAGGAGCAACGCCTTACAGAATTTAATATGCTGGTAAAAAACTATCGTAGGGTAGAAGAAAAAATTATTCATCATATAGAGAATAATAACTTTGAAGAAGCTAGTAGTGCTTACCTTCGGGAGAGTTTGCCTGCTTTTGAAAAGTTACTGGATACTACCCAGGCCCTGGAAGATATACAAATTACGGTAGGCGAAAAGCTGTACAAGCACGCCCAGAAAAAGGTAGGCAACATACAGGTTCTGGCCTATCTGAGCCTGGGAATCGCGATTATGATTACGGTAAACATGCTGAAAGTATTACAAATTAAAGTCAAGTAAAATTAGCTGTTAGCAATCAGATAGATATGAGCGAAAAGGACGAAGAACAATTACACGCAAGTGAGCGCATAGATGGCATGTACGAGAACTGGTTTCTTGAATATGCCTCTTATGTAATTCTGGAAAGAGCGGTACCCGCCATAGAAGATGGCTTTAAGCCTGTACAGAGGCGTATCCTGCATGCCATGAAAGAGATGGATGACGGGCGTTTTAACAAAGTTGCCAACATTATTGGGCAGACCATGCAGTACCACCCTCATGGTGATGCTTCTATTGGTGATGCTATGATCGGCCTGGGGCAAAAAGACCTTCTCATTGAAACTCAGGGAAACTGGGGAGATCTGCGAACTGGGGATAATGCCGCGGCTCCTCGTTATATTGAGGCTCGTCTATCAAAATTTGCGCTGGATGTTGTCTTTAACCCTCAGACTACAGAGTGGCAGCTATCTTATGATGGAAGAAAGCGTGAGCCGGTTACTTTTCCGGTAAAGTTTCCTCTGCTGCTGGCACAGGGTGTAGAAGGTATTGCCGTTGGTTTATCTACCCGTATTTTGCCTCATAACTTTTGCGAAATACTTCAGGCTTCTATTGACCTGCTCAAAAACAAAAAGGTTAACCTGCTTCCTGACTTTCCTACCGGGGGCATGGCAGATTTTACCGACTATAATGAAGGTAGAAGAGGTGGAAAAGTACGTGTTAGAGCTAGCATAGAAGAGTACGATAAAAAAACACTGGTTATTAAGGATATTCCTTTTGGTACCACAACCAATAGCCTGATTGACTCCATTCTAAAGGCTAATGATAAAGGTAAAATCAAGGTTAAGAAGGTCGTAGACAATACTGCCAAAGATATAGAGATCTTAGTCTCTCTGGCAGCTGGGCAGTCTCCAGATATTACCAAAGACGCGCTTTACGCTTTTACTGACTGCGAAGTGTCCATCTCTCCCAATACCTGTATTATTCTGGAGGATAAGCCGCACTTTATCGGGGTCAACGAACTGCTGCATATTAATACGGAGCAAACTGTTGAGCTGCTAAGAAAAGAGCTTGAAATTAAGCATCAGGAGCTATTGGAGAAAATATTATTCTCCTCTTTAGAAAAGATATTTATTGAAAACCGTATCTATCGTGATATAGAAGAAGCAGAAACCTGGGAGGAGGTACTTAGCAGAATAGACAAAGGACTTAATCCATTCAAGAAAGAATTTTATCGTGAGATAACCGAAGATGATCTGGTAAGGCTGACTGAAATCAAGATTAAGCGAATTTCTAAGTACGACAGTTTTAAGGCTGACGAACTAATGAAAAGATTGCAGGAAGACCTGGAGCAGACTAAGTATGATCTTGAACACATTCGCGAGTTTGCTATCAAATACTTTAAGGGGCTACTGGATAAATATGGTAAGGGTAGAGAACGCAAAACTTTAATTAAGAACTTTGATACAATTTCTGCCAATGTAGTAGCTGCTACTAACGAGAAACTATACGTAAACCGTAAAGACGGATTTATTGGCTATGGTCTTAAAAAAGATGAATTCGTTACTGAATGTTCTGATATTGATGATGTTATTGTTTTTCGGGCAGATGGTAAATGTGTAGTCACTCGTATATCAGATAAAGTGTTTGTAGGTAAAGACATCATACATGTAGATATCTTCCGAAAAAATGATGAGCGCCGCGTTTATAACATGATCTACATGGATGGTAAAACCGGTAGATCAATGGTGAAACGCTTCCAGGTGTTGGCAGTCACCCGCGACAAAGAATATGACCTCACTAAAGGTAACGCCGGTTCAAAGGTGCATTACTTTACCGCTAACCCTAATGCAGAGGCTGAAATTATAAAGGTATATCTTTCTGGCCGTTCCAGAGCTAAAATTAAAGAGTTTGACTTTGACTTTTCAAGTCTGGACATTAAAGGTAGAACCGCACAGGGGAACATACTTACCAAATACCCTATCCGTAAAATTGTTAAAATAGCTGAAGGAGAGTCTACTATGGGTGGACTGGAAATTTGGTACGATAACTTTGTAGGTACCCTCAATACAGATGAACGGGGGCAGTATTTGGGTAAGTTTGAGGGAGAAGATCAGTTATTAGCTATTTATAAAGATGGTAGCTACGAAATAAAGTCTTATGAGCTTACCAATAAGTTTGATCCGGACAGCATAGTATTATTAGAGAAGTACGATGCCAGAAAGCCAATTACTGCTGTTTATTATGACGGTGGTTCTAAAAACTACATGGTGAAGCGTTTCAATATAGAGACCAGCTCTATGGATCGTAAGTTTAGCTTTATTACTGATGCTCGTAGTTCTAAACTGTTGCTGGCTACCACTATGAAACAGCCTCAGGTGGAAATGACGTACAGAAAAGACGGACAAAAGAAGCATGAGCAGCAAATTATGGATCTGGATGTAATGGTAGATATTAAAGGCTGGAAAGCCTTAGGAAACCAACTCACTCAACATAAAGTAAAAGACATCAAACTGATTGATGATAATAGCGCTATGCCTACAGATAATTCTGCCAAGGAAGGTGCTGAAGATGGAAGTGATGTTTCTAGTGGTGATGAAGTAGTATGGGAGATGAACAGCAAAAAAGGTAAGACTAAAGAGCAATTAGGTCTTTTTAATAAATAATGTTAAGGGTTTTAAAAGCTTCAGCCTGACTTTACAATTGTAGAGTCAGGCTTTTTTATGGCTGCGTGGTATTAACTAATATGTGAATAAAATATGATGCGTAATTCTGTATTATATTCTTAAACATTTATGCTGAACAAAAACTTTAAACAGTAATAGAAATCAATTTTTTAGCTTTCAAAATTTTTTTACAATGATTTCAGATACTAAAAGTTTAGATAGAGGCATAAGTGCAAAAGCCTACTTTTATATATTCATTTCATTTGTACTTTTTAGCCTACTGCCATTCAATGGGCAGGCGGAGCAAACGCAGGATACAACCGCAAATACAAGTGGCAGTACTGCGGATCAGATTCCTGATGATGAACAATCTATAGCGCACGGTCGTGCTCTTTTTGGTCAGCACTGTAATGTATGCCACCAGGTAGATAAGCAGATAATCGGACCCGCTTTGGCTAGTGTACATGCTACACGACCACTTGACTGGCTACTGCGTTTTATCAAAAACTCTCAGAAGGTTATAAATGATCCTGAAGAAAAATACGCACAGCAACTTTACACACAATATAACAAGCAGGTAATGCCAGCGTTTGAATTTCTTTCTGATGATGATATCATCAGTATACTGGCGTATATTAAATCTGAGTCTATTTCCGAAACAGTATCTGGTGGAGTAGGAGGGGCCAATCAGCAAAGTGCTGTGGAACCTATGGGTACTACGGACGTCGGTCCAGAAGATCAGAATAGTGAGGCTTATGCTCAGAAAGAAAGGGATGCCGGCTATGTAAATAATCCAGAAATGTGGAACAGTAGCTCAATTACCGTTTTAGTAATTTTTGGAATATCGCTAATAGCGGTCGTGGTGGCTGTAATCTATTTTAACAAAGGTAGAAAGAGAAACAAGCACAAAACCAATGCATAAATAAGTATAAGAGAACTCTAACTTCATAAATTAATAGATTTTACTTACTTTCATGGCCAGTTATAAGCATTAAGCAAGTGCTAATAGCTTATACTGCTAAAATCTATTTTTTACGTTTAAGTATTTTTTATGAAGAAAGTATTAGGTATAATCCTCACTTTGGTCGGAATTGCAGCTACTGCCATTACAGGTATGCAGGCGGCCGACGACTCAGAAAGTTTTAGCATATTTGGTGCAGATGTAGTAGTAAGCCAGGCAAACTATACACCCTTAATTATAAGTGTGGTAATACTTGTTCTTGGGGTAATACTCTGGTCTGGAAGTAAAAAATAACAAAAAAGGCTGTCTAAACTGACAGCCTTTTCTTTTTATCATACATCTGTTACATAGACTCGTTTTCTATGGAGGCTAGTTTTACCAGCATTTCATACTCTTCTTCAGATATATCTTTATAGATATAGTGAATAGGGTTTACCTTTTTTCTGTTCTTGTGTACCTCATAATGCAGGTGTGGACCAGACGATGTACCAGAGTTTCCAGAATACCCTATACACTCACCACGCTTAACCTTTTGACCTACTTTTACATTAAACTCAGATAGGTGAGCATATTTAGTTTTAAAACCAAAGCCATGATCAATTTCTATTTGCTTGCCATAGCCATAATAACTGGATGATACTTTAGAAACAGTTCCTCCTCCGGTTGCATAAATGGCTGTGCCTATCCTAGCTCCAAAGTCCAGACCGGTATGCATTTTTCTAATTTTGTAAATAGGATGGTATCGCAAACCAAAACCTGAAGAAAGGTAAGATTCGTTTGTAGAGATGGGCGCTATTGCAGGTATAGAGGCCAGCATCAGGTGCTGATTTTTGGCTAGGGTAAGTAGCTCGTCATACGATTTGGTTTGTATGTACATTTTGCGCTTGATCTGATCCAGGTCTTTCACCGTGTTTAGAATCAATTCTTCCTCACTCAATTTTGCCTGTAGTAATTTGCTGTATCTTTCTGCACCACCAATACCTGCATTTCTGATAGATTGTGGTATAGGATCCTGTTCGTAAATGGTACGGTAGATACCATCATCACGATCCTGGAGTTGAGCAAGCATACCAGAGGTTTCATCCATCTGCTTTTGTAGAATGCTATAATAGAAGTGCAGTTTTTCGTTTTCTTTACGTAAGCTTACTTCCTTAGGTGAGTCGTAATAGTTCATGTAAACGAAAGCCATGCCCAGAGCTGCCAACAGGATGATAGATAGGTTAAGTACCCCATCCATAATAATCTCCCATTTTGTTACCTTTAGCTTCTCATATTTGCATGTATTGGGATCGTAGTAGTATTTTACCTTCGGCATCTATAACAAATATTTACTGTGGTTTGCGCCTTTATTTCTGTAGTCAGGCTAATCTGATAGTATCAAAATTAGGGTCAGAATACAGCTAGGTGGCATCAAAGCCCAGGCAAATGTTACACACGATGGAATACTACACTTTTGCCACCATTAACATAGGTTGAAGGCAAAAAATATATAGTCATAAAAAAAGCTCATGTTAATCATGAGCTTGATTTTTAATAAGGGGAGCATCTTTTAGCCAGTGGTTTTCTAACTGATCTACCCGGCCTTTTCTAAAGACATTTCTTTTTTGTTGATACTGCTTTCGCAAAGTCTTTTGATCCTCTTCAGGTAGGTTGACAAAAGTTTTGCATTCGTTAGAGCAGCAATTATCGTATTTTTTCGCACACTCATCACACTGTATAAAAAGCAGGTGGCAAGCGTCATTTCTACAGTTTGTGTGCGTATCACAAGCTTTTCCGCACTGATGGCAATGACTTATCACTTCATCAGAGATGCGCTCTCCCAAGCGCTCATCAAATACAAAGTTTTTACCCTTAAACTTATTGGGTAAGCCTTTTTCTTTTACTTCATGCGCATACTTAATAATCCCCCCTTCTAGCTGATGTACATTTTTAAAACCCAGGTGCTTAAAGTAAGCACTAGCTTTTTCGCAGCGAATACCACCGGTGCAATACATGATAATATTACGATCGCGGTAGGGCTGAAGCGTTTCATTTACAATAGGTAGTGCGTCTCGGAAAGTATCTACATCAGGAAGAATAGCATTTTCAAAGTGGCCAACTTCGCTTTCGTAGTGGTTTCGCATATCTACTACAATGGTGTTGGGGTCGTCTGTTAAACGGTTAAATTCTTCTGCGTTTACATGCTTTCCACGATCTGATACGTCAAAAGAGTCGTCTTCTAGACCATCGGCAACTATCTTTGTACGTACTTTAATCTTAAGCTTATAAAATGATTTTTTGTCTTTTTCCACAGCGATGTTAAGCCTGACCCCTTTAAGAAAAGGGACCTCATTGAGGTAAGCTTTGAATGCTTCAAACTTGTCTTCAGGCACGTTGATCTGTGCGTTAATACCTTCTTGAGCCAGGTACACTCTTCCTAATACATTAAACTTGCTCCAGTCTAGATATAACTGGTCGCGAGTAGTGTTAGGATCATCTATACGCGCGTAATTGTAAAAAGAGAGTGTAGTTCTTTTTTCTTCACTCTCTTCCATTTGTTGTTTTAAAATACGTTTGTCTACCCTGTTATGTAGTAACATATAATGAATAAGTTAATCTACTGTTTGTATATGGGATTTATGTTTCATATTATGAAAGAAAGAAGCATTCAGCTTTTTACCTTCCTCAGCTAATACTCCGGTTATTACTTCAATCCCACCTTTCTTTAACCTCTCAATTCCTCTACCGTTTACCAGCGGGTTTGGATCTACATTGGCAATAATAACTTTAGCTACCTGATGTGTTACTAGTAAGTCACAGCAGGGTGGAGTTTTGCCAAAGTGAGAACATGGCTCCAAATTTACATAAACTGTGCTTCCTTTCAATAAATTTTTATCTTCAACACTGTTTACGGCATTTTTTTCGGCATGTGCCTGCCCATATTCCTGATGCCAGCCTTTACCAATTACTTTCTGGTCTTTGATGATAATGCAACCTACCAAAGGGTTTGGGCTTACTTTGCCTTCGCCTTTGCTGGCTAAGTCAAACACCTGTTGCATATATTTTTCATCTTCTTTCATTGCAATATGGGTATAGCTATTGGTATACTTCTATTTTTTTGCGCAAAAAGCTTGTATTAGTATACAAGCTCTAGTTTGAACTTTTTTTTCGAGGCACCGGATCATGCCCTGATGTACCCCAGGGATGGCAACGCCCAATCCTTTTTAAGCCCAGTAGTATGCCTTCTAAAAAACCCCACTCTTTAATAGCCTCAGCAGTATATTGGGAGCATGTCGGGGAATGTCGGCAGTGGCTACCCAAAAGAGGGGAAATCCCTAATTGATAAAACTTGATTAAGGCCAGTGAGATTTTCTGTAGCATAACATTGTTTACTGCAATTCCTGAAAAATCAGGCTTGGTTGAATATCATCATGATGGTATTTACTGCTTTTATACATATCATACTCACCTTTAATGTCTTCAAAATAAATCTGGCAGATACCTACATTAGGGTAAATTCTTACCGGTTGTATGCAGGCGAGCTCGAGAGTCCAGTGACCGTTAGAGCCTATGTTGCCTAAGCCAGCAGTTAAATGTACCATTATTCCCAGGCGACCTATAGAAGATCGTCCTTCCAACTTAGGAACATGATATGCGGCTTTAATAGTTTCAACGGTTCTACCTAAATACAGACGGTTTGGTTCAAGTATTAGTCCTTCTTCAGGAATGCTTACCTTTCTAACCTCATTGTCTCTCTTCATATCCAGCACTTCGTTTTCGTAAACTAAGAGCTCGTTATGAAGGCGCAAGTTATAACTGTTGGGATTAAGTTGTTTGGGTGAAAACGGATCAATAAAAATTTGTTTACCTATCTGTTTCTCAATTTCTCTTCCGGATAATATCATATTCTTTTTTTCAAAAAATCTAAAGCAAATGTATCTTATTTACTGTAAAACTTGCTCTGGGGTTTTGTAATGTAAGATAATCCGGAAGAGAAGTTTGAATTTATTACAACAGAGAGTACGAAGTACCACCTCCTTTTTCATCTTTGAGCTGAACGCCAATCGCTGAAAGCTGGTCTCTGATTTTATCAGCGGTAGCATAATCCTTTTGGTTTTTGGCTTCGCTCCTTAGTTCAATAAACAGTTTTACCAATGAATCTACTCTTTCACCTTGGTCATCCTTTTCGCTTAATAAGCCTAAAACATCTTCAACAAAGCTTTTAAAAGTGCTTAAAAGCAGTTCAAATGCCTCTGAAGAGATAGTGCTTAGGTCTAGCTGTTTATTGTAGAATGCATTAATCTTGCTGCTCATATCAAATAGTGATGCGATAGTTTTCGCGGTGTTAAAGTCATCACTCATATGCTCATAGCAAGAGTAGCTTAGCGCTTTTATTTCTTTGTCTAGTTCCTCATCTATATTATTTGCCTCGTGTTTCAATTTATCCAGATAGCTCATCGTATTCATAAGCCTTTGCAAACCTTTCTCTGCTGCTTGTAAGGCTTGATTAGAGAAATCAGAAGGGCTACGGTAATGCGCCTGTAAAATAAAAAACCTTACTGTCATTGGGCTGTAAGCTTGCTCCAGCTTGGGGTGATTACCGCTAAATAATTGCTCAAGCGTAATAAAGTTGCCCAAGGATTTACTCATTTTCTGCCCGTCAATACTCACCAAGTTGTTGTGCATCCAGTAGCGAACGGGATTTTTCTGGGTAGCGCCATAGCTTTGAGCGAGTTCAGCCTCATGGTGAGGAAATTGAAGGTCCAAACCTCCACCATGAATATCAAATTCTTCGCCCAGGTATTTGGTGCACATAGTGGTACACTCTATATGCCAGCCGGGAAAGCCCTCACCCCAGGGGGAATTCCAGCGCATAATGTGTTCTGGATTAGCTTTTTTCCATAGAGCAAAGTCATGAGGACTTCTCTTTTCTCCCAAGCCTTGTGTATCGCGGCTTCCAGCTTTCAGGTCTTCCAGTATTTTTCCAGACAATCTGCCATACGGTTGTTCTTTTGCATACCTCTCCAGGTCAAAGTATACAGAGCCATTAACCTCATAGCCGTAACCATTCTTAATAATTTGCTGAATAATTTCAATCTGTTCAGGTATATGTCCGCTGGCAGAGGGCTCAATACTGGGAGGGATGACGTTTAGGTGGGCGATAGCATCATGATAGCGATTAGTGTACATCTGTACTACCTCCATAGGTTCCAGTTGTTCCAGCCTGGCTTTTTTAGCAATCTTGTCTTCCCCAGCCCCTTGTACTTCATCCTCCAGGTGCCCTACATCAGTGATATTTCTAACATAGCGTACAGTATAGCCTAAAAACCGAAAGTAGCGAGCTACAATATCAAAGGTGATAGCTGACCTGGCATGGCCAAGGTGAGGATCGCCATAAACGGTAGGGCCACAAACATACATTCCTATATGAGTAGGGTGGAGGGGCTCAAACTTTTCTTTCTGTCTCGTATAGCTATTTGTGATGTAAACCGGGAATTGTTCGTGCCCTTTCTGATCCATATGTGATATATTAATCAAGTTAAATGGAAATTAAAATTTTGCAGGCAATGTTAAGCCGGCAGTTAGTTTTTTACTAGGTAAACGGATTTTTTTAATAGAGTTTTCAGCAATGAGAAAAGAAGCTAAGGAAGTAGCTATATAAACTTATGGGTCAAGGTTTTCTAAAGCTTGCTTGTTTTCATCATATGCTCTGTAAAAACAGCTTTTTCTGGTGTCCCCATGACTGTTTTTAGTATGGCAGGAACCAGAACCCGCAAGCTTTACCAGATAAATAAGAGCATCCTGGTCACAGTCCACCTTTACCTCTTTAATTAGAAGGTAATCGCCGGAAGTTTCACCTTTTGTCCAAAGCTTTTGTCTGGATGTGCTCCAAAATGTGGCTTTACCGCTTTGGATGGTTCGCTCAAACGCATCTATATTGGTATAGCCCAGCATCAATATATCTTTACTACCGGCTTCCTGCACTATTACCGGTAGTAGGCCGTTTCTTTTCTCAAACTGCAGATTTAGCTCTGAGCCTTCTTCTAGTACTTTATTATGCATTCACAAAATTATTATTTATGCCTAAGATGAAAAAAGATTTGCGACACTATTCTCAATTTTCCAGCTTTAGGCACCTATTGGCAGGTATAAGTGTTTTATTTCATTAACTTTAGTAGTTAAATTTTGAAAAATGCAGAAAGTATTAATAATAGCTACTCTCATACTTTGCTCTCATAACCTGTTCGCGCAGAAAACCCGTAACCTGGCAGAAAGCCAACAAATGATGAAGATGGATGAGGGGGTTGAGTTTATGAATGAAGGTAAGTTTGCTGAGGCGGAAGAACTGTTTAAGGAAGTGTTGTTGAATGTAGAAGTAGTGCCGGCAGATTTATGCTTTTATTTTGGTAAAAACTCCTATTTATTAGATAAAGATAGCCAAAGTATAGACTGGCTGAATAAATACATTGAGTTAAAAGGTACTTCCGGACGTTTCTTTGACCAGGCTGTAGAATATTTAAAGTTGGCTGAAGAGCGATTTAATGCTGATAAAGTGGCTTCTAAAAATGACATAACAGAGAAGTCTGTACGGAAAGAACTTATCAATTGCGAGCAAACACCATTTGTAGTATGCCCGGCTTGCCAAGGCGAAGGTGTATTAATAGAGAAGGGTTCATTAGGATCATCGGTGTATAAGGCTTGTCATTATTGCAAAGAAACAGGGCGTATGAGTTGTGAGTCCTACAAGTTATACGTTAAAGGACAGTGGGTGCCTGAAGAGGAGAATTAATATTCCCCTCTGAACTTTTCTGCTTTTGGAATAATCTTCTGAATATGGGCGACTCTATTTTCTGGTGAAGGGTGAGTTGACATAAATTCAGGAGGTCTTTCTCCGCCCTGTTGTGACATACGCTGCCAGAAGTCAACAGCTTCCTTTGTATCGTAACCTGCCATAGCCAAAAAGTAGATTCCCATCTCATCTGCTTCGGTCTCATGGGCTCTGCTGTAGGGTAGCAGTACGCCGTACTGAGCACCAAGTCCGAAGGCTGTCATCGCTAGTTTTTGAGTAGTTTCTGGTTGCTCACTAAGGGCAACATTTAAGGCTACCCCTCCCAGTTGTAAAGCAAGCTGCTGTGCCATCCTTTCATTACCATGTTTAGCGATAGCGTGTGCAATCTCATGAGACATAACCGTAGCTACGCCTTGCTCATTTTCGCAAACTGGAAGTATGCCTGTATAGAAAGCTACTTTGCCGCCGGGCATACACCAGGCATTAACAGAATTGTCGTCTTCTATCAGGTTAAATTCCCACTCAAAGTCATCTATACGATCAGTCATATTTTTTTCTCGGAAGTAGTTCTCTACTGATTTGGAGATTTTATTTCCCACTCTCTTAATCATTGCTACCTGCTCCTGGTTATTGGATAGCTTACTACTTTGAAGAACCTGATTATAATTTTGAAAACTTAAAGAAAGAATCTGGCTTTCGGGTAAAGGGGTAAATTGTTGTCTTCCTGTAAGAGGAACCCGCTGACAACTAAAAATGAATAGGATAATAAGAAAGCTTGAAAAAAGATGTTTATAACGCATAACCAATATGTATTAGGGTAAGCAAAAAAATGAAACCTGTATTTTTAATACAAAATACAGGTTTTTGTTTGACGATTGCCAGAACAAGTCAGATAGTCAATACATTATATGTAAATTTTTACATAAGTTAACTAACTGCTTTTGTTGGTTCGGGGATTTTTACGTTTAATACTTTTGCGTAGAAATTTGTCAGCTTTGTACTTTCATGATCCCATGAGAGCTTGTTAATCACTCTCTTATAACCGTACTCAGCCATTTCCGCACTTTCTTTTTCATGATCCAGTAGCCACATAATTTTTTCTGCAAAGTCTGCAGTGTCGTTATTTTTGGCATATAATGAAGCTTCTTGAGCCGACGCTTTTCCTTCTTTAAGATCAAACTGAACAATGGGCTTTTTAAGGGCCATGTATTCCATAATCTTGTTCATTGTAGAAAGATTATTCATTTCTGTAGGCTTATCAGGATTAACACACACATCACAAGTGTTGAGTACATCCAATAGTTTTTCATCACTCACTCGACCATAAAAGTCAACATAAGCATTAACTCCCATCTCAGTGGCCATTTTCTTAATATCTTCAAGCGAAGTACCACCACCAACTATAGCAAATTGTACATCTTGTCTTTTAGAGATCAGATATTTAACTGATTCAAGTAGTAGGTCCAATCCTTCTTGCACGCCGATTACGCCTACGTATCCTATAAGGTAAGTCCTACCTTTTTTATATTTTTCATTGCCAGGAGTAAGTTTTATTCTCTCCAGACTAGGACCGCTTCTAACGACCTGAACCTTATGTGGAGGCATTTCTCCTCTTTCAATAGCAATCTGCTTATAAGACTCATTTGTGGCTATGCTATAATCCGCGGTTTTAAAAGTTAGCCTCTCCAGCCATAACATACAGCGGTAGAAGAAATCTTTTTTTCCAAACTTGGCTATATATAGCTCAGGATTTATATCATGATGGTCAAATACATATTTAACACCAAACAGCTTAAATGGTAGTGCTGTCAGGAAGATAAGGTCTGGTGGATTACACCCATGAATTACATGAAAGCGTTTTTTAAAAAAAATCTTAAAGGCAAGAACTAACTCCCAAAAAATAGCTGTACTGTACTCCAATAAATATCCCATAGCACCGCTACCTTCCAGTGGGAGAGGGTGTCGGTAAATATCTATGCCATTTATCTGTTCATAACTTTCTGTATACCCCTTCATTTTAGGGCAGATGATGCTTACATCTGCACCTTTTTCTTTTAGGGTACAAGCCTCCTGCCATACTCTTCTATCAAAAGGAGCAGGAAGATTTTCTATAATGACTAATACGTGTTTACCAGCAAATTCCAACATAATTATCTTTTGTAGTTCTGGATTTATCTATTCTAACGAGGTCAATAATAGTTTTGTGTTCAGGAATTGTCTCAAGTGCCTGTTTGAACTCTTCTGATTTGTTACCAAACACAATTACATCAGACTCTTCTACAACTTTTTCTACAGAGTCTTTAAGTACTCTATTGATGTGAGGAATATGACCGGTTAAGTAATCTTTGTTTTTACCCATCAGGCGTGAAAGTAAAATATTACTATCGTATAAAGAAAGATCGTATCCTTTTCCTAAAAGGGTTTCAATTATTTCAACAATAGGGCTTTCTCTTAAGTCATCAGTACCTGCTTTAAAGGCAAATCCCAGAAAGCCAATCTTACGTTTGCCAGTCTTGTATATCATTTGCAAACCTCTTTCCACCTGATAGCTATTGCTATTCATCAAGCTACTAAGTAGAGGAGTTTTAAGATCTAAGGTTTTTGCTCTATAATTGAGCCCACGTACATCTTTAGGCAAGCAAGAACCTCCGAACGCAAAGCCTGGCTTCATGTAGTATGGAGATAAATTAAGTTTATCATCGCTAGATACTACTTCCATTACTTTTTGTCCATCTACCCCCAACTCTTTACAAATGTTTCCAATTTCGTTCGCAAAAGTTACTTTTACCGCATGGAAATTATTGTTAGCATACTTAATCATTTCAGACTCCTCTGGCTTTAGTGTAAAGATGGGGGCTTCAATGCTGCTATATAGTTCTGTTAACTGCTTTTCACTCTTTTGGCAAAGGGTACCTATTACTGTATAAGGTGGATGCCAGAAGTCTTCAATAGCCGTACTTTCTCTCAAAAACTCGGGGTTTGAAGCTACTCCAAAGTCTACATCGTGCTTTTTACCAGATACGTCCTCAATAATGTTTACACATTGCTGTATTGTACCAGGAACAACCGTACTACGGATAACGACAGTGTGAAATCCATCTTTAGTCTTGATGGCCTCAGCAATTTCGCTACAAACCCTATATATATAAGTTAAATCTATATTGCCATTAATTTGGCTAGGGGTGCCTACACAGACGATAGAAATATCGGAGTTGTGCACTGCTTTCTCTACATCATTGGTAGCCGAAATTGCGCCTTTGTTAATCCCCTCTTCTATATACTCATCAAGGTCTTTTTCAACAATAGGAGACTTTCCGCTATTAATTAAGTTAATTTTAAGCTCGCTTACGTCTACACCAATTACCTGATTACCTAGTTTGGCAAAGCATGCACAAGAAACTGCGCCTACGTATCCTAGTCCAAATACACTTATTTTCATCATTTTTAGAATAAATATTAGCTGATTCGTATTTTAATATGCGTTTTTCTCGCCTTTAAAAGCGTTCAAAACAGTCTTGATTATTATTTTAATATCCAGAGTTAAGCTCCAGTTTTCCAGATACCAGTTGTCATATATGACTCTTTGTTCCATTTGACGATTGTCTTTGGTTTCGCCTCTATACCCATTTACCTGTGCGTAGCCTGTAATTCCGGAATGAATAAAGTGCCGCACATTAAAATTGTTTATTATGGCTGAGTACTCTTCAGTATGTTTAAGCATATGAGGTCTTGGCCCAACAACCGACATATCGCCAATCAGTACATTGTAAAACTGGGGAAGCTCATCTACGCTGGTCTTCCTAAGAATTTTACCCACCTTCGTAATTCTCGCGTCATTTTTAGTAGCCTGTTTGCTATCCGCATCCTGGTTTACCGTCATAGTGCGAAATTTATAGCACCAAAAAGGCTTGCCGTTTTTCCCTGATCTCAATTGTTTGAAGAACACAGGTCCTTTTGAGTCTATTTTAATAATCAGAGCAATAACAGGAACGATGAAAGGAAAAAGACAAAAGATGACAAATGAAGAAAAGCAAATGTCAAAAACACGTTTTACCTGTTGATTAAAGAAAAAACGTAAAGGATCTCTTCTTGGAGTAACTATAGGAATACGACCATCATCATAAAGGTGAGTGTCTATTTTTTTATTAGATAGACCTCCAATATCCTGTACCAGCCCAAAGTGTATGTAGTGTTCATCCGCAAACTTTGTCAGTCTATTTACCAGAGAGGCGTGATTTGGTAGTGCATAGTAAATCTCATCTACATTCTCTCTCACGCAAAACCGTTGAACGTCTTTTAATTCTCCCAACTTAAGGGTGTTGTCCGATGAAATTTCCTCATCATCAAAAAAGCCAAGAAAGTTGTAATCTCCTGCTTCACTATCGGTAAAGTATTGTTGAAGCCTTTTGCCAGCAGGTGTATAGCCAACTACAACAACATTTTTGCGGTTGTTTTTTAAGGCCCGCAGAAACCTATACATTTTTAGTTCTATAAAACGCACTACGAACAGAGCTATGAAACTAAATGCATAGACATTAAGGATAAAAAAATGATTGCCGGTCTCATTGCTAAGCCAATAAGAGTAAATACTGGTGATGATAAAGCTTATCATTAAGCTCACAAAAATAGATATCGCAATTCTGATAAGCTTGTTTAGTTTATCAATATGATAGATGTTTCTAAAAAGCGCAGCAACCACCCACGAAAGTAGAAATATGACCAATAAGCTTTTTTCTGAGTACTGGATAGGAGTGCCCTGAAAAATTTTATGCGCAATGAAGAATGATACTATCAAAACAAGAGTATCAATGAGCAAAAGCAGTAAAATCATTGATTTTGAGTAATGACTCTTTTTTATAATATCAAAGGTTGTCATTTGTGTTATTCATTAGAAATATTGCACATATGTAATATTTGCTGTAAATATATCACTGTTTAGCGTTATATAAAAGATAATTTAATATTTTTTACACTAATATTTATATAAAATAATATTGAAGCTCAAAGAAATGCATTTCATTTAAAAAATAAGGTCCTGAATAAAAAAGTAATTTTTTGCTCGTATTATGTAAGACAACATGTATGCCACACGATAAACTGATATACATTGTTTAAGTAATTTGATTTCTATAGATATATAGTTGACTTCTTTAATTTACTAAAGGGGCTTCTTATCAATTAAAACCATTAAATATTGATGCATATATATAGTAGTAAGCTCTAATTGATGAAAAGTAATTTTTTTGAAAAAAAATCTGTTCGCTATTTGACAATATTAAAAGGCTTACTACCTTTGTGACTCCAAAAACAAAAACGATGTCCGGTGGTGTAATGGTAACACAGCAGGTTTTGGTCCTGTTATTCAGGGTTCGAGTCCTTGCCGGACAACACAACTTAATCCCGGTTTGCAATTTGCGAACTGGGATTAGTTTTTAATAAACCTCCTGACCTTCACTTTTATGGCTACAGTCAAAATATTTTCTGGTGGAGCTACCCGTTATTTGGCAGAAAAAATTGCGAATCATTATGGTAAGCCGCTAGGTGAAGTATCAATTGAAGAGTTTAGCGACGGAGAAATTTCTCCTCACTATACAGAGTCCGTTAGAGGCTGCGATGTCTTCCTGATTCAGTCTACTTTTGCCCCTTCTGATAACTTAATGGAACTTTTACTGCTTATTGATGCAGCACGAAGGGCAAGTGCTAAATATGTAACTGCCGTAGTTCCTTATTTTGGTTATGCACGTCAGGATAGAAAAGATAAGCCCAGAGTGGCTATTGGTGCAAAGTTGATTGCAAACCTGCTTTCTGCGGCTGGAGCTGATAGATTAATGACTTGTGATCTACATGCAGGTCAGATACAAGGTTTTTTTGATTTTCCGGTAGATCACTTTAGCGGAAGTATCATCTTTGTTCCTTATCTGAGCCAGCTACCTACGGATAATTTGGTATTTGCTTCGCCCGATGTTGGTGGTGTAAAGAGAACCAGAAACTTTGCCCAGTACTTTCAGACGGATATGGTTGTTTGTGACAAACAACGTAAGCGTTCAAATCAGGTAGAGAGCATGCAGGTGATTGGAGATGTGGAAGGGAAAGATGTCGTTTTAGTAGATGACCTGGTAGATACAGCTGGTACTTTGTGTAAGGCTGCTGCAATAATAAAGGAAAAAGGAGCTCGCTCAGTAAGAGCAATAAGTACGCATGCTGTCTTATCAGGCAATGCTTACGATAATATTGAGAACTCTCAGTTAGATGAGTTGGTGGTTACCGATACTATTCCGCTTAAGAAGGAGTGCTCAAAAATTAAAGTGCTTACAGTAGCTGAACTGTTTGCCGGGGGTATTACTAAGATTCATAAACATGAGTCTATTAGCCCTTTGTTTATCAGCAAAGCAAGATTTTAATATCACATAACATATAACTATTATGAAAACTGTAGAGATTATAGGGTATAAAAGAGCAAATCTCGGCAAAAAAGAGTCTCAGCGTCTTCGTGCAGAAGGTAACGTACCTTGCGTTATTTATGGTGGCGATGAGCAGGTTCATTTTTATGCTCCCATGATTCTTTTCCGCCCTTTAGTGTACACTCCAGAAGCACACATGGTGGATCTTAACATAGAAGGTGAGCATTTCAAATGTATTCTTCAAGATATCCAGTTCCATCCAGTAAATGAAGTTATACTACATGCTGACTTCTTACAACTGCATGATAACAAACCTGTTAAAATGGATATTCCTCTTCACTTGGAGGGTACAGCTCCCGGTGTTGCTAAAGGTGGTACATTAATGTTTAAGAGAAGAGCCTTAAGACTAAAAGCTCTTCCTAAAGATATGCCTGAGCATATTAATGTAAATGTATCAGGACTAGACTTTGGTAAAGCAATTAAAGTTGCAGACGTTAAGCCTGAGAATTTTGAAATTCTTGATAGCCCGGCAGTTTCAATTGCAGTAATTGAGATTCCTCGTGCACTTAGAGGTAAGGCTCAGGATGCTGAAGAAGGAGAAGAAGAAGAGGAAGGAGAAACTGAATAAAAACATTCATATTATTGAGATGTTAAATTAATCCTGTTCATTAGTATTGGACAGGATTTTTTTTGATAAGACTGACTATGAAGTATCTGATTGTAGGCTTGGGTAACCCCGGCCCGGAATACGAACTTACCAGACATAACATTGGTTTTCTGACCTTAGACCGTTTGGCAGATCAGCAAAATACGGTTTTTAAGACAGCTAGATTAGGCGAAGTATCCTTGGTGAAATACAAAGGAAGAAGTATTCATCTGCTGAAGCCAAACACATATATGAACCGTAGTGGCAAAGCTGTAAATTACTGGCTTCAGCAGCACAAAATAACAGCTGAGAATCTGTTAATCATTACAGACGATATCGCTTTGCCATTTGGTACGCTGAGAATGAGAGGCAAAGGCTCTAGTGCCGGCCATAATGGGCTAAAAGATATAGAAGCGAACTTAGGAAGTGCCAAGTATCCGAGACTGAAATTTGGCGTTGGAAATGACTTCCACAAAGGACAGCAGGTAGACTATGTACTGGGCAACTTTCCTCAGGAAGAGTTAGATGAACTGCCCCATCTTATGGACAGGGCAGGGGAAATGATATTATCTTTCTGTACAATTGGCATTAGCAGAACCATGAGCCAGTATAATAGCTAGGTTAATAGCCTAGCTAATCTGGCTACCATTTTTAACGGCATCTTCAGGTCTTACGAAAGAGAGCTTACCATCGTGGTCTTCAGCCATTAGTATCATACCCTGAGATTCAGTTCCCATCATTTTACGAGGAGCTAAATTTACCAGGATACATACCTGTTTACCCACTATATCTTCAGACTTATAGTATTGAGCAATTCCGCTAAGCACAGTGCGTTGATCTATTCCGGTATCTACCTTGAGCTTGAGTAGTTTTTTAGATTTCTTTACTTTTTCCGCTTCAAGTATGGTAGCTACTCGGATATCAATTTTTTCAAAGTCAGGAAAAGTAATTTCATCCTTAGCAGGAGTAGCTTTATGCTCTTCCGCTCCTTCATTACGGGCATCTAATAGCTTTTGTATTTGTTGCTCTACAGTATCATCTTCAATTTTATCAAACAGTAAAGCTGAAGCATTTAACTGATGGCCTGACTCTAGTAAAATGTGGTCGGTAGCATTTTGCCAGGCGATTGCTTCTATATTCAACATTTCTCTCAGCTTAGATGAGGTAAATGGGAGAAAAGGCTCAGAAATTATGGACAGAGCAGTCGCAATTTGTAAAGCTACATTAAGAATGGTTTTTACTCTCTCTTCATCTTCTTTTATTACCTTCCAGGGCTCAGTATCTGCGAGGTATTTGTTTCCGGTGCGTGCCAGATCCATCATTAGGGCATTAGCTTCTCTAAAACGAAAATTATCAATAGCCTCAGAAATTTGTTTTGCAAGGGTTTTGATTTTATCCAGTGCATCATTATCAATCTCCAGAAAATCTCCTGCTTCTGGCACAATTCCCTGGAAATACTTGTGCGTAAGCACCATAGTGCGGTTAATAAAGTTGCCGTATATAGCTACCAGCTCATTATTGTTTTTTGCCTGAAAGTCTTTCCAGGTAAACTCACTGTCTTTTGTCTCCGGAAGTATGCTGCAGAGCACGTAGCGTAAAATGTCCTGTTTGCCAGGAAAGTCTTCCAAATATTCATGTAACCATACTGCCCAGTTTCTACTGGTAGAGATTTTTTTGCCTTCCAGGTTTAAAAACTCATTGGCAGGTACATTTTCTGGTAAAATATACTCTCCGTTCGCATGAAGAATAGAAGGAAAAATAATGCAGTGAAAAACAATATTGTCTTTACCAATAAAGTGAATAAGTCTGCTGTTATCTTTTTCATTAGGCTGTTTTTTCCAGTATAGTTCCCAGTCTTTGTTATGATCTTCGGCCCATTGTTTGGTAGAAGAAATATAACCGATAGGCGCATCCAGCCATACATAAAGTTTTTTGCCTTCTGTATTTGGCAGGGGTACATCAACACCCCAATCCAAGTCACGAGTCATCGCTCTTGGCTGCAAGCCAGCCTGTAGCCAGGCACTACATTGCCCATATACGTTAGATTTCCACTGACCTTTTTTTCCTTTAAGTAACCACTCTTCTAACCAGGGTTGGTATTTGTCTAGTGGCAGATACCAGTGTTTGGTTTCCTTAATAATTGGAGTTTTTCCACTGAGGGTAGACTTCGGGTTGATCAGATCAGTAGGATTGAGTGAAGAGCCACAATTTTCGCACTGGTCACCATAGGCGTTTTCAAACTTGCAAATAGGGCAGGTGCCTACAATGTAGCGGTCTGCAAGAAATTGATCGTACTCTTCATCGTAAAACTGCTCACTTTGCTTTTCAATGAACTCACCTTTATTGTACAATGAAGTAAAAAACTCCTGAGAGGTTTCATGGTGCACTTTTTCTGAGGTGCGGTGGTACATATCAAAAGAGATTCCGAATTTTTCAAAAGTCTCTTTGTTAAGATAGTGGTATTTATCTATAATCTGTTGGGGAGATATTCCCTCTTTTTTTGCTCTTAGCGTAATGGCCACACCATGCTCATCACTACCTCCTATAAAGGCTACATCTTTACCTATCAGGCGTAGGTATCGTACATAGATATCTGCGGGTAAGTAGGCTCCTGCTATATGACCCAGGTGTAGTGGACCGTTGGCATAAGGTAGAGCTGCAGTTATGGTATATCTTTTTGGTTGTGTCACGGACATCTTAATTTTTATAGGAGATGAAATACAAAATTTGCCAAAGGCATCAGAAAAGAGGCAATATTAAGAAAAGCTTATCAAAAAGCACTGTTGAAGTGGAAGAATATTCCAGAGCTGCCATCATGTTTCCAGGAGTGCTCCAGGCGCAATACAAAATCATAGAACGAAACTATATCTACGCCTATTCCATAGCCATATAAGTAGCGGTTAGCTAACGGCTTGTTTCTTATGTAATCAATATCATTCCATAAATAGCCATGGTCAAAATATGCTTTCAGGTAGATAGCCAGTGGTATGTTGTTAAACTGCTCAATCGGGAGTACCTGGCTGACATCAAACTCACGGGCAAATATTTTTTTGCTGAATGTATTTTGCTGCATCAGAAAGGCTTGTCCCTCAATGGCATCCAACTCATATCCTCTAATCCATCTTCTGCTAAACCCTAAACCAGTGAGGTTGGCATAAGGTTGTTTTTTTAATGAACTCAAATAACCTCGCCCAATGCCTGCGTAATAAAATTCTTTGCCCAGAGGTAAGTATTTAGCAGCTTCCGCTCTCAACCTAAAAAGGTTAACCTCATCAAAAATGCCCAAACCTAATTTAGAAACTTCAGCCTCCCAACGATAGCCTTTAAGGGGGTAGCCTACAAAGTCACGGTGGTCATTCTCAAAGCTGTACGACAGGGCAAAGTATTGTTGTCGGTTACCCTCATTTAAAAAATACTCTGGATTGAGAGAGCGAATAGTATCTTTGATTTTTACATCATTGTATCTTAGCTCAACGTAGTGGTTTCTGTAAAAGTTTGGACGGTACCTCCAGCCAACCAACCCTATTTTAGACTGAGAAGCGTCTTTAAGGGAGTCAGTAAATAGTAGACGATGGCCTTCAGTTGTAAAATTAATGTTAGCGGTTTCAGAAAAGCTAAAGCCAAACTCTAAACCGTTTTTCTGTGCTTTGTCTATATAAGGTATACGGTAGCGCATTGCGAGCTGGCGAGTAAAACCTAATTGAAAGAAAAAGTACACCTGTTCATTAAGCCCTCTAAAATTGTATTTATAGAACTTAAGACCGTATTCTACTCTGCTCCAGTCGCGATTTTGGTTAGAAAGCCATACGTTAAAATTACGGTCGGCCAGTTTAAAAAAGGGTGAAGGAATGGTATACCACCTTTCAGATACTCTAACAATAATATCTGCTACATTTTCATTAAGCTGAATAAGGCTAAGTTTTACATCCAGAAACAACTGAGTATTCATCAGCTTTCTTCTATCAAGAATTAAAGCTTCATTAAGTTCTTCCGTATTGTAAGCATAACCTTCTTTAATATTAAGTTCTCTGAGAATGATCCTTTCTTTGGTACGCTGGTTACCAATGATAAAGATTTTGTCAATCGTAAGTAAACGATTTTTGTTTGCTTGTGCGGAGTTAGCACTAACCCTGGAGGTACTGTCTGTCCAGTTCAAAGATTGTGCTGTGCATACCCATACACAATTTATCAACAGCACAGCACTAATACAAAATCGCAAATATATGTGATGCTTTAAAGACAAGTTTAACCCCTGTTTATTTTGCTCTACAAACCTAATCAATTTACCTAACTAAGAATAAACTATAAAGCTATAGTTAATATCAGGCCTCTTATAAAGGAGAAACGTTGGTAAGCATGATGTAATTTTTGGCCATTCTGCTAAGTGTTAAGATTTTAATAAAATCTTTTAAAATGACTATTCTTTCACGGCTAAACGCAACATTTATTCTTTGAAACAGTTAGAGACAGAGAAAAACTGATACGTATTAACCTTCAACTACGTAATTCATGCTCAATTTTTTTGTAAATGAGATGACAAAGTTGAAAAAATAGCGTAAGGTTTTTATAATTATTATAGATTTGTAAACATTATTTTTTAGAACGGTAAATCTATCTACTAACATGGCAATAGACTTTAACCACCCCGTTGATGTCATTGAAGATATTAATCTAAGAGAGTTTGAACAAAACTATCTGATTCCACAAAAACCTGTGATTCTCAGAGGTTTGCTCAAAGGTACCAAAGCCTATGAAGAGTGGGATTTCAACTATTTCAAGAAAGTGGCTGGTGACAAAACGATCGGTGTATTTGAAAACCGTGAGTCTGACCTGGATAAAACCATGAAGGTGCCTCACCGCAAGATGAAATTTGCAGAATACCTGGATCTGATAGCGACCACGCCTACTGACTTAAGAATGCACCTCTGGAATATCTTTAAAGATTGCCCTGAGCTGATGGACGATTTTGAGTTTCCGGATATCAAGACAAAATTTTTGAAAGGCTTCCCTTACATGTTTTTTGGAGGAGAAGGCTCTGTAGCTCGTATGCACCAAGACATTGATATGTCCAACGTTTTCCTGACTCAATTTCAGGGTAAGCGCAGGGTAGTATTATTCTCTCCAGATTACTCTAAACTGCTGTATCGTTATCCGCTTAATGTACATACCGGAGTAAATGTAGTAAAGCCTGATTACGAGAGATTTCCCGGATTGAAATACGTAAAAGGTTTTGAATGTGAAATTAAGCATGGCGATACTCTATTTATGCCTGGAGAATACTGGCACTACATAGAATACACCGAGGGTGGCTTCGGAATGAGCCTGCGTTCACTGAACCCTCACGTATCTAAACGTATCAAAGGTCTGATGAACATAAGTGTACGTCAGGCTGCTGACTGGACAATGAGAAAATCCTTGGGAGATAAGTGGTTCCATCTGAAGCAACAAATGGCTGACCGTAGAGCTAACTCAGTCATCAAAAAAATTGAGAAAAATCAGAATAAACAGTTTGCTTAATCAATAAGTATACAACTGGTAAGCACATGAATCGCGCTCATTTGGGTGCGATTTTTTTGTTTTAGCTTATGAATAAAATATCTTAGAATTGAAGAACACACAAGACAAGATGAAATCAATAACAGGATATAAAGGATGGATGGTACTAGCTGTTTTTTTGCTTAGTGCCTGCTCAGGTAATGACTTTAAAAAAAATCCGGTAGATGTGCTCATCCGGGATATGACAGAAACGCCTATCTACTCTATCATTTTGTATGATATGAATGTAGAGGGCACCTTCTTTAAAGATTATGAGCATCAGTATCGTATTATTAAACAATCATCTCCTGATGCCAAGCCTGAAGAGGTAATTACAGATTGGTACCCGGTAGAAGAGAACTTTTTTAACCAACATGCCAATGACATGGGCATGGAGATAGCCGCAAAATCTGAAGATGGCAAGGTAAGCAAATTAGTTAGCCCTCCAGGTTACTCCAATTATGTAGGCAACCCTCAGTATGGTCAGTGGCAGACAGGGGCCAACGGGAATAGCTTTTGGGCTTTTTACGGTCAATATGCTTTTTTGAGTAGCATGCTCAACCTGGCTACTTTTCCAATCCGCCGTTCTTACTATGACGATTATCGTACTTACCGAGGAAGTGGACGACCTTATTACGGGCCGGTAGTATCTAATGGCCGAAGAGCCTATGGTACAGGTAGTGCCTACACTACAGCCGCCAAGCCAAATACCCGCTGGAGTTCTACACGTAACAGTAGTAGCGCATTCCGCTCGGGCAATCGTACGTCTCGTTCTGGCAGCAGATATAACAGCTCTTCCAGTATGCGCTCCCGCGGTGGTGGATTCGGTAAATAATTTAAATATCAACTAAGCTAACCAAACTTGTATGATCACTTTAGACGCTGCTCTAACAGCCTTAATATATCTTGCAGAGTGTTTTCTGTTATTTTTGATTGGTAAGTTTGCCTACAAGCTTTTTCAAAGAAAGATAAAAGTAGGGGTAGAGCTGGTAGAAAAAGACAACTTTGCCTTTGCGGTTGCTCACGTTGGCTACTTCATAGGCTTGCTATTAGCAATTAGTAGTGCCATAGTAGGACCTAGTAACGGAATATGGATAGATGTAATGGATATTGCTATTTACGGATTGCTGGCCATTGTTCTACTAAATATATCTATCATTATCAATGATAAAATCATCCTTAGAAAGTTTGTAGTGTACAAAGAAATCATTGATGATCAGAACGTGGGGACTGGGGTTATTGAAGGTGCAAATGCGATAGCTACCGGGCTTATCATATTAGGCTCAGTATCTGGCGAAGGAGGTGGTATAGATACTGCCTTAGTTTTTTGGGTAATAGGTCAGATATTACTGATCATCACCGCATACTTTTATAGCTGGATTACACCTTTTGATGTACATGACCAGATTGAGAAAGATAACATTGCAGTAGGACTGGGCTTTGCCGGAGCTATAGCGGCAATAGGTAATTTAATCCGCTATGGGCTGATGATTGATTTTGTGTCGTGGCAGGAGTCTATTACCAATGTAGGGATTGATGTGCTGATAGGGCTCATATTCTTACCGCTAGCCCGTACACTTACAGATAAAATCTTACTGCCTGGTCGTAGCCTTACCGACGAACTAGTTAATCAGGAGCGTCCTAATGTAGGAGCCGGTCTTATAGAAGCTTTCGCATATATTGGAGGTTCAGTGTTAATAACTTTATGTCTGTAGCCCCCCAGCCAAATTTGGAGAAAAAGCTCAATAGAAAGTTAAGATCTAACGTACTCAAAATTGCCCTGTTTGCTACCGGTCTGGCAGGCATAGTAGCAGAATATGTGCTTTCAACTCTGGCTACCTATTTTCTGGGCGATTCAGTTTTTCAGTGGACGATGATTGTGTCCATGATGCTTTTCTCTATGGGCCTGGGGAGTAGACTGAGTAAACTGTTTGAGAAAGAGCTATTGCAGAAATTTATCTATGTAGAATTTTGTCTCTCAGTATTTTCTGCCTTTGCTGCTTTGGTAGCCTACACCGCTGCGGCATATACTGTTTATACAGGCTTCATCATTTATAGTTTTTCTATCCTTATTGGTTTGCTCATCGGACTAGAAATTCCCTTGGTTATTCGCCTGAATGATGAGTTTGAAGAGCTTAAAGTCAATATTTCTTCTGTTATGGAGAAAGACTATTATGGAAGCTTATTAGGCGGAATCTTTTTCGCCTTTGTGGGTTTGCCGTATCTGGGGCTTACTTATACGCCATTTATCCTAGGTATGACAAATTTTTTGGTTGCCATACTACTTCTACTGGTATTGTGGGGAGCACTGTCCTCTATGATTAAAAGAAAGCTTATTGTTATTGCTTCCGGAGTAGCTGTAATTCTAGTTTCGGGAATTGTCTTTGCTAAGCCCATCATACTTTTTGGAGAGCAACAGCGGTACAAAGACAAAATTATCTATGAAGAGCAAAGCCGATATCAGCGAATAGTCATTACCCAATGGAAGGATCATTTTTGGTTGTATATTAATGGAAACCAGCAACTTAGCACATTAGATGAACAGATGTATCATGAGCCGCTTGTTCATCCTGCCATGAGCCTTATACCCCAGGTTAAAGATGTACTTATACTGGGTGGGGGTGATGGTTGTGCTGTGCGCGAAGTATTAAAGTACCCTTCTGTAGAGCACATTACATTAGTAGACCTGGATCCTGCCATGACAGAGTTGGGGCTTAATCACCCTGTTTTAAAGAAGGTAAATGATGCAGCGCTAACTAGTGAAAAGGTAGAAATAATCAATGATGACGCTTTTCATTTTCTGGAAAATACAAGGCAGTACTACGATGTGGTTATTATTGACCTGCCAGACCCCAAAACAGTTGAGTTAGGACGTTTATACTCATCAGAATTTTATACACTGGCTTCAAAGCAGATGAGGCCCCATGCAGTGCTGATTACGCAGGCAGGTAGCCCTTACTTTGCTACCCAAGCTTTTTACTGTATTGATAAAACATTGCAGGATGCGGGTTTTCAAACCCAGCCTATGCACAACCAAATTCTTACGATGGGAGAGTGGGGCTGGGTACTTGCTTTAAAAACCCCTGAAGAAAAACCTGTAAACCTGAAAGACAAACTACAATCTCTTACTTACGAAAATGTGGAAACGGCATGGCTTAATCATGAAGCCATGCAGCTAATGACTTCTTTTGGCAAAAATTTTTTCTTACCCTCAGAAAGTGACATAGAGGTTAATACAGTGCATAATCCGGTGCTTTACCGCTATTACCTGAATGGTAACTGGGACATTTATTAAAATATTTTTCCAGTCTTCCAACCCTTTCCACCATTTTACTGTCTATGAGGGTACAGGGTAAATTTATTGGAGGATGTGTGACCGGTAGCCGGCTTTTAGACTAGCTTCCGGTCCATTTTTTTAAAGGTCTCAATTACTTTTTCAACATCTTCATCAGTTAACTGTAGATGCGTTACCATTCTGATTTCATTTTTGCCAAATGGAATTGCCAGAACCTCTTCTTCTTTTAGTTCTTTTAAAAACTGTTCGGTACTTATACCTTTTAAAGAAAAGATTAAAATATTGGTGTCTACCGGCAAAACTTCCTGTACAAAACGCTTTCCGTTTAGGGCTTCACTTAACTGTTTTGCCCTCAAATGATCATCCTTTAATCTCTCTATATGATGATCTAAAGCGTAAATGCCCGCTGCTGCCAGATACCCTGCCTGTCGCATGCCTCCCCCAAGCACCTTTCTAACTTTTTTTGCCTTTTTAATGAGTTGATGAGAGGCTAATAGTACAGAGCCAACAGGTGTACCTAAACCTTTGGACAAGCACACAGAAATAGTGTCAAAATATTTACCATATTCACGTGCAGTCTCATTAGCAGCTACCAAGGCATTAAATACCCGGGCCCCATCCAAATGTAGCGGTAGTTGGTGCTGTTTACATAGCTCAGAGATAGCCTTTATCTGAGTTGTAGTATAAAAGGCTCCTCCGCCTTTATTTACCGTATTTTCAAGTGCCACCAGTCCGGTCTCAGGATAATGAATATCATCAGCATTAATTGCCTCAGCAATAATATCAGGGCTTAGAATACCCCGTGGTCCATCAAGCAGCTTGACTGAGCACAGGGAGTTAAAGGCAATTCCTCCCCCTTCGTAATTATATATATGAGAGCGCTTATCACAAATAACTTCCTGTTGAGGCTGGGTCAAAATTTTAATAGCGATCTGGTTAGTCATGGTACCAGACGGGCAAAACAAGCCAGCTTCCATCTCAAATATTTCAGCGGTTTTGGCTTCAAGCTGCTGTACGCTGGGATCTTCTCCTAAAACATCATCGCCAACTTCTGCTTGCATCATTGCTTCAAGCATGGCGGGTGTTGGTTTAGTTACGGTATCGCTTCTTAAATCTATCATATAGTCTTCTTTATCGGTTTAATATGTTGATTATTGGAGATTTTAGCTTTATTTCAAATATTTTCAAAAATATAATGAACTGGATGCAACCCCTAAGCTATGACCAACATCTTTAATATGAATCCTTAATAAAAGAGATGAGCCTTAAACTACACAAAAGTAAATCTTTGGATAAACTGGTCATCGGCTGTATTAAGCAGGAAAGAAAGGCGCAGCACGCCCTATACGAACGCTTAGCTCCACTAATGCATAGTGTATGCCTACGCTATGTTAAAGATACTGCTGAGGCAGAAGATGTACTGCTAAAGGGCTTTATGAAAGTCTTCCAAAACATAAAAAAATTCAGGCAAGAGGGTAGCTTTGAGGGTTGGGTACGTAGAATCATCGTTAATGAAGCTCTTATGTATATTCGTAGAAATAAGACGATGTATCTGGAAGTTGATATTGACGAAGCACAGGAAGCAAAAAGCATTAACGTAGATCATCTGCAGGAGCAGGACCTGATGCGGTTAGTACAGTCATTACCACTGGGCTACAGTACCGTTTTTAACTTGTATGTAATTGAAGGGTATGCTCATCATGAGATTGCGGAGATGTTGAATATCAGCGAGGGCACCAGTAAGTCACAGTTAAGTCGTGCTAAACATTTGCTCCGACAACAGATTCTGGAGCAGGAAAAGTCTATGAATGATAAAAATCAACTAGGGTAAAACACTATGAATGATTTAGAAAAAATATTTTCAGAGAAGCTGCATAATTACAAGACTCCACCGCCAGCAGAAGGGTGGGAGCAGCTAAGCGCAGCATTGGATGCTGAAGAAAAAGGTAGAAAGAAAATATACCTGTGGAGAGTAGCTGCGGCCATTTTACTTTTGTTCATCGTAGGCGTTAGCTGGCAAAGTAGTCAGAGTACATTAGATAATTCTACTCTATCAGAAGAGTTAGAGCCTGATACAAGTAGTAAATCTCCAGCTTATGAGACTGTACCTGAACAACTGGCACTTTCAGATAAAAAGGAAAGTATACCTGCTATTGCTGAAGTGGAAACTCAAAAAGTGGCAAAAGATAAACGCAATTCTGTAGAACCTAAAGATCATGTGAAGGAGTTGAACTCTGCTCCTAAGCTAGTGGCTCAAGCGCCACAAGATGAATTAGTCACTCAGACAAGTAGCACTCCAGTAGAATCTCCCAATAAAATTATGGAAGAACAGCTTAAGTCTTTTGAAATTATGGAAGTAGAGCCCTTGGAGCTTAACGAAACGGACTTACTTGCTGTTGATGTGCCTACTACTAAGTTTAGTGAGCCGGTAACTATTATCTATAAACCAGGGGCTGAGCAATTATACGAAGAAGATAAAGCCAATGCCCTTGATTTTTTGAGTGAGTTAAAAAATTCAAATATCAGTTTTTCCGAAATTAGAAATGCTAAATCTGAATTGCTCGCTAAAGTTTTCAATAAAAAAGAAAACGAAGTAACCCGTTAACAACATTTACCCATGAAAAACTTAAGATTGATATGCTTAATGTTCCTGCTTAGCCTGGGAACAACAGACTACCTTCATGCTTTTGTGTCACCTGACACAATCATTATTCGCCTCTCTAATCGGGAAGAAATAAAGATAATCTCTAGTAGCGGCAACGAACTGAAACAGCTCAGTGAATATGACCTTAACAAAATCATTCGTGAACTGAATGAGAAAGCAGATGAAAATGGACAGAATGTAACTATTACTATGGAAGATAGTAGTGGTACTCAATATATATTGGAAAGAGAAGAAGAGATGTGGAGAGGAGATAGCTATGAACAAGAAGCTGAGGAGGAAGAAGAGAACCTGGAACAGAAACTAGAACGCTTAGAGCGTGAGCTTGAAAGGCTAAGCGACAATATGGAAGACAAGAAGTACGATGATCGTGAGGTTCAATTTAACAAAAAGAAAAACCAGGGTACCAGCAGTACTTTTATTATTGAGCTTGGGCTCAACAATTATATGAATGACGGAGAAATACCCAGTAGCGAAAATGAGCTTTTTTCCGTAAACCCCATTGTTTCCTGGTATATAGCACTAGGAAGTATGAACACCACACACATTGCTGGACCTTTGTCTCTGGATTGGGGAGCTAATGTAAGTTGGTATAACTTTAAATTTGAAAACGAAAGAACAAGAGTTGAAAAGCTGGATGATGGGCTTTTGTTTTATGAAGATCCTACCACTGACATTTCTCCAATCAAAAGTAAGTTGGTAGTGCCTTACCTTAATGTAAGCATGGTACCAATGTTTATCTTCGGAAAGAGAAGAAGCAGTGACTGGGAGCCCTTTTCTTATCATGAGAATGATGGATTCAGAATTGGGCTGGGAGCATACGCAGGCTACAGAATTGGCAGCCGATCTAAATCTGTCTACAAAGAAGGTGGAGACAGAGTACGTGATAAAGATAAGACTAATTTTTACTTCAATAACTGGAGGTATGGAGCAAGGCTTCAGCTCGGATTTAGCGGAGTAGATATTTTTGCAAATTATGATCTGAACGAACTGTTTGTAGAAGATAAAGGACCACAGCTCAATGCTTTTAGTTTCGGAATTATTCTTTAAGATCTAATGTACACAAAAAAAGCGGCTCAATTTTGTAGCCGCTTTTTTTATGCTATGGTTTCCACAAATAGCGTGGCATAAAGGCAGGGCATGGGTTATACTTGTCTTTTCTGCTTACTTTACCCGGTCTTTTTGAGAGCTGAAGCTCCATAATCAGAGATATCTCATGTGAACCTCCTGAAGAAGCAGGACCTAACTTTGAAACTGTCATATCATAACTGTAGCCAAAGTTCAGGTTATTCATTGACAAACCTACTGAAACGGCTAGTGCATCATGATTAATAGTGCGTGGCATGTCTTTTTGCAAAGGTATTCCTTTATACCAAAGTCCTAACATAAGCATCCTGTAGTAATAATTAAAGCCTAAATCAAGCTGATCAAACCTTCCTTGCTTTCTGTAATTGAATGAAGGATTGATACTAGACTCTATACCGCTTTTCATAGGCCCAAGTTTTAGCGGTATTTTCATTCCCCCATGAAGAGTGGCACGCATAGGAAGCTTGCTTTCACCATCTAAAGCCGACTGATTGGGCTGGTTGATATGATGAAGGGCGAAGCCTGCCCAAAACTTACTGCTGTATATAATTAAACCACTGGCAAAGTCAAAGTGGTTGTTGTTATCCAGGTTTCTTGCATCAGGGTCAGTGGTAGGAGCATCAGCGTTTCCAAAAGCCAGCTGATCCCCAAATACAAGCTTGGAAAAATCCATACTCTGTGAGCTGTAACCTACCTGAAATGCAGGCATGGCTCTGAGTTTGTTATTAAGAGGAATAGTATAGGAGTAAATAGCGCCAATGTTGGTAGAGCTAAGGTTTGCGGAGCCTGCCCTGTCTGTAGATACAATTACTCCTATGTTACTATTGCTGGCCGGCAGGTTGTAGTCGTATGCAAAAGCATAAGTAACAAAAGCCTGGGGCAGACTAGACCAGTGATTTCTATAATTTACACTGGCTCTATGCTGACCTGTAGTTCCTGCAAAGGCAGGGTTGAGGTACAGTGGCGCCGCATAGTATTGCGTAAACTGAGGGTCCTGGGCAAATAGTTCTTGACAAGACAACAGAAATATTAAAAAACAAATGGCTCTTTTTAGTAAAACTGTATTCATACTCATTACCTCACTAGCGTTAAATCACCTACAATTGTATTTGAGTCTCCGTTACTAAACTCAAGCTCAAGCTTATAAACGTATACATCTTTTTTACAGAGACTACCCTTGTAATATCCATCCCAGCCATAGTTTTTGTCAAAACTTTCAAAAAGCATTTCGCCCCAGCGGTTATAAATCATCATATGGAAACTGGTAACCCCTTCAAAAACCGGAAGGAAAATGTCGTTCTTACCAAATGAATTGGCATCTGAACCACCAGGTCCTGAAGTGTTGGGTGTAAAAGCATTAGGTATGCTAACCTTACCGCCGTTTTTCACGATCACAGCACTTTCCATCTTTAATGTATCCGTACATCCTTTTCCACTTTGTGCAATCAGCATAACATCGTAAATACCGGTTTCTTCATAAACATGAGAAGGCTCAAACTCAGTAGAGGTATAGCCATCTCCAAAGTCCCAGAAAAACTCTGTGGCACCAATGCTTAAATTCACAAAATAGATTGGCTCACTAAGGAATGCTTCACTTGGTCTCAGATTAAAAGCAGCTCTTGGTGTTTCGTAAACTTCTACACTAAATTCCTTTACTGCTTCGGTAGTAACACCATTGCTATTACTGGCCTCAAGCGTGATTGTATACAAGCCGGGCTCATAATAGGTATAGCTAGGATTTTCTGCAGTGGATACTCCTTCTCCTTCTCCAAAGCTCCAACGATATGTTCCAGCCTCAGCAAACCTTGAGAGATTACGAAACTGTACTGTTAAAGGGCGGCAGCCAGTAGGTGGTTCATAAGTAAAGTCTACTTCAGGATGGTAGGGCTCAATAAAAATTTCCTGAGTTAAAGTATCTGTACAGCCCATCGCGTTAGTAGCTGTAAGTTTAATAGTATAATACCCCACAGAATCATAAACATGGGTGGGTGAAGCTTCGGTAGAGCTAGTACCATCTCCTAATTCCCAGAAGAAGCTAACGGCTCTTTGGCTTTGGTTGACAAGGCTGATTTCCTGTCCTGGTAAATAAGATTTAGCCAAACGAACCCTAAAATCAGCTTTAGGTCCTTTATCCAGATCAACCACCAGGTCTACTTCTTTTTTTACTACAATACCAAGTTCGTTGCTTGCCTGTAAAGTTATGGTGTAAATACCTGTTTCAGTATAAGTATGGACAGGGTGGATTTCATTGGTTAGAGTACCATCCCCAAGATCCCACCAGAAGGTAGTAGAGTCAGCGTACAGAGTTTTATTTGTGAAACTGACTTCTAAAGGAAGACAGCCTTCTATACTTGAAAAACTAAAATCAACCTGAGGGAGGGTTTGTTTAATAATTACCTTTGCTGAGTCTTCCTCAAAACAGTAATCTCCTTCAGCTTTTAGTAAGATTGTGTACTCTCCAGGAGCGGCATAGGCATGTGTACCAGGGTGTCTTTCAGTAGAAGTATTACCATCGCCAAAGTCCCAGAAATAAGTCCAGTCACCATCCTTTGTATAATTTGTAATGCTAACAGTATTTTCTGGTATTTCCATGATGGTAGGGCTAACTACAAATGAGGCTCCTATATTTTCCTGAGGTACAACTTCTATAGTTTTGCTATTGACATCACTCGTACAACCTATAATATTTTCGGTCTTCAGGCTAGCCTGGAAGTTATAAGCATTAGACAGATTTTTCTGGAAGAAGACTTCAATACTTCTTTCTGTAAGGTCAGGAGTGCTTAAAGGAGTAGGAGTAATGGTCCATTCATAAAACGCACCTTCTTCTTCTGCGGTTAGTTGATAGCGGACAAACTCACAATCTGCCTCTATAATTTCATAAACAAATTCAGCACTAGGAATAGGGTTAACATCTACTATTTTTTCAGTACTAGAAAAGCATAGTCCACTTTTTTCTGCCAACAGTTTAACACTGTACTTTTTGCGTATTCTACTGTCGTTTAATAGTGTAATGGAGTAGTCAGAGAGTGATGATGAGATACTTTGCTGATCAACAATACTACTGTCAGATAAATCTAATACTTCCCAATGATAAGTATCAGGATTAAGCGTACGGGTAGAGGCATCTACTTTAAACTTATATAGCCTGGGAGCACAGTTAGAATCTAGCCCACTGAGATTAGTAATGCTAAAGTTAGAAGGTGGTCCTGGTTGTACGGTAATTTTTACTGGTGCACTGCTAACTGAGCATCCATTTACAGCTTTTACCTCTAGCCATACTTCATACTCATGGTCAACAAATGAGCTTTGCGTATTGTCAAAAGTAGCCGAAAAACTGTCTTGAGCAGGAGAAATTATTGTGCTGCTTACATTATTTGTTTTTAGATTTCTAGTGTACCAAACATAACTGGCAACATTGGTAGGCTGATCGGCAATTAAAGTATTTGGCGTAAAAGCAACTTCTAATGGAGAACATCCTACGGTTTGGTCAGTGGCAAAACCTACATCAGGAATAGGTCTTACTCTTACATCTTTAACAATGATTGCTGAGCAACTTCCCTTCTGGGTACTTACTCTATGGGCTACCTGATATGTGCCGCTATTAAGAAAAGTATGAGTAAAGGCATTGGCATCAGTAGATGCATCAACATCAAATGTTACTCCATCATAGTCAAAGTCCCATTCGTAAGTATCAATTATATCTCCATTCACACTAACACTCAGGCTGGCTAATGATTGGAAGGTGGTGCCATCTTGCAGACAAACCTCATCAAAACTGTAGTCAACTTCTGGTACAGCATAAATATGTATATCTGAAGTAGCTCTTGTTTCACAATTTATGCCTGTAGCAGAAGAGATAAGCTCCGCTTGATAAGTACCTGGAGCATTAAAGCTTAAATCCTGACTGCTCTGTGCTCCTGCGCCAGTAATATTAGATATTAGTGAACCATCAGGTCGGTAAAAGTTCCATTCCCATGTAGATGTTCCATTCACATAATTGCTAGAAACATCGTGAAAACGAAGATCAATGGTTTGAGGGTTATTTGTATCAAAACATAATGGGCTTAATGGCTGATCATTCGTATCAGTAACATCAATAGCTGCGTTAGGGGTAGCCTGAATTTCAATATACTTTACTATTTCTCCACCACAATTACCTACCGAGTTACGGTCTCTGGCAATAAGCTTTATGGCCTTTCTTCCAGAAGTGGTATAGCTAAAATTAGGGTTTTTGCCAGTTTTAGTTTGAAGAAGGGTAGACTCAGTATCATCGTCATAAAATTGCCACTCCCACTCAAAGCTAGAATCATCAGTGCCATCACCATCATCATCAATGCCAGCTGTCAGGTTTTCAAAATATATGATGTCGTTGATACAAAATTTATCCTGCTCTGGTCCACTGCTATTGTTTAAACGGGTTCTGTAGTCAGGAGCAGACTTTTCTACAACTATAATTCTTGCGGTCTGTGAAATATAAGTGCTATCTCCGCCGGGAGCTAAAGGGTTTAAATAATTTCCATCGGTAGTGTCCGCATCATAAGGGTTACAGATATTCCAGTTTCTTAATGTGATCTCAAATTCTTTACCTACATCTGCCACTGTAGTGGGAGGTACGTAGATCTGATAGCTTTGCTCTCCAGAAGCGATTACCGGACCAGGAAGTACTTCTACTGGGCCGTTAAAGTTATTCGGACGCACAGCGCCATCAACCTGGACATTAGCAAGGTTACTGCCTCCGGTTCCATACACCCATTGAATCCACCTTACAGGATTGTTAATTCTATCATTTTCTCCTGAAGCAGGTACACAGTTCCAAACACTATTGTCAGTAAAATTCAGAGTGGCGTCGTTTCCTGCGCATATTCTATAAACTGTAGGGTTGATGTCTAAGCTTCCTCCATTGCGTTCATCTACATCCCAAACTGTTACGTTTTGAGTTTGAGGAGAGCTAGGGCAGGATACTCCGTCAATTTTTAGTGTTACGATAGGGCTATAATTACAATCATTACCATCTCTCTGATATTTGTGTGTAGCAGTTGCTTCGTATACATTTCCACCCACATGGACAGCAGGGATTGTTTCTTTGGTTCCTGCTACTGCTTCATCACCCCATACAAACTCAAACTCTACAGTGCTAGGAGAACCCAGCACAGTGTACCATACCCTCCACTCAAAATCATGCGGTGCGCAAAGCTGAGGTACACTCTCTACGTTGTTTCCCGGATTGGAATAGGTAGAGCATTGGGAATAAAGCTGTTGAATATTGAATACTAAAAAAAATAAGACGAAAATGTAGGTATATGGCTTGTATATAAACCTGCACTGATTTGCCTCACTGTTTATCGTAAAAATGTATTTCATAATGATAAACTATCTTTCTATTAACCCCTAGCCTGAAGTGGTGAAAATTGTTTATCAAAATAATGCAAAAACTAGACCTTGTGTTTGCGTTAAAAGGCAAGGTCGCTGTAAGAGATTAAATGATATAATAATAAGTGGCGAATTTGGTAAATTGCTGAAAAACAGTGGAATAAAAGTATTGGGAAGTGATATTAATGTAATTAATATAAGAGAATTAAAATCTTTGAGGTAAGTCTTAAAAAACGATGGAGTAATATAAAATACAAAAAGTCGTAATATTGATTGTAGGAATCTCAAAAATTAAAGCTGAGTTGATAGCCATTTTTGTAAGATTGAGGAACTTGTAAAGATGATATGCCAATCCCTAAAAGTCTAACTTTTTGATAATTCAGATCTACATGAACAAGAAGACTCTCCGCAAATAGTTGTATCTGTTCCAGATCACGGATAAGAACAGGAGAAGTAATATTTCTGGTATGAATACTAAAGTCACTGTACTTTATTTTTAGGGTAAGTGTTTGTCCATAGGCATCGCTTTTCTTCATTCTATCCAGGAGCTTGGCAGCCAGTTCGTCTGTGGCTTCTTTAAGAGCCTCTTTACTCTCTAAATCTTCTGCATAAGTACGTTCTATACTAATAGATTTACGTATTCTTTCCGGGTTAACGATACGCTTATCATTTCCGCGAACAATATCGTAGTAAAACCTACCACTTTTGCCAAACTTCTGCATCAGCTCTATAAGGCTTTTGTTTTTTAAATCAAGTCCTGTTTTAATGTTGGCATCGTGCATCTTACGAGCGGTCACTTTTCCTATGCCATAAAACTTTTCTATAGGCAATTGCTCTAAAAATTCTTCTGCTTCATCGGGTAGTATAGTAGTAAAACCGTCAGGCTTATTCATGCCGGAAGCTGTTTTGGCTAAAAATTTATTAAAAGAGATACCGGCAGAGGCAGTCAGAGAAGTTTTTTCAAATATTCTTTTTTTGATTTCCAGAGCAACTTTCATTGCAGAGCTGATTCCCTTTTTGTTTTCGCTTACATCCAGATAAGCTTCGTCTATTGATAGAGGTTCTACCAAATCTGTATACTCATGAAAAATCTCTCGTACCTGCATAGAAACTTCACGGTAAACATCCATACGTCCTTTAACAAAGATGAGGTGAGGGCAAAGTTGTTTGGCCCTGACTGAAGACATGGCAGAGCGAACACCAAATTTGCGCGCTTCATAACTGGCCGCTGCTACTACACCACGCTTGCTGCTACCGCCTACAGCTACAGCCCTTCCTCTCAACTCAGGAAAGTCTCTTTGCTCTACAGAAGCAAAAAAAGCATCCATATCAATATGAATAATTTTGCGGATGGGTTCGCTGGTTGACACCTTGTTTTTTAGAACTATTTTTGTGAGCAGACGTTCTTCAAATGAAAATAAGCAAAATGAAAAGATCTAAGAAAATCTTTCTTTTAGTTGCTATCATATTCATACTGATCATGCTTTATTTTAGTTATGATATTGCGACTAGAACCACCTTCCCTGGTTCTAAGCCTAACTTAAAAGAAAGAATAGCACCCACAGAATAAGCAAAATAAAGTAGTCACAAAAATCTTGGAAAGTTGGATAAAAAAGGCCGTAAAGTAAATCTTGAGCATATAGACCTGGAAAAAGAAAAGGAGAAAACGACTGATAATCCTGGTACCATTGCTTTTCCTCATACTGTAGGCGGAGCTCTGATTAAGCCTGAAGATAGAGGTAAAATAAGAGGTAGGGCAGTTTCTGCTATGCATCAGCAGACTGATCGGCAAATGAAACAACTTTATGATCAGATGCAGCTCCTTGTAGATCAGGCGAATCAACTAAAGAAAAGGGTAGAAGTATCTGAACGTATTTATCTAGCGCAGATGAATTTTGAACCGCTTATTGGCCATACTTACTATCTATATGAAAAGAAGGATGGTCAGGATGTACTCTCCATGATCGCTCCAGAAGAATGGGGAAAAAGTATGCCCTACAATAAGCTACTTAGTAAGGCTACTCTAATGGCAGATCATACCTGGGAACTGGAAAAATAAATTTTCAGTGTGGTGCGCTACTCCTCTTGAGTCGGGTTTCCATAATACGCTGTAGCCTTTTTTTACGTAAGTACTGTTGCGCTAAAGCGTATGTAATAAAATAAGATGCAAATGCAAATATGGAGGCTAGTGTAGCGTTTCCTAAAATAAATTTGCCAGAATAATGATAGAGCTGGTTAAAAATAGCAATATCAAAATGCATAGAGGGATCAGGTTTATAAAACAGATCTCCTAACATATAGCTAAGCCAATACAAAGGAGCCAATACGAGTGGGTTCCATACTACGAATGCTGCCATAATCGCCACTTTGTTAATTTTTTTAAAAATAAGTGCGATAAACAGTGCTATAAATATCCCAAAGCCAGGCGTTGGTAATATGGCTATTAATGTAGCTAGCGAAAAGCCCATAGCTATTGATTCTGGGCTACTGTTTGTTTTTAGAATGTCTTCTAAATATTCTTTAAGTTTGCTTCTCAAGTCCGTAAATCTCATCTAAATCAGTAATGTAATAAAAATAACAAAATTTATTCATATTCTAATGAATGTGATAAATTATTTTAAATAAAAAAAATAACAGTTTATATAACATTGAATTCATTTTTTCAACCATTAGCTGAGGAACTACGTCCTAAAACACTAGACGAAGTCATCGGTCAACAACATTTGACTGGCCCCCAAGGCGTTTTACGCAAAATGTTAGAAGGAGGTCGTCTTCCATCCATAATTTTTTGGGGTCCTCCCGGTGTAGGTAAAACTACCCTGGCACAGATACTCGCTCAAGAGTCTAAAGCGCAAATTTTCTTCCTAAGTGCCATTAGCGCTGGCGTAAAAGAAGTAAGAGATGTAATAAAAAGAGCTCAGGGCTTAATTCAGAACATACTTTTTATTGATGAGATCCATCGCTTTAGTAAATCTCAGCAAGATGCACTTTTAGGAGCTGTGGAAAAAGGGCAAATTACCTTAATTGGGGCTACTACTGAAAATCCTTCATTTGAAGTTAATGCAGCCTTGCTCTCTCGCTGCCAGGTGTATCATTTAGAGAGACTTTCCAAAGATGAAATGCAGCAACTTATCAAAAAAGCGATAGAAGCTAAACCAGATGTAAAAATCGTTATAAAGGAGTACGATGCGCTTTTCAAGCTTTCTGGTGGCGACGCTCGTCGTTTGCTAAATCTGATGGAACTGATTATGCGACAGGCAGAGGGAGAGACTGAGGTTACCAATGAACTGGTGACCGGTCTGGCTCAACAAAAAGTAGCTTTGTATGATAAAGAAGGAGAGCAGCACTATGATATTATATCTGCCTTTATCAAATCAATTAGAGGAAGTGACCCTAATGCTGCAGTCTACTACCTTGCCCGTATGATAGAGGGGGGAGAAGACCCTAAATTTATAGCAAGACGGCTATTAATTTCTGCATCTGAAGATATAGGCAATGCCAATCCTACTGCTTTAGTGCTGGCTACCAATTGCTTTCAGGCTGTATCTTTTATTGGTTTTCCGGAGGCTGAAATAGTTTTGTCTCAGTGCGCAACCTACCTGGCGGCAAGCCCCAAGAGTAATGCTAGTTATAAAGCTATTAAACAGGCCAAAGTATTAGTTAGAGAAACAGGTGATTTGGATGTGCCTATGCATATCAGAAATGCTCCTACTCAACTTATGAAGGATGAAGGCTATGGCAAAGGCTATAAATACGCTCATGACTACCCGAATAATTTTGCGTATCAGGAGTTTTTGCCGGAAGAAGTTAAAAATACCAAGCTTTACGATCCTGGACAAAACCCACGTGAGAATGAACTAAGAAAAAGGCTACAGGCACTATGGAAGGATAAGTATGGCTATTAGCCTTCCTTCTCTTTCTTAAGCTTGTAAGATAAGTCTACCTTGCTTACATCTACAAGAAAGCGATTTTTAAGTAGTCTTTTTCCGAGTAGAATAGGGTAGCGCATACGTACCCTGTCTGCTAAAGTAAAGTCAGCGATAAACTTTTCGCCAAAAAGCACTACCTGACATTTGATAGAGAACCTGTACTCAGAAATTCCAAAAGAGTTTCTGATCTTTTTTTCTTTAAAGTTAGACGTATGAAACTCGTGATTATTATATGCCTCATGAGAGGGGTCCAGTAAACGGAAAGAAATACATTCTACTCCATTAATCTCAATCAGGCGAACACTATGGCAGTGTATAGCTGAAGTTTCTGCTCCGGTATCTATTTTACAGGGTAAGTCAAATAGGTCAAATTCTGGTAAATCTACATGATCTCTTGTTCCAATAATTTTTTTCTCTCTCTTTTTCATACAAGCTTAAAAATGTAAACTATAATGCTAAATTTGAAGTCTTACTATACAGTATTTTTTTAGAAAACAACATTCTGCCAATTTATGAAAATTGCCGTACTGTCACGCAATGAAAATTTGTATTCTACACAAAGCCTGATTAAAGCTGGAGAGGAGAGAGGCCATCAGGTAGAGGTGGTGGATCACCTCAAATGCAACATTATCATTGAAGAAGAAAAACCTACTGTTTTTTATAAAGGCCGATATCTGGATGATATTGATGCCATAATACCTCGTATTGGCGCTTCTGTTACCTTTTACGGAAGTGCAGTTGTGCGCCAGTTTGAGATGATGAAAGTATTTAGTGCGGTAGAGTCTCAGGCGCTTATACGTTCTCGTGATAAACTAAGAAGCTTGCAGGTACTCTCTCGTGCGGGGCTGGGTTTACCAAAAACAGTATTTACCAACTATGCAAAAGAAACTGACGAAATCCTGAGTGAAGTGGGCGGTGCTCCGGTAATTATTAAGCTGCTGGAGGGTACTCAAGGTCTGGGTGTAGTTTTAGCCGAAAATAAAAAAGCAGCTAAATCTGTTATTGAAGCATTTCATGGTCTTAAAGCCAGAATTATAGTACAGGAATTTATTGGAGAGTCAAAAGGTGCCGATATACGTGCGTTTGTTGTGGATGGTGAAGTTGTTGGTGCTATGAAACGTACGGCCAAGGAAGGTGAATTTCGCTCTAATCTTCACCGTGGAGGCAAGGCTGAAATCATTGAACTTAGTAAAGAAGAAGAACGTACTGCTGTACAGGCAGCACGTAAAATGGGACTTGGCGTAGCAGGTGTGGATATTCTTCAATCTAATCGTGGTCCTTTAATTATTGAAGTTAATTCATCTCCCGGGTTGGAAGGAATAGAAAAGGCTACCGGTGTAGATGTTGGCGGTAAAATTATAGAGTATTTAGAAAGAAATACTGGCAAATAAGCTATTCATCCATCAGTGCCAGCAAATCTCTGGTGTTGAAGAATCGGCTTCTGTTAGTATTGGCCAATACTATTATGGTTTGCTTTTTATCCAGCAGACGAATAAAGTGAGTTCTGAATCCTTTCCACCAGCCGCTGTGGAACACAATTTTACTACAGTCCTCCTGCTCATTAATTCTCCAGCCCAGTCCATAGTTGTCATGTGCATAAAGTTCCGGATGAGCCGCTAGATATGCTTCTGTCAGGCTTTTTTGGGAGAGAAAAGTTTCGCGGTACAGCGCCTGGTCTAGCTTATACAAATCTTCTACACTAGCATAAATACCTTTATCTCCTGTTACCCCATTAAGGTATGTATCTTCTGCTACTCTGCGGTTGTGGTAGCCCGTTGTCTGATGTTCCATCTCCGGAGTATAGGCTTTATCGTAAACATAGCTATCCTGCATATTTAAAGGGTCAAATATGAAGCTTTCCATAAACTGTCCAAAGCGCATGTCAGTTACCTTCTCTACTATAGATGCTAGCAAACTGTAATTGGTATTGCTATAATTGTAACGATAATCTGGAATGTAGTAAATATCTGGGTGATAGGTTTTCATCAGGCATAGTACATCATCGTTAGAGATTGGAATTTTTCGGTCAGGCCAGTATTCATCTGCGAAGTACATATAATTTGGTAAACCGGAACGATGGGTCAGGAGCATTCTAACGGTAATACCATCGTAAGGAAAGTCTGGAAAATACTGCTGCACAGAATCTTCAAATGATAGAAGACCTTTTTCTTTAAGCCATACCACTGCTAAGGCTGTTAGAGGCTTAGATACAGATGCTAACTGAAAAGCAGAATGAAGGTGTAGACTGTCTTTTTCTTTCAAGTCTGCATAACCGTAAGCTTTTTTTATAATGACATGATCTCCATCAGCAAAAAGTATAGTGCCATTAAACTGCCCTCTTTCGTATTTTGCAGTAAAAAATGAGTCTATGGACTGAGCTTTGTTGCTTACCCATTGAGCATAGGCCGTATCATACAGGGATTCGCAATCAATTTCATTTTTAAGCTGAGTAAGCTCTATATCTTCCTGTTTTGACTGTGATTCTTTTACCTGACAAGCAGAAATTAGTAGTATGAAGCCGAATAACAAGAAGAAACAGTTTACTGTTAGTTTCATTTAATAGACGGTAGTTTTTTCAGAAACAGATTTTTGTAATAAATATTATAATCTTACAATAACCAAACTCATGAATTACAGAAGATTAGGTAAAACAAACTTTAGCATTTCAGAAGTTTCATTAGGCACCTGGCAAGTAGGTGGTAAGTGGGGAGAGGATTTTAATAACACAAGCGCTGACAAAATCATCAATAATGCTATAGACCAGGGTGTTAACTTTATAGATACCGCTGATGTTTATTCTGATGGTTTGAGCGAGCAAGCAGTTTCCCGTGTGGTCAAAACCCGCTCAGAAGAAGTTTACATCGCTACTAAATGTGGAAGAAGAACTCAACCTCATACAGCAGAGGCATATTCTCCTGAAAAGTTGGTCAGTTTTGTAGAAGATAGCTTACAGAATATGCAAATGGAAACCCTGGACCTGATACAGTTCCATTGCCCTCCTTCAGAAATCTACGACCGTCCCGAGTATTTTGAGACATTTGAGAGGCTAAAGGAGCAAGGAAAAATACGTCATCTGGGAGTGAGTGTAGAAACAGTAGATGAAGCTCTAAAAGCTATTACTTACCCTAATGTTGCAAGCGTGCAGATTATATTTAATATGTTTCGTTTAAAGCCTGCTGAGGTGTTTTTTCAGACTGCGGCGCAAAATGATGTAGGAATTATAGTGAGGGTACCTTTAGCCAGCGGCTTACTGACGGGCAAATTTAACAAACAAACTAGTTTTGAAGAAGGCGACCACCGTAACTTTAACCGTAATGGTGAAGCTTTTGATAAAGGAGAAACATTTTCGGGAGTGGATTATGAAATAGGACTACAGGCTGTTAGTGACCTACAGGAGATATTTAAAGATAGAGATGCGACTCTTACCGATATAGCCCTCCGTTGGGTACTCATGCATAATGAAGTAAGTACAGTAATAGCCGGAGCCTCACGGCCAGAGCAGATCTTACAAAATGTTAAAGCCAGCGAGCATGCCGCACTCAACAAAAATGAGATGGATCAGGTACAAGCTGTATACGATAAGTACTTCAGAGCTGAGGTACATTCTCAATGGTGATATTTGTTACATCCTATTGCAGCCTAAAAATTGTATAAAATTAAGGGCTAATACTTGGGGAAATGTATATAATGTTCTCTTTTTTATACAATTTAACTTTATAAACACCTCCTTTCATTGAGGTGTAATTTTCAGTAGCCAAAGGTGCCATTTCAGTAGTAATATAGTACTATAATTGAAGCCGTAGAAACTGTTCCTTAACTGATTTTTATGGCTTCACTCACATCATTCCAAGGTCTTTTAGGACAAAAAAAAGCCGCTCATTTACTAAGAAGGCTGACTTTTGGTGCTACAAAAAAAGATATAGATACATATGCGCAGCTCACCCCTCAGCAGGCGGTAGAAAAGCTATTAAATGACCCACAGGTAACTTTTGAAGATCCGAAAGACCCTGCTACAGGTCAAAGCTGGATAGATATTCTACCATCTGATAACAATAGTGATACTGAAGGATTAATAAATCAGTTATGTTGCTGGTGGCTGGACCAAATGATAAACGCCCCACTTTCAGCAAAAGAAAAGCTTGCTTTTTTTTTGCATACGCATTTTACAACGATGATCTCACGAATGCGTCATGCTCCCGCCATTTATTATCAGATTAAGCTTTTTAGCTTTTATGCGCTAGGGAACTTTAAAGACCTTTCCAAAAAAATATGCCTGGATCATGCCATGCTTCGCTTTCTGGATGGCAACCTTAATGAGGTTGGTAAACCCAATGAAAATTTTGCTAGAGAATTTTTAGAGCTTTACACAGTAGGCAAAGGCCCTCAAATAGGTCCAACAGATTACACGCACTATACAGAAGATGATATTATAGAAGCTTCTAAAGTCTTTTCTGGTTATAAAGAGGATAAAGAGTTTGCAAATATTGATGCTGATACAAATCTGGCTCAGGTTGTTCTGGCTACTAACGAAACAAACCTGGCCATCCGGCATGATGCCTCTGTTAAAACGTTTAGTTCAGCATTTGGAGGCAGACAAATTGCTCCTAAGGAAGTCATTAATGGCAAAGCCACTAAAGAAGCCGCACTTGATGAACTAGATCAGTTAGTAGAAATGGTTTTTGAACAAACTGCTACTGCTGAGCATATTTGCCGTAAGCTGTACCGCTTTTTTGTGTATTACAAAATAACCGATGAGGTAGAACAAAATGTGATACAGCCCCTGGCTACTCTTTTAAAAGATGCTGATTACGAGCTACAACCTGTATTAATAGCATTGTTTACCTGCGAGCATTTTTACGATGCGGATAATGAACAAAAAGAAGATAATAATATAGGAGGTATCATCAAGTCTCCTCTAGACCTGATGGTAGCCACATTCAGGTTCTTTAAAGTTCAGTTTCCTACTCAGAATCAGGATTTAACTCATTATTATGAAACCTATGGAAAAGGAGTTTTAAAGGTTTTAAGTGACCAAGGGCTAGACTTCTATGAGCCATATGAAGTTGCCGGGTATGCAGCTTATCATCAGGAGCCTGCCTATCATAGAAACTGGATCAGCACAAATTATCTGGCCAGAAGATATGAATTCTCACGCCTGCTAATTGAAGGTGTAAGTAACGAAGACGCTAAGCCTTACTATAAATTAGATATAGTAGCTTATGTAGATAAAACCGAAAATATAAGTAATCCAACTGATCCTGAACTGCTGGTAAAAGAGCTTTTAAATTATCTGCTTCCTGAAGCAATCACCGAAGAGCGGTTTCAATATTTTCTGAAAACCATACTTCTGGACAATCTCTCCGAAATAAACTGGCGGTTTGAGTGGGAAAACTATAAAAGTACGGGAGATGACTCTGCTGTACGCATACAATTAGAAAACCTGATACATACCATCATACAATCCCCTGAATACCAACTTTCTTAAGCATAGCAAAATGAAAAGAAGAGATTTTCTTAAAAATATATCTATGGCTACTGGAAGCTCATTAATGCTAAATGGGCTACCTCTAAGTGTAATGGCTCGTACTGGTGAGATGCAAAGTATTGCTGCCGGAGCAAACAATGATAGAGTGTTGGTAATCATACAGATGCATGGAGGCAATGATGGGCTAAACACCATTATTCCTATAAATCAGTACAACCAATACTATAATATTCGCCCCAATATCGCTATTTCAGATCATGGAGCAAGAAAGTATATCAACCTGGATAGCACACTCGGTGAGGAGCAACAGGCAGGGCTTCACCCTGATATGACAGCAGTCAAAGAGCTTTACGATTTAGGTAAGGTGGGTATTGTGCAGGGAGTATCTTACGAAAATCTGAATGGTTCTCATTTCAGAAGCAGAGATATATGGTTTATGGGCGGGGATTATAACGAATACTTAGGTTCGGGATGGATGGGGCGTTATCTGGATCATCTGTATCCCGGCTATCCTGATGCATATCCGTCAACTGAAATGCCAGACCCATTAGGATTAGAAATAGGTAACGCGGTATCACTGGCTTTTCATCGTGCCAATGGCATACCTACTGCGGTATCCGTCAATAATCCTGATCAGTTCTACAACTTAATCAACAGTGTAGGAGGGGAGCCTCCGGAGTCTGTCGCTAATACCCACTATGGGCATGAGTTGCAGTGGATCATGGATATTGAAAAGAAATCCAATGAATATGCCGGTAGGTTAAAGGAAGTTTTTGAAAAAGGAAGTAATAGTCCCAATGTACAATACCCTGAAACCTATCCCTACAATGCACCCAAAAACTCACTAAACAATTCATTAGCCCCTCAGCTGAGAATGATTGCTCGCCTACTAAGTGGAGGCTGCAAAACTAAGATTTTCTTAGCCAGAATAGGTGGATTTGATACACACGCATCGCAGGTAGAAAGCTACAATTCAAGTATGGGAGTGCACGCCGCATTGCTATACCACTTATCTGAAGCCGTAAAAGCATTTCAAAATGACCTGAAAGCATTAGGCCTGGAAGATAGAGTGCTTACCTTAACTATGTCTGAGTTTGGACGTAGGGCTGCTTCTAACGGTAGTTGGGGCACTGACCATGGCACTTCTGCTCCTATGCTCATCTTTGGAAGTCATGTGAAACCCGGAATTACCGGAACTAACCCTGACCTTTATGATCTGGACAGAAATAATCTTCGTATGCAACATGATTACCGTCAGGTATTTGGAGCAATCGTACAAGACTGGTTTGAAGCTTCTCCCGAAGCTGTGCAGCAAACCCGTTTTGAAGAGTATGTTGTTGGTGATCGTAAGCTATCCCTTATCGGAAATCCGGTATTAGGAGTTAAAGAAGATTTTGTAAGTAGCCGTTTTTATTTGTCGGCATGTATACCTAATCCGGCGGAAGGCTTAACTCGTTTTGAGTATAGAATAAATAACCATATTGCTGTAAACATCTGCCTTAGAGATCGTACGGGTAAACTTATAAACACTCTGGTAGATGAAGAAAAAAAGGCTGGTGTATATTCGCATACCTTAGATGTAAGCAAGCTACCGAAAGGAATCTATCATCTCTGTATGCAGGCTGGTAACTTTAAAAGTAATAGTAAATTAATAGTAGTCTAGCTAATAAGTAGACTACTATTTTTTTATTGAATTATAGCTAATACTTCTTCTTCAGTAAGCTTAAAAAGACAAATGCGAGCGAACCTGCCTGCTACGTATGTTTTGCCCAAGACTAACATTCCGCCATCTCCAGTCTGTAGTATGTTAGCAATCTCGTAAGGAGAGCTCTGTCCAAGGTATTCAACGCCCAAAAAAGAACCATCAGTAGCAGAATAAGCATATAGCATGATTCTGTTGCTTTTTGAGTGTGTAGCGTAAAAGCTTACTTCGTCACCTACCAATTCAAAAGTTTTAAGGATGACTGGAGCTTCAGGGGCTATTTCAGGAAAATTATTAGCTTCCAGGTCGCTACTTGAACTTACAGTACGCTCATTAATCTGAGAAAATGGAGCCAGATAATTGTCTCCGTAACTATTTTTAGATAAGGCCATTACCCCATTAGAAAGGCCGTTTGCCGCATTTACATATCCAAGGTCACGAAAACCATTCATCACTCCAAGGGCCTCACCATCTGAAGGATTCAAAAAAGTGAGTGCCATTGTATAGTTGTTAAACCCATTAAAATAATAGAAGCCAGCATTACCATTCCCCTGAGCATATCCATTAAAGAATGGGAGTCGGTCGCCCGTACGAGTAAGGTGTTTAACTATTTTTTCTTCCACATCTTCCAGAATGTCAAACTCTTGTTGCCATTGCTGGCTAAACTCTGCGTCTATTTTAGTGATGGTTGTTTTTCTTGCTTCACGGTTGTAAGACTGTATTAACCAGGAATGATCACCTGCCAGATGGGCAGCTAAAGGATACGTTAGTTCTCGGTCTTGAAATACTTCTTCAGTACTGCCATCAGCCGCATTAACTTCTAATACATAAGTGCCTAGCTGTAACTCATCCATGCAAACTAAATAAGTGCGGTTTTCCTGCTGATAGAGCTGAGGAAGGGCGTTTACATAGGGTTCGTCAAGATCTTGAGTCCAGATGAGTTCTCCTTCACTATCTACTTTGAGTAAGTGTATATTCCAGGAGTTGGTAGAAGAAAGAATCAGATACGCACTATCTGGTAAAGCAACTACGTCTAATGGATCGTATGACTCTGTAAAGCTGCTGCTATTATATATTTTTGTAAAGCTTAAGCCAGGCTCTATTTCATTTTCTGAAATGTCACATGCGCTAAATAGACAACAGAAAACTACTGCCAAACTGAAATAATTGAAAAAAGCTATTGGTTTCATTGTCTAAAGAATTACTGGTTTAAAGTCTTTGGTTAAGAACTTCAGAGGGAAGTAACAACCGAAAGAAAGGCTAATATTTCTAATGCTCAGATCATCTTGAACATTACCAAACCCAGGTAGATTACGGGTGCCTTTGTATCTGTTGCTGGCGCTGCTAATTGAGTGCAGCCCGTAACGATATTGGGCATCCAGATAAATTAACATAGTACCCAGATTATAGCTCAGACCTGCACCTCCCATAACCCCAGCGTGGGAGCGGATGTACAACTGACTAATATCTGTAGACTGTGGGGCATCTGTAAAACTGATTTGTGCGCCAGATGCCTGATCTATACCTTCTGTGGTTACCTGTTTCTGGGCGTTTATTAGCATGTCATAATACCCGCCAAATTGCACATAGGGCCTAATTCTTTTCCCATAAGCTTTAAACCTGATAGCCAGAGGTAAAGAGAGATAGTGCAGAATCTGCTTGTGCTGATACTTATGTTCCAGAATGTTACTGCTATTTTCTTCATCCTGCCAGATAAACTGACTGTGGTAATTGTATTGAATTGTTTTGTAGGAGGGAGAGAAGGCTAGTGTGAGTAGTTTGCTGAAAGAGAAAGCAGTAGAAAGACCAAGCTCGTTTCCGATATTACTACTAAATGTATCGTATGCTTTCTGATCATCAATTACTTCATCTCCTGAACTGATCAGGGTGAAGTCTGAATAGCTTTGGTTTAGCTGTATCTGGGAAGCATTCGCGCCCGCCCAAACTCCAATAAAGCCTTGGGTGCTGCTAAACCAATCTTTTCCTCTACTATACTTATGAGACTGTGCAATACCTAGAGAAATGCTAAAGCTAAATACTGCAAAAAATAGAACTGTTAGTCGTATCAAAGCTTTTTTTTGACAAATAAAGCTTTGTAGGAAAAATAAAGTAGTAAGAAATGATCAATCGCTAGATGATGTAAGTCCTGTTCAATAATTAATCATAAGCTTGTTCCAGAAGGTATATGGTAGATATATCTATTCTTCACTTTTGGGTAGCATAATATATCGGGCGATAAGAAGAATGAAAAAGTGATAAGCCCTGATTTTATTGCATCAGCGCTGCTGGCGCATTCGTGCCAGATCGGCCTCAGCAGCTATGTAACCAAAAGCAGCCCAGTGTCTTCCCTCTACTATATTTTCCAGTACCTGCTTTCCTAACTGTTTTTCTCCATTATACATATAAAAGTTTCCTACACCATACCCTTGAGTAGCCAAAGCCAGGTCTCTGTCGGCAAGTGGTACATCGGCATTAATATTCAGCAGAGAGTCTGGCTCAACCATACCTTTGTACATTAACAATCTTTCAAAGTAGCCCTCATTTTCTTTAATGTCCATATCTTCATGGATCATGGCTAGTGTTTCCTCTGCTACTTCATCTTCACCCATTCTACGATAGGCCATATACAGCCAGTCGGCGGTAGCAGCAATTTCATCATCGGTTCTGCTATACTCAAGACATTTTTCGTAGGCTTCAGCAGCCTTACCGTATTGTCCTTCAAGATAATATGCTAAACCCAAATGATAGAAAATGTTAAACTGTAATGAAGAAGGCTTATTATCTTCCGGTAAGGGTATAGGAATACCATTAGCTTCATCGGAAATTGGAATAGACTTTACAAGAATTGCGCTTCTCTCCAGGTCTGCAATAGCCCGATCAAATTGCCTGGTGGAAATAAAACGATGACCACGATGACGATAAAGTTCAGCGGAATTAGGAAAGTACTGCAAACCTTTGGTATAGGTTTCTATTGCTTCCTGATACCTTCCCAGATAAGCCAGCCGACGACCTAACCAAACGATATTATCAAGGTTTTGTGGTGCGTTTTTGTAGTTTTCTAAAGCTACATCTAGTGCAGAATCGTATTGTTTCTGCCGCTCTTCTTCAATATCTAAAGCATAAAGAGTGTCTCCCAGCAATGATACTGCCTGATACGGCTTTTTACTGATACTATCATCCTTGGCAGTAGGTTCCATGTCCTGCTTTTGATCTTTTTCATCAGAAGAGGTACCACAGGCAGTTATCAAAAAGGCAAACAGTATCGGAGAAATATATTTAAGCATAGTAATTTCAAAAGTTTGTAAATTAGAAAATACTAAAGCATGAACGTGAATATGTGATTTTAAATTAGATTCTTCACTTTATATGCTGGTAAGTTAATGAGTTTAGTATAACTCATGCTATACTTACGTTAGTTCAATTTCATTATCTAGTTTAAACTATATGTTAAAGAAAGATATTCTTCTCAAGCTATTGCAACAATTAGATCAGGTGCAAAAAAAAGCAAAAGCTTTAAAAATGGAAGGTAAAAATGAGGAAGCCCTCACAGTAGTTGAGGAAGCTTACAAAAAACTACTGAGTATATCACCAGAAAAACTAGATGAAGCAGGATTTATTAGTAAGCTGACAAACCATTCTTCGCTGGGCCTAGAGGAGTTTAATGTGCTGGCAGAGTTGTTAAAAGAGGAAGGCGATCTCTATTACGAAAAACAAAAATTTTCATTGGCCAAAACAAAATATGAGCAGTCATTAGCTCTATTTGATTACTTGAATCGTGAAGAAAAAGTGTTTTCCTTTGAGCGAGAGGCAAAAACCAATCTTATGCAAGAGTATATTAAATCTATTGATCGTGCTGAATAGGTATTTTTATTCTTAATTACAGTTTTCTGTTAATATTGCTTTACTGAAGCTATCTTCAGGCACTTTTAGCCTATTAAATATCAGCATAATTACTGCTTGTCCGTAAATTTTATATTTTCGGCACTCTCGATCTCTAATTCAAAACTGACATGTCCAAAGAATATCTACATAACCCGGAGTGGGATAGAATACTTTCATCTTCTGATAATAAAACCTGGAGGCGTTTTGGCCCATATTTGTCTGAAAGGCAATGGGGAACCGTTAGAGAAGATTATAGTGACCATGGCTTTGCCTGGGGTTCTTTTACTCATGATATGGCGCGTAGCAAAGCATACCGCTGGGGCGAAGATGGTATTGCCGGCCTTTCTGATCATAAGCAACAGTTTTGCTTTTCTGTAGCCATGTGGAATGGGAAAGACCCCATACTGAAAGAGCGATTGTTTGGTCTGGCAAACCATGAGGGTAACCATGGCGAAGATGTCAAAGAATTATATTACTATCTGGACTCTACGCCGACACATACTTACATGAAGATGCTGTACAAATACCCCATGCAGCCTTTTCCTTACGATAAACTGCTACAGGAAAATAAGCGACGCTCTAAATTAGAAACAGAGTATGAGCTTATAGATACTGGAATTTTTGATCAGGACGAGTATTTTGATGTGTTTGTAGAGTATGCCAAAGCAAAATCAGACGATATACTCGCAAAAATTACCGTAGTTAACCGCTCAAAAAAGACGGCCCCTTTTCATTTATTGCCTACTGCCTGGTTTAGAAACAGCTGGTCTTGGGGGCATGATGACTACCAACCGGAATTGATAGCCATGCCTAAGGATAAAGCTATCAGAATTAAATACCGTATGCAGAAAGATGCCTTCCTACACTATGAAGGTGAGCCGGAATTATTATTCTGCGAAAACGAAACCAATTGGGAGAAGTTGGAAGGTGGCAAAAATGAAAAAGCTTATGCTAAAGATGGTATCAATGATTATGTAGTACACGGTCATGCCGATAGTGTAAACCCAGACCTGAGAGGCACAAAATCTGCATTATACTGGAAAAAAAATCTGAAAGCGGGAGAGGAGTGGGTAATCAGGCTTCGTATGTCAACCCGAACGGCTAAGGCTTTTGAAGATTTTGATCAGGTATTTGCAGACCGGTTAAAAGAAGCTGATGATTTTTACCAGGGTTTACAGAAGGGGGTAAAAGATCCTGAACTTTTAAATATTCAACGTCAGGCTTATGCCGGAATGCTATGGAGCAAGCAGTTTTACCTCTATGATGTCAATCAGTGGTTAAACGGTGACCCTAAATTCAACAAAAGTAGTCATCATCGCCGAGCAGGGAGAAACAGCAGCTGGCGGCATCTGGTAAATAATAATATCATTTCCATGCCAGACAAATGGGAATACCCCTGGTATGCTGCCTGGGACCTTGCCTTTCATTGTATTCCACTGGCCCGGGTAGATCCAAATTTTACAAAGCGCCAGCTTTTATTAATGCTCAGAGAGTACTATATGCACCCCAATGGGCAAATCCCTGCTTATGAGTGGAATTTTAGCGATGTAAATCCACCTGTGCATGCCTGGAGTGCCTGGAAAGTGTATAGTATAGACAAAGAAAGGTCGGGAGAAGGCGATATTGAGTTCTTAGAAAAAATATTTCATAAATTATTGATGAACTTCACCTGGTGGGTAAATCAGAAAGACACCAGCGGTAATAATCTATTTGAAGGTGGGTTTTTAGGCTTGGACAACATTGGTGTGTTTGACCGCAGCCATGGCTTACCCGCTGGAGGGCGTATGGAGCAGGCTGATGCTACTGCCTGGATGGCAATGTATTCGCTAAACATGCTGAGAATGGCTTTAGAAATATCTCAGACTCGTCCATACTATCAGGAAATGGCCTCTAAATTCTTTGAGCACTTTCTTTCCATTGCCGGAGCTATGTTTAATATTGGTAAGGAAGGGGTGGATCTCTGGGATGAAACGGATGAATTTTACTATGATGCTGTACATCTGGAGAATGGTGCTACTCAAATACTGAAAGTGCGCTCAATTGTTGGTATTATTCCTCTGTTTGCTGTAGAAGTTCTCAGACCTGAGCTGCTGGAGGCCTTACCTGACTTTACACGTCGCTTGCAGTGGGTGCTACGTAACCGGCCTGATCTTGGCTCACTAATTTCTCGCTGGTACGAACATGGTAAAGGTGAAACACGTATGCTGTCACTGGTAAGGGTACACCGCTTAAAATGTATTCTAAGAAGAATGTTAGACGAAGCGGAATTTCTGTCTGACTACGGAATACGAGGCTTATCCAAATATCATAAAGACCACCCTTACGAATACTCATTTGATGGACAAACACATACGGTACATTATCTGCCTGGTGAGTCTGATTCATCTATGTTTGGCGGTAATTCTAACTGGAGAGGTCCAGTCTGGTTTCCTATTAACTACCTTATCGTTGAGTCTTTGATGAAGTTCCATGATTATTATGGAGAGAGCTTTCGTCTGGAGTATCCTACCGGCTCAGGCAATTTTCTTACGCTGGATAAAATTGCGACAAATATCAGTGAGCGTCTCATTAATATTTTTAGAAAGAACGAAAAAGGGGAAAGAGTTTTTCATGGAAACACTGAAAAATTTCAGAAAGACCCACACTTTAATAATCACCTGCTGTTTTACGAATATTTTAACGGTGATGATGGAAGAGGTTTAGGAGCCTCTCACCAGACGGGCTGGACGGGTCTGGTAGCAGAGCTGATCCACTTAACGAGTAAAAAGAAAGCCCATCACAATTGATGGGCTTCAAATGCTTATCTAAATTTATTTTTTAACATAGCAAGTTTAGACTGTAAGTCTCCTTCAGGCTCGTTTTGCTTTTTAGGTCTTTTGCCTCCTCCTTGGCCACCTTTTTTAGGAGGAGCAAAAGGATCACTTTTCATAGACAGACCTATTCTTTTACGGGCTACATCAACCTCCATTACTGTAACCTGTACCTGCTGATGTACTTTTACTACTTCTGCAGGATTATCTACAAATTTATCAGCCAGGTGACTTATATGTACTAGTCCATCCTGATGAACGCCCAGGTCAACAAATGCTCCAAAATTGGTGACGTTGGTTACTATTCCTGGTAGTTTCATGCCTACTTTTAAATCTGTTATCTCATGCACGCCTTCGGCAAATTCAAAGGCTTCAAACTGCTCGCGTGGGTCACGTCCTGGCTTGGAAAGCTCAGACAAAATATCTTCTAGAGTGGGAAGACCGATATCATCAGACACGTACTGCTTAAGATTGATTCTTTTGCGTAGGTTTTCGTCTTTAATCAGGTCCTCTATAGTACAGCCCAGATCAGCAGCCATCTGGTTTACAGTTTCGTATCGCTCGGGGTGTACCGCACTGCGGTCAAGGGGATTTTCCGCATCTCGTATTCTTAAGAAACCTGCCGCCTGTTCAAAAGCTTTACTACCCAAACGAGGAATGCTTAGCAGCTCTTCGCGAGTTTTAAAAGGTCCTTTTTCATTACGATGATTTACAATGCTTTGTGCTAATGAAGGTCCCAGACCAGAAACATAAGTCAGCAATTGCTTACTAGCAGTATTTACTTCAACCCCTACATTGTTTACACAGCTGATGACAGTATCGTCAAGGCTCTGGCGCAGCGCAGTCTGGTCCACATCGTGCTGGTATTGTCCTACCCCAATAGATTTAGGGTCAATTTTTACCAGCTCAGCCAGAGGGTCCATTAATCGGCGACCAATAGAGACCGCTCCACGAACAGTCAGGTCATAATCTGGAAACTCTTCTCTAGCAACATCAGAAGCTGAGTAAACAGAAGCACCACTTTCGTTTACCATTACAATCTGAATGCTTTTAGGAAGTTCTTTAATACCTCTTACAAATGATTCTGTCTCTCGGCTGGCTGTACCATTTCCTATAGCAATAGCTTCAATATTGTGCTTCTGGCAGTAGGCTAATATAATAGCTTCCGCCTCCATGGTTTTACGCTGAGGTTCATTAGGGAAAATGGCTGTGTTTTCCAGTAGTCTTCCCTGTTTGTTCAGGCATACCAGTTTGCAGCCAGTACGGAAACCAGGGTCAATAGCCAGTATGTTCTTTTCTCCGAGTGGAGACGACATAAGTAGCTCTCTCAGGTTTTCAGTAAAAACTTTTATAGCGTCTTCATCGGCCTTCTTTTTGGTAGATAGACGGATGTCGGTTTCTATAGAAGGCTTCAGCAATCTTTTGTAGCTATCTTTAAGCGCTATTTCTACCTGCTCTGCGGCCGGAGTATTACTTTTTACAAACTTCTTTTCTAAGAGCTGCAAGGCTTCCTCTTCAGGAGGGGCAATATTCAGCATCAAAATCATTTCCTTCTCACCTCTGCGCATAGCCAGTACTCTGTGTGAGGGAGCTGTTTTTACAGGCTCTTCCCACTCAAAATAATCTTTGTACTTCTGGCCTTCTTCTTCCTTACCGCTGATTACTTTACACTGAAAAGTGGCTTTGTTCATAAAGAGATCCCGCATAGCAGCACGTGCTTCCTGATCTTCGTTAATCCATTCAGCGATAATGTCGCGAGCGCCTTGTAAGGCTTCTTCTTCGTTATTGACCTCTTTTTCGCTATCCAGATATTTTTTAGCTTCTTCCTGTAAGTCTACATTTTCCTGTTCAAAAACCAGTGTAGCCAATGGCTCCAGGCCTTTTTCTTTGGCGATTGTAGCTTTAGTTCGACGCTTAGGTTTATAAGGTAAGTAAAGGTCTTCCAGGCGGGCCATTGTATCAGCGGCATTTATCTTATCTGCCAGCTCATCTGTAAGCTTACCCTGCTCTTCAATAGACTTGAGAATACTTTCTCTTCGCTTATCCAGTTCGCGGAGCTGAATAATACGATCCCGGATCTGAGTAACGGCTACTTCATCCAGACTTCCGGTCATTTCTTTGCGATAACGGGAGATAAACGGTACGGTAGACCCTTCGTCCAGAAGTTTGACAGTAGCAGACACTTGCCCGGTTTTCAACTGCAATTCATCGGCAATGATGGATATATGCTGCATGAGTTGGAAAGGTTAGATAGAATATGTGATTAGTTACACTTTCTTTTCTGTAAACAAACAGCAAAAATAGAAAAGAAGCTTACTTATTAAATCTTGACTTTTAATAAAAATTGTAGCAAGGCCAATGGTTTAGCAGAAAAAAAGATAGAATTTGGAACATTAAATTCTTATTGCTAAAGACAAAAAATGAAGATGCTAGTTCTTAAATTTATAGAAAGAAAATGTCATGGCTATGCTGAAAAACCAAGACAATAATTTAGACGATGAAATGGGCAAAAAGTATGATGTTGCCCAAAAGCAGGCTCAAAAATTGAGCGCCAGAGCGGTTTTGCTTAGAAAATTCGCAGAAAGATATCGCGAAAGTTCAGCGGAGCAGCTATATGGATGGGAGAAGCTGCTAAATCAATACAATGCTGAGGAAGATAAGTCTGATGAAAATTAGCTGAATATTAATCTTCCAGGACTTCTTCCTCTAGCTCACAGTCAACCAATGCTTGCACGCGTTCAAACTCTTCACGATCTATAGTGTGGAAACCATCTTCATACATCTGAAGGATGTCGCGGTAAGTCAACTCATAATTATCTATATATGCATGACCTTCTTTAGTCATAATCTCTGTTCCTAAATAAGTAAACTCGTTTTCAGGAAAAACTATAGGCTTGAGTCTGTAAAAGACTTGTACTTCTCCCAAATCGTTCTTTACATAAAAGTCTTCTAAGTAACGCATTTTTTTAGATTTTGAATTTTTTCTAATAGTGTTTCAAAATGCTCGTTTTTAGCTAAATCAATCTGATCAATATTAATGCTGATCTTAGGTGAATATGTATACTTGCTTACCCATGCTGAATAATACTTATTTAAACGTTTTAAGTAGGTCAGCGGTATATCTTTTTCGTAGCTTCTTTCCAATCTGCTCCTTTCTAATATGCGCTCTTTAAGCAGCTCCGGACTTCCTTCTAGAAAAATAAGTAAATCTGGAGTTGGAGTAAGCTCTTGCATAGATTGGTACAGATTGAGGTAGTTTTTGTAATCTATTTCTGAGAGTATTTCGGACTCATATAAGTTTTTGGCAAATATTTCCGCATCCTCATAAATAGTTCGGTCTAAAACTACACCGGACTGCTGCTCTTTTAGCTTTAGCCCCTGTTTAAATCGGCAACCCAGAAAATACACTTGTAATTGAAATGCCCAGCGTTGCATGTCTTCATAAAAAAGAGACAGGTACGGATTGTTTCTGGCGGCTTCAAACTCTGCTGTAAATTCCAGTTGATCTGATAATCGCCTGACTAATGTGGTCTTTCCAGTACCAATATTGCCTGCTACTGCTATCACCATTAGCGTTGCCAATTATTCAAATCTATGAAAAAACCTGAAACTTCAAAGTTAAATTCCAGCATTGCAAACCAGGCTTGTAATAAATAAAGATCTTTCATTTTAAGCAGTTTATATTCTATTTTTATTAAAAAATTAATACAGCTATGTGTAGATTAAGTTAAAAAAATCCATTCCTGAGAAGTCTAAACAGGTCTTGGATGAGTTCTATTATTACAATAATTAAGACCTATCAGACTTACTTACAGGAAATAAATACTTAAAAACCTTCTGCTTTATTACATAAGTAAAAATCTTATATAAAGCTCAATTGTTTGCCTAATGCCGAAACTTTTATCAATCTATTATTACTAGCCCATAGGAACTTCAATAGCGAGGATATAAGCATCTTTGGAGATTTCCATCTCAACTTCTTCGGCTTCATAAACCCCCAATGCATCCCGCTGCTTAAGTTGATGCTCTTTCACTTTGAGCATCCCTTCAATTACGAATAGATATACACCATTGGCCGCTTGTTTTAAGCGATAAGATGTTTGGAGCACTCTATCTGTCTTAATCATTGTGAAATAAGCATCCTGGTTAATCCATAATGCCTGCTCTTCATCCGGTGCTACTACTGTTTGCCATTGATTTAAATTGTAGTTTAAGTCATAGCTTTGCTGCGCATAGCGTGGTTTTATGTTTCTCTCTTTGGGCATTACCCATATCTGTAGAAATTTAAGGTCTTTATCTTTAGACAGGTTAAACTCAGAGTGAGTTATTCCACTACCTGCTGACATGATTTGTACATCTCCGGTTTTGATGACTCCATTGGTACCAGTGCTATCTTTATGCGCCATATTTCCCCATAAAGGAATAGATACTATTTCCATATTATCATGAGGGTGAGTGCCAAAACCAGCTCCACCGGTCACATGGTCATCATTGAGTACTCTTAATACGCCAAAACCCATGCGTTGGGGATCGTAATACCGGCCAAAACTAAATGAATGATATGAGTCCAGCCATCCGAAATTACTGTGGCCTCTGTTATTGGATTGGTGTAATATAGTTTTCATTTTAATGTGTATACTTTAATTGTATATACAAGTATTTAACAAAAAAAGTTGCATTTACTTAACTGAAAAAAGGTGCAGCCTCTTGTTTAAGTTTTTTTGCATGTGTAATACAAAGCACTCCGGCAACAAACAGAGGAAAGCAAAACAAAATTTTCCACCACTGATCGTCCTCTAGGTAGAAGTATACCAGTCCGTAAAGCGATGAACATAAGATTGCTAATCCAATGAGCCAGGCAGCAAATATGATAGCATGTACAAAATAGTAAGCGGGTTTATAGTACCAGCTTTTCTTAAATGCTTCATTATTTTTTTTTATGTTTTCGTAACGTCTTTGAGCCTGCTCCTTGGCATATCGTCTGGCATCTCTTCGTCTTCTATCACTCTCTTCTTCCCACATCTCTCGGTACGACTGCCGCCTGAAATTATAGGATCTTCGCCCTCTTGCAGCATGATAATACGAATGGGTGCTGGTAGCTTGTCTGATAGGAGGAGCTTTGCGTGTGCCTAGAATAATTTCGTAAGCTTCAGTAATCTGATAGAACTTCTGTTGGGCTTCATGAGCTACATTTTTATCAGGATGGTACATAAACGCCAGCTTACGATAAGCCTTTTTGACTTCCGTTTTTGATGAGCCGACTGGTAGTCCTAATATTTGGTAGTAGCGTTCCAATATTTGTTAAGTTTAGTGCATTACTGGCAGAGAGTCAGGTGTCTGCCAGTTTTAAAAGATAGTGAGGATCAAGGCATATTTGCAAATAAAAATCCCTATCTGATGGTGCCGCAACCCCCGGAAAATCACCCTCATTACCCAGCATATCTTTCATTAGTTGCCAGTGCAAATGTGGGGGCCAGTCTCCGTTTTCGGGAAAGTCACCTACCCAGGCTATTTCCTTTCCTGCCAAAACCTTATCACCAGGCTTCCACCGTCTGAGCGACTCATGGCTTAAATGGCCATACAGACCAAAAATGTGTATGTCTTCTATTACATGTTCAACGATAATAGTAGGGCCATAATTGCCGAAGCCCTGGTTATCTTGCAGGCTATGTATGGTGCCGGGAAGCGGACTGTAAATAGCGGTTCCTGCTGCTACCCACAAGTCAAGGCCAAGGTGAAGGCTACGAGCTTCTGCTCCATCGTAATGAGTGCTTCTGCGATAAATAATGCGATTTTCAAAATATCCTCCAATACCTACTTTGCCCCGAAGCACTTCATCAAAAAGCACCTGATTAAATTTAAAGGTATCTTTAAGGTCTAAGTTTTGTAAAAAGGCGCTTTCCTCAGAAAAGTCCAGATATTTAAGTTTAGCTTTTGTAAGCCCGGGTATTAGTGGATGGATCTTATTCTTGTATTCTATGAGCTTTTTTTCTAAGGCAGTTTTCTCCATAAGTGTGTCTGATATTCATAAGTCTCTGCCGGCAAATAAACACAATTTTGAATACTGAAAATATTCAGGAGGGCATGTAGAAAAAAAAGCCGGACTAGCCGGCTTAAATTTATTGTTGAAGTAGTGATCTTAACATCCAGGCCATCTTTTCGTGTGCCTGCATGAGTCCGGTAACAAAATCTGCGTTACCTACATCTCCAAGTTCATCTTCAAGTTTTTCTATGTCTTTTCTCATGGTGCGCACCACCTCTTCATGGTCTTTTACCAGTGCTTTTACCATATCCTTATCGCTCAATCCATCTTTCTTAGCTTCTTCCAGGCGAGTAATGTTTAGAAACTCCTGCATGCTTCCCACAGCATTAAAACCAAGCTGACGTACACGTTCAGCAATTTCGTCTGTAGAAGTTGCCAACTCTTGATATTGCTCTTCCAGCAGGTTATGTAGACTGTAGAACAGTGGCCCGGTAACATTCCAATGAAAATTGCGTGTTTTGGTATAGAGCACAGATGCATCAGCCAATAGCAGGTTTAATATTTCTGCAGATTCGGCTCTTTTGTTTTCTGACAAACCAAGCTTAGTCGGTTCACTAGATTTTACGTCGTTTTTAACAAGTTTACTCATATCATTAGGGTTTATTTGATTGAATAACTCTGAAAAAGTGAAAGTGTTCTTTAATATTCTACGACTGTTACGAGAATTTATCTTAGGAAACAGAAAGAATTTTTCAGCTAATATGAGGCCGGGTTGTTGATCGTAATGCTATGCTCTATATTTACCACTTTAAACAGATTTGGCCACACTTTTTTTAACACGATGATGAAAATTGGTATAGCCGCTGATCATGGAGGTTTTGAGCTTAAGGAGCTAATAAAAAAATCTTTACAGGACCATTTTGAGATTACTGACTTTGGTGCAGATAGTTACGACGCTCAGGATGATTACCCGGACTTTGTACAGCCCTTGGCAGAAGCCGTAGCACAAAATAAGGTGGAAAGAGGCATAGCTATTTGCGGAAGTGGAATCGGGGCCTGTATAGTAGCCAATAAAATTCAGGGAGTAAGAGCTGCACTGATCAACGAAACCTATTCTGCTCACCAGGGAGTAGAGCATGACGACATGAACATTATCTGTATAGGGGCCAGAGTGGTGGGAGATGTGTATGCCATGGAGCTTATTCATGCCTTTTTGAATGCCGGCTACACTGGAGAGGAGAGACATGCCAGGAGGCTTACAAAACTTAAAAATATAGAAGATAGAAATACAAAATGACCATTTAAACAAGAACAAAACACAAACTATGAATACACAAGCTAACTGTGACTTCGGAATGATTGGTTTAGGCGTTATGGGTAGAAATTTTCTCCTTAACGTAGCTGATCATCAGTTTGAAGTGATAGGCTATGACCTGGATAAAGAGAAAGTAGAAGCACTAGATAAAGAAAAAGCAGGAGATAATGTGCATGCCACTGCTGAGCTTAACACTTTTGTAGGCGCTTTAAAATCTCCTCGCCGTATTATGTTGCTAGTGCCTGCCGGCAAAGCGGTAGATGCTGTTATTGATAGCCTGCTACCACATTTGGATGAAGGTGATATTATCATAGACGGAGGTAACTCGCACTACGATGATACTACGCGTCGTATGGAAAAGCTGGAAGATGCTAAAATCCATTTTTTGGGAATGGGTGTTTCTGGAGGAGAAAAAGGAGCGAGGTTTGGTCCGAGTCTTATGCCTGGTGGCAAAATAGATGCTTATGAGCCGGTAAGAGGGATTTTAGAGGCTGCGGCTGCTAAGGTTAATGGCGAAGCTTGTGTTGCGTTTCTTGGCAATGGTGCGGCTGGCAATTATGTAAAAATGGTGCATAATGGCATAGAGTATGGCATAATGCAGCTTATTGCAGAAATCTACGATGTGTTGCGTCGCCGTGGTGGCCTTAGCGAAGAGCAGTTACATCAGGCTTTTAAAAGTTGGAACGAGGGCGCTCTTCAATCTTTCCTGGTAGAAATTACCGCCGACATTTTTAAACAGTCAGATGATCAGGTAGAAGGGGCGATGCTCATTAACAATATTCTGGATAGTGCCAAACAAAAAGGCACCGGTAAATGGACCTCTCAAAGTGCTATGGATCTGGGAGTGGCTATTCCTACTATAGATTCGGCTGTTACTATGCGTTACCTCTCTGCCCTTAAAGATGAACGTACCAAAGCAGAAAGCTTATTGAGCGGACCCGAAGTTCAAAAGACAGACCAGCAGGAAGAACTTATTGCTCAGGCGCATGATGCTCTTCATTTTGCTATGTTGGTATCGTATGCTCAGGGCTTTGCCATGTTACAGAAAGCTTCTGAAGAGATGGGTTTTGGCCTAGATCTAGTAGAAGTAGCAAAAATCTGGAGAGGAGGGTGTATCATCCGCTCTCGTATGCTGGAAGATTTCATGAAAGCCTTTGCTGAGGATAAGCAACTGGCAAACCTCATGATTAACCCGGATATTGCGAAAACATTAAGCCAGACTGCTTCGCAAACACGTAAAGTATTGGTACAGTGCCTGGAGCAGGGGATTCCTACTGCGGCACTCTCAGCGTCTTTACATTACTATGACAGTTATCGCACCTCGCGTCTGCCTTCTAATCTGGTGCAGGCTCAGCGAGACTATTTTGGTGCTCATACGTATGAAAGACTGGATAAAACAGGCGCGTTTCATACTATATGGGGGGCCTCATAATTATTAATACCTGATCTTATGGAATTTAGCAAACACCAGCTAGACCCTACCGTAATCATCATTTTTGGCGGTAGTGGTGACCTGAATAAAAGAAAACTTATCCCTGCCCTATATAATCTTTTTCTGGATAAATACCTGCCAGATAATTTTCAGGTAATTGGGCTGGGGCGTACCGAGTTTTCTGATGAAGACTATCGTAATATGCTTCGCGAAGAGGTGTCTCAGTATTCTCGTCGGGGTATTACTGATGACAAAGTCTGGAATGCCTTCTCTCAGCATATAGAATACTTCATTATGGATGTAATGAAGAAGGAGTCTTTTCAGCAACTGGATACTAAAATTGGTTCTCTGGAAGATACCTGGGGCGTAAAAGCCAACCGTCTGTTTTATCTGTCAGTAGCTCCACAGTTATTTTCTACCATTGCTACTAATCTGGCTTCTACTCAGGCATGCCACGATTTGGAGTGCTCTCGTATTGTTATTGAAAAGCCCTTTGGACATGACCTTGAAAGTGCTCGTGAGCTAAACAAACTCCTTACAGAGCTGTATGACGAAAAGCAGATTTTCCGTATAGACCATTATCTGGGTAAAGAAACAGTACAGAACATTCTTACTTTCAGGTTTGCCAATACCATTTTTGAGCCGCTCTGGAACAGAAATTATATTGACCATGTGCAGATTACCGTAGCCGAGACGGTAGGCGTTGAGGGCAGGGGAGCCTATTATGAAGGCTCCGGTGCGCTACGGGATATGGTGCAAAACCATGTATTGCAGCTTGTATCTATGATTGCTATGGAGCCTCCCATTAATTTGGATGCTGACGAAATCAGAAATAAAAAAGTAGATGTGCTCAAAGCCGTGCGCATCATGGAAGAAGAAGAGGTAGATAAATATGCCATTCGTGCACAATACGATAAAGGCTGGATTAAAGGTAAAAAGGCAGAAGGGTACACCGAAGAAGAGGGGGTAGATCCAGAGTCTACTACTGAAACTTATACCGCCATTAAGTTTAACATTGATAATTGGCGTTGGCAGGATGTTCCTTTTTACGTACGTACCGGCAAGCGCATGGGCGATAAGTGTTCAGTAATTACTATACAGCTTCGTAAACCGCCACATCGGGCATTTACCAAAGACTATAATGCAAGTAGAGAGCCTAACCGTATTATCATTAATATTCAACCGGACATGGGTATAACCATACGTTTTCAGGCTAAGCGCCCGGGTATATACCACATACTTAATCCGGTAGAAATGGTTTTTGATTATCAGCAATCTTATGATGCTGAGCCACCAGAAGCCTACGAAGCCTTATTGCTGGATGCTATAGAGGGTAATGCGGCTCTCTTTATGAGAGCAGATCAGGTAGAAGAAGCCTGGAAAGTAGTTATGCCCATATTAGATAAATGGGATAAAAATGGTAAGCATGCCTTGCCTAAGTATTCATCTGGAAGCTGGGGACCGCAAGAGGCTGATGATTTGCTCAAACTGGAAGGCCACGAGTGGATAAACCCTAAAGCCACAAATGTTAAAGAAACTGTGATAGAAGAGAACGATCAGCACCCTAAGAAAGGAATTACAAACTTGCACATTTACGAAAACAAAGATGACCTGAGCTATAGCGCTGCTGAGCTATTTGTGCGTAAAGCCAGGGAAGCAGTAGATAGTAAAGGGCGCTTTGTAGTTTGCCTGACAGGTGGTAGCTCGCCTAAAGGTATGTACGAATTGCTTAAGCAGGAGCCTTTTATCAATCAGGTGCCCTGGAATAAGACATATGTATTTTGGGGAGATGAGCGTCCGGTTCCTATTGAAGATAAAGACAGCAATGCTGGCATGTCTTATCAGGCACTGCTTAACGATGTGCCAGTACCAAGAGACCATATATTTCCTATTCATGGAGAGTTGAGAGCGGATATTGCTGCTCTTCAATACGAGGAAAGCTTGCAGGAATTCTTCCAGGGAATGTCTCCTCGCTTTGACCTTATTCTGTTGGGTATGGGAGCAGATGGACATACGGCTTCACTTTTCCCGCACGTACCTTTCTCTCATAAATCCATGACCTGGGTAAAAGAGATGTGGGTGGAGAAAATGGATACCTACCGTATCAGCCTGATGCCCCAGTTGATTAACCAGGCAGAATGTATTGCTTTTATGGCCTTTGGTGAGCAGAAAGCAGATGCGCTGCACGAAGTATTAGAAGGAGAATATAATCCTGAAGAATATCCGGCGCAGTTGATTAAACCTGAAGATGGTGAGTTGCACTGGTTTGTAGACCATCTGGCAGCAGCGAAACTAAACAAAGCTAATAGCTAATTGCTAGCGCTAAAAATTACACAAGGCTACCTGATCATAAGATTGGGTAGCCTTTTTTATTGATGCTAAATGGTTTAAGCTTATTTGTTTCTCAACATTTTAGACTCCACATAGAATGTGGCAAAAGGAATTAAAGATGCAGCCAGTGCTATAAATGTAGATTTCAACTTCCATCGCTCCTGAAAGGCTACCAATACCACCAAAGCAATATAGGCAATAAAAAGAAAGCCGTGAGCATAGCCAACCAGCATATTTGGCTCAGGCATATGAGCCAGGTATTTAAGAGGCATAGTCACAAAAAGGAGCAGCAAATAGGAAATTCCTTCCAGTATTGCTGCTATTCTGAGGGGTTTGACAAAGCTACTTCTTTGGGTGCTTACATTAGGCATAACTGACGATTAATTAGGTATATTTAGTATACTCCCCTTCATTATAAAGGGTTCCCTTCAGTAAGCAAAAAACAATTAAGTGTACGGTAAGTAACATTGAATTAACTTTTCAGCGTAGTAACAATGAAGAGGGCAGGTGCACACTAAAAGTACTGCCTTTACCAGGCTCACTTTCTACCTGCACGCTTCCATGATATTTTTCTACCGTAGTTTTTACAATGTATAGGCCCATACCTGTACCATCCGTTTTTCTGTTAAAACGTTTAAACATCTCAAAAATCTTGTGCTGGTTTTCTGCTTTAATACCGATACCATTATCTTTTATTTTAAGAACCCACTGGTCGTATTCAGTATCAGTGATAATTTCTATCTGTGAAGGAGCCTGCTGGCTATATTTTATAGCATTGTCCAGTAGGTTGTACAAAATAATTCTGAGGTGCTTGGAAGAGAAAAAGACCGCATCACTTTTTAAACTTAGCTTTACATCTATTTGCTTATTACTAAAACGGCTTTGGTTACTTGCTAAAAATTCTTCTACCAGTTTGTTTATTCGCACTGTTTCAAAATCTTCAACTACATCTCTTTTAATCTGACCTACATCAGCAAGATCACTAATTACTAATTTGAGCTTATCCACCTGTGTATTTACCATTTGATGAAGTGGATTTAGGGCAGCTTCGCAATCTTTAGGTGTACGTTGTTCAATCAATTGCATCAGGCCTTCAAGGTTGCTAATAGGGGCTTTAAGGTCATGCGAAGCAGTATAAATAAAGTTATCCAGATCTTCGTTAACCCTTTTTAGCTCTTCGTTTTTTTCCTTTTGGTCGTGTATGTCAGTAGCGGTGCCAAACCATTTGCTTACCTTACCTTCCTCATCTTTCATGGCCTGTGCTCTACCCAAATGCCAGCGGTAGCTGCCATCTCGTCCATCACGCATTCTAAACTCTGCCTGAAAGTTGCTGGCTGTTTCTACAGATGTGCTCCAGATCTTTTGTAGTTGCTCTTTGTCATCAGGGTGGATAACTGACACCCAACCGTAGGCAATGCTTTCGTCTTCAGAAAGCTGGGTATAATCGTACCAGTTTTGATTATAATAATCCAGATTACCCTCAGCATTTGCTGTCCACACAATTTGAGGAATGGTATCGGTTAAAAACTTCATGGAAGCATTGCTTTCCTGCAATTCTTTAGTTCTTCTGGCTACTTCTTGCTCAAGGTTTTCATTTTCAGATTTTAACTGATGGCTAAAGGCTTTCCACTTTTCTATACTCGGTAGTTCCAAAAGCTGTGGAGCTACATGAATAAGTACCAGTGCTGTACCTATAGAAGCCAGCGCAGTAATTGTTCTTATGATTGCATCTAGCCGGTAGTAGGGGTGCCAGATATTTATAACATCCATCAGGTGGCTTGTTCCACAACCTAAAATAAAAATGGCAAAAAGTACCAGTAGCCAGATGTACTGAAAATCATTACGCTTCAAAAAAATATATACCAGACAAATAGGGATAGCAAAATACGCCAGCGCGATAATTGAGTTGGAAATGGCGTGCGTCCACAAGATGAAAGGCTCCCATAAATAACAGTGTCCATAAGGCATAAATTCAGCCCCTTCATGTATCATCTGATGGCCTTGCATAGAGAGTTTTAGATAAAAAAATAAAAATAGAGGCTGATTAAATTTAATCTTAGCCCTTACTTGACATAAAAAAATGCCTTAATATTGTCCTAACAATTAATCCAGGCTTTTGGATGGAAAAATATCAAATTATTTTTTTGGTTGATGACGATGATGTAACCAGTTTCATTAACCAAAATCTTATTGAAGAAGTAGGGTTGGCTCGTCAGGTAATTACTTTTACCAATGCGGAAGAAGTTTTCCCGCACATTACTCATGAAAAAACGAGGCCGGATGTCATATTTCTTGACCTGAAAATGCCCGTTTTTGATGGTTTTGATTTCCTGGAAAAATTTAAAAGTCTGGATGATGAGATCAAAGACAGCATCAAGATTGTGGTGCTTACCACCTCCGAAAATCCACGTGATAAGGAAAGACTTAAATACCTGGGTTTTCACAAATACGTAATTAAACCTCTGAGTAGAGACAAGCTGAAAGAAATATAGCACACATGTTTTTCTAAGCTAAAGGTGCCAGACTATTTTTAACAGTGTCTGGTATTGCTACTAACATCATAATATATTAGCAGTTATGTACTTTGCTAAACTCCTGATTATGATGATTAACAGATACTTTTTGCTTTTAACTTTTCTATTACTCAGTCCTTATATTTATGCACAGGACAAAGTTGTAGCCCCACCGTCAGCAGATATGCGAATCTACGATATTATAGAGGCCGTCTCCGCAGAACGTCTGGAGCAGGACATTCGTAAACTGGCGGGCTTTGGTACACGAAATACCTTCTCGGATACGCTTTCTGATACTCGTGGTATTGGTGCCGCTCGCCGCTGGATTAAAAGTGAGTTTGATAAAATCTCCTCCGACTGTAACAATTGCCTTGATGTATTTTACCAGAAAGATTTTGTAGAAGAAGGTTCAGGCTCACGGGTGCCAAAGGATGTCTGGGTAGTCAACGTAGTAGCCATACAAAGAGGAAAAGTAAACCCCAACCGCTTTATCATTATGTCCGGTGATATTGATTCACGTGCTTCTGACGCTATTGACTTCCAAATAGATGCCCCTGGTGCTAACGACAATGCTACGGGCATGGCAGGAGCTATAGAAGCGGCGCGCGTATTGTCGCAATATGAGTTTGATAACAGCATTGTTTATGTAGGACTTTCTGGTGAAGAACAAGGCCTGTTTGGTGGAAAAGGGCTGGCCGAATATGCCAGGAAAAACAATTGGGAGATTATTGGTGTGCTTAATAATGACATGATTGGCAACATAGAAGGAATAGATGGAGTAGTGGATAACCGTAGCTTCCGCATCTTTTCTGAACCCGTACCACCTACCGAAACAGATAATGAAAGGCGTTTTCGTAGATTTACGGGGGGAGAAGTAGATGGTATTTCTCGGCAACTGGCGCGTTATGTACATCAGCAAACACAAACCTATATGCCGATGATGAATCCCATAATGATCTACCGACTAGACAGATTTGGCAGGGGAGGACATCATCGTCCGTTCAACGACCTGGGCTATGCGGGTATTCGTATTATGGAAGCCCACGAAAATTATAATCGTCAGCATCAGGATATACGGGTAGAAGATGGAATTGCCTATGGTGATGTAATTGAGGGTGTAAACTTTGATTTTACAGCTAAACTAACTGCGGTAAACGCTATAAGTATGGCCGGACTAGCCTGGGCTCCTTCGGCTCCCGATAGTGTTAAAATTGGAGGAGCAGTAAAGGCCTCTACCACATTGGCCTGGAATGCAAGCGATCATCCTGAACTGGCAGGCTACAAAGTATATTGGCGAGAAACCACATCTCCTCAATGGCAATACAGCCGTTTTGTAGGAAAAGTTAATGAGTACACACTGGATAATATCGTGATTGATAACTATTACTTTGGTGTAGCTGCCGTAAGTAAAGAAGGCAACGAAAGTGTAGTGGTATTTCCAACTGACCTAATCAGGTAAAGAAAGATTAACCTTTTATAAAAAGCGCATATGCTATGCGCTTTTTTTGGGGTAAGATGTAAGTAGGTAAACAAGCATTCTTTTGACTATCACATAATAGCAGTTAAGTATCAATAAACTATTCAAATTAGGTTTTTCATTACTTTGAATAGTTGGTTTACAGATAAAGTATGATTTTTAAGCAATAGTTTAATATTAATCTAATGCTTAAATTTTCTCTTCATGGAAATTAAAATTGTAAATCAAAAGGTACTGCAAACCTTAGCCTATGACTATAAATATCAAAAAGGACTTACAGAGGAATTAGATAAGTTAGAAGGTAATTTTGATCACGCTATAATTCATCAAATAGTGTTATGGAAGGTAAATCGTTATCCTGAATTTACAGATGAAACTTTAGCCTTACTTAATAAAATAGATATTCAAGATTCTCTCTTGAATGAACAGTTGACTAAAGAAGTACTATTGAAAATGTTAAGCTGTAAAGGAATCGGACTTCCAATGGCTTCAACAATACTTCGTTTTAAAAATCCAAATATTTATCAGATAATAGACCAGAGAGTGTATCGGGTTATTTTTGGTAAAAAATTAGTCTTACCTACGCAATCAGAAAAATTAGTTGAATTATATTTCTCATATTTAGAAGAGCTAAGAAAAACATGTGAATCTTACCAGATAGTTTTTAATAAATCCGATAGGATACTATATGAGTTAGATAAAGTAATAAATGCAGATGTTAAAATTGATTACTAAAATTAACTAGTTTCTTAATAATAGAATAGGTAATATCCTTCTCTTAACCAGATCATTCTTTCAAACTTTAGAACATCTATTATTACAGTTAGGGTAAATTTTCGTAAATCTTAAGTACTACCACAATTTTTATGTAAAATATTTTTTCAGGTATTAAACCTTGCCTTCGGCCAGGTATCTAAGGTGGCAAAGCTCAAATCAATATGTCACATAGAACGCTATACCTGCTACTTTTTTGTCTGATCACCGTTTCTGCCTTTGCTCAATCCCCAAGCTTAAGTCTGCAAGGGAAGGTAGTTACCCTAACTGATGATAGCATCCTTCCGGGAGCTACGGTTAAGTTGACACAAAACGATGAAAACGCTCTTTATACCACCACCAATGGTTCCGGAGAATTTCAGTTCAATAATCTGTCTGCAGGTGAGTATACATTAGTCATCACCTATGTGGGCTATCAAAAAATTGAACAAACTCTAAATCTGGAACGGAATACTGAGCTTGCTAAACTACGTATGGCAGAATCGGAAGATTATTTGCAAGAGGTTGAAGTAGCAGGGCGACTCCCTCGTGCGGAGCAAAAAGGCGATACTACTATCTTCAATGCCAAAGCATACAAAACATTACCCGACGCCAGCACAGAAGACCTCATTAAAAAGATGCCGGGTATTGTCTTTGAAGACGGAAAGGTGCAGGCCCAGGGAGAAGACGTTCAGAAAGTACTGGTAGATGGCAAACCATTTTTCGGAAACGACCCTACCGCTGCCCTCAGGAACTTACCGGCTGAAGTGGTGGATAAGATCCAGGTTTTTGATAAGCAAAGCGAGCAGGCAGAGTTCACAGGTTTTGATGATGGACAAAGTGCCAAAACAATCAATATAGTTACGCTGGCTAATAAAAGAAATGGGCAGTTCGGTAAAGTCTATGCTGGCTACGGACTTGATAACCGCTATGCGCTGGGAGGTAATATCAATATCTTTAATGGCGACCAGCGTTTTTCCATCATAGGTCAGTCCAACAATATTAACATACAAAATTTCTCTACAGAAGATCTTCTGGGAGTAGTAGGCAATAGCGGAAGGCGAGGAGGCAGAGGTGGTGGAAGAGGCTCCGGAGGACCAGGTGGAGGTGGTGGAAGAGGTCCTGGTTCGTCCGGTGGTAATGTCAGTGATTTTTTAGTTGGGCAGCAGAGCGGAATCAGTCAGACCAATGCTTTTGGGCTCAACTATTCAGACAATTGGGGGGAGAAGATTGAAGTCACCGGGAGCTATTTTTTCAATAACAGCCATAATAGCGCCGACCAGATGCTAAGTAGGGAGACTTTCCTTTCAGCAGATTCCAGCCAGTTTTACGATGAAAACAGCCTGACAGAAAGTGATAACTTTAACCATCGCTTTAATATGCGCATGGAGTACAACATAGACGACAAAAACTCTATTATTCTGGAGCCTAGCCTAAGCTGGCAGCATAATATAGGAAGTGAGCAGATAGATGGCATTACCTTTCTGGAAAATGAGAACCTGCTTAGCAGCACTATAAATAATTACAAAGCCGACCTTAGTGCCTTAAGCTTTTCCAACAACTTATTATTCAGACATAGATTTGAGAAGAGAGGCAGAACATTATCTTTCCGCTTTGGCACACAGATTAACGCACAGGAAGGCAGTAATGAGCTCTATGCAGAAAACACCTACTACAATACTGGATTTACTGAACTAGATTCGCTGGATCAGAACAGTACTCTGGATCAGCTTACCAATACTTACTCGGCGAACATTATTTACACTGAACCTATTTCTGAAAGGCTCAATCTTATGCTGAACTATGAAGCTTCATTAAGTGAGAGTGAATCAGATAAGTTTACCTATAATTTTAATGAGTCTGAAGGCAGCTATTCGCTCATGGATACCAGCCTTACCAATGTATTTGAGTCGCAATACATTACGCAGGAGTTTGGCGGTGGTCTTAGGTTTAACAGTGGTAAGCTATCTTTCATGAGCCGTATAAACTACCAGTTTGCTTATCTGGATAATAGTCAGCTTTTCCCTCAGGAAGATGACATTAACCGTAACTTTCAAAGCCTGCTGCCTTCTGCTATGCTCCATTACCGTATGGAGGGGGGCAAAAACCTGAGAGTGTTTTACCGTACCAATACCAACGCACCGGAGCTTAGCGAACTGCAAAATGTCATAGACAATAGCAATCCACTGATGCTTACCCAGGGAAATCCTGACCTGGAACAGGAGTATACCCACAATCTATTTGCCCGCTATGCTTCTACAAATGTAAAAAAGGCTAATAGCTTTTTCATGCTAATAGGAGGTAGCTATACGTCAAACTATATTGCCGAAAGCAGCCTTATTGCCAGTAAAGATACTGTAGTCAATGGTGCTGTGGAGCTTCAGCAGGGGGCACAGCTGACTCGCCCAATTAATCTGGAGAATAGCTGGAGTCTGAGGTCTTTTGCCAGCTACGGAATTCCACTGACAGCTATTCAGAGTAACCTTAATTTTAATGGATCACTAACGTATAACAGAACTCCCGGGCTCATTAATGAGCAAAAGAACTATGCCAACAATCTGGGCATGGGTATGGGGTTGGTATTAAGCAGCAATATGAGCGAGTATCTGGACTTTACTCTTTCTTCACGCTCTAATTACAACGTGGTGAACAACACCCTAAGAGCCGACCTGAACAATAATTACTTTAATCAGAACACCGAATTTAAAATACATGGTAGAAGTGAGTCGGGCTGGTTTGTAGAAACTGAGCTTAATCATCAGTATTATGCGGGTCTGTCTGAAGCCTACAATCAAGATTACCTTTTGATTAATCTGAGCGCTGGTAAAAAGCTATTTAAAAATCAATTAGGTGAACTTAAACTTACAGTTTTTGATCTGCTGAAGCAAAACAATAGCATCAACCGCACAGTAAGTGAAACCTATATAGAAGATGTACAGACCGAAGTGCTTCAGCAGTTTGCCATGCTACAATTTACTTATAACCTGAGGCACTTCAGACTATAAAGGGTAACATATAGGTAATGCTGAATTTACTTTGTATTAATACTTAGGTTCTATATTTGAGAAAGCAGAGGATTACTTTTTTAACTTAATGAATGGGATTTTTTAAGCTTTTTCCCTCTGCGGATTGGCAGGTTCTTAGGAGCTTGCTTTTTTTCTTTTACCTCGCCTCAAAACTTTTTTACCAAAGGCTTCTATCTCGTTATTCTTTTCGCACATACTTTTACTTCAGTACAGCTTAAACAAGCTTAGTCAACTAACTATCTGATAAATGAAGTTATATTGTATGTTTTATCAGGGTAAATGATTTACACAATATCTGGCTTTAACAGTTCTGCAAAATTATGAAATTATGATCTTTGGCAATTGACTACACCTTAACTCTATATTTTGGTATATTAAGCTTTTATCATCACAAAAATACATTTACCAAAATGACGCAAACTAAACAGCAATACGGCAAAAATCCCATTGAGGTAAGAGAGACAGACCATTATCAGATGGAGTATGTACATAGTTTTGTGGAGAAGTGGGATGAGCTTATTGACTGGAAAGCCCGCGCTCAGGGTGAAAAGGATTTTTTTATCAAAATACTTCAGGAGTACAACAAAAAGAAGGTGCTGGATGCCGCTACCGGCACTGGTTATCATTCTGTTCAGTTGCTTAACGCCGGCTTTAATGTGGTAAGTGTAGATGGTAGCCCGGTAATGTTGGCCAAAGCATTTGAAAATGCCAAAGACCACGGCCATATTCTCAGAACAGTGCATGCTGACTGGCGTTGGCTCAACCGTGACCTTTACGGAAGATACGATGCAGTTATTTGCCTGGGTAATTCGTTTACCCACCTGTTTGACGAAAACGACAGAAGAAAAACTCTGGCTGAATTCTATTCTGCCCTCAAACACGATGGGGTACTCATTTTAGATCAACGAAATTACGACTCTATACTAGACCACGGTTTTAGCAGTAAGCATACGTATTACTATGCCGGAGAAAATGTAAAAGCTGAGCCTGAGCATGTAGACGAAGGTCTGGCACGTTTTCGCTATGAGTTTCCGGACCAATCCGAATATCATTTGAATATGTTTCCCCTTCGTAAAGATTATGTAAGAAACCTTTTAAGTGAAGTAGGCTTCCAGAAAGTTACTACCTATGGAGACTTTCAGGAGACTTATCAATCAGAAGAGCCTGACTTTTTTATTCATGTAGCAGAAAAAGCCTACCAACCATAAACCTAAAATTTCTAGACCATGCAGGATAATCAACTCGTAGAGATTACCAAAGAATACTACAACAGCCAGGATGCTGATGAGTTTTATCACAGCATCTGGGGTGGAGAAGACATACATATTGGTATTTACGACGGCAAAAATTCTATTAAAGAAGCCTCACGCCAATCCGTAGTGTTGATGGCAGAAAAAGCAGGCGCATTAAATGTAGATACCCACCTTTTAGACTTGGGTTCAGGCTATGGTGGCGCTGCCCGTTATCTGGCAGCTACTTTCGGCTGCAAAGTAGACTGCCTCAACCTAAGCGCAACCGAAAACCATAGGAACGAAGAAAAAAATAAGGCGCAGGGCTTAGACCATCTAATTAATGTAGTAGAGGGCAATTTTGAGGCCCTACCCTTTAATGCAAACACGTATGATGTCCTTTGGTCGCAGGATGCCATACTACATAGCAATCAGAAATTTAAAATTTTTCAGGAGGCTCAGAGGGTACTCAAACCGGGGGGAGTATTCATTTTTACTGATCCTATGCAGGCTGATGACTGCCCAGATGGCGTGCTGGATGCTGTACTAAAGCGGATACATCTGGAAGAGATGGGCTCGGTAGCTCAATACCGTGAATTTGCGAAGGAAGTAGGCCTGAGTGAAGAAGAAGTAATACTTATGCCTGAGCAATTAGTTAATCATTACACTCAGGTATTGCATGGGCTGGAGATCCACTACGAAAGCCTTGCCGATAAAATTTCCAGAGAGTATGTAGACAAAATGAAGCAAGGGCTGAAGCATTGGATAGCTGCCGGACAAAAGGCTTACCTCAACTGGGGTATTTTAAAGTTTAAGAAAGCTTAAAGCGCTTAAGTTAGAAGAGTGGTCATGTCAATGACCTCTTCTTTTTGTTCGTTGGTTTTGTTGTAATGAAACTAAGCTTAAGCTCAAGGCAATGAATTTTGCCTGTTTTATCGCTAAACTAACTTGTGTGTACAGCTTTTTTAAAGACAAGCAGGAGCAATAAACTGAAAGGGGTACTTCAAAACATCTCTTTTGATGTTCCGAACCTCAAGTTTGACCTTCTGAACATCAAAACCCTATCTTTTAACCTCAAATTTGAAGTTATTAAGCTCAAAGCCGGGCTTTAGAACATGTTGCCAAGCTATACATTGAAGTTACAAACATGAAAATTTGAACTTTGAAACGGCTCCTGTAAATTTAGAGCAAGTAGCCTGTTGATAGCATGACATCTCTTCAACCAGATCAGTACAAAGATATTTTAAAAAAGAGTATGCATACTTTTGCTCCGGTTTCTGATGATTCCTTTGAGCAACTGTACGCGCTGGCAGAGCCAAGAAGCTTAGTAAAAGGCGAAGTACTTGTTCGGCCAGGGCAGATAGCTCGTAAGATCTACTTTGTGTGTAGTGGAATACTCATCTCATTATTTATAAAGGAAGAAGGGGAGACACATATCAAGAATTTTTTTGTACCCCATAATTTTGCGGGCTCTACCGTATCATTGCAGCTACAGTCACCCTCCTCATTTAGCATAGAAGCTCTATGCAAGTCAGTAGTTCTGGAAATGGATTATCAGCTTTATAAAGAAAAGATTTATCAACACCAGGATCTGAAAAACTTTTATATCGCCTATCTGGAGCAGAAATGGGTGGTAGAAAATGAAAAGCGCCAGATATCTTTTGCTACCCAAAATGCCAGCGAACGTTACGTTCAGTTTTTAAAAGATTATCCTGAGCTGGAGCAACAGGTTTCCCAGCGACTTATTGCTTCTTACCTGGGCATTACTCCTACCCAGTTAAGCCGTATCCGAAGGGAGTTGTAGCTTTTTTAAATCATCAACATATGTAAATGCCTAATGCCGAAGGGACATCTACCTTTAGGCTATGAATCATTTAACATTAAGTTTACTGGCCTTTACCGGAGGGGTTTTTCTGGCTGTACAGGGAGGCTTAAATGCTCAATTGGGAGTCTTGCTTAAAAACCCTTTGCTGGCGTCATTGGTAGCATTTTTTTGCAGTGCTACTTTTGCATTTTGCTTTGTATTACTGAGCGTTAAGCATCTACCTGATGTTCAGGAAATCAAAAGTGTGCCCTATTATTTGTGGTTTAGCGGTGGTTTGTTCAGCGTACTGGGCATTAGTCTGTATTACTATACCATTCCCCGTTTAGGTGTATCCAGCATGATATCTTTAGGTTTATGCGGACAGGTGATATTTTCGGTTATAGCGGGTCATTTCGCCTGGTTTGGCTTACCTCAAGAACCTCTGGGTATAAAAAGATTAATTGGCATTCTCATCCTGATTAGCGGAATTATTATTATCAATAAAAACTAAAAATGGATTATCTCATCAATCAAAATATAGCTAACCTTTGCGCACTTTGGCAAAGTGTAGGAGAGGCCTTTGGTGTTTATTCTTCTAACAAATACTTTGATAGTGTATTGCTTAACTATTCTGACTGGCCGAATAGGCTGTGGTTTCATCAGCAGGCTAGCGAAGAAAGTGTTTTACCGGCTAAAGAAGTTATCAGAGCTCATGAAAAGAAAGTCATCATTCCCTACTGGAACATTTATGATGAGCGTTCGTATTCATTTTTGGAAAGTCAGGGATTTGAGCCTGTCTTTCAACAAATAGGCATGTACCTACAACTTCAGGAGAAGTTTAGCGTAGAACATAGCTTAAGTATAAAAAAAGTAAAGCAGGCAAAAGACGCCCTTCTCTGGGAGAGACTTTTTTATGATTGCTTTGCATATCAGATTGACCAAAACCTACTACTACCACAATACAAAGCTCCGCGTTTTTATATCGCGTACCATTATAATCAGCCAGTAGGTACGGCCATATTACATGCGTCTAATACAGAAACCATAGGCGTGCATGCAATGGGCATTATACCTGAAATGCGAAGAAAAGGACTGGCCGAAGCATTGATGCAGCACTTACTCAATCAGTCTATTACCGAAGGTTTTAAGTATGCCAGTTTACAGGCATCGGCCATGGGGCTTGGTCTGTATCAGAAACTTGGATTTAAAGAGCACTTTAGAATGACTAATTACATGTTGAGACAAGAATTGTAGATAAAACAAATATTGAGAATTAAGTAATTATGGAATTGATAGAAAATTTGAAATGGCGCTATGCCACCAAAAAATTTGACCCTAACAAAAAAATATCTTCAGCAGATATAGAAATTATAAAAGAGGCAGTGCAACTGTCTGTATCCTCTTATGGTTTGCAGTTATACAAAGTACTTTTTGTTGAAGACAAGGCTCTGCGTGAGCAATTAAAGCCAGCCTCCTGGGGGCAGGGACAAATAACAGATGCCTCACATTTGGTGGTTTTTTGTAATTATACCAACATACAAGATGAACAGATTGATGATTTCGTAAAACTGGTCGCTGACACCCGTCAGCAGAAAGTAGAAGACCTGCAGGGCTATGGTGACTTTGTTAAATCCAAGCTGGCAGAAAAAAGCGATGCGGAAAAAGCGAACTGGACAGCCCGCCAGACCTATCTGGCATTGGGTAACCTACTTACTGCCTGTGCCGAACTTAAAATAGATGCCTGCCCTATGGAAGGCTTTGAATCTGAAACTTATAACGAAATACTGGGCCTAAAAGAAAGAGGGCTGAATGCTGCGGTGGTGGCAACCATTGGCTATCGTGCAGAAGATGATAGCAGTCAGCAAGCCGCAAAAGTAAGAAGACCTGTAGAAGAACTTTTTGAGGTCATTTAAATCACCTGAAAGAGTTACTTGCCTTCTCTTTCTTGGATAAAACAGACAAAAGCATCAGCACTTCCGGCTGGTGCTTTAGTTTTAATAGTAAAATAAGGTCGTATATATACCACAATTGCGCAGCTAAGGCTTAAGGCTTACATACTGAGGTAGTTTTGGCGAATAACCTTTTTATAGGCCATTTTAAAAGAAAATAAGGCTTGAAAATATTTTTTAGTGTGTTGATAATATATTGATTTACAGTTATTTACGTAATATAATTGTAGTGTTGCTATGCTCAGGGCTGAAATTTCTGGGTTCATTTCATAAAAAAAAGCTACAGAGTAATTGCCTAAAATCTTAGCAGTAAAATACCTAGACTATTTGAGTAGGTTATAATTTATACTTTTAACCTATTATCTATCCTTTTAGGAGGATATGAGCTATTTAAAACAGTATTTTTTAAATAAATAGATGTCAATAGACTAGAAATTTTATCAATAGCTTAAAGTTTTTTTACCTACCGCCGTTATTCTGACATTTAAACTCTATCTGAGTTTCTGAAAACCTATTCAGATTCATACACAAGCCCAAAAACGCCTTTCTGTGGTACTGTTTTAGTTTCTTTTTGGCTTAACTACTAAGCCCTTATTTAACAGGAACTAAACACCCACGTATGCAAAAAATCTATTTATTACTACTCAGTTTCTTTTTAAGTGTACAGCTAAATGCCCAGGATTCACCTAGGGATAGCCTTACTACTCAGAACAAAATTAACTTAAAATCATTGGCAGCACCCGCAGCGCTCATTACCTATGGGGTAGTTGGCCTGAATAACAAACCGCTACAGTCTTTTAATGAAAAGGTAAACAAAGAAGTTGATGAACATATCTTAAAAAAAACCTCTATAGATGATTATATGCAGTATTCTCCCATGCTGACAGTATATGGACTCAACTCTATAGGTGTAAGAGGTAAAAACAATCTAAGACACCGTACCAGAAATCTGGCTTTGTCATATATCATTATGGGGATTACCGTAACTTCTTTGAAAAGATCTACAAAAATTCTAAGACCAGACGGAAAATCCAGTAACTCTTTTCCCTCAGGACATACCGCAACTGCTTTTATGGGAGCCGAATATTTATGGCAGGAGTATAAAGATGTGTCGGTCTGGTACGGAATCGCGGGATATATATTAGCAGCAGGAACCGGACTGGGTAGAATATATAATGATCGGCACTGGGTTACTGATGTTGCCGCGGGAGCAGGTATTGGTATTTTGAGTACTAAAGTTGCTTACTGGATTGCTCCGCATTTCAGAAAAAATCAGGAAAAGAAGACGCCTGCGAAGGCGCAGCAAACTTTAATCTATCCTTTTTACGGAGGGGACTGTCTGGGGATAACCTTATCCAGAAGTTTGTAATACTACTCATCTTCAATTTTTAAAGGAACAGCTACTTACGGCTTGTTCCTTTTTTTATTGTCAGTTATTTTCAATTTTACATATGTATGCATAGTAAATTGGTTTATGCTCAGGATTTTTTAAACACTTTTGCCTAAGCTTTTATTTTTATTGTGTATTTCAAACTAAGCCAAACTCATGATTATCTCCCGCAATATTCAACTATTAAGAATCCTTAAGATTACCTGGAAAACTGATTTATTTTTAATACTATCCTGCGGCTTAGCCTATTTTATAGATGAGCATCTGGTGAAAGAATATATAGAGCTTCCTGCGATAATACCCTCACTACTAGGTACTGCATTGGCTTTTTTTATAGGTTTTAATAATAACCAGGCCTATGATCGCTGGTGGGAGGCGCGCAAAATATGGGGAGAACTTGTAAACGA